>NZ_FOQS01000002.1:351387-752489 GCF_900113815.1 Pseudomonas sp. NFPP04 | reverse complement strand
AAGAGCGGTTGGTTAAGATCTTTCGTCTCAACCGAGGCGCGCATTCTACAGCAGCCTCATTTGCTGTCAAGTGATTATTTTCAGAAGTTTTCGAAGATTTCTTCAACAACTTCAACCACTTGCGCTTCCGATCTCTCGTTAGCGGGAGGCGAATTCTACAGCGTTACACGCTGCTGTCAACACCTCTTTTTCTCCGCTTTCGACCGAGAAGATCGAAACGTTAATAGAGCCAGACAACACTGCCCTATCAACTGCTTCTGGGCTTCGATGAACTGAAGCAAGTCGCTGTCGAATTCCGCGTAACTCTTTGTTTACCAAGGAGTTTTCCGCTTCGACTGCGCCGGAAGTGGGGCGAATTATAGACAGATAAAATTCGCCGTCAACACTTAATTTCAGGTTTATTCGGATTTTAGCGTAATGCGCGCAAATGCCTTCTTCCCCGCCTGGCAAACGTGGGTAGCGCCCAGCTCGTATATAAAGGTGCGATCCACAACCTCACCATCTATACGCACCCCACCCGAACCCAGAAGGTCGCGCGCAACCGCCGAGTTCTTAACCAGGCCAGCCTTATTAAGCACGGCAGCAATCGGCATCGCCTCGGCAGCAGACAGCTCGATCTCCGGCAAATCATCAGGCAACTCGCCATCCTTCATGCGATTACCCGCAGCACGGTGAGCACTGGCCGCAGCCTCCTCACCATGGAAACGCGCAACAATCTCTTCCGCCAGCTTAATCTTCACGTCACGTGGATTAGCGCCTGCCTCTACATCAGCACGCAGCGCATTGATTTCGTCCATCGACCGGAAGCTCAGCAACTCGAAGTAACGCCACATCAAAGCATCAGGAATCGAAACCAGCTTGCCGTACATAACGCCCGGCGCCTCCTGGATACCGACATAGTTCCCCAGGGACTTGGACATCTTCTTGACGCCATCCAACCCTTCCAACAACGGCATGGTCAGGATGCACTGGGCTTCCTGCCCATACGCACGCTGGAGCTCACGCCCCATCAACAGGTTGAACTTCTGATCAGTGCCGCCCAGCTCAACGTCCGCACGCAACGCTACCGAGTCATAGCCCTGAACCAACGGGTAGAGGAACTCGTGAATGGCGATCGGCTGATTGGTGGAGTAGCGCTTGTCGAAATCATCACGCTCAAGCATGCGCGCGACAGTGTACTGAGAGGTCAAGCGAATGAAGTCCGCCGGCCCCATCTGATCCATCCAAGTAGAGTTGAACGCCACTTCGGTCTTGGCTGGATCGAGTATCTTGAATACCTGAGTCTTGTAGGTCTCGGCATTATCGAGCACCTGCTCACGGGTCAGCGGCGGACGTGTGGCGCTCTTGCCGCTCGGATCACCGATCATTCCGGTGAAGTCACCTATAAGGAAGATGACCTGGTGCCCCAACTCCTGGAACTGGCGCAGCTTATTAATAAGCACCGTATGCCCCAGGTGCAGATCCGGCGCAGTCGGATCAAAGCCAGCCTTAATACGCAGGGGCTGACCACGCTTGAGCTTTTCGATCAGCTCAGCTTCGACCAACAGTTCTTCCGCACCACGTTTTATCAGCGCTAGCTGCTCTTCAACCGACTTCATAACAGACCCGCAAGGCTCAGATTCAAAAGGGAACCAACCATACAAGATCAGGGACTAATTACAAGTTTTGCCCTGCGAACGGACACCGTTCAGCAAGCCCAGCGTTCGCGAGCTTGCGCCACAGATGATTTGGTTATATTTTATACAGTTATTTCATCTTCATCATGTCATTCATCTTTTCCATTTCATCTTCAAAGTCAAAATTACCTATGACCACTGAACCGTCTAAAGCGCCGCCGCTTTACCCGAAGACCCACCTGCTCGCCGCAAGTGGTATCGCCGCCCTTCTCAGCCTGGCACTCCTGGTATTCCCTTCCAGTGACGTAGAAGCCAAACGAACATCCCTGAGCCTTGACCTGGAAAGTCCAGTTGAACAACTGACACAAGATCAAGACGCTTCCGACGCGCAACAAGCCACAAATACGACCACCGAATCACCGTTCGCCCAGATAGAAAACAGCCCCGAAGACACCCAACAAGCAGCCCAGAGTACAGCTGCGCCTGCTGCCGACACGGCCAAAAACCCTCAGCACCGCGAAGTGATCGTGGCCAAGGGCGACACCCTGTCGACTCTATTCGAGAAGGTCGGCCTCCCCGCCGCTACCGTTAATGAAGTGCTGGCGAGCGACAAACAAGCCAAGCAGTTCACCCAGCTCAAGCACGGCCAGAAGCTCGAATTCGAGTTCGCCCCCGATGGCCAACTGAACAACCTGCACAGCAATGTCAGCGACCTCGAAAGCATTACCCTGACAAAGGGCGCCAAAGGCTTTGCCTTCAATCGGATCACTACCAAGCCGGTCATGCGCTCGGCCTATGTACACGGGGTGATCAACAGCTCCCTGTCACAGTCGGCGGCCCGGGCAGGCCTGTCCCACAGCATGACCATGGACATGGCCAGCGTGTTCGGCTACGACATCGACTTCGCCCAGGACATTCGCCAGGGCGACGAATTCGACGTGATCTACGAGCAGAAAGTCGCCAACGGCAAAGTCGTGGGCACCGGCAACATTCTCTCCGCACGCTTCACCAACCGCGGCAAGACCTACACCGCCGTGCGCTACACCAACAAACAAGGTAACAGCAGCTACTACACTGCCGATGGCAATAGCATGCGCAAGGCCTTCATCCGCACCCCAGTGGACTTCGCTCGTATTAGCTCGCGTTTCTCCATGGGTCGCAAGCATCCAATTCTGAACAAAATCCGCGCCCATAAAGGCGTCGACTACGCCGCCCCGCGTGGCACGCCGATCAAGGCAGCCGGCGACGGTAAAGTCCTGCTGGCAGGACGTCGTGGCGGCTATGGCAATACCGTGATCATCCAGCACGGCAATACCTACCGCACCCTGTATGGCCACATGCAAGGCTTTGCCAAGGGCGTGCAAACCGGCGGCACAGTGAAACAAGGCCAGGTGATCGGCTATATCGGTACTACCGGCCTGTCCACCGGCCCACACTTGCATTATGAGTTCCAGGTCAATGGCGTTCACGTCGACCCACTGGGCCAGAAGCTGCCCATGGCCGACCCGATCGCCAAGGCCGAGCGTGCCCGTTTCATGCAACAGAGCCAGCCGTTGATGGCGCGCATGGACCAAGAACGCTCCACCCTGCTGGCTTCGGCGAAGCGTTAAGTATGGCGCTCTATATTGGCGTGATGTCCGGGACCAGCCTTGATGGCCTGGACATCGCCTTGATCGAGCAGTCCCCGGCGATCAAGCTGATCGCTACACACTACATTCCCATGCCCGACACCCTGCGCACTGAGCTGCTTGCTCTTTGCGCCAGCGGGGCAGATGAGATCGCTCGCTCAGCCATCGCCCAGCAGAACTGGGTGAAGCTTGCCGCTCAAGGTATTCACGCTTTACTCGACCAACAAAACCTCAAGCCCCAGGACATTCGCGCAATTGGCAGCCATGGCCAGACCATCCGCCATGAACCCGCACGGGGCTTTACCGTACAGATCGGCAACCCGGCCTTGCTCACCGAGCTTACAGGCATCACCGTGGTCAGCGATTTCCGTAGCCGCGACGTCGCCGCCGGCGGTCAGGGCGCCCCGCTGGTCCCTGCGTTCCATGAAGCGCTATTTGGCGAGCACAGCGGTAACCGTGCCGTATTGAATGTGGGAGGTTTCAGCAACCTCAGCCTGATTGAGACCGGCAAACCTGTAGCCGGCTTCGACTGCGGCCCAGGCAATGTCCTGCTGGATGCATGGATTCACCAGCAACGCGGTGAACACTTTGATCGTGATGGCCAGTGGGCGGCCAGCGGCAAGGTCGAGCCAGCTCTACTCAACGCCCTGCTCAGCGACCCTTTCTTCGTGACCACGGGCCCCAAGAGCACCGGCCGCGAAGTGTTCAATCTGGAATGGCTGCACCAACACCTGGGTCGCTTACCAACATTCGAGCCTCAGGATGTTCAGGCCACGCTACTTGAGCTGACCGCCCTGACCATCATCGAATCCCTGCAGGCCGCCCAGCCCCAGACCGAAACACTGCTGGTGTGTGGCGGCGGTGCCCACAACACCACGCTGATGAAGCGCCTGGCCGCCCTGCTACCATCGACTCAAGTCAGCAGCACCGCCACTTACGGAGTAGACCCCGACTGGGTCGAGGCCATGGCCTTCGCATGGCTGGCCCATTGCTGTCTCGAAGGCATCGCCGCCAACCGCCCAAGCGTCACCGGGGCACGAGGACTTCGGGTACTGGGCGCCATCTACCCGACCTAAAATCTGCGCACAGCAAAACGCCGCTTGGCCTATCACAGCCAAGCGGCGTTTTTGCATCCGTTGCCGATCAGATCGAGAACGAAGACCCGCAACCACAGGTGGTGGTAGCGTTAGGGTTCTTGATCACAAAGCGTGAACCCTCCAGACCTTCCTGGTAATCCACCTCGGCACCGGCCAGGTATTGGAAGCTCATCGGGTCCACAACCAAACTTACGCCTTCGCGCTCAACGATGGTGTCATCATCGGCTACATCTTCATCGAAGGTAAAACCGTACTGAAATCCTGAACAACCGCCGCCCGTAACGAATACGCGCAGCTTCAAGCGATCATTACCCTCTTCATCGACCAGGCTCTTCACCTTGTGCGCAGCACCGTGGGTGAATTGCAAAGCCGTGGGGGTGAAGGATTCAACGCTCATGCTGATAATCTCCCGGCGTAGCGCCGCCATATGCGTAATGGTCGGCATTATCCGCTTCTCCTAGAAAAGCGGTCAACTATTGTTACGGTATATCAATCTGCGCTGTCGCCATTAAAAACACAAAAGGCCCGATCAACGGGCCTTTTGCTTAGCGACTCAACCGCCTCAAGGCAGCATGCCCGCGTGGGACAGCCCCAACTTCTCATCCAGGCCAAACAGGATGTTCATGTTCTGCACCGCCTGGCCGGACGCGCCCTTAACCAGGTTATCGATCACCGACAACACCACGACCAGGTCACCGTCCTGCGGGCGATGCACAGCAATCCGGCACACATTGGCACCGCGCACGCTGCGGGTTTCCGGGTGGCTGCCGGCCGGCATCACATCGACGAACGGTTCGTTGGCATAACGCTTTTCAAACAGCGCCTGCAGGTCGACCGAGCGATCGACCACGGTGGCGTACAACGTGGAGTGAATACCGCGGATCATTGGGGTCAAGTGCGGGACGAAGGTCAGGCCCACGTCCTTCCCAGCCGCGCGGCGCAGCCCCTGACGAATTTCTGGCAAGTGACGGTGACCTTTCACCGCATAGGCCTTCATGCTTTCCGACGTCTCGGAGTACAGCGAACCAACCGCCGCACCACGACCGGCACCGCTGACGCCTGACTTGCAGTCCGCGATCAAGCGCGAAGCGTCTGCCAGCCCCGCTTCCAGCAAAGGCAGGAAGCCCAACTGTGTAGCCGTCGGATAGCAGCCCGGTACAGCAATCAGGCGCGCTTGCTTGATCTGTTCACGATTCACTTCCGGCAGGCCGTACACCGCCTCTTCCAACAACTGCGGCGCGCCGTGCGGCTGGCCATACCACTTGGCCCACTCATCAGCGTCCTGCAGACGGAAGTCCGCCGACAAGTCGATCACCTTGGTGCCGGCGGCCAACAACTCGCCTGCCAGGGCGTGGGCAACACCGTGCGGGGTGGCGAAGAACACCACGTCGCAGCCGCCCAGGGTCTTGATGTCCGGAACACTGAACGCCAGGCCGTCGTAATGACCGCGCAGGTTCGGGTACATATCGGCCACGGCCAGCCCGGCCTCGGATCGGGAAGTGATGACCACCACCTCAGCTTGCGGATGCTGAGCCAACAGACGCAGCAATTCGACACCGGTGTAACCCGTGCCGCCGACGATACCGACCTTGACCATAAACCTGCCCTCAACGAACCCACTGGAAAGCCGTCGATAATAGGGGTCGTATCGTCCTGCGACAACCGCCAACGTGACGTATGGGCGCATGAGCCACTACTATCCTCAGTTACCGTGAACCTGGGAATAACTAGAAATGCTCTATCTATGGATCAAAGCCTTCCACATCGTCAGCGTCGTCTGCTGGTTTGCCGGGCTGTTCTACCTGCCACGCCTGTTCGTCTACCACGTCCAAAGCGAGGACACCGTCAGCAAAGAGCGTTTCAGCGTCATGGAGCGCAAGTTGTATCGCGGCATCATGGGGCCGGCGATGATCGCCACGTTGATTTTCGGCGGCTGGCTGATCTATCTGAACCCAGGCATCTTTCATTCGGGCGGGTGGATTCACGCCAAGCTGACCCTCGTCGTACTGCTCATTGGCTACCACCATATGTGCGGCGCGCAGGTAAAACGCTTTGCCCGTGGCGAAAACACCCGCAGCCATGTCTTTTATCGCTGGTTCAATGAAGTGCCCGTTCTGATATTGCTGGCTATCGTAATTTTGGTCGTGGTCAAACCGTTCTAACTTCAATTACTTGGGGTACCTCCAATGTCGCTGCCCGCTCTGCTTGAACAACGTCTGCGCCTGCCCCTCGTGGCGGCGCCGATGTTCCTGATTTCCAACCCGCAACTGGTCCTGGCGTGCTGCCGCAATGGGGTGGTCGGGAGTTTCCCGGCGCTTAACCAACGCGAAAGCAGCGGGTTCAAGGCCTGGCTGGAGGAAATCGAAGCGGGCCTGGCGCTGCTGTACAACCCCGCGCCCTATGCCGTCAACCTGATCGTGCACAACAGCAATCCCCGCCTGGAGGCAGACCTGGCGATCTGCGTTGAGCATAAAGTGCCCATCGTCATTACCAGCCTGGGTGCCGTCAAAGAGCTGGTGGACGCGGTACACAGCTACGGTGGCCTGGTGTTCCACGACGTCACCACCCGCCGCCATGCCGAGAAGGCTGCCGAGGCCGGTGTGGACGGCCTGATCGCCGTAGCCGCCGGCGCCGGTGGCCATGCCGGCACCTGGAGCCCATTCTCGCTGATTGCCGAGATCCGCCAGTTCTTCGACAAAACCCTGCTGCTGGCCGGCTGCCTCAATCACGGGCACGAGATTCTCGCTGCCCAACTGCTCGGTGCAGACCTGGCCTATTTCGGCACGCGCTTTATCGGCACTACCGAAAGCCAGGCACCGGATGCGTATAAAGAGATGCTGCTCACATCGCGCGCCGCCGACATCGTGCACACTCCCGCTGTCTCCGGCGTGCCCGCCAGCTTTATGCGCCAGAGCCTGGAAAACGCCGGTTTCGACCTCGCCGCCCTGCAAGGCAAAGGCGAGGTCAACTTCGGCTCCAAGCTCAAGCCGTTGAGCGACGAGGCCAAAGCCTGGAAGACTGTATGGTCTGCTGGCCAAGGCGTCGGTGAGATTGATGATTTGCCCAGCGTCGATGAACTCGTTGCGCGCCTGGATGCCGAATACCGCAAGGCACGCGAACAGGCGGCACAACTGCGCTGGCCACGTTGACCCAACTGCCAGGCCTGCTGATTAGACGGGCCTGCACTACCTCCCTGAACAAGTGACAAGGAAGCCCGCATGAGCGACAACCGTTTCAAGATTGTGTTTGATGGAGCCTTGCTCCCGGGTGTCGAAAGCACCACGGCCAAACTGAACCTGGCCGAGCTGTTCAAGAGCGAAGTCGAAGCCATCGAAAAGCTCTTTACCGGCCGCCCGGTTGCGCTCAAGCGCGACCTGTCTCGCCCGGATGCGGAAACCTACCTCACCGCGCTGAAAAACGCCGGTGTCGACGCGCGCATTGAGCCCGAACAGCCTGTGGCCTTCAGCCTCGCTGAAACTCACGAGACGGATTCCGGCCCTTCTGGTTTCGCGCGTCCGGATGCCTCGCCTTATGCGCCTCCCCGCGCGGCGGTGGGTGATGACTTGCCCGAGTACGCCACCCTCAAAGTCTTCACTATCCATGGGCGGATCGGCCGCCTGCGCTACCTGGCATGGACCCTGGTGTTGACCCTGGCGATGCTGGTTGCGGGTGGCATCATCAGCACCGTCAGCTTTGCCGTGGCTACCGCCTCACCGATTGCGGGCACCATCATCGGAGTACTGCTGGGTCTCGCGCTGTTTGTGGCGCTGGTATGGGTCAGTGTACAAATCGGCGTGCAGCGCCTGCATGACCTGGGCTGGTCGGGCTGGTTGTACCTACTCAACCTGGTGCCATTGGTGAACAGTGTCTTCCCGATCCTGTTGCTGGTACTGCCGGGCAATGCAGGCGCCAACCAGTATGGTGCGCCACCGCCACGTAACTCCACCGCGGTAAAAGTCCTGGCCACGCTGTGGTTGGCGTTTATTCCAGTCATGCTTGCCATCGTGGTGACCTTGGGCATGAACGGTTACCTGGACCAGCTCGAAGCCAACGTGGACAGCAGCTACGAAAGCAGCTCCATCACCTCCGACGAAGACGCCGACCAGGCGGCAACCGTCGAAGAAGACGAAGCGCAGAGTGCTGACGAAGCGGGCGAACCTGTAGACTCTCCAGAACAGTGAAGAAACGCCCCCGGCCTGTGATGCCTCTGTCACAGGCGCGGCGGCGTTGCGATGGAGAAAGGCATGACCCGTTACGCTCTGATCACCGGCGCCTCCAGCGGAATCGGCCTGGCCCTGGCCGAAGCACTCGCCCGTCGCGGCCGCAGCTTGATTCTGGTGGCCCGCCAGCGTGATCAGTTGGAAAGCATTGCAATCGAATTGACCCAACGCTTTGGCGTCGAAGTGCTGTTCCGGGCCTGCGACCTTGGCGAGCCACTGCGCTTGTCCGGGTTCCTGCTGGAGCTTGAAGAAGGCGAGCGGCAGATCGACCTGCTGGTGAACTGCGCCGGCATCGGCACCAGCGGGCCGTTCCTGGCCCAGGACTGGATGACCGAACAGGACCTGATGGAGGTCAACATCCTGGCCCTGACCCGTATGTGCCATGCGCTCGGCAATGCCATGGCGCTGCACGGCGGCGGGCAGATTCTCAATGTGGCGTCCATCGCGGCATTCCAGCCCGGCCCGTGGATGAGCACTTATTACGCCAGCAAGGCCTATGTGCTGCATTTCTCCGAAGGCTTGCGCGAAGAACTGAAAACCTGCGGCATCAAGGTCTCGGTGCTCTGCCCCGGCCCGACACGCACCGCGTTCTTCGGCACCGCGCAGATGGACACCGCCAGGCTCGACCGCAGCCAACAGCTGATGAGCCCCGAAGAAGTGGCGCTCTACACCGTACGCGCACTGGAAAAGAACAAAGCCATCATCATCCCCGGCCGTCGCAACCGCTGGATCGCCTTCAGCCCGCGTTTCAGCCCACGCTGGCTGACCCGCAAGATCGCCGGCGCCATCAACAAGGCCTATTGCCCACGCTGACGGGCTGGGTACACTCATCCTGCACTTTCATAATGGAGAAACAGCTGTGGATACTCTGTTCACCAAGATCATCAACAGAGAAATACCCGCGGATATCATCTACGAAGATGATCAAGTCCTGGCGTTCAAGGACATCTATCCGGCGGCGCCCGTGCATTTCCTGGTCATTCCCAAGAAACACATCCCCACGCTCAATGACCTGACTGAAGAAGATAAAGCCCTGGCCGGTCATATCCTGTTCACCGCCCAGCGCCTGGCTGTAGAACAAGGGTGTGAAGAAGGTTTCCGGGTGGTGATGAACTGCAACCCGAAAGGCGGGCAGACCGTTTATCACATCCATATGCACGTGCTGGGCCAGCGCCAGATGAACTGGCCGCCGGGCTGATCAGCCTTTCAGCAAAGGTCGCCGCCCAGGCTGCGACTCCATGCCCTTGACGCAACGCAAACGCTTGCCCCTCTCTTGCGGTAAACTGGCCGCCGAGATTCTTCCCGGAGGTCAGCATGACTACCCAACGTCACTACTCGCCGATTGACCGTCTGTTGCTGCAAGCCGACATGGCCATGCGTACGCTGCTGCCCTTCAGCGGCCAGCCGTATCGCCCCTCGCCCGCCATCGTGCAGCCCGACGCGCAGATGAGCGAGACCGAGACCCGCCACGTCGCCGGCTTGATGCGCATCAACCATACCGGCGAAGTCTGCGCCCAGGCGCTGTACCAGGGCCAGGCGCTGACCGCCAAGCTGCCGCAGGTGCGCGCAGCCATGGAGCATGCCGCCGAGGAAGAAATCGATCACCTGGCCTGGTGCGAGCAACGCATCCGCCAACTGGGCAGTCACCCGAGCGTGTTGAACCCGCTGTTCTACGGTTTATCGTTTGGGATCGGCGCCGCGGCCGGCCTGATCAGCGACAAGGTCAGCCTGGGTTTTGTCGCAGCGACTGAACATCAGGTGTGCAAACATCTGGACGAACATTTGGAACAACTGCCGGCCGAAGACGAAAAGTCCCGTGCCATTCTTGAGCAGATGCGCATTGATGAAGAACATCACGCAGAAAGCGCGCTGGATGCCGGTGGTTTTCGCTTCCCGGCGCCAGTGCGGTTTGGCATGAGCCTATTGGCCAAGGTCATGACTAAAAGCACGTACCGAATCTGAGCCAAAAGAAGGGCGCTATCACAGCGCCCTTTCTTTTTGTCCGCCGATTGAGCGATCAACCCAACTCAATTATCTCGTAATCATGGGTAATGGCCACCCCGGCCGCGCCCAGCATGATCGACGCCGAGCAATACTTCTCCGCCGACAGTTCGATAGCGCGCTTCACCTGCGCCTCTTTCAGCGCCCTGCCCTTTACCACGAAATGCATGTGGATTTTGGTGAATACCTTGGGGTCTTCGGTGGCACGCTCGGCCTCCAGGAAGGCTTCGCAGCTTTCCACGGCCTGGCGGGATTTCTTCAGGATGCTGACCACGTCGAAATTGCTGCAACCGCCTACGCCCAGCAGGAGCATTTCCATCGGGCGTACGCCCAGGTTACGGCCACCGGCTTCCGGCGGGCCATCCATGACCACCACATGGCCACTGCCCGACTCACCGAGGAACATGGCTTCGCCCGCCCATTGGATGCGTGCCTTCATCGCCCAGACTCCACTGCTAAAAAAGGGTCGCCAGCTTAGCACAGGGCCCACCTGCGTCAGCGTTTGCAACAAAAGCGATCAAAAGCAGGCTTTGCGCGGAAAATTGGCTAATCGAGTCAGAATGTGTCTGTTAAGCTGACGCCAAATCGATGGCGTAATGCCACCCTTTATGCAGCGCGTATCAATGCCGATACCCGATGAATACAACAACTCCAACTATTTAGCGCAGTCTTTTCGGGATACAACCATGGTTGCCCTTACTCCCATACCCAAAATCAAGAATCTCGACAAACTGTTGATGCATTGCCAGCGCCGCCGCTACCCGGCCAAGCACAACATCATCTGCGCCGGCGAACGCTCCGAAACCCTGTTCTTCATTATCAAAGGCTCGGTCACCATCCTGATCGAGGATGAAGACGGCCGCGAAATGATCATCGCCTACCTGAACACCGGGGATTTTTTTGGGGAGTTGGGGTTGTTCGAACAAGCCGGCAAGGAACAGGAACGCAGCGCCTGGGTGCGTGCCAAGGTCGAGTGCGAAGTGGCCGAGATCAGCTACGCCAAATTCCGCGAACTGGCCCAACAAGATCCCGACATCCTTTATGTCCTCAGCGGCCAGATTGCGCAACGCCTGCGGGACACCACGCGCAAAGTCGGCGACCTGGCATTCTTCGACGTCACCGGCCGTGTTGCGCGCTGCCTGCTTGACCTGTGCAAGCAACCGGACGCCATGACCCACCCCGATGGCATGCAGATCAAGGTCACGCGCCAGGAAATCGGGCGCATTGTCGGCTGTTCACGGGAGATGGTCGGACGCGTGCTCAAAGACCTGGAAGAACGCAACCTGGTGCACGTTAAAGGCAAGACGATGGTGGTGTTCGGTACCCGTTAAACCGGCAGGAAGCTGGCCAACATCTGGCGGTACAAGGTGTCCAGCCGGCTGATCGCATCGGGCGCCGGGAAGGCTTCGTGCAGGGCGATATGGCTGTCGGCACGCACCCGCTGTTCAAGACCGCAGGCTTCATTGAAGCGGTTGACCGCCGCGATCAGGTCTTCGCGATCGTTTTCCAGCAACAGCGCACCGTGCACCAGGCCCACCGGGCGCCCCCCGCTTTGACGCCAGCGCTGGGCAGTGCCAACCATTTTCCGGCCATTGAGATTGACGTTGTAGCGACCGTCGCAAAATGCGCCGTCGATCTCGCCGACAGACGCATCGCCGCCCAACTCGATCAGCAAGTCGCAGATCGGCTGACATAAACGCAGGTAACCGGTTTCGATACGATTCTGGTCGCCCTCACTGCGCGGCGGGGCGTAGACCAGGGCGATGTTGACTGTGGCACTCGACTGCGGCACCGGCTCACCGCCGGTTTCACGCAGCAGCACCGGCCAACCCGCATCGGCTGAAACCTGGCTGGCGGTTTCAAAGGCCGGCAAGCGGCTCAACCGACGCGGCATGACCAAAGCCTGATCGCTGGGTTGCCAGAACAACAACCCATACTCCCGCTCACCTGCGCAAACAGCCGCCAGCAGGTCTTGCTCGGCGGCAAGTCCTGCTTCGACGGTCATCGCCACCGGCTGCGTCATCATCAATCCAGCGTCGAACCGCTGACCGCCATGCCCCGCTCCGGGAAGAACAGGCGCTGCAATTCAGCCCCCGGGTTCTCGGCACGCATGAAGGTCTCGCCCACCAGGAACGAGTACACGCCACTGATCTCCATCAACTCCACGTCGGCACGGTTGACGATGCCACTCTCGGTGATCACCAGACGGTCGCGCGGAATCCGCGGCAACAGGTCGAGAGTGTTTTCCAGGCTGACTTCGAAGGTGTGCAGGTTACGGTTGTTGACCCCCACCAGCGGTGTGTCGAGGGTTTTCAAGGCGCGTTCCAGCTCATCGCCGTCATGCACTTCCACCAGCACGTCGAGGCCGACGCTTTTGGCGACGGCAGCCAACTCGGCCATCTTCACGTCATCCAGCGCGGAAACGATCAGCAGCACGCAGTCGGCGCCCAGGGCACGGGCTTCGACGATCTGGTACGGGTCGACCATGAAGTCCTTGCGGATCACCGGCAACTTGCACGCGGCGCGGGCCTGCTGCAGGAACAGGTCGGAACCCTGGAAGTAGTCGATATCGGTCAGCACGGACAGGCAAGTCGCCCCTCCCTTCTCATAGCTGACGGCGATTTCCGATGGCACAAAGTGTTCGCGGATCACGCCTTTGCTCGGCGAGGCTTTCTTGACCTCGGCGATCACGGCCGGTTGCTTCTGCTTGGCCTGGGCGATCAGTGCATTGGCGAAACCGCGCGGTGCATCGGCGATCTTTGCCTGGGCTTCCAGCTCGGCCAGGCTCACGCGGGCGCGCCGCTCGGCAACTTCTTCAGCCTTGCGGGCCAGGATTTTTTCCAGAACGGTCGGCACACTCATCCTTCATTCTCCATCTTGAATACTGCGGTGAATGCTCCCAGCTCTTCGAGCTTCTCACGAGCCAGACCGGTGTGCAGCGCATCGTGGGCCAAGGCAACACCCTCCTTAAGACTATAGGCGTGGTCGGCTGCATAAAGTGCCGCGCCAGCATTCAAAACAATCATTTCGGCGGCTTTCTGACCGTTCTCGGTCTTGCGACGGCCCAAGGCATCACGAATCAGTTCCAGGGAGGCCGCCGGGCTTTCCACCGCCAGGCCGTGCAGGCTCTGGCTCTTCATGCCCAGGTCTTCCGGCTCGACCCAATACTCAGTGACCTGGTCATTTTTCAGCTCCGCCACGAAGGTCGGTGCCGCCAGGCTGAATTCGTCCAGGCCGTCCTTGGAATGCACCACCAGCACATGCTTGCTGCCCAGGCGTTGCAGTACTTCGGCCAATGGCCGGCACAGCGCCTGGCTGAACACACCCACCACCTGGTGTTTCACACCGGCCGGATTCGTAAGCGGGCCGAGCATGTTGAACAGGGTACGAAGGCCGAGATCCTTGCGTGGGCCGGCAGCATGCTTCATCGCACCGTGGTGGGATTGGGCAAACATGAACCCAATACCGACGTTGTCGATACAGCGCGCCACTTGGATAGGGGTCAGGTTCAGGTAGATCCCCGCCGCTTCCAGCAAGTCGGCGCTGCCACTCTTGCCGGAGACCGCGCGGTTACCGTGCTTGGCCACGGTGCAACCCGCCGCCGCCACCACAAACGAAGAAGCCGTCGACACGTTGAAGATGTTCGCACCGTCACCGCCGGTGCCGACCACGTCGACCACACCATCGAGGGTCTTGAGCTCGACCTTGTCCGCCAGCTCGCGCATAACCGACACGGCGCCGACGATTTCGTCGATGCTTTCGCTTTTCATGCGCATGGCCATCATGAACGCGCCGATCTGCGCGTCGGTGCATTGACCGGTCATGATCTCGCGCATCACATCGCTCATTTCAGCGGTGCTCAGGTCCAGGTGGCCGACGATACGGCTCAGGGCAGTCTTGATATCCATGGAAAGTCCTTAGCGCGTGCCGCCGCTCTGCTTGAGAAAATTGGCGAACAGCTCGTAGCCCTGCTCGGTCAGGATCGATTCGGGGTGGAATTGCACCCCTTCGATATTCAGTGTCTTGTGGCGCAGGCCCATGATCTCGTCGACCGAGCCGTCCTCCAGTTGGGTCCAGGCGGTCAGTTCCAGGCAATCCGGAAGGGTTTTGCGCTTGACCACCAACGAATGGTAGCGGGTCACGGTCACCGGCAAGTTAAGCCCATGGAACACGCCCTGATCATGATGGAATACCGGACTGGTCTTGCCGTGCATCACCTGGCGTGCACGCACCACGTCACCGCCAAAGGCCTGGCCGATGGACTGGTGGCCCAGGCATACGCCCAGGATCGGCAGCTTGCCGGCGAAATACTGGATCGCCTCTAGGGAAATACCCGCCTCGGTCGGCGTGCACGGGCCTGGCGAAACCACGATGCGCTCCGGGTTCAGGGCGGCGATCTCGGCGACGGTCAGTTCGTCATTGCGCACTACCTTGACCTCGGCACCCAACTCGCCCAGGTACTGCACAACGTTGTAGGTAAAGGAATCGTAGTTATCAATCATCAGCAACATGGGGGAACCTCAGGAATTGGGGGTCTGTTCAGCCAGCGCAACGGCGCGGAACATCGCGCGGCGCTTGTTCAGGGTTTCTTCCCATTCGAGGGCCGGCACCGAGTCGGCGACAATCCCGCCACCGGCCTGCACGTGCAGCTCCCCGTCCTTGATCACGGCGGTGCGGATCGCAATGGCCGTGTCCATGTTGCCGTTCCAGGCGAAATAACCCACGGCACCGCCGTAGACCCCACGCTTGACCGGCTCCAGCTCGTCGATGATTTCCATCGCGCGGATCTTCGGCGCACCCGACAAGGTGCCCGCCGGCAGAATCGCGCGCAACGCATCCATCGCCGTCAGGCCAGCCTTCAGCTCGCCGGTAACGTTGGACACGATATGCATCACGTTGGAATAACGCTCGATCACCATCTTCTCGGTGAGCTTCACCGAACCGATTTCCGAGACACGCCCGGTGTCATTACGACCCAGGTCGATGAGCATCAAGTGCTCGGCGATTTCCTTGTCGTCGCTCAGCAGGTCTTCTTCCAGCGCCAGATCAGCTTCTTCGGTTGCACCCCGTGGGCGTGTGCCGGCGATCGGGCGCACGGTGATCAGGTTGTCTTCGACGCGCACCAGCACTTCCGGCGAACTGCCCACCACGTGGAAGTCACCAAAGTTGAAGAAGTACATGTACGGCGTCGGGTTGAAGCAACGCAGCGCCCGGTACAGATCGATCGGCGCGGCCTTGAAGTCGATGGACATACGCTGCGACGGCACCACCTGCATGCAGTCGCCGGCGAGGATGTATTCCTTGATGGTATCGACGGCCCGCTCGTAGTCATCCTGGGTAAAGCTTGAACGAAAGATCGGGTCGGCCGCCGGCGGACGGCTGAGGTCCAGGCCGCGACGCGGGGTGATCGGCTGGCGCAGTTTTTCCAGCAGGGCTTCGAGGCTGGCCCGGCCTTGCTCGAACGCATCGGCCCGGGACGGGTCGGCCAGCACGATCGCGTGCATCTTGCCGGCGAGGTTGTCGAACACCACGACCGCGTCGGAGACCATCAGCAGGATGTCCGGCACGCCCAACGGGTCCGGATTCGGGCATTGGCCCAGACGTTTTTCCACATAACGCACGCAGTCATAACCGAAGTAACCCACCAGGCCGCCGTTGAAGCGCGGCAGGCCGGCAATGGTCGGCACGTTGTAGCGCGCCTTGAAGGCTTCGACGAACGCCAACGGATCTTCGACATCATGGTTTTCGATCTCGACGCCATCATGGGTAATGCTCACATGATGGTCATGTACCCGCAGCACCGTACGGCACGGCAGGCCGATGATCGAGTAACGCCCCCACTTCTCGCCGCCCTGTACGGACTCGAGCAGGTAGGAGTTAGGCTCATCGGCCAGTTTCAGGTAGATCGACAGCGGCGTGTCGAAGTCGGCCAGGGTTTCGCAGGCCAGGGGAATGCGGTTGTAGCCGGCAGCGGCCAAACGCAGGAATTCTTCGCGGGTCATGATATGCCTCGTGGCTTGAGGGTCTAACAGTCAGGTATGCAAACGTGCCGCAGGGCGCGGCCAGGAACAGTCAGGCGCGCCAACGCCAGCGGGCCAGGGCCTTGATGACTTTCATCCAGAGTTTGCGAGTGACCACCACGATGGAATTTCCAGAAGGGGACGGATCGGTGTCGGGCAACGTTATCTCAGCGCCCGCTCCCAAGCAACCGGGGATTAACAGGCGCAGGTCATCAATCACCATCGACGGCGACTCTTCGGCGATCGGCCGACCATGGTTATAGCCGTAGCTGAGGGCCACGCACTGCACACCCGCAGCCTTCGCCGCCTGCACATCACTGCGTGAATCGCCGACAAACAACGATTGCGAGGCCGGGATATTGGCCATTTTCATCACGAAAAACAGCGCCGCCGGATCGGGTTTTTTCTGCGGCAGGGTGTCGCCACCGATGATCCAGCGGAAATACCGACCGATTTTCATCTGGTCCAGCAGCGGCGCGACGAAGCGTTCCGGCTTGTTGGTGATCAGGGCCATTTCCACGCCCTGCTTGCTCAGCCATTTGAGGGTGTCACGTACGCCGGGGTAGACCACGGTCAGTTCATGGCCGTCTTCATAGGCGGCGTTGAACAGCTCCAGGGCGTGTTCAGCCTCGACGTCATCCACGCCTTCGGCATCGATATTATTAGCCAGGGCGCGGCGCACCAGCATCTGCGCACCGTTGCCGACCCACTCACGCACCGACTCGATCCCGGCCGGCTTGCGCCCCAGCTTGAGCAGCATCTCGTCCACCGCCGCCGCCAGGTCGGGTACCGAGTCGATCAAGGTACCGTCCAGATCGAACATCACCAGCCGTGGCAGTTTGCCGGGGAACAGCTGCTCAAAGCCGCTCATGGACGTGCCAGCGCCAGTTCGGCACGCATCTTGTCGATGACTTCCTGATAGTCCGGCGCGTTGAAGATCGCAGAGCCGGCCACGAAGGTGTCGGCGCCCGCGGCGGCGATTTCGCGGATGTTGTTGACGTTGACCCCGCCGTCGATCTCCAGGCGGATGTCGCGACCGGAAGCATCGATCAGCGCGCGAGCTTCACGCAGCTTGTTCAGGGTGCCCGGGATGAACTTCTGGCCGCCGAAGCCTGGGTTGACGCTCATCAGCAGGACCATGTCGACCTTGTCCATCACGTACTCAAGCACACTCAACGGCGTGGCCGGGTTGAACACCAGGCCCGCCTTGCAGCCGCCTTCGCGGATCAGTTGCAGGGTGCGGTCGACGTGCAGCGAGGCTTCCGGGTGGAAGGTGATGTAGGTCGCGCCGGCTTCCACGAAGTCGCCGATGATGCGATCCACCGGGCTGACCATCAGGTGCGCATCGATCGGCGCGGTGATGCCGTACTTGCGCAGCGCCGCACACACCATCGGGCCGATGGTCAGGTTGGGCACGTAGTGGTTGTCCATGACGTCGAAGTGCACGAAATCGGCACCGGCGGCCAACACCTTGTCCACTTCCTCACCCAGGCGGGCGAAATCGGCGGAGAGAATCGATGGAGCAATAACGAAGGGCTGCATGACGCACCTTTTTTGAGCTAAATCACGATGGCGCGCATTGTATACCTCATGCTTTGCCGCGCGCACCGTGACCTGGCTCAACGGCTAGTACGCCGCCCGGTAGATTTTCTCGATATCGGCGGCGCTGAGCTTGCGCGGATTGTTACGCATCAGCCGCTCAATGCCTGCCGCCTCAACCGCCATCGCCGGGATCGCGTCCTCGGGCACGCCGAAACTGCGCAGGCCTGCCGGAATCTCGACGGCGGCACACAGTCGCGTCATCGCGTCCACTGCCTGATCGGCCGCATCGTTGACGCTCAAGCCGGTGACATTCACGCCCATGGCCTGTGCAATCTCCTGCATGCGCTCCACACAGGCCAATTTGTTCCAGTGCATCACATAGGGCAGCAACAGCGCGTTGCTCACCCCATGGGCAATGTTGAAACGCCCACCCAACGGGTACGCCAACGCATGCACCGCGCCGACCCCGGCGTTACCGAACGCCATGCCGGCCATCAGGCTGGCGGTGGCCATGTCGTCACGAGCCTGCAGGTTGGCCGGGTTGGCGTAGGCCTTGGGCAGCGCCTTGGCAATCAACTTGATCGCGCCGATGGCCAGCGCATCAGTGATCGGCGAGGCATTCAGCGACAAGTAGGACTCGATGGCATGCACCAGCGCATCCACACCACTGGCGGCGGTAACGCTGCGCGGGCAGGTGAGGGTCATTTGCGGGCTGATCAAGGCCACATCCGGCAGAAGGTAGTCGCTGACGATGCCTTTTTTCAGCTGTGCGGCCTTGTCGGAGAGGATCGCCACATTGGTCACCTCCGAACCGGTGCCGGCCGTGGTCGGGATGGCGATCAACGGCGGGCCCTTGCGCGGCACCTGGTCGACGCCAAAGAGGTCCGCCAGCGCACCGTGGTAACCGGCATAGGCGGCTACGCTTTTGGCGATATCGATGGCGCTGCCGCCGCCCAGGCCGATCAGGCCGTCATGCCCGCCCTCGCAGTAAACGCGCATGCAGTCCTCGACGATGGCGATTTCCGGGTCGGGCAGTACGCGGTCGAAAATCTCGTAGGTGCGCTCGCCCAAGTGTTCGAGGGCCAGCGCCACGGTGCCGGACTTGACCAGCGCGGCGTCGGTGACGATCAGCGGGTTGTCCACATCCAGGCGGGTGAGTTCAAAGGCCAGTTGTTCGATGGCGCCAGCGCCGGTCAGCAGTTTGTGGGCGATCTTGAATGAGGAAGTACTCATGTGCGCGGCCTCTTATTAAGTGATGGGCTGGCACAAGAGTAGCTCGGAAACTCGGGTTGCCTAGCATTCAGAGGCTGAATGGTGATTTCCAACACAACACCAAACCATGTGGGAGAGGGCTTGCCCCCTCCCACACTAGAATCTCCAGCAGGCCGTTAGACTGCCGCGGTGCGCAGTTTCTCGCTACGCCCGCGCAGCCATTCCAGGGTCAGCAACAGCAATACCGAGAAGGCAATCAACAAGGTTGCCGCCGCCGCAATCGTCGGGCTGAGGTTCTCGCGGATGCCGCTGAACATCTGACGCGGCAGCGTCGCTTGCTCAGGGCCGGCGAGGAACAGCGTCACCACCACTTCATCGAACGACGTGGCGAAAGCAAACAGCGCCCCGGAAATCACCCCCGGCGCAATCAATGGCAAGGTCACTCGGCGAAACGCCGTCAACGGCGAAGCCCCGAGGCTCGCCGCCGCCCGCACCAGGTTGTGGTTGAACCCCTGCAACGTGGCCGACACCGTGATGATCACAAACGGCACGCCCAGCACCGCATGCACCACGATCAACGAGAAGAAGCTGTTACCCAGTCCCAGCGGTGCAAAGAACAGGTAACTGGCCACACCGATAATCACCACCGGCACCACCATCGGTGAAATCACCAGTGCCATCACCAGCGCCTTGCCGGGGAAGTTGCCACGGGTCAGGCCGATGGCCGCCAGGGTGCCGAACACCATCGCCAGCACCGTGGCCGCCGGGGCGACGATGATGCTGTTCTTGAGTGCACGCATCCACTCGGCCGAGGCAAAGAAGTCCTGGTACCAGTGCAGCGAAAAGCCTTGCAGCGGGTACACCAGGAAACTGCCGCTGTTGAACGACAGCGGAATGATCACCAGCACCGGCAGGATCAAGAACAACAGGATCAAGCCGCAGAGGATCCGCAAGCTGTAGAACCAGACCCGTTCAACGGGCGACATGTAAGGGCTCAGCATCGCAAGGTCTCCTCAGCTCAGGCGCAGGCGACTGGCGCCCACCAGCCGGTTGTAGATCAGGTACAGCACCACGGTGGCCAGCAGCAGCAAGCCACCCAGTGCCGTCGCCATGCCCCAGTTGATACTGGTGTTGGTGTAGAACGCCACGAAGTAGCTGACCATCTGGTCGTTCGGGCTGCCCAGCAGCGCCGGGGTGATGTAGTAACCAATCGCCAGGATGAACACCAGCAGGCAACCGGCGCCGACGCCGGCATAGGTCTGCGGGAAGTACACGCGCCAGAAGCTGGTGAACGGGTGGCAACCCAGGGAAATCGCCGCACGCATGTAGGTGGGCGAAATGCCCTTCATCACGCTGTAGATCGGCAGGATCATGAATGGCAGCAGGATGTGCACCATCGAGATGTAGACCCCGGTGCGGTTGAACACCAGCTCCAAGGGTTTATCGATCAAGCCCATGCCCATCAAGGCGCTGTTGATCAGGCCGCCGGACTGCAGCAACACGATCCACGCCGCCACCCGCACCAGGATCGAGGTCCAGAACGGCAGCAACACCAGAATCATCAGCAAGTTACTCTTGCGTGCCGGCAGGTTGGCCAGCAGATAGGCCAGGGGATAGGCCAGCAGCAAGCAGATGGCAGTGATTACCAGGCCCATCCAGAAGGTACGGGCGAAGATGTCCAGGTAGATTGCCTGGTCAGGTGTGGCCGGCGCGATTTCGCCGAGGTCGTCGATGCGATGATCGACGGCCGCCAGGAGGTAGAACGGTGTCAGGCTGCTGGTATTGCGCCGGATCGCCTGCCAGTACGCCGGGTCGCCCCAGCGTTCGTCGAGGTTTTCCAACGCTTCTTTATAAGAGCCGGGCGCTTCACTGAACGGCAGCGCCCGCGCGGTTTTGGTCAGCAGGCTACGGTAGCCGGCCAGTTCCATGTTCAAGCGTTTGGACAGATCGCCCAGGGTCTGGTTTTTGCGCGCTTCGCCCAGGTCCTCGCTGAGGGCCTGGTACACCGGTTCACCCGGCAAGCCACGGCCGTCCCAGGCCGTCACCGCGACCACGGTACGCGGCAAGCCGCCCACCACTTCCGGATTGCCGACGCTCTTGAACAGCAAAGCAACGATCGGCACCAGAAACACCAGCAGCAAGAACAGCACCAGCGGCGCAATCAAGGCCTGGGCCTTCCAGCGATTGAGCCGCTCGGCACGCGCCAGGCGCTGCTTGAGGGTGGGGCTGTTGACCTCGTTCGAGGGAACGGCGATGGCCATGGCTGACTCCGGTAAGACTGAAAATGACGACAGTTTCGTGCGATGTACAACAGACCCTGTGGCGAGCGGGCTTGCCCCGCGTTGGGCTGCGCAGCAGCCCCATTAAACCCACCGCGCTCTGCCTGATCGAGCGCGGCGCCTGGTTTTAGGGCCGCTACGCAGCCCAACGCGGGGCAAGCCCGCTCGCCACAATCAGCAAACACACAACAACACTGTTGGGTTACTTGGCCGCCCAGGAATTGAAGCGCTGCTCCAGCTGCTCGCCGTTATCCGCCCAGAAGCTCACATCGATCTGCACCTGGTTGGCGATGTTTTCCGGGGTGGTCGGCATGTCCTTGAGGATGTCCTTGGCCAGCAACGGCACGGCTTGGGTGTTGGCCGGGCCGTAGGCGATGTTTTCCGAGTAGGTCTTCTGCTGCTGAGGCTGTACTGAGAAAGCGATGAATTTCTTCGCCGCTTCGGCACGGTCCTTGGCCAGGCCTTTAGGGATGGCCCAGGCGTCGAAGTCGTAGATGCCGCCGTTCCACACCACTTTGAGGTTGCTTTCTTTCTGTACGGCGGCGATGCGGCCGTTGTAGGCCGAACTCATCACGACGTCACCGGAAGCGAGGTACTGCGGCGGCTGTGCGCCGGCTTCCCACCACTGGATCGACGGCTTGAGTTCATCGAGTTTCTTGAATGCACGGTCCTGGCCATCTTTGCCGGCCAGCACTTTGTACACGTCTTTCGGCGCCACACCGTCGGCCATCAAGGCGAACTCCAGGGTGTACTTGGCGCCTTTACGCAGGCCGCGCTTGCCCGGGAATTTCTTGGTGTCCCAGAAATCTGCCCAACTGGTGGGGGCGGAGGTGAGTTTGTCGGCGTTGTAGGCGAGCACGGTCGACCACACGAAGAAGCCCACGCCACATGGCTGGATCGCGCCCTTCACGTAGTCGGCGGTGTTGCCGAACAGTTTCGGGTCCAGCGGCTCGAACATGTCTTCGTCACAGCCACGGGAGAGTTCCGGCGATTCCACTTCCACCAGGTCCCAGGACACGCTCTTGGTGTCGACCATGGCTTTCACCTTGGCCATTTCACCGTTGTACTCGCCGGCGACGATCTTGCCATTGCCCGCGCTTTCCCAAGGTGCGTAGAACGCCTTGACCTGGGCCGCCTTGTTCGCGCCACCGAAGGACACGACCGTCAGGTCCGGGCCTGCCATGGCCTGGGTTGCGCCGATCAAGCCAATGGCCAGCGCCGAATACTTAAGGGATCTCAACATTGTTGTTCTCTCCACGTGCAGGGTTGGTGAAGCCAGGGGGCGATCAATTCGCCTCTAGAAGTGGGTCGAGTGCGCGAACGTGCTCGACTTGCCAGCCAATCGGTACCACGTCGCCGACCGCCAGGGCTGGGTCCAGCTCGGCAATCGGTTGTTTCACAAAAAAATCGGTCTTGCCGCAGACTTCCAGGCGCACGCGCACGTGGTCGCCCAGGTAGATGAATTCCGCCACCCGCCCCGAGAAACGGTTGACGCAGCTCTCGCTGGAACCATTGAGGCTGACGCGCTCCGGGCGCACCGACAGGGTCACCGGGCCACCGACCTGGCCGACATTCACCGCCAGTGCCTCGACCTTCTCGCCCCGTGCCAGCTCCACCACGCAGCGCTCGCCGGTGTGGCTGTGCAGGCGACCATTGAGGCGGTTGTTCTCACCGATGAAGTTGGCGACAAAGGTGTTCTTCGGTTCTTCGTACAAGGTGCGCGGCGCGGCGATCTGCTGGATCTCGCCTTGATGGAATACCGCCACGCGGTCAGACATGGTCAGCGCTTCGCCCTGGTCATGGGTCACGTACACCACAGTCACGCCGAGGCGCTGGTGCAGGTGCTTGATCTCCATCTGCATGTGTTCGCGCAGTTGCTTGTCGAGGGCGCCGAGGGGTTCGTCCATCAGCACCAATTGCGGTTCGAACACCAGCGCCCGGGCCAGCGCCACGCGCTGCTGCTGGCCGCCGGAGAGTTGTGCCGGGTAACGTTGGGCGAAGGCATCGAGCTGGACCATGCTCAACACGCGTTTGACCCGCTCGCTGATATCGGTCTTGCTCAAGCCCCGCACCGACAGCGGGAACGCCAAGTTCTCGGCGACGGTCATGTGCGGGAACAAGGCGTAGTTCTGGAACACCATGCCGATGTCGCGCTTGTGCGGTGGCACGTTGTTGATGGACCGCCCGGCCAGCTGGATTTCGCCGGCGGTCGGCGTCTCGAAGCCGGCGAGCATCATCAGGCTGGTGGTCTTGCCCGAACCGGAAGGCCCGAGCAGGGTGAGGAACTCGCCCTTGCGAATCTCCAGGTTGAGGTCTTTGACGATCAGGTTCTCGCCGTCGTAGCTCTTCTGCACGCCACGAAAGCTGACCAGCACATCATTTGAATCCACCTCGCTCATACCCGCACCTTTTTGTTTTGGACTGCTGTGGAACAAGCGTAGTCCAGGCGCCAGCCCCCGGAAATCGGGGGCCAGGAGAGAATTGCATCGGTCGGGTGGAAGGTTGGGGGTAGGGATTGCCCTACAGGGATGGCGCGTACGGGACAGCACAGCCGCAAGGGGCGAGCTGCAAGCGGCAAGAATGGGTTTGACGGTGTTTTGGGAGTGTCGTTATTAGATACGTCGCTAGAGGAGCTTGTGCTCCATGGCGTACTTCACCAGTTCAGCCAGTGAGGTGATATTGAGCTTTTGCATCAACCGCGCCTTGTGCGTGCTGATGGTCTTGCTGCTCAGCGCCAGCTGCTGGGCGATGTCGTTGACGTTGGCACCCTGGGCCAGGCGTTCGAACACCGAGAATTCGCGCTCGGAAAGCAACGAATGCAGCGGTCGGGTATCGGTGAGGCCGACTTCGAAGACCATGCGGTCGGCCAGGTCCGGGTCGATGTAGCGCCCGCCGGCCGCCACCTTGCGGATCGCCGTGAGCAACAGCGCCGGGTCACTGTCCTTGGTGGCATACCCGGCGGCGCCAACCTTCAAGGCGCGGGCGGCCATTTGCGCTTCGTCGTGCATCGACAACACCAGGATGGCCGGCGGATTGTTCAGCGCACGGATGCGCGCAATCGCTTCCAGGCCGTTGACGCCGGGCATCGAGATGTCCAGCAACACCACCTCGCACGGCACGTGACGCAAGGTCTCCAGCAACTGCTCGCCATTGCCGGCCTCACCCACCACCAGCAGGTCCTTGGCCAGGCCGATCAACTGCTTGATGCCTTCACGAACAATGGTGTGGTCTTCGGCTACCAGTACACGGATCACAGGCGCTTCCTCTTGGTGTTATGCATCCAACGGCACCGTGACGCTCAGGGTGGTGCCCTCCCCCAACTCGCTGTCCAGACTCAATTGCCCGCCCATGATCAGCACTCGCTCGCGCATGCCTACCAGACCGAATGATACCGGACGGCCCTGGGCCTGGACGAAACCGACGCCGTCATCACTGATGGTCAGCCGCAGATGCGTGCCTTCCACTGCCAGGGTCAGTTCGACAGTATGCGCCTGGGCATGGCGCATCACATTGGTCAGCGCCTCCTGCAGGATGCGGAACAGGCCGATGGCCTTGGCATCGCTCAAGGTCGGCAGGTTATCCGGCACCTGGACCAGGCAAGGGATGTGCGTGCGCGCCTCAAAACGCCGCGCCTGCCATTCGATGGCTGAGGCAATGCCGGCATCCAGAATCGGCGGGCGCAGCGCGGTCGCCACATCGCGTACCAATTGGAATAACTGGGCGATCAGGCGCTTCATGCTGTTCAAGCGCTCGTGCAAACCGGGGTCGAGTTGCGCATAGGCCAGCTCGCACATCGAGGTTTCGAGCTTGAGCACCGTAAGCATCTGCCCGAGTTCGTCGTGCACTTCACGGGCGATACGGGCCTTTTCTTCCTCGCGCACGGTTTCCAGGTGGGCAGAGAGTTCGCGCAGCTGCGCTTCACTTTGCAGCAACGCGGCCAACGTCCGGCGCAATTCGGTGACGTCGTTGAGGTAGACCACCAGGTACTCGGCCTCGGCAAACCGCAGAAAACTCAAGGACACATTGGTCGGCAGGATGCTGCCATCGGCACGTCGGCAATCGGTGGCAAAGTTCTGCGGGCCGTCTTCGCTGGCCCGCGCGCGTTTCCACAGGTTGAGCCAGCGGTCCATATCCAGGCTTGGATCCAGGTCAGCCAATGGCCGCTCGATCAGTGCACCGGGGCTATAGCCGAGCATGCTTTCGGCGGCACGGTTGGCGTAGCGCACATGGCTGTCCCAGTTGACCCACAAGATGCCCACGGTGCTCTGATCGATGGAAAACTGCGTCAGGCGCAAGGCTTCGGCCCCGGCGGCGCGGGCGGCGCTTTCTTCGCGGGCGGCCAATAACCCATGCTCGAGCACCCGTTGCTGGCGGCGCTGCCAGAACACGACAACCAGGCTGGCGAGCAAAAACAGGCCCAGCAACAGGCTGAGGTTTTGCCACAGGCCTGGGGTTTCCGTCAGGCGTGGGTACTTGGGTTGCAGCCAGCGGCTATGCAATTGGTCCAGGTCGCGGGCGGGGATGGCGCGCAAGGCGCTCTCCATGATGCCGGCCAGCTCCGGCCACTCCCGGCGCGTGGCCACCCGCAACAACTGTGGCAGGCCGATATCCCCCACTACCGCCAACCCGGCGAACTCCGCCTCGCCGGACAAGCGACTCAATTGCGCCTCGTCCACCACCGCATAGCGTGCCTGCTGGCTCACCAGTAGCTGCAGGGCCTGGCGCTCCATCGGCACGCCTTGCAGGTTGAGGCCGGGATAGGTGCTGCGCAGGTAGTCCGCCACGGCGCTGGGCATGCGCACGGCAACGCGGGATTGCTCATCGAGTTTCTCCAACTCCACAGCGCCGCCGCCCTCGCGTATGCCGACAATGTGCTGCGGCACACGCATGTAAGGGTCGGTGAACAACCACAGGCGTAAACCGGCCGGGGTTTGTTGCAGGCCGGGGGCGATGTCCACTTCGCCCTCGCGCACAGCGGCTTCCAGTTGCTCCTGGTTGGGGAAGTTGCGCCAGGTCAGCTCGATGTTCAGTGCCTTGGCCAACCACTGCATCAACTCGACGTTCGCCCCGGACAATCGCTGCAAACGCCGGTCGTATTGCGCATACGGCGCCTGCAATACCAGGCCCACCCGCAGTTCCGGGTGCTGGGCCAGCCACTCGCGTTGCTGCACATTGAGCTGCGCCTGGGGAGTGGCGGGCGCAGGGGCGGCATTTGCGATCAAGGCAAGGCAGCAACAGCCGATAACCAGCAGACAGCGAAAAACCATGATTGACGTCTCACATCACTGACAAATACTGACCAACCCATTAGGCTGCCGGAATCACTTCTGGCCGGGAATTTACGATGCCCTTTGTTCACCGTTCGGCACTGCCAGCATTGTGCCTGTCGCTACTTATTACCAGTGCCTTTTCCGTGCAGGCCGCTGACGCCCCCGCACCGGCCGCCGAAAAACCGGTCGAGCGCCAGCCTTTACCCGAGCGTAGCCAGGAGGAAGCCAGTGCACTGGAGCGCAAAATCCCGCAACAGGAACAGCAACAATTGCAGGCCGGCAGCGATTCATTCCTGGCCCTGTGGAAACCGGCCAACAGCGCCGAGCCCGAAGGTGTGGTGATTATCGTACCGGGCGCCGGCGAAAGTGCTGACTGGCCGCAAGCAATCAGCCCGTTGCGGCACAAATTGCCGGATGCCAATTGGGGCTCCCTCAGCCTGTCGCTGCCGGATGTGAGCGTGGACACGCTGCCACCACGTGTGATGGAAGCGCCCAAGGCTACCGTCGACACCAGCAGCAAGGAAGCGAGCACCGCCGACAAACCTATCGAACAAGCCGCCAGCGCCGAAGCCGAAGGCACCGACCCGGCCGTGGTGCCTGGCGCCGATGAACAGGACAAGACCGACGCTTCGCGCATTTTCGCGCGCATCGACGCCGCAGTGGCCTTCGCCCAGACCCAGAGCGCACGCAGCGTGGTGCTGCTCGGCCATGGCACCGGCGCCTGGTGGGCCGCACGTTATTTGAGCGAGAAGCAGCCGTCCCAGGTGCAGAAGTTCGTCATGGTCGCGGCGCAGACGCCCACCGGTCGTCACCCGGATATGCAACAACTGGCCCCCGGCCTGAAGTTGCCGACCGCCGATGTGTTCTATCAAGACAGCGCTCAATCACGCAAAAACGCACTGGCCCGTGCCCAGGCGGCCAAGCGTTTGAAGAATGATGGCTATAAGCAGGTGTCGTTGAAAGCCTTGCCCGGCAACAGTGATGCCGGGCAGGAGCAGTTGTATCGCAGGGTTCGCGGCTGGTTGAGCCCGCAGGCCAGCGTCGACTGAAACCTAGCGGAAATCCCGGCGCTCGCGAATCAACGTATAGGCGTTGTGCAATTCACGGGTACGCTCGGTCGCCTCACGCACCTGCGCGGCGCTGGCACCCGTGCCGGCAATCTTGTCCGGGTGATGGCGACTGAGCAGGCGGCGATAAGCACGCTTGATTGCCGATGGCTCGGTGGTGGCCGTCACCCCCAGCAAGCGCAACGCCTCCTGATAAGTGACGCCGCGACTGACCAATGGCCTGTGCTCAGGCTTGAAGTCAGCGGCCAATGCCTGGAGCTGTTGTGGCGTCCAGCCCAGCCATTTGCCCCACAGGTCGATCAGGTCGCGTTCGGCGTCATCCGCCTTGCCATCGGCCCACGCCATACGCCAGCACGCGCGCAACACACCTTCGGCGGCGTGGGGCTGGGCCTTGAGCGCACGCAGGTAGCTGCGCATCCGGTCAGCGCCGGACTTGCCGCGATTGAACGCCGCTATCGCACGGCGCTGGGCCGACTCGGTCATGTCCAGCGAACGCATCTCCTGACGCGCCTGCTGGATATGCCCATCCACCACGCGCCCATTGCTCTTGGCCAGGCGCCCCAACAACACAAACAACAGCTCGTCATTGCGCAACGCCGGGCGCCCGCCCAGGCGCTCGCGCAATTGGGCCCAACTGCGCAGTTGCAGGCGGCGGTCCAGCGCCTGCCCCAACAGTGCGCCCAACATGGCCCCCGGAATACTGGCAATGGCAAAGCCAGCCCCCGCGCCGATCAGCGTCCCTGGCCACAGCATGCTACTGCCCCGCTGCCAGCAGGGTTTCGACCTGCGCCAGGCGCTCCAGCGTGCCGACATCAATCCAGCGTCCCGCCATGTGTTCCCCCGTTACCAGACCTTTGGCCATGGCTGCCCGCAACAGCGGCGCCAGCTTGAAGGCACCCGCGCTGCACCCCGCGAACAGCCTGGGGTCGAGCACGGAAATGCCACTGAAGGTCAGGTTATCGGCACCGGCCGCCGCATCATGAAGCAAACCCTGATCCAGGTAGAAATCGCCACCCGAAGGGTGATGCGCCGGGTTATCGACCATCACCAGATGGGCCAGGCCCTTGAGCGGTTGCTTGAGCCGGGTGAAGTCGTAATCGGTCCAGATGTCGCCGTTGACCACCAGGAACGGTTCGTCGCCCAGCAACGGCAGCGCCTGGAAAATCCCGCCGCCGGTTTCCAGCGGTTCGCCTTCGGCTGAGTAACGGATGCGCACGCCAAACTGTGCACCATCCCCCAGGTAACTCTCGATCTGTTGGCCGAGCCAGGCGTGATTGATCACGATATCGGTGAAGCCCGCCTTGGCCAGAGCCTCCAGGTGATACTCGATCAGGCGCTTGCCACCGGCCTGCACCAGCGGCTTGGGCGTATGCAAGGTGAGTGGCCGCATCCGCTCACCTTTGCCGGCCGCCAGGATCATCGCCTTCATACGCTTGCCTCGGTGGGCTGGCGCAAGCTGGCGAGCAATTCACCCAGTTCGCTCAGCTCAGGGCGGTCGGCGAGCACCGCTTCTATATACGCAAAGAAGCGCGGCACATCGGCCAGGTAACGTGGCTTGCCGTCGCGATGGCAGATCCGCGCGAAGATGCCGATGACCTTGAGGTGGCGCTGCACGCCCATCAGGTCGCTGGCACGCAGGAAGTCTTCGAAGTCCGCCTGCACCGGGATGCCCAGTTTCGCGGCACGCTCCCAATAGCCGCGCTGCCAGTCCCGCACGCGGGCCTTGGGCCAACTGAGGAACGCGTCCTTGAACAGGCACGTGATGTCATAGGTGACCGGCCCGTAGACCGCATCCTGGAAATCCAGCACGCCCGGGTTCGGCTCGCTGATCATCAGGTTGCGCGGCATATAGTCGCGGTGCACCAGCACGTTCGGCTGCGCGAGGGCGCTGTCGATCAGGTGGTCACTGACGCGCTGCCAAAGCGCTTGTTGCTGTGTATCCAACTCGATACCCAGGTGCCGGCGGACGTACCACTCGGGAAACAATTCCAGCTCGCGGCGCAGCAAGGCGACGTCATAGCTGGGCAGCGGCGCGTCCATCGGCAACTGCTGGAAAGCCAGCAAGGCGTCGATGGCATCGGCAAACAAATGATCGGCGTTTTTGTCGTCAATCACGTCCAGGTAGGTTTTTCTGCCCAGATCATTGAGCAAAAGAAAGCCTCGGGGCAAATCTTCTGCATAAATTTTTGGAACATTTATGCCCGACTTCGCCAGCAAATGAGCGATATCGACGAAAGGTTTGCAGTTTTCCTGGGGGGGTGGAGCGTCCATTACGACAAAGGTCCGGCCCCCCCCTTCCCAACGGAAGTAGCGCCTGAAACTCGCGTCGCTGCTGGCCGCGGTCAATGTGGCCGGGGGGACGGCGCCCCAGCCTTGAGTGTTGAAAAGGATCGGCAACTGCTCTTCCAGCCAGGCTTCCAGCTGTTGTAAACGTAGATCTTGCTCGGGCATTACAAGGGTCTCCGACGGCGCTAGCCGTCAAGCGGGGCATGCTTTATTATCACGCATCTTTTTCAGACCATCGAGAGGCGTGCGGCCCAAACCGCGGGCAGATGGCACGCAGGAAGCCCGGACTAATAAGATGGCATTGAAATCCCCCGCGTTTCGTAGAAAATTTCCGTTGCTGGTAACCGGCAGTCTGCTGGCCCTGCAACCCTTCGCCACCTCATTCGTGGTCGCCGCGGAACAGTATGACTGCTCAGTCTCTGCTTCGGGTGCCTGGGATTGCGCGCCAAAAACCGCCGCAGCCCCACTACCACCACGCCCGGTGCATGACGGCGCAGCCGTCAGCTCCGCCAACAGCACGGCGCAGGCCGATGCTGGCGGCAACGCCGAGGCCGAGCCCAAGACCGCCCTGGTCACCGAAGCCAAGGGCCGTGGCCTGCGTTCGCGCAGCGCCGACTACAGCCACCTGGACTGGGTGCCCCGCGACAAGCTGACCGCAGCACAGTTGGCCGAAACCGGCCCTTACTGCGGCGGTGCGTACATCGAGCCGACTCGTCCTGGCATGAACGACAAGACGAACAAGAGCGATGCGCCCACCTTCATCGGTGCCAAGGCTTCTCGTTACGAGCAGGAACAACAGGTGGCAACCCTGGCCGGTGACGTCGTCATGCGCCAGGGCAGCATGCAACTGGAATCCGAGGAAGCCAGCCTGTACCAGGCCGAGAACCGTGGCGAGCTGAACGGCAAGGTCCGTCTGCGCGACAACGGTGCACTGATCGTGGGCGACCATGCCGAAGTGCAACTCGACACCGGTGCGGCGCAGATCGACAACGCCGAATACGTGCTGCACAAGTCGCGTATCCGCGGTAACGCGCTGTACGCCAAGCGTGCCGAGAACGCGATCATCCGTCTCAAGGACGGTACGTACACCACCTGCGAGCCAGACAGCAACGCCTGGCAGCTCAAGGGCAACAACATCACGTTGAACCCGGCCACCGGTTTCGGTACGGCCACCAACGCGACGTTGCGGGTCAAGAACATTCCGATCCTGTACACCCCCTACATCTATTTCCCGATCGACGACCGTCGTCAGTCCGGCTTCCTGCCACCGAGCTTCAGCACCGGCAGCGAAACCGGCTTTACCTTGGTCACGCCGTACTACTTCAACCTGGCGCCGAACTACGACGCCACGTTGTACCCGCAGTACATGACCAAGCGTGGCTTGTTGATGGAAGGCGAATTCCGCTACCTCACCAAGTCCAGCGAAGGCCAGTTCGGCGGCGCGTACCTGAACGACGACAGCGACGAGCGGAAAAAGCAGACCGATTACGAAAAAACCCGCTACATGCTCAACTGGCAACACAAGGGCGGGCTGGACTCGCGTGTACTGACCCAGGTCGACTACACCAAGATCAGCGATCCTTACTACTTCCAGGACCTCAAGTCCTATCAGGAAGGCGTCGAGAGCCGCGACTACATCAACCAGCAGGGTTCGGTGACTTATCGCGGCGACAGCTTCCAGGCTCGCTTGAACCTGCAGGCCTACCAGTTGGCAACGATTTCCCAGGTCACTCCGTATGACCGCCTGCCGCAGATCACCTTCAACGGCACGCTGCCGTACCATCCAGGTGGCCTTAACTTCAGCTACGAGACCGAAGCCGTGCGTTTCGATCGCGATCTGGAGAACGGCAACTTTATCAATGAGAACGGTGACTCAGAAGCCCGCCTGGACACCTACGTCCGCGGCCTGACCCGTGCCAACGGCACGCGCCTGAACGTAGCCCCAGCCGTCGAATACCCGATGAACTGGACCTACGGCTTCATCACGCCGAAGCTCAAGTACGTGTACACCAAGTATGACTTGGACCTAGACAACATCGGCAAGAACCAGATCGTTGCCGACCAGGCCGCAGCAGCCAGGAACGGTACCCAGTACGCCGGTGGTACGTTCAAAAGCTCCCAGGACCGTGCGGTTCCGATTGCTAGCGTCGACAGCGGCCTGTATTTCGACCGCAACACCAACTGGTTCGGCAAAGAGTATCGCCAGACCCTTGAGCCGCGTGCGTTCTACCTGTACGTACCGAACAAGGACCAGGCTGATATCCCGGTCTTCGACACCAGCGAGTACTCGTTCAGCTACGCGTCGCTGTTCCGCGATAACCGCTTCAGCGGCACCGACCGCATCGGCGACGAAAACAAGCTGTCCCTGGGCTTGACCAGCCGCTGGATCGAAGAGAACGGCTTCGAGCGTCAGCGCGTATCCGTCGGCCAGGCCGTGTACTTCAAGGACCGTGAAGTTCAACTTCCAGGTATCCTGGCGGCGGACCGTGCCGACGCACAGTCCGACGTTTCGCCGGTTGCCCTGGACTACGAGTTCCGCTTCAACCGTGACTGGCGCGCCACTGCCGACTACAACTGGGACACCGAGGAACACAGCCCTCGTTCCGGTAGCGCGATGCTGCACTACCAGCCGGAAGACAACCCGAACAAGATCATCAACGTCGGTTATCGCTATCGCAATGACCAAGTCGTCTACAACCAGCTGACCGGCAAATGGCAGTTCGGTGGTGACTACGGGCAACCAGGTGATCCGAACTTCGTGAAGGATTACTACAAGATCCAGCAACACGACTTCTCGATGATGTGGCCGATCATTCCACAATGGAACCTGATCACTCGCTGGCAGTACGACTACGCCCGCAACCGTACCCTGGAAGCCTTCGGTGGTTTCGAGTACGACAACTGCTGCTGGAAACTGCGCGTCATCAACCGTTACTGGGTTTCCAACGACGAATACAGCCAGATCGCCCCGCTTAACGAAAAGGGTGACCACGGGCTCTTCTTCCAGATCGTCCTCAAAGGACTCGGCGGCCTGACCGGCGCCAAGGTAGAGAGCTTCCTCGACAAAGGCATTGAAGGTTATCGTGAACGTGAAGACCAAGCTTTCTGATTGTCTGCGCCCGCTAGTGCTGGGCGCGCTGTTCCTGGGTGCCGCATCGGTGCACGCTGCGGTTCAAGAACTGGATAAGGTCGTGGCCATCGTCGATAACGACGTGATCATGCAGAGCCAACTGGACCAGCGCGTCAAGGAAGTCCAGCAAACCATCGCCAAGCGTGGCGGTGGCGTGCCGCCGACCAGTGTCCTGGACCAGCAGGTACTGGAACGCCTGATCGTCGAGAACCTGCAACTGCAGATCGGCGATCGTTCCGGCATCCGTATTTCAGACGAAGAACTGAACCAGGCAGTCGGCACCATTGCCCAGCGCAACAACATGAGCATCGATCAATTCCGCGCGGCCCTGGCCCACGATGGCCTTTCGTATGACGACGCCCGTGACCAGATCCGCCGTGAAATGATCATCAGCCGTGTGCGTCAGCGCCGTGTTGCCGAGCGGGTCCAGGTATCCGAACAGGAAGTGAAGAACTTCCTGGCATCGGACCTCGGCAAGATGCAACTCTCCGAAGAACTGCACCTGGCCAATATCCTGATCCCGACACCGGACAGCGCCAACTCCGAGCAGCTCAATGCCGCCGCCGCCAAGACCCAGGCTATCTATGATCGCCTCAAGGCCGGTGCTGATTTCGCCCAGATGGCCATTGCCCAATCCGGTAGCGACAACGCCCTCGAGGGCGGCGACATGGGCTGGCGTAAAGCCGCTCAGTTGCCACCTCCGTTCGACCGTGAACTGAGCGCCATGGCCGTGGGTGATATCACCAAACCAGCCCGCACCCCAGGTGGTTTCATCATCCTGAAGTTGCTGGAGCGTCGCGGTGGCGAGACCTCGCTTAAAGACGAAGTGCATGTTCGTCATATCCTGGTCAAACCAAGCGAAATCCGCACCGAAGCGCAAACCAAGGAACTGGCCCAGAAGATCTACGACCGCATCGAAAGCGGTGAAGACTTCGCCACCCTGGCCAAGAGTTTCTCGGAAGACCCGGGTTCTGCCCTCAACGGCGGCGACCTGAACTGGATCGACCCGAAAGCCCTGGTGCCGGAGTTCCAGCAGGTGATGGCCGATACGCCGCAGGGCGTGTTGTCCAAGCCGTTCAAGACCCAATATGGCTGGCATGTGCTGGAAGTCCTTGGCCGTCGCGCCACCGACAACACCAGCCAGGCCCGCGAGCAACAAGCGCTGAACGTACTGCGTAACCGCAAATACGATGAAGAACTGCAGACCTGGCTGCGTCAGATCCGTGACGAAGCCTACGTTGAAATCAAGCTACCAGGCGCCCAGACAGGCACCGACCAGGCAGTGCAGTGAAACCCCAGCGTTTCGCGGTGACACCCGGCGAGCCGGCCGGCATTGGTCCTGACCTGTGCCTGCTGCTCGCCTCGCAACCCCAGCCACACCCCCTGATCGCCATTACCAGCCGTGACCTGCTCCTTGAGCGGGCCGCGCAGCTGGGTGTGGCAGTCACTTTGCTGGACGTGGCGCCGGGCAACTGGCCCGAACTGCCCGCCCCCGCCGGCAGCCTGTATGTGTGGGACACCCCACTGCAGGCCAAAGTCGTCGCCGGGCAACTGGACAAGGCCAACGCAGCGTTCGTGCTCGAAACCCTGACCCGCGCCGGGCAAGGCTGCATCGACGGCGACTTCGCCGGCATGATCACCGCACCCGTGCACAAGGGCGTGATCAACGAATCCGGCATCGCCTTTTCCGGCCACACCGAATTCCTTGCCGAACTGACCCACACTGAGCAAGTGGTGATGATGCTGGCCACGCGCGGCCTGCGGGTCGCCCTGGTGACCACGCACCTGCCACTGCGCGACATTGCCGATGCCATCACCGTCGAGCGACTGGAGCGCGTGACACGCATCCTGCACGCCGACCTGCAACAGAAATTCGGCATCGCCCAACCGCGCATCCTGGTCTGTGGGCTTAACCCCCACGCCGGTGAAGGCGGCCACTTGGGCCACGAAGAAATCGACATCATCGAACCCACCCTGGAGCGTCTGCGCCAAGAAGGCATGGACCTGCACGGCCCGCTGCCTGCGGACACTCTGTTTACCCCCAAATATCTGGAGCACTGCGATGCAGTGCTGGCGATGTACCACGACCAGGGACTGCCGGTGCTTAAATACAAAGGCTTCGGCGCCGCCGTCAACGTGACATTGGGCTTGCCGATCATCCGCACCTCCGTCGACCATGGCACCGCCCTGGACCTGGCGGGCAGCGGCAGGATCGATACCGGTAGCCTGCACGTGGCCCTGGAAACCGCCTATCAGATGGCCGAGACCCGTATATGACTGAGCATTACCAACACCGGGCGCGCAAGCGCTTCGGGCAAAACTTCCTGCACGACGCTGGCGTGATCGACCGCATCCTGCGCTCCATCCATGCCAAGCCCGAAGACCGTCTGCTGGAAATCGGCCCGGGCCAGGGCGCGCTGACTCAAGGCCTGCTGGCCAGCGGCGGCCAATTGGATGTGGTGGAGCTGGACAAGGACCTGATCCCGATTCTCAACCAGCAGTTCGCCGGCAAGCCCAACTTCAACCTGCATCAGGGCGATGCGCTGAAGTTCGACTTCAACACTCTCAACGCCGCACCCAACAGCCTGCGCGTGGTGGGTAACCTGCCGTATAACATCTCTACGCCGCTGATTTTCCACCTGCTGAACAACGCCGGGATCATCCGCGACATGCACTTCATGCTGCAAAAGGAAGTGGTCGAACGCCTCGCGGCAGGCCCTGGCGGTGGTGATTGGGGCCGCCTGTCGATCATGGTTCAGTACCACTGCCGCGTCGAACACCTGTTCAACGTCGGTCCGGGTGCCTTCAACCCGCCGCCGAAGGTCGATTCGGCGATTGTGCGCCTGGTGCCCCACGCGGTACTGCCGCACCCGGCCAAAGACCATCGCCTGCTGGAACGCGTCGTACGCGAAGCGTTCAACCAGCGCCGCAAGACCCTGCGCAACACGCTCAAGGCCTTGCTGAGCAACGCCGAGATCGAAGCTGCCGGCGTCGATGGCAGCCTGCGTCCCGAGCAACTGGACCTGGCCGCGTTCGTACGCCTGGCCGACCAGTTGGCCATCCAGCCTGCGCCCGCAGCGCAATAGAGCATCCCGGGGATAGGCCAGACAGCATGTCTGGCCTAGTGCCCACCTCTTGGCCTAGACTGACCCGCATCTGCTGTCCTCTGCTTTTAAGGCCTCTTGCATGTCCGATCCTCGCTACCAGATCGACGTCAGCGTCGTCACCCGCTTCCTGGCGGACCAATCGCAACCTGAACAGAACCGCTTCGCCTTTGCCTACACCATCACGGTGAAAAACAACGGGCTGGTACCGGCCAAGTTGCTGTCACGCCACTGGGTGATCACCGACGGTGACGGCCAGGTCGAAGAAGTGCGCGGCGCAGGCGTGGTCGGCCAGCAGCCGCTGATCGACAGCGGCGCCAGCCACACCTACAGCAGCGGCACGGTGATGACCTCCAAGGTCGGCACCATGCAAGGCTCGTATCAAATGAAGGCCACCGACGGCCAACTGTTCGACGCCATCATCGCGCCGTTCCGTCTTGCCGTGCCGGGAGCCCTGCACTGATGACGACGTATGCGGTCGGCGACCTGCAAGGTTGCCTGGAGCCGCTCAAGTGCCTGCTTGAGCGCGTAGCCTTCGATACGGCAAGTGACCGCCTGTGGTTGGTCGGTGACCTGGTCAATCGCGGCCCGCAGTCCCTGGAGACGCTGCGCTACTTATATAGCCTGCGCGATTCCCTGGTGTGCGTATTGGGCAACCACGACCTGCACCTGCTGGCGGCCGGCAACAACATCGAGCGCCTGAAAAAGGGCGATACCTTGCGGGAAATCCTCGAAGCGCCCGATCGCGCCGCGTTGCTCGACTGGTTGCGCCGCCAGAAAATCATGCATTACGACGAAGGCCGTAACGTGGCCCTGGTCCATGCAGGCATCCCGCCCCAATGGTCATTGAAGAAAGCACTCAAGTGCGCCGCTGAAGTCGAGAGCGCCCTGACCGATGACAATCTGTACACCGCCTACCTCGACGGGATGTACGGCAACGAGCCGGTGAAGTGGGACAACGACCTGACCGGCGTCGCACGCCTGCGAGTTATCACCAACTACTTCACGCGCATGCGCTTCTGCACCGCCGAGGGCAAGCTGGACCTCAAGAGCAAGGAAGGCGCCGACACCGCGCTTCCCGGCTATAAGCCTTGGTTCGCCCACAAAGAACGCAAGACCCGTGACACCAGGATCATTTTCGGTCACTGGGCTGCACTTGAAGGCAAGTGCGATGAGCCTGGCGTATTCGCCCTCGACACCGGTTGCGTGTGGGGCGGCGCCATGACGCTGATGAACGTCGACACCGGCGAGCGTTATAGCTGCCAGTGCGAATCCCCCCCGCCCGTTACATTGCCGGCTACCGCCAGGCCCTAGGAGCCATCCATGAGCGAATTCAAACGTATCCCTCCCGAACAAGCCCAGGCCCTGCGCGAGCAAGGTGCCGTGGTGGTCGATATCCGCGACCAGCCGACCTACAACGCCGCGCACATCACCGGTGCCAGGCACCTGGACAACGTCAACATCGCCGACTTCATCCGCGCCGCAGACCTTGACGCACCGGTAATCGTGGCCTGCTACCACGGCAACTCCAGCCAGAGCGCGGCGGCCTACCTGATCAGCCAGGGCTTCTCCGACGTCTACAGCCTGGACGGCGGCTTTGAGCTGTGGCGTACGACCTATCCTGCGGAAATTTCCTCGGGCGATTCGCAATAATTTTTTTCACACCCCGCTACCCCGCGTGACGCTTGGGCTTGCGCCGTTTCTGACGAACGGCGCAGCCAAACTAATTGCGCATCGCGCCTTGACCTCTCCGATTCCGAACTATCCTTAAGCGCAGGCCATCCGAATCAGGGGAGAGCCGGTACACCGGCGTGCGGGTCATCGGTAGCGTTTCAGGGTGTTCTGGGGGGAAAACAGCCATTGGCGTCTGCCAATGTCTGCCAGCATCGACTGATTGATCCGGCGTCGGCTCCACGTATCGAGCGAGGTGACGACGTCATGAGTATTTTTAGCCACTTCAAAAACCGCTTCGAATCCACACAGCAGGAAGAACTCACGCTGCAAGAGTATCTCGAGCTGTGCAAACAGGATCGCAGCACCTATGCGTCTGCCGCCGAACGTTTGCTGCTGGCGATAGGCGAGCCGCAACTGATAGACACCTCGAACAATTCGCGGCTGTCGCGAATATTCTCCAACAAGGTGATCCGTCGCTACCCGGCCTTTGAAGACTTCCATGGGATGGAAGAATGCATCGACCAGATCGTCTCCTACTTCCGCCATGCCGCCCAAGGCCTGGAAGAGAAGAAACAGATCCTCTACCTGCTCGGCCCCGTCGGCGGCGGCAAGTCGTCCCTGGCCGAGAAGCTCAAACAACTGATCGAGAAGGTGCCCTTCTACGCCATCAAGGGCTCGCCGGTCTTCGAGTCGCCCCTGGGCCTGTTCAACGCCACGGAAGATGGCGCGATCCTCGAAGAAGACTTCGGCATCCCGCGCCGCTACCTCAACACCATCATGTCGCCCTGGGCCACCAAGCGGCTGGCCGAGTTCGGCGGTGACATCAGCCAGTTCCGCGTGGTCAAGCTCTACCCGTCCATCCTCAACCAGATCGGCGTGGCCAAGACCGAACCGGGCGATGAGAACAACCAGGACATCTCGGCCCTCGTGGGTAAGGTCGATATCCGCAAACTCGAGGAATTCCCGCAGAACGACGCCGACGCCTACAGCTATTCCGGCGCACTGTGCCGGGCCAACCAGGGCCTGATGGAGTTCGTGGAGATGTTCAAGGCACCGATCAAGGTGCTGCACCCACTGCTTACCGCCACCCAGGAAGGCAACTACAACAGTACCGAAGGCCTCGGTGCGATTCCGTTTACCGGGATCCTGCTGGCCCACTCCAACGAATCGGAGTGGCACACCTTCCGCAACAACAAGAACAACGAAGCCTTCATCGACCGGATCTATATCGTCAAGGTGCCTTACTGCCTGCGGGTCAGCGATGAAATCAAGATCTACGACAAGCTGCTGTTCAACAGTTCCCTGTCCAAGGCGCATTGCGCACCCGACACCTTGAAGATGCTTGCCCAGTTCACCGTGCTGTCACGCCTCAAGGAGCCGGAAAACTCGAATATTTACTCGAAGATGCGCGTGTACGACGGCGAAAACCTCAAGGACACCGACCCCAAGGCCAAGTCGATACAGGAGTATCGCGACACGGCCGGTGTGGATGAGGGCATGAACGGCCTGTCGACGCGCTTTGCGTTCAAGATCCTGTCCAAGGTCTTCAACTTCGACCCCCACGAAATTGCCGCCAACCCGGTGCACTTGCTCTATGTGCTGGAACAGCAGATCGAACAGGAGCAATTCCAGGCGGAAACCCGCGAACGCTACCTGCGCTTCCTCAAGGAATACCTGGCGCCGCGCTACATCGAGTTCATCGGCAAGGAAATCCAGACTGCGTACCTGGAGTCCTACAGCGAGTACGGCCAGAACATCTTCGACCGCTACGTGCTGTACGCCGACTTCTGGATCCAGGACCAGGAATACCGCGACCCGGAAACCGGCGAGATCCTCAACCGCGTCGCCCTCAACGAGGAACTGGAAAAGATCGAAAAACCCGCCGGCATCAGCAATCCGAAGGATTTCCGCAACGAAATCGTCAACTTCGTGCTGCGCGCCCGCGCCAACAACAATGGCAAGAACCCGACCTGGCTCAGCTACGAGAAGCTGCGGGTGGTCATCGAGAAGAAGATGTTCTCCAACACCGAGGACTTGCTGCCGGTCATCAGTTTCAACGCCAAGGCCAGCAAGGAGGATCAGCAAAAACACAACGACTTCGTCACACGAATGGTCGAGCGCGGCTACACCGACAAACAGGTACGGCTGCTGTCCGAGTGGTACCTGCGGGTGCGCAAATCGCAGTAAGGCAGCGACAGGCGTGCGCTGCCGGGCTTCTGGCCTGGCAGCCGACCGCTTGTCTCTAAGCTTCCAGCTCGCCGCTTGAAGCTTGTAACGTGAAGCTGCCCGGAGGGCTCCCCATGAGCTATGTGATCGACCGACGCCTCAATGGCAAGAACAAGAGCACGGTAAACCGCCAGCGTTTCCTGCGGCGTTACCGTGACCACATCAAAAAGGCCGTCGAAGAGGCCGTCAGTCGCCGCTCCATCACGGACATGGAGCATGGCGAACAAATCAGCATTCCCGGACGGGACATTGACGAACCGGTGCTGCACCACGGCCGGGGCGGTAAACAGACCGTCGTGCACCCCGGCAACAAGGAGTTCACCACCGGCGAGCATATCCAGCGTCCCCAAGGGGGTGGCGGCGGCAAAGGTCCGGGCAAGGCGGGCAACTCCGGCGAAGGCATGGACGAGTTCGTGTTCCAGATCACCCAGGAAGAATTCCTCGAATTCATGTTCGAGGACCTGGAACTGCCCAACCTGGTCAAGCGCAACCTGACCGGTACCGACACCTTCAAGACCGTACGCGCGGGTATCAGCAACGAGGGCAACCCCTCGCGCATCAACATCATCCGTACCCTGCGCTCGGCCCATGCCCGGCGTATCGCACTGTCGGGCAGCAGCCGCGCCAAACTGAAGGAGGCCAAGGAAGAGTTAGCGCGCTTGAAGCGTGAAGAACCGGACAACTTCGGCGATATCCAGCAAATAGAAGCAGAAATCGAGAAACTCAGCGCGCGTATTCACCGCGTGCCGTTCCTCGATACCTTTGACTTGAAATACAACCTGCTGGTCAAGCAACCCAACCCCAGCTCCAAGGCCGTGATGTTCTGCCTGATGGACGTGTCCGGCTCCATGACCCAGGCCACCAAGGACATCGCCAAGCGCTTCTTCATCCTGCTGTATCTGTTCCTCAAGCGGAACTACGACAAGATCGACGTGGTATTCATCCGCCATCACACCAGCGCCCGGGAAGTCGACGAAGAGGAGTTCTTTTACTCACGGGAAACCGGCGGCACCATCGTCTCCAGCGCCTTGAAGTTGATGCAGGAGATCATGGCCGAGCGCTACCCGGCCAATGAGTGGAACATCTACGCCGCGCAAGCCTCGGACGGTGACAACTGGAACGACGATTCGCCCATCTGCCGCGACATCCTGATCAACCAGATCATGCCGTTCGTGCAGTACTACACGTATGTCGAAATTACCCCCCGTGAGCACCAGGCGCTGTGGTTCGAATACGAGCGCATCGGCGAAGCCTTCGCCGACACGTTCGCCCAGCAGCAACTGGTCTCGGCCGGCGATATCTACCCGGTCTTCCGTGAACTCTTCCAGCGCAGGTTAGTGACATGACCGCCAAAAAAGAGCAAAAACGCCAACCCATCTCCACGGGGTCAGAGTGGACCTTTGAACTGATCCAGGCTTATGACCGGGAAATCAGCCGTATCGCCGCGGGGTATGCCCTGGACACCTACCCCAACCAGATCGAAGTGATTACCGCCGAACAGATGATGGATGCCTACGCCTCGGTGGGCATGCCGCTGGGCTATCACCACTGGTCCTACGGCAAGCACTTCCTCAGCACCGAAAAGTCCTACACCCGCGGCCAGATGGGCCTGGCCTACGAGATCGTGATCAACTCCGACCCGTGCATCGCCTACCTGATGGAAGAAAACACCATCTGCATGCAGGCACTGGTGGTGGCCCACGCCTGCTACGGGCATAACAGCTTCTTCAAGGGCAACTACCTGTTCCGCACCTGGACCGACGCCAGTTCGATCATCGATTACCTGGTGTTTGCCAAGCAGTACATCATGCAGTGCGAGGAGCGCCACGGCATCGATGCGGTAGAGGACCTGCTCGACTCCTGCCACGCGCTGATGAACTACGGTGTCGACCGCTACAAGCGTCCCTACCCGATTTCCGCCGAGGAAGAACGCCTGCGCCAGAAGGAGCGCGAAGAACACCTGCAGAAGCAGATCAATGACCTGTGGCGCACCATTCCCAAAAAGACAGGAAAAAACAGCGACAAGGATAATGTACGCTTCCCCGCTGAACCTCAGGAAAACATCCTGTACTTCCTGGAAAAACACGCGCCGTTGCTGGAGCCCTGGCAGCGGGAAATCGTGCGTATTGTGCGCAAGATCGCGCAGTATTTTTATCCACAGCGCCAGACCCAGGTGATGAACGAAGGCTGGGCCACGTTCTGGCACTACACACTGATGAATGACCTGTACGACGAAGGCCTGGTCACCGACGGCTTCATGATGGAATTCCTCACCTCCCACACCAGCGTGGTCTTCCAACCCGGCTTCGACAGCCCTTACTACAATGGCATCAACCCTTATGCGCTGGGCTTTGCGATGTACCGCGATATCCGCCGCATGTGCGAGCACCCCACCGAAGAAGACCGCCGCTGGTTCCCGGAAATCGCCGGCAGCGACTGGCTCTCCACCATCAAGTTCGCCATGAGCAGCTTCAAGGACGAGAGTTTTATCCTGCAGTACCTGTCACCTCAGGTGATCCGCGACCTCAAGCTGTTCAGCATCCTCGACGACGACCTCAAGGATGACCTGGTGGTGCCGGCCATCCACGATGAGCCTGGCTATCGCACCATCCGTGAAACCCTGGCGGCGCAGTACAACTTGGGCAACCGCGAGCCCAACGTGCAGATCTACAGTATCGACGTGCGCGGCGACCGCTCGCTGACCCTGCGGCACCAGCAGCACGATCGCAAACCTTTGGGGGAATCCACCGAGGAAGTACTCAAGCATCTGCATCGGCTGTGGGGCTTCGATATTCACCTGGAAACCCTGCAAGGCGATCAGGTGATGAAGACCCACCATGTGCCACCGCGCAGCGATCACAACGACAACGACTACGGTCGCCTGGACCTGGCTGTCGTTCATCTCTGAAACAGCAAAGCCTCCATTGGTCAGGCACAGGCGGTATCCTGTGCCGCTAACGGAGGCTTTTTCATGAAAACCTATAAAGTCGGCGGTGCGGTACGGGATCGCCTCTTGGGCATCCCGGTCACCGATATTGACCGCGTCGTGGTGGGCGCGACTGCCGAAGAGATGCTCGCCAAGGGCTATAAGCCGGTGGGCGCAGACTTCCCAGTGTTCCTCGATCCAACGAACGGCGACGAGTACGCCCTCGCCCGCACCGAACGCAAGAGTGGCCGGGGTTACGGCGGCTTTGTGTTTCACGCGAGCCCCGAAGTGACGCTGGAAGAAGACCTGATCCGTCGCGACCTGACCATCAACGCCATGGCGCAAGACGATGACGGTAACTTGATCGACCCTTATCACGGCCAACGCGATCTTCAAGCGCGCATTCTGCGCCACGTTTCCCCGGCGTTCGCCGAAGATCCCCTGCGCGTACTGCGAGTGGCACGATTTGCTGCACGTTATGCGCCCCTGGGGTTCACCGTCGCGCCGGAAACACTGGAGCTGATGCGCCAACTCAGCGAATCCGGCGAACTGGAAGCCCTGACGCCGGAGCGCAGCTGGAAAGAAATCTCCCGGGCGCTGATGGAAGATCAACCTCAGGTGTTTATTCAGGTGCTGCGTGACTGCCAGGCCCTGAAAACCTTGATGCCCGAAGTCGATGCACTGTTCGGCGTGCCACAACCCGAAGCCCATCACCCGGAAATCGACACCGGCGTGCACACCCTCAGCGTGCTAGAACAAGCCGCTTTGCATCAACAGCCACTGACTGTGCGCTGGGCCTGCCTGCTCCACGACCTGGGCAAGGGTACGACGCCTGTGGATAAGTTGCCGCAGCACATCGCCCACGAACACCGGGGCTTGAAGCTGATCAAGGCGGTCAACGAACGCTTCAAGGTGCCGAGGGATTGCCAGGAATTAGCACTGCTGGTGGGCCAATATCACACCCACGGCCATCGCGCTCTGGAGCTGAAGGCCTCGACATTGCTGGAGTTGCTGCAAAGCTTCGACGTGTACCGGCGGCCACAGCGCTTTGAAGAGTTCGTGGTCGCCTGCGAGATGGACGCCCGAGGCCGCAAGGGCCTGGAGCAAAGAAGTTATCCACAGGCGGATTATTTGCGCGGAGCGGCAAAAGCAGCTCGCGAGGTTGCGGTGGCCCCCCTGCTGGAGAAAGGCTTCAAAGGCCCGGAGCTGGGTGAGGCGCTCAAGCGCGAACGGCTCAAGGCACTAAAAACCTACAAGGAACAACACGCCCTCATTTAGGAGTGAGCTTGCTCGCGAAGAACGTCAACGATAACGCAGCGCTCTCCGGTTTTTCGCGAGCAAGCCCGGCTCCTACAGGAGAGCGCCCGGCGTCAGTTGTCGGCCCTGCCATTCAAACGCGACAGGCGCCAGCACTTGGTCGATCTGCGTATCGCGCCACAAATCGGCCAGCGTCTTGCCCACCTCAGGATGCACGCGTTCCGGCGCCATCAGCGATAGCGGCCACAACACAAAGGCGTTTTTCAGGATTTCCGCACGCGGCAAAACCAAACCATCGAAATTGCCCACCAGATCGCCATACAACAACACGTCGATATCCAACGGCAGCCCTTTGCGGTCCGGCGCATAACGACCGTTGTCGGCCTCGATGAATTTCAACCGGCGGTCCAGTTCCATCAACGGCAGATCGGTATACGCCGACACCACCAGATTGAAGAACGGCCCACTCTTGATGCCCACCGGCTGGCTTTCGAACACCGCAGAGCAACGCATATCGGTCAAGAAACTCGCCAGCGCATCCAAGCCGGCGCACAGGTGAGACTCGCGCTCGATATTGCTGCCTAGGCCAAGGTAAACCTGAGTTAGCGACATCCGCGCTCGATCTCCACGCCCACGCCTTTGGCAGCCGGCACGGCACCAGGCTTGGTCAGCTTGAGGTGCAGCCAGGGAATCTGGAATTCATTCATCAACACTTGCGCGAGGCGTTCGGCAAAGGTTTCCACCAGTTGGTACTGGGATTGCTCGGCAAAGGCCTGGATGCGCGCGGACACGCTGGCGTAATCCAGCGCAAGGGTCAGGTCGTCACCGGCCGCGGCCGGGCGGTTGTCCCAGGCAAAGCTCAGGTCCAGGCGCAGGCATTGGCGGATTCCGCGCTCCCAGTCGTAGGCCCCGATGACGGTATCGACTTCCAGGCCTTCGATAAACACTCTGTCCAAGCACTCTTCTCCGCAGCACGACAAGGGCGCGATGCCCCGTTAGAATCAGGGCGTCCTCGCCCGGAATAGTTAGCATGTTTTGGTCACTGGCGATCTTCGCCTACCTGCTCGGCTCGCTGTCCTTCGCCATTTTGCTCAGCCGCCTGACGGGAACCCCCGATCCGCGAATGAGTGGCTCAGGCAATGCCGGCGCCACCAATATGTTGCGCCTGGCCGGCAAGAAACTCGCCGTACTGACGCTACTGGGCGACCTGTGCAAGGGCTTGTTGCCCGTGCTGATCGCCAGCCTAGCCGGCCTGCCCCTGCAACAACAGGCCTGGATCGGCGTCTGCGCGGTCCTGGGCCATCTGTTTCCCCTGTACTTCCGCTTTCGTGGCGGCAAAGGCGTCGCCACGGCGGCCGGCATGTTGCTGGGGATCTACCCACCCGCAGCGTTACTGGCTGTACTCGCCTGGCTGTTGACGTTCTACCTGACCCGCACCAGCTCACTCGCCGCACTGATCGCCACCCCGCTCACCCTGCCGCTACTGGCCTGGCAAGAACCGGCGGCGCTGCTGCCGATGAGCGTGCTGACACTGCTGATCGTCTGGCGCCACCGTGGCAATTTACGCGACCTGTTTGCCGGGCGCGAACGGCATTTTTAAATACCGTCAATTCGGGTTGCGGTGTTACAGCGGCGACAACTGCTCCATCGGCCAGCGCGCCTGCACGCTGATCGCCAAGCTTTCATGCTGCCCGGCCTGCAGGCGCTGGCAACCGGCGTAGGCGATCATCGCGCCGTTGTCGGTGCAGAACTCCGGACGTGCGTAGAACACATCGCCCTTCATATCGCTGAGCATTTTTTCCAGCGAAGTGCGCAAAGCCTTGTTGGCACTGACGCCGCCGGCGATCACCAGGCGCTTCATGCCCGCCTGTTTCAGGGCGCGCTTGCACTTGATGGTCAAAGTCTCCACCACGGCCTGCTGGAACGCCAGCGCGATGTCGCAACGGGCTTGCTCACTGTCGTCCCCGGCGCTGACGCTCTGCTGCCAGGTGTTCAGCGCGGAGGTTTTCAAGCCGCTGAAGCTGAACATCAGGCCTGGGCGATCACACATCGGACGCGGGAAGGTGTAGCGGCCGGCCACGCCTTTTTCAGCGAGGCGTGCGATTTCCGGGCCACCCGGATAATTGAGGCCCATCATCTTCGCGGTCTTGTCGAACGCTTCACCGGCGGCGTCATCCAGGGATTCACCCAGAAGGGTGTATTGGCCGATGCCATCCACCTGAACCAACTGCGTATGGCCGCCCGAAACCAACAAAGCGACGAACGGGAACTGTGGCGGGGTTTTCTCCAGCATCGGAGCCAACAAATGGCCTTCCATATGGTGCACGCCGAGCGCCGGAATGCCCCAGGCAAACGCCAGCGCCTGAGCGCAAGAGGCCCCAACCAGCAGGGCCCCGACCAATCCGGGGCCGGCCGTGTAGGCGATAGCGTCGATCTCGGTCGGCACGCAGCCGGCCTCGTCCAGCACCTGGCGGATCAGGGGCAGCATGCGCTTGACGTGATCACGGCTGGCCAGCTCCGGCACCACGCCGCCATAGGCACGGTGCAGGTCGATCTGGCTGAACAGCGCATCGGCCAGGAGCCCGCGTTCACTGTCGTAAAGTGCGACACCGGTTTCGTCGCAGGAGGTTTCAAGTCCCAGTACTAGCATGGGTTTGCGCCTTGTAGAGGCTGAATTCGAAGGCGCGCATAATAGTCGCCACTCCCCCTCCCGACTAGCGGTTTTCGATCAGAGGCTTTGCATTCCGGGCAATGAGGGGTTAACATCCGCAACCCTTAAAAACCGACGACCTCAGCCGCGAATTTTTTGCGACGAGAACGTTGATCCCGGTAATGAAAGAAGGTAGCTCTGGATGCCAGCCGTCAAAGTTAAAGAGAACGAACCCTTCGACGTAGCTCTGCGTCGTTTCAAGCGCTCCTGCGAAAAAGCCGGTGTACTGGCTGAAGTTCGTAGCCGCGAATTTTACGAGAAGCCAACTTCTGAGCGTAAGCGTAAAGCAGCAGCCGCTGTTAAGCGTCACGCCAAGAAAGTTCAGCGCGAACAGCGCCGCGCCGTTCGTCTGTACTAATACACAGACGTTCGTAGCAAGCTTCTGCCAAGCCCGGCCCTCAGCCGGGCTAATGGCATTTGCGGATATCGCTTGATGCTTCACCGTTGACGCCGCACATGCGACCGAGACAACTGCTTCACACGTCAGGACTGGCTCTTTTGCCAGCGGTGCACGTCTCTTCTGACGAGCCTATCAAGGCTACTGACGAGCACACTCATTCTGTAAACAGCCGACCAACCGTGTCGACTGCGCCCAACGAGGCGTTTCCGAGGCCCGTCACCGGCCAAGACCGGGCGCCGGGGCAACATTTCCACACCGAAGACTGATCAGAAACTAACGTCAGTGAATATTCGGCAGATACACTTCCGTACACCCCATGCAGTCGCTGGATGCTCGAGCACTCGATACGCGCGCTTGAACACCTCACGGGCCCTCATTTACACGCAGTGATGACGAGAACGCCATGGCCGGGCTGATTCCCCAGAGCTTTATTGACGACCTTCTGAACCGCACCGACATCGTCGATGTGGTCAGCTCGCGCGTGCAAATGAAGAAGGCCGGCAAGAACTACACCGCTTGCTGCCCGTTCCATAAGGAAAAGACTCCGTCGTTCAGCGTCAGCCCGGACAAGCAGTTCTACTACTGCTTTGGCTGCGGCGCGGGCGGCAATGCCCTCGGCTTCATCATGGACCACGACAACCTGGACTTCCCCCAGGCCGTCGAGGAACTGGCAAAAGCCGCCGGCATGGAAATCCCTCGCGAAGAAAGCGGCCGCCCGCACAAACCGCGGCAACCCACCGATTCGCCGCTGTACCCGCTGCTGACCGCCGCTGCCGACTTCTACCGTCAGGCGCTTAAAAGCCATCCGCAGCGCAAGGCCGCCGTCGACTACCTCAAGGGACGCGGCCTCACCGGCGAAATCGCCCGCGACTTCGGCCTGGGGTTCGCCCCGCCCGGCTGGGACAACCTGTACAAGCACCTGAGCAGTGACACCCTCCAGCAAAAAACCATGATCGACGCCGGCCTGCTGGTGGAGAACGCCGAGACCGGCAAGCGCTATGACCGCTTCCGCGACCGCGTGATGTTCCCGATCCGCGACAGCCGCGGCCGCATCATCGCCTTTGGTGGCCGGGTGCTGGGAGACGACAAGCCCAAGTACCTGAACTCCCCGGAAACCCCGGTGTTCCACAAAGGCCAGGAACTCTACGGCCTGTTCGAGGCGCGCAAGAACAACCGCAACCTCGACGAGATCATCGTGGTTGAAGGCTATATGGACGTGATTGCGCTCGCCCAACAAGGCTTGCGCAACGCGGTCGCCACCCTGGGCACCGCCACCAGCGAAGAACACATGAAACGCCTGTTTCGCGTGGTGCCCAGCGTGCTGTTCTGCTTCGACGGCGACCAGGCTGGCCGCAATGCCGCATGGCGCGCGCTCGAAGCCACGCTGTCGAGCCTGCAGGATGGACGCCGTGCGCGCTTCCTGTTCCTGCCCGAAGGCGAAGACCCGGACACCCTGGTGCGCTCCGAAGGCACCGACGCATTTCGCGCGCGCATCAATCAACATGCGCAGCCGTTGGCCGACTACTTCTTCCAGCAACTGACCGAAGAAGCAGATCCACGCTCCCTCGAAGGCAAGGCCCACATGGCTACCCTCGCGGCACCGTTGATTGATAAGGTCCCAGGCGCCAACCTGAAGTCCCTGATGCGCATGCGCCTGCTGGAAATCACTGGGCTCAGTGGCGAAGCCGTCAGCCAGCTGGTGCATAACGCACCGCATGACGCAGCGCCACCGGCCTACGACCCAGGCATGGATTACGACGCCATGCCGGACTACTCCGACTTCCACCAACCCCAGGAGGCCTACGCGCCCCAACAGGAATGGACGCCGAAGAAACCCGGTGCCGGCGGCAAGAAATGGGACAAGAAACCCTGGAGCAAGAACGGCAAGCGCGGTGACGGCGATGAGGCCTACGCCCCGCGTACCCCGGTTGCCGTGGAAGCGCCGACGTTGATTGCCCTGCGCACGCTCATCCACCACCCGCATCTGGCGGAGAAGGTCGAGAGCGCCGATCACTTTGCCAACGAGAGCAACACCTACGCCCAGGTACTGATCGCCCTGATCGAGGCGGTACAGAAAAATCCTAAGCTAAACTCAATTCAATTGATGGCTCGCTGGCATGGCACCGAACAAGGCCGCTTGCTCAAAGCGCTCGCGGAAAAGGAGTGGCTAATTGACGGTGACAACCTTGAACAACAGTTTTTAGACACCATTACTAGGTTATCTACGGGTCAGCACACGCAGACCCTCGATGAACTCATCAAGAGAGCAAGGCAGCCGGGATTGTCGGCTGAAGAGCAAATTCAGATAGCAAAACAGATGCGCGACCTCTTAAAACAGAATGTTTCCGCATCAAACCCGACCTCAGCTGGCGTGTGAGGTCATAGCTCGGGTATAATCCTCGGCTTGTTTTTTGCCCGCCAAGACCTTCAGTGGATAGGGTGTTATGTCCGGAAAAGCGCAACAGCAGTCACGTATCAAAGAGTTGATCGTTCTCGGTCGTGAGCAGGGTTACCTGACTTACGCGGAGGTCAACGACCACCTGCCTGAGGATATTTCAGATCCAGAGCAGGTGGAAGACATCATCCGCATGATTAACGACATGGGGATCAACGTATTCGAAGCTGCGCCAGATAAGGATTCCCTTATGCTGGCGGACGCCGATACCGACGAGGCTGCCGCAGAAGAAGCGGCCGCCGCGCTGGCTGCTGTGGAGACCGATATCGGTCGTACCACCGACCCTGTGCGCATGTATATGCGTGAAATGGGTACCGTCGAGCTGCTGACACGCGAAGGCGAAATCGAAATCGCCAAGCGTATCGAAGAGGGTATCCGTGAAGTGATGGGCGCAATCGCGCACTTCCCAGGCACGGTTGACCACATTCTCTCCGAGTACACCCGCGTCACCACCGAAGGTGGTCGCCTGTCCGACGTCCTGAGCGGCTATATCGACCCGGATGACGGCATTGCGCCGCCTGCCGCCGAAGTACCGCCGCCTGTCGATGCCAAGGCTGCGAAAGCGGACGACGACTCCGAAGACGACGACGCTGAAGCCAGCGGCGACGATGAAGACGAAGTCGAAAGCGGTCCGGATCCGATCATCGCTGCCCAGCGTTTCGGTGCGGTTTCCGATCAAATGGAAATCACCCGCAAGGCACTGAAAAAGCACGGTCGCGCCAACAAGCAGGCAATTGCCGAGCTGGTGGCCCTGGCAGAGCTGTTCATGCCGATCAAGCTGGTGCCGAAGCAATTCGAAGGCCTGGTTGAGCGGGTTCGCAGTGCCCTGGAGCGTCTGCGTGCCCAAGAGCGCGCAATCATGCAACTGTGCGTGCGTGATGCCCGCATGCCGCGTGCCGACTTCCTGCGCCAGTTCCCGGGCAACGAAGTAGACGAAAGCTGGACCGACGCACTGGCCAAAGGCAAGGCGAAATACGCTGAAGCCATTGGTCGCCTGCAGCCGGACATCATCCGTTGCCAGCAGAAGCTGACTGCGCTTGAGACCGAAACCGGTCTGACGATCGCCGAGATCAAGGACATCAACCGTCGCATGTCGATCGGCGAGGCCAAGGCCCGCCGCGCGAAGAAAGAGATGGTTGAAGCCAACCTGCGTCTGGTGATCTCCATCGCCAAGAAGTACACCAACCGTGGCCTGCAATTCCTCGACCTGATCCAGGAAGGCAACATCGGCTTGATGAAGGCTGTGGACAAGTTCGAATACCGTCGCGGCTACAAGTTCTCGACTTATGCCACCTGGTGGATCCGTCAGGCGATCACTCGCTCGATTGCCGACCAGGCCCGCACCATCCGTATTCCGGTGCACATGATCGAGACGATCAACAAGCTCAACCGTATTTCCCGGCAAATGTTGCAGGAAATGGGTCGCGAACCGACCCCGGAAGAGCTGGGCGAACGCATGGAAATGCCTGAGGATAAAATCCGCAAGGTATTGAAGATCGCTAAAGAGCCGATCTCCATGGAAACCCCGATCGGTGATGACGAAGACTCCCACTTGGGTGACTTCATCGAAGACTCGACCATGCAGTCGCCGATCGATGTCGCCACCGTTGAGAGTCTTAAAGAAGCGACTCGCGACGTGCTGTCCGGCCTCACTGCCCGTGAAGCCAAGGTACTGCGCATGCGTTTCGGCATCGACATGAATACCGACCACACCCTTGAGGAAGTCGGTAAGCAGTTTGACGTGACCCGCGAGCGGATCCGTCAGATCGAAGCCAAGGCGCTGCGCAAGTTGCGCCACCCGACGCGAAGCGAGCATCTGCGCTCCTTCCTCGACGAGTGACACCAGAACCCCCGGCCCAGGCCGGGGGTTTTGTTTTGTATAGATAAAATCCCTCGCAACGCCCCTCCCCCGCAATGCCCGTCTACACTCGAAACATTCCCCGTGCCATAACGAGACCGTTATGCCCAGATTGCCGACTGTGTTACTGCTGTCGCTGCTGACCTGGACCGCAACGGCTGGCGCGTTGACTCTCACTGATGATGAGCGTGGCTGGTTGGCGGACCATCAGGAGCTGCGCCTGGGGGTGGACGCGTCATGGCCACCCTTTGAGTACCGTGACGAAGAAGGTCGCTACCAAGGTTTGGCGGCGGATTACGTGCGCCTGATCCAGGATCGCCTGGGCATACGGGTCAAGCTGATCGAACCGGTGAACTGGAGCGCGGTGCTGGAGCTGGCCCGCAGCAACCAGCTCGACCTGCTGCCCGGCATCATGTCCACACCCGAACGCCAAGGCTACATGGCGTTCACTCGCCCGTACCTCGACTTCCCCATCGTCATCCTGGCCCACGAAGGCGGGGCCAAACCGCGCAATCTGAAGGATCTCTACGGGCTGAAGATTGCCGTGGTGGAAAACTACGCGCCCCATGAACTGCTACGCACGCACCATCCCGACCTCAACCTGGTGGCCATGCCGAATGTGAGTTCGACGCTGCAAGCCTTGGCCACGGACGAAGTGGATGCGGTCGTCGGCGACCTCGCCTCAAGCGTCTGGAGCCTGCGCCAACTCAAGCTCGACGGTTTGTACGTCAGCGGCGAAACGCCTTACCGCTATCAGTTGGCGATGGGCGTACCACGCGACAACAAAATGCTGGTGGGCATCCTCGACAAGGTACTGGCCGACCTTAGCACGCAGGAAACCGACGCGATCCAGCAACATTGGGTCGGCAGCTTTACCGACCATCGCACCTTCTGGACCGACTTGCTGACTTACGGCCTGCCCGCCGTGTTGCTGCTGAGCACCGTACTGGCCGTGGTAATCCGGATCAATCGCCGGCTCAGTTCGGAAATCTCCCGCCGCGTAGCCCTCGAACAGGAACTGCGCAGCAGCGAGTACCACTATCGCGGCCTGGTGGAGAGCTTGTCCGCGATTGCCTGGGAAGCCAGCGTCACCGACTTCACCTACAGCTATGTATCACCCCACGCTGAGGAACTGTTGGGTTACCCACGGGCCCACTGGCTGATTCCGGGCTTCTGGCGCAACATCATTCACCCCGCCGACCTGATTCGCACCGAATCCTACTGCCAACGCGAAACCCGCGCCAACCGTGACCACAGCGTTGATTACCGGGTCATCACCGCCGACAACCGTTGCTTGTGGGTGCGTGACATCGTCAGCCTGATCGAGCACGGCCATGAGCCCGTGCTGCGCGGCTTGATGATCGACATCAGTGAGGCAAAGCGCACCGAAGAGGCCCTGCAACTGTCTGAGCAGAAGTTCGCCTCGGTGTTCCAGCAATGCCCGGACATCCTGGTGATTGCACGGCTGTCCGACGGCTGCCTGCTGGAGGTGAACAAAGCGTTCGAGGACCAGGTCGGGCTGACAGCCGAACAGGTCGTGGGTAAAACCGCTACCGAGCTGAACATCTGGGGCATCCAGGGCGCAGGCCCCGATCTGCTGCAGCGGTTGCAGACCACCAGCATCCGCAACCTGGAAATGCCCTTTCTGCGCAGCAATGGCCAAGCCTTCACCGGGCTGATTTCCGCCGAGCCGTTTCAACTCGACACTACAGAGGCCATCGTGGTGGTGGTGCGCGACATCACCCAACTCAAGGAAACCCAGCAACAGCTGCAAACCTCCGAGGAGAAATTCGCCAAGGCCTTCCACGCCTCCCCCGACGGCTTGCTGTTGAGCCGCCAGCGCGATGGCCTGCTGATAGAAGTGAACGATGGTTTCAGCCGGATCACAGGTTTCAACAGCGCCGCCTCCGTCGATCAGTCCACCTTGGACCTGGGCATCTGGGTCGACCTCAACGAACGCAAACACATGCTCGAACTGATGCAGCGCGATGGCTTTGTGCGCGACTTCATCTGCCACATACGCCGCAGCGATGGTCAGATTCGCCTGTGCGAGCTATCCAGCCGCCCACTGCCGATTGGCGATGACGACTGCATGCTGACCATCGCCCGAGACATCACCGAACGCCAACTGATGCAGGAAAAACTGCAACAAGCTGCCACCGTGTTCGAGAGCACAGCCGAAGGGGTGTTGATCACCGACACCCGGCAGAACATCAGCGCCGTCAACCGTGCCTTCAGTGAAATCACCGGCTACAGCGAGGCCGAAGCCCTCGGCAATACCCCGCGCTTACTCGCTTCCGGGCTGCATGACAGCGCGTTTTATGCGGCGATGTGGCATCAATTGACCGCCCAGGGGCATTGGCAAGGCGAGATTTCCAACCGTCGCAAGAACGGCGAGTTGTACCCCAGTTGGCTGACCATCAGTGCCGTGCGCAACCGCGACCAGTTGATCACGCACTTCGTCGCGGTGTTCGCCGACATCTCCAGCCTCAAACTGGCCCAGGCCCGTCTCGACTACCAGGCGCATCACGACCCATTGACCGGCCTGCCCAACCGCACGCTGTTCGAAAGCCGACTGCAGGCCGCCCTCAACGGTCACCAGGAAACCGGCAAACAGGGCGCCGTGCTGTTTCTTGACCTGGACCGCTTCAAACACATCAACGACAGCCTCGGCCACCCGATCGGCGACCTGCTGCTCAAAGACATCGCCGTCCGCCTCAAGGAGCAACTGCGCGACATCGACACCGTGGCACGCTTGGGCGGCGACGAATTCATCATCCTGCTCCCAGGCCTGCAACACGCGAGTGACGCCGAATACCTGGCGAATAAGCTGTTGGCCTGCTTTACACCGCCGTTCCAGGCCGGCGAGCACGAGTTCTTTATCAGCGCCAGCATCGGCACCAGCCTATACCCGCAGGACGGCACCGACGTCGCCACCCTGGTCAAGAATGCCGACGCCGCGATGTATCGCTCCAAGGCCAAGGGGCGCAACCGGGTCGAAAGCTACACCCGCGACCTCACCGCCCAGGCCAACGAGCGCGTGGCGCTGGAACATGAACTGCGCCGCGCCATCGAGCGCAACGAACTGACCCTGTACTACCAGCCGAAACGGAGCCTGATCACCCAGGAACTGATCGGTGCCGAAGCATTGATCCGCTGGCATCACCCCACGTTTGGCGACGTACCGCCCGAACACTTCATCGCCCTCGCCGAAGAGAACGGCATGATCCTGCAGATCGGTGATTGGGTGCTGGAACAGGCCTGCCGACAACTGCACACCTGGCAAGGCACCTTCGACGAGTTCGGCCCACTGTCGGTGAACCTGGCCGGCGCCCAACTGCGTCACCCCGGCTTGCTGGCGCGCATCGAACAGCTATTGCGCGACTACCGACTCGACCCGGGCTGCCTGCAACTGGAGATCACCGAAAACTTCATCATGAGCCAGGCCGAAGAAGCGCTGGAGGTGCTGCACCAACTCAAAGACCTCGGCGTACAACTGGCAATCGATGACTTCGGTACCGGCTACTCCTCCCTCAGCTACCTCAAGCGCCTGCCCCTGGATTACCTGAAGATCGACCAATCCTTCGTCCGCGGCCTGCCCGACGACCCCCACGACGCCGCCATTGTGCGCGCCATCATCGCCCTGGGCCACAGCATGCAATTCACCATCATCGCCGAAGGCGTGGAGAACCCCGCACAGCAGGCCTTCCTCGCTGCGGAAGGCTGCGAACAGATGCAAGGCTACATCGTCAGCCTGCCGCTACCGCCGGAGCTTTTTGCTGCTACGTTTCTTCGTATAAGCATTGAGGATTTTTCGGATGGCACAGCGGGGAAACCATCGTTATAATCCGCGACCTGTTACAGGGCCTATAGCTCAGTTGGTCAGAGCAGAGGACTCATAATCCTTTGGTCCACGGTTCAAGTCCGTGTGGGCCCACCAAACAAGAAAGCCGCGCATTGCGCGGCTTTCGTGTGTCTGGCCGCCTCACTTCGCAAACAACTGCCCCATATCCTTGAACGCCTTGAACTCCAGCGCGTTCCCACACGGATCAAACAGAAACAACGTCGCCTGCTCCCCCACCTGCCCCTTGAACCGAATATGTGGTTCCAGCACAAACCGAGTTTCCCTGGCCTGCAGCCGCTGCGCCAAGGCGTGCCAATCTTCCCAGCCCAGCACCACGCCAAAATGCGGCACGGGTACGTTGTGGCCGTCGACTGCGTTGGTGTGGGCTGACTCCTGGGAGGCGGTTTTCGGGTGTTCGTGAATGACCAACTGATGACCGAAGAAGTTGAAATCTACCCAGTGTTCGCTGGAACGCCCCTCTTCAAGGCCAAAGACTTCACCGTAGAAATGCCGCGCAGCGGCCAGGTCGTATACCGGAATTGCCAGGTGAAAAGGTGCGAGTGTCATCAGGTCAAACCTCTGTGGGCATTAAGTCCCCCCGAGTTTAGCCTTGCTCCTGACGATGAAAAGACGATAGTTTTTGCGCCGAGCTCAAATTATTTCGATCAATCGAGACGCCCATGCTGCGCGAATTGAAGACCTTTATTGCGGTAACCCGTCACGGCACGTTTGCGGCGGCGGGCATGCATATCGGGCTGACGCAGTCGGCGGTCAGTGCGCAGATTCGTCAATTGGAGCAGGCGCTTGGCGTGCAGTTGTTCGATCGTACCGGGCGCCAGGCCACGTTGAATGCAGCCGGTTTGCGTGCCTTGCCGTTGGCCAGGGAGATACTGGAAACCTTCAACCGCATGGCCGTACCCGTGGATGCCAACGAGTACCGGGGCGAACTGAAAGTGGGTGCCATCACCACCGCGCAGACCGGCCTGCTACCCCAGGCGCTGGTGCGTTTGCGTCAGGCGGCACCGACGGTGGAGTGCAAGTTGATACCGGGCGTGTCCCTGGAGTTGTTGAGCCAGGTGGACGCCGGTGAGCTGGACTCGGCGATCATCATCCGCCCGCCCTTCGACCTGCCCAAGGAACTGCACGTGCAGGTGCTGCGCAAGGAGCCGTTCGCGCTGATCGTGCCTCACACGTTGGCGGGTGATAACCCGTTGCAGTTGCTGGCGACGCAGCCCCATGTGCGCTATGACCGCACTTCATTTGGCGGTCGCCTGGTCAGCCGATTCCTGAAGGAACATAAACTTGACGTGCAGGTAGCATTGGAGCTGGATGAGCTGGAGGCCATCGTCAAGATGGTCGAATGCGGCCTGGGCGTATCGCTGATTCCTCAGGCCGGGTTGTGGCTGGAACGCTCGCCCAACGTGCGAGTCATCCCATTGGGCAGCCGGACCTTTTACCGCGAAATCATCCTGCTGAGCCGCTACAGTCAACGCCAGCTGCCCGTGCCGCAACTGTTTACCCGCTGCCTGCTCGCCAGCGCCAACCTGTAAGATGCCAACCCATTGCCCCCGTACCGGAGCCCTCGCCTTGCCTGCCCTAGATGAAATCGACCGCCAACTGATCGCCGCCCTGCAGATCAACGCCCGCGAAAGCGTGGCCATGCTCGCCCGGCAGTTGGGCATCGCGCGCACCACAGTGACGTCACGCCTGGCACGCCTGGAGAAAACCCAGGTGATCACCGGTTATGGCGTGCGCCTCGGGCAGCGGGTGGTCGATGGTGGTTTGCAGGCTTATGTGGGCATCACCGTACAGGCACGCTCGGGCAAAGAAGTGTTGCGCCGGTTGAGTGCCATGGCCCAGGTGCAGCAGTTGTGCGCGGTGAGTGGCGAGTTTGATTACGTGGCTTGGCTGCGCACGGATTCGCCCGAACAGTTGGACCAATTGCTGGACCAGATCGGCAGTGTGGACGGGGTGGAGAAAACCACTACGTCGATCATCCTGAGTAACAAATTGGATCGCGGTCAGCCAATCTGATCAACAGTTTCGTCATTCTGACTAAAAAAAGTTCAATCCGACGACACTTTACGTCTTATTAACGAACGCCGCGCTCCCTAAACTGGCTGCCATCTTTTCCTATACTCAGCGGGTCGTGCCCCGTCGGGTCATCAGCCAGGTCAGCCATGAACACCTTCAACAAAAACAATCGCCACCCTGCAGACGGTAAAAAGCCCATCACCATCTTTGGCCCGGACTTCCCGTTTGCCTTTGATGACTGGATCGAACACCCGGCAGGCCTGGGCAGCATCCCCGCCGCCCACCACGGCGCCGAAGTGGCGATCGTCGGCGCCGGCATCGCGGGTCTGGTGGCCGCCTACGAACTGATGAAGCTGGGCCTCAAGCCGGTGGTGTACGAAGCCTCGAAAATGGGCGGCCGCCTGCGCTCCCAGGCCTTTGAAGGCGCCGAAGGTATCATCGCCGAGTTGGGCGGCATGCGCTTTCCGGTGTCGTCGACGGCGTTCTACCACTATGTGGACAAGCTCGGCCTGGAAACCAAACCTTTCCCCAACCCGCTGACCCCGGCCTCCGGCAGCACGGTCATCGACCTTGAAGGCCAGACCCACTACGCGCAAAAGCTCTCCGACTTGCCGGTACTGTTCCAGGAAGTCGCGGACGCCTGGGCCGATGCGCTGGAAGCCGGTTCGCAGTTCGGTGATATCCAGCAGGCCATCCGCGACCGCGACGTGCCGCGCCTCAAGGAGCTGTGGAACAAGCTGGTGCCGCTGTGGGACGACCGCACCTTCTACGACTTCGTCGCCACCTCCAAGGCGTTCGCCAAGTTGTCGTTCCTGCACCGTGAAGTCTTCGGCCAGGTGGGTTTCGGCACCGGCGGCTGGGACTCTGACTTCCCCAATTCGATGCTGGAAATCTTCCGCGTGGTGATGACCAACTGCGACGACCACCAACACCTGGTGGTCGGCGGCGTAGCCCAGGTGCCGATGGGCATCTGGCGCCATGTACCGGAGCGCTGCGCCCATTGGCCGGCCGGCACCAGCCTGAGTTCACTGCATCGCGGCGCGCCACGCGCGGGCGTCAAACGTATCGCCCATGCCGCCGATGGCCGTTTTGCCGTCACCGACAACTATGGCGACACCCGCGAGTACGCCGCCGTGCTGACCACCTGCCAGAGCTGGCTGCTGACCACCCAGATCGAATGCGACGAGAGCCTGTTCTCGCAAAAAATGTGGATGGCCCTGGACCGCACACGCTACATGCAATCATCGAAAACCTTTGTGATGGTCGACCGCCCGTTCTGGAAGGACAAAGACCCGGAAACCGGCCGTGACCTGATGAGCATGACCCTCACCGACCGCCTGACCCGTGGCACCTACCTGTTCGATAACGGCGACGACAAGCCGGGGGTGATCTGCCTGTCGTACTCGTGGATGAGCGACGCCCTGAAAATGCTGCCGCAGCCCATCGACAAGCGGGTGAAACTTGCCCTCGACGCGCTGAAAAAGATCTACCCGAAAGTCGATATCAAGGCACGCATTATCGGCGATCCAATCACCGTGTCCTGGGAAGCCGACCCGCACTTCCTCGGGGCCTTCAAGGGCGCGTTGCCGGGTCACTATCGCTATAACCAGCGCATGTATGCACACTTCATGCAGAAGGACATGCCCGCCGAACAACGTGGGATTTTTATCGCCGGTGATGATGTGTCCTGGACGCCGGCCTGGGTGGAGGGCGCGGTGCAAACCTCACTGAACGCGGTGTGGGGCATCATGACCCACTTCGGCGGCAGCACTCACCCCGAGAACCCGGGGCCGGGTGATGTGTTCGATGAAATCGGGCCGATTGCCCTGGCGGATTAAGGAGTTGAACATGCGCGTCGCCCTGTACCAATGCCCGCCGCTGCCGCTGGATGTGGCCGGCAACCTCAAGCGCTTGCACCAACTGGCGCACGAGGCGTCAGGTGCCGATGTGCTGGTGCTGCCGGAGATGTTCCTGAGCGGCTACAACATCGGTGCCGAGGCCGTTGGCGCCTTGGCCGAGACGCAGGACGGGCCGTCGGCGCAGGCCATTGCCGAACTGGCCAAAAGCGCCGGGCTGGCGATTCTGTACGGCTACCCTGAGCGGGCCGCAGATGGACAGATCTACAACGCCGTGCAGTTGATCGACGCCCATGGCCAGCGCCTGTGCAACTACCGCAAGACCCATCTGTTTGGTGATCTGGACCATTCGATGTTCAGCGCCGGTGAGGATGATTTCCCACTGGTAGAACTCAACGGCTGGAAGCTCGGTTTCCTGATCTGCTATGACCTGGAGTTCCCGGAAAACACCCGGCGCCTGGCCCTGGCTGGCGCTGAGCTGATCCTGGTGCCCACTGCCAACATGGTGCCGTTCGATTTTGTCGCCGATGTCACCGTGCGGGCGCGGGCCTTTGAAAACCAGTGTTATGTGGCCTACGCCAATTACTGCGGGCATGAAGGCGAGATCCAGTACTGCGGGCAGAGCAGCATTGCCGCGCCGAATGGCCAGCGTATTGCCCAGGCCGGCCTGGACGAAGCGCTGATCGTCGGGGAGTTGGAGCGCCAATCGCTCCTCGACGCCCGCAGTGCCAATCACTACCTGCAAGATCGCCGCCCCGAGTTGTACGGCGCGCTGCACAAGCCCTGATCCAGCCGGTTTGCTAGCATAGGCACATTCTCTGTTTCGGAAGTGCCCATGCCTGCGCCGGCCCACCCTCATTACCTTCACCTGACCCTGGCCAATGGCTTGCGGGTTTCCTTGCATCACGCCCCACGGTTAAAGCGTTGCGCGGCCGTGCTGAGGGTGGCGGCCGGCAGCCACGACGTGCCACTGGCATGGCCGGGACTGGCGCATTTCCTGGAGCATTTGCTGTTCCTCGGGACCGAGCGTTTTCCCACAAGCGAAGGGTTGATGGCCTACGTGCAACGCCATGGAGGCCAGGTCAATGCCAGCACCCGTGAGCGCACTACGGACTTTTTCTTTGAACTGCCGGCGGCCACGTTTGCCGGGGGCCTGGAGCGCTTGGCCGACATGCTGACCCATCCGCGCCTGGCGCTGGAGGACCAACTGCGTGAGCGCGAGGTGCTGCACGCGGAGTTTATCGCCTGGTCCCAGGATGCAACGGCACAACAGCAAGTGGCACTACTGGAAGGCCTGGCGTCGGATCATCCGCTGCGGGGTTTCCATGCGGGCAACCGCGACAGCCTGCCAGTAGAGCATGAGACATTTCAGCAAGCCTTGCGGGAATTTCATACGCAGTTATATCAGAGTGGGCAGATGACCTTGAGCCTGGCCGGCCCACAATCGCTGGAGGCACTGGAAGGCTTGGCACAGCGGTTCAGTGAGCACCTGATCCCAGGACCTCTGCGTGTGCAATCCGCGCCACCGGCCTTGATGCAGGGGCAAGCCCAGCGCTATCGGCACATCGCCAATGATCACCTGCATCAGGTCATCACGTGCAATGCACCCCGGGAAGCACTGGCATTCCTCTGCACCTGGCTTAACGCTTCGGCACCCGGTGGCTTGCTGGCGGAGCTGAAAGCGCAGCAACTGGCGAGCGCACTGCAGGCGTCGGTGCTGTATCACTTCGCTGGGCAAGCGGTGCTGGCTATCGACTTTACACTCAGTGGTCCCGCTGAATCGGCGACACACGTCGAGGCGTTGCTGTACGACTGGCTGGCCTTTTTCGCACATAGCGACTGGACGGCGTTGCGCGAAGAATTCGCACTGCTGGCCGTTCGCCAACAACAGACCCAAGGCGCTCTGGCCTTGGCCCGAAACGACAACCAAGACCTGTCGGAACTGGATGTCGCCGCCCTCAAGGCCATGCTGGATTCGCTGCACCTGCCGCCCTCCACACTCACTTGGCAGTTGCCGCCGAACAACCCCTTCCTGCGTCCGCCGGTCAAGGAAGAACGCGCCGGCCTGATCCGCGGCCAGACCAGCGCCCACCGAGGCTTGCGCACGTTTGCCCAGGATCGCTCCAGAGGGCGTCGTGATGCATCGGCGTTGACCTTCAGCCAGGCATTGGCGGACGACAGCAACGAAGGGGCATTGTATCTGCAATGGCAATCAGCTCCGCCACACCCGGAAAACGCTTTGCAATCGTTGCGCGACAATGCACGCCAGGCGGGTGTCGACGTGTCGTTCGAAAACCTGGGCAGTCACTGGCTGGTGAAAATGGTCGGGCTACAGGAGCCGATCCCAGCAGTTCTGGAAGTGCTGGCACAACGCCTGGGCGATCCGCAAGAGGCACAAGCCGCCGCGCCGCCCATGATCGCCATCCGCGAATTGCTCAAGACGCTGCCCGCTTGCTGCACCTCGACCACGTCCGAACCAGCCTCGTGGGACTCCGCACGTTGGCACGGTCTGGGGCTGGGTTTCTCTACCCCCCATGAAGCCTTGATCAAAACTGCTGCGGCCCGCCTGCCGGGGCAACCCGCGAGCCTCAATCACGTCGCGCCATCCCTGAGCGGCCAACGTATCTGGCATGAGGTGGAAACCGACTCAAACGAAGCCGCGTTGCTGCTGTTTTGTCCAACGCCAAGCCAATCCTTGGCGGACGAAGCCGCATGGCGACTACTCGGCCATCTGCTCCAGGCGCCGTTCTACCAACGCCTGCGGGTAGAGCTGCAAATCGGCTACGCCGTGTTCAGCGGCATCCGACAGATAAACGGCCAGACCGGCCTGCTGTTCGGTGTGCAATCCCCTGGCCTGTCCCTGTCGGGCATCGCCGATCACCTGAACACCTTCCTCAAGCAACTGCCGGCGCTGATCGACCGCAGCGACGACCTGGGCAACCTGGCGTTGGCCGAGCAGTTCTGCGTACGGACGCTGCCCAACGCCCAAGCCGCCGAACTGCTGTGGCATGCCCATCTGGCGGGCCATCCGTCGGACTACCTGGTTCAACTTCAAGCCCGGATCCAAACCTGTACCCGCGAAGCATTGCAGCATGCCGCGCAACAATTAAACGACGCCGCAGGCGGCTGGCGCTGCATCGCCAACGGCCCGCGCATCTCGACTGCGTGGCAAGCGGCAGGGTGATCATTGCCGCCCCTGCAAAAGGCTTTCTCCCTCAAGACAGCGCTAACTTGAAAAGAATTGAGTAATATTCCCACGCACACATCTGAACATCTCCGACTGGAGGTGGACTATATGTATTACTTGGTAGTAAACGTCCCATCCCTTCGTAGGAGTAAGAATATGACCTGGTCCAAACCTGCTTACACTGATCTGCGCATCGGTTTCGAAGTCACCATGTACTTCGCCAGCCGTTAATCCGCTGGGTACTACAACGCCTCGGTTCGCCCGGGGCGTTTTTGTTTTGAGCTTGATGGAGCTGCCATGTTTGTCCAGATTCTAGGTTCCGCCGCCGGCGGTGGTTTCCCGCAGTGGAACTGCAACTGCGTGAACTGCGCGGGTTTTCGTGATGGCAGCCTGCGGGCCCAGGCGCGTACCCAGTCGTCCATCGCGATCTCCGACGATGGCGTGAATTGGGTGCTGTGCAATGCCTCGCCGGATATCCGCGCGCAACTCCAGGGCTTTGCACCGATGCAACCCGGCCGCGCCCTGCGCGATACCGGCATCAGCGCGATCATCCTGATGGACAGCCAGATCGACCACACCACCGGCCTGCTGAGCCTGCGCGAAGGCTGCCCGCACCAGGTGTGGTGCACCGACATGGTCCATGAAGACCTCAGCACCGGTTTCCCGCTGTTCAGCATGCTCACCCACTGGAATGGCGGCCTGGCCTGGAACCGCATCGAGCTGGACGCCAGCTTCACCATCCCGGCCTGCCCCAATCTGCGCTTCACCCCGCTGCCCCTGCGCAGCGCCGCACCGCCCTATTCGCCACACCGCTTCGACCCGCACCCCGGCGACAACATCGGCCTGATCGTCGAAGACCTGCGCACTGGCGGCAAGCTGTTCTACGCCCCGGGCCTGGGCAAGGTCGACGCGCCATTGCTGGAGATCATGGCCGGCAGCGACTGTCTTCTGGTGGACGGCACCATGTGGGATGACGATGAAATGCAGCGCCGTGGCGTTGGCACCCGCACCGGCCGCGAGATGGGCCACCTGGCGCAAAACGGCCCCGGCGGCATGCTTGAAGTGCTGGAACAGTTGCCCGAGCAGCGCAAGGTGCTTATCCACATCAACAACACCAACCCGATCCTCGATGAAGACTCCCCCGAGCGAGCGGAGCTGGTGCGGCGCAATGTCGAAGTGGCTTACGACGGCATGAGCATTGAATTGTAGGAGCTGACGAGATGACTGACACGCCATTGACCACCGCCGAATTCGAAGCCGCCCTGCGGGCCAAGGGCGCCTTCTACCATATCCATCACCCGTATCACGTGGCGATGTACGAAGGCCGCGCCACCCGCGAGCAGATCCAGGGCTGGGTCGCCAACCGTTTCTATTATCAGGTGAATATCCCGCTCAAAGACGCCGCGATCCTGGCCAACTGCCCGGACCGTGAGATCCGTCGCGAGTGGATCCAGCGCCTGCTCGACCACGATGGCGCCCCCGGTGAGGACGGCGGCATCGAAGCCTGGCTGCGCCTGGGCCAGGCGGTGGGCCTCGACCCCGACCAACTACGCTCGCAGGAGTTGGTACTGCCTGGCGTACGATTCGCGGTAGACGCCTACGTCAACTTCGCCCGTCGCGCCAGTTGGCAGGAAGCCGCGAGCAGCTCGCTGACCGAGCTGTTCGCGCCGCAGATCCACCAGTCGCGCCTCGATAGCTGGCCGCAGCATTACCCCTGGATCGACCCGGCCGGCTATGAATATTTCCGCACCCGCCTGGGCCAGGCCCGCCGCGATGTGGAACACGGGTTGGCAATTACCCTGCAGCACTACACCACTCGTGAAGGCCAGGAGCGCATGCTGGAGATTCTCCAGTTCAAACTCGACATCCTGTGGAGCATGCTCGATGCCATGAGCATGGCCTATGAACTCAAGCGCCCGCCATATCACAGCGTGACCGAGCAGCGGGTGTGGCATAAAGGGATCACCCTATGAGCTTTGACCGCAGCAAGAAACCGACCTGGCGCCCAGGCTACCGTTACCAGTACGAGCCGGCGCAAAAAGGCCACGTGTTGCTCTACCCCGAAGGCATGATCAAGCTCAACGACAGCGCCGCATTGATTGGTGGCTTGATCGACGGCGAGCGCGACGTGGCGGCCATCATCGCCGAGCTGGAGAAACAATTTCCTGGTGTGCCTGAGCTCGGTGAAGACATCGAGCAGTTCATGGAGGTCGCCCGTGCTGAGCACTGGATCACCCTTGCCTGAAAAGCCGGCCATCGGCCTGCCGCTGTGGTTGCTGGCCGAGCTGACCTACCGCTGCCCGTTGCAGTGCCCGTACTGCTCCAACCCATTGGACTTTGCCGAGCAGGGCAAGGAGCTGACGACCGAGCAGTGGTTCAAGGTGTTTCGCGAAGCCCGCGAGATGGGGGCCGCGCAGCTGGGGTTTTCCGGCGGTGAACCGCTGGTGCGCCAGGACCTGGCCGAGCTGATCGCTGAAGCGCGCAAACTGGGGTTCTACACCAACCTGATCACCTCGGGCATCGGCCTCACCGAGCAGAAGATCAGCGACTTCAAGAAAGCCGGCCTGGACCATATCCAGATCAGCTTCCAGGCCAGCGACGAACAGGTGAACAACCTGCTGGCCGGCTCGAAAAAAGCCTTCGCACAGAAGCTGGAAATGGCCAGGGCCGTGAAGGCCCACGGCTACCCGATGGTGCTGAACTTCGTGACCCATCGGCACAATATCGACAAGATCGACCGCATCATCGAACTGTGCATTGCGCTGGAGGCCGACTTCGTGGAGCTCGCCACCTGCCAGTTCTACGGCTGGGCACAGCTCAATCGGGTGGGGTTGTTGCCGACCCGGGAGCAGCTGGTGCGCGCCGAACGCATCACCAACGAATATCGCGCCCGGCTGGAAGCGGAAGGTCACCCGTGCAAGCTGATCTTCGTCACACCGGACTACTACGAAGAGCGCCCGAAGGCCTGCATGAACGGCTGGGGCAGTATCTTCCTGACCGTGACACCCGACGGTACCGCCCTGCCGTGTCACGGTGCCCGACAAATGCCGGTGCAATTTCCCAATGTGCGCGACCACAGCATGCAGCACATCTGGTACGACTCGTTCGGCTTCAACCGCTTTCGTGGCTACGACTGGATGCCCGAGCCGTGCCGTTCGTGCGATGAAAAAGAAAAGGACTTCGGCGGCTGCCGTTGCCAGGCCTTCATGCTGACCGGGGACGCGAGCAATGCCGACCCGGTCTGCAGCAAGTCCGAGCAGCACGGCATCATCCTGCAAGCGCGGGAAGAGGCCGAGCACGCCACCCAGACCATCGAGCAACTGGCCTTTCGCAATGAGCGCAACTCACGGCTCATCGCCAAAGGCTGACGGCCTCAGCGCTTGGCGATGATGTACACCGCGTGCACGATGCCCGGGATGTAGCCGCACAGGGTCAGCAGGATATTCAGCCAGAACGCGCCGCCGAAACCCACTTGCAGGAACACACCCAGTGGCGGCAACAGAATGGCGATGATGATACGAATGAAATCCATGGGATCAGCTCCAGAAAATCGGCTCGTGTGAGCCGTGTAGCTAATCGACCTTGGGCGTTCGTGAGGGTTCAGTGGGATCTGGCGTTGGGCCATCCAGGCAAAAAAACGCCCCCAGCCAAAAGAATCAGGCCGGAGGCGTCGCGTAGACCGCGAGACGGTTCAGGAATAGGGGTTAAACAGCGATGCCCTTGCGGCATTGCAGTTGTGCGGTGCGCACGCGGGAGAAGGCACGGGCCAGGCGCAGGAGCATTTCGTCGATGTTGCTTTTGCTCACCGTGAGGGCCGGGGTGAAGCGCAGGCAGCCGGGCTGTGGGGCGTTGAGGATCAGGCCTTCGTGCAGGGCCGCTTTTACCACCGCATCCGCAGAATCATCCGACAGCGCCAGGCCCCACATCAGGCCGTGGCCGCGCAGCGGGCCGTGGTCGTAGCGATAGGCCAGGCGGGCAAGGCCTTCGCCGAGGTAAAGGCCGGACTCACGCACCTGTTCCAGAAAGCCGTGCTCCAGCACCGTGTCGAATACCGCCAGCCCGGCCGATGCCATCAGCGCATTGCCGTGATGGGTGCCTTCCAGCTCGCCCACTTCAAAACAGCAGGCTTTGCCACGCGCCAGCAGCGCCGCAAGGGGCACACCGCCGCCCAGGCCTTTGCCGAGGGTGATGATGTCCGCACGTACGCCGTATTGCTGTTCGGCGAGCAAGGTGCCGCAGCGGCCTATGCCGGTTTGCACCTCGTCGAGTATCAGCAGGATCCCCAGTTCACGGCACAGCCGCTCGACCCCTTTGAGATAGTGCTCCGTCGCGGGGATCACTCCGGCCGCGCCCTGGATCGGCTCCAGCAGGATGGCGACGGTTTGCGCGTCGACCGCGGCATGCAGGGCCGGCAGGTCGTTGAAGGGCACATGGCTGAAGCCCGGCAGTTGCGGTTCGAAGCGATTGGTACTCTCGCCCGCCGACGCCGACATCGCCGCAAAACTGCGACCATGGCAACCACCGCTCGCGCTGATGATGCGGTAAGCGCCACCACGATGCAGTTGGCCCCATTTGCGCGCCAACTTGATCGCGGCTTCAACGGCTTCCGCGCCGCTGTTGAGCAGGTAGGCCTGGTCACTGCCGGTGCGATGGCACAGGCGCTCGGCAAGGTTGAGTTGAGCGCGGTTATGCAAGCCGTTGCCTGGGTTGATCAGCGCCTGAGTCTGGTCGGCCAGCGCCTTGATCAACACCTGTGGGCTGTGGCCGAGGCTGTTGGCTGCGTTGCCCTGGCTGAAATCCAGGTAGGCCCGGTCGTCACTGTCCCAGAGCCAGGAACCCTGGCCGCGCACGAACACTTGCGGCGGCCGTGCGACGGAGGGCATCAGGGATTCGTTGGGAGGATTATCGCTGGGCGTCTCCAGAACTAAATCGTCCAGGCTCGGCGCGGGGCGACGGAATAGATTCATGGCTCGCCCCCAATAGCAACTGGGCCTTGGTCGGTGCGAGGTGCCAACATTGCCTTGAGGTTTTTTGCCTTGCCTATGTAAACGCCATCAATATAAACGCTGTTCATTGCCCGATCTGGCCCTGTAAGCCCTGCGAATAGGCGCTAGACTAGGCGTCTCGGGGGCCAGCGGCCATTTCGATTTTCCAGCTTTTTCGATAAGTAAGCCTTATGGATTTCAAGCAACTGCGTTATTTCGTCGCGGTGTATGAGGAGGGCCATGTAGGCCGTGCTGCGGAGCGTCTGTCGATCTCCCAACCGGCGCTGTCCCAGCAGATTCGCCAGTTGGAGCAGAACCTGGATGTGAGTCTGTTCGAACGCAGCAGCAAGCGCCTGCTACCGGCACTGGCGGCGCATACGCTGTACAACCACGCCTTGCCGCTGATCGATGGCATGCAACAGGCAGTTGAGGCCCTGCGCAACTTCAAGGGCCAGGCGATGCGCACGCTGGCCATCGGCGTGTTGCAAACCGTGCACACCAGCCTGGTCCCGCAGATGCTCGAGCGCGTGCGCAAGGCCCAGCCGCATTTGGTGGTGCAGATCTACGAATTGACCGGGCTCGAAATTGAGCGGCGGCTACTCAACGGCTCGCTGGATATCGGCATCAGTTACCTGCCGCCACGCCAGCCGGGGTTGCACGGCGTGTTGTTGTACGAAGATGAGTTGAAGGTGGTCATCCCCGAAGACCATCCCTTGCGGGAATTCAAGAAAGTCTCACTGAAGCAGGCCGCGGAGTTGCCGATGTTGCTGTTGGGGGAAGAGTTTCAGGTGCGGCAGATCTGGCAGGGCCAACTGTCCAACCTCGGGCGACGCCCGCAGGTCCAGGCGGAACTCAACACCATGGTGGGGATCCTCGACAGCCTGCCTCACACAAAACTGGCGACGGTGCTGCCGGGGCGCTCCCAGGATGAACACAACAGCCAGGCGCTGCTTTGGAAGCCCTTGAGTGAGCCCAGGGTGCCGCTGAAAGTCGGTCTGGTGTGCCGCGATGTGCAGCGCCAGCAGGCGACGGTGGCGTTGCTGCGCACCTTGCTGGAAGACGTGATGAATGCCCCGCAGGCGCCTGCCTGACTTTTTCGCGGGCAAAAGAAAACCCCGCCGAAGCGGGGCTTTGCAGACTGTTTCCCTGACATCCATTTCACTCCGCCGTCCTGGCAGAATCCTACGTGTCCGTGTTGTTGCTTTGCGCTTCCTGCGCGACGTCCATGTGAAGTAGATTATCCGTGGATCCAATATGGCGATAGAGGACGAATAGCAGCACGTCATGTAAGAGAATGCTTACACGTCCTCCAAGCCCTTAGAACAAGGCTTCATCCAGCAAAAACAGTGATTCGCTACCGGCTTTTACCGACGCACTCAGCGAGTGGATGCGTGGCAACAGGCGCGCAAAGTAGAAACGCGCAGTCCCCAGTTTGCTGGCGTAGAAGTCTTCTTGCGACTCCTTGCCCAACGCGGCCTTGGCCATGCGAGCCCACATATAGGCATACGCCATGTAGCCAAAGGCATGCAGGTACTCCACCGACGCCGCGCCGATTTCATTGGGGTTGGCCTTGGCGCGGTCCAGCACCCAGGCGGTCAGCTCATCCAGGTTATCCACCGCCGCGCCCAACGGCTTGGTGAATTCGGCCAGCTCGGCACCCGCCGAGGCAATGAACGCGCGGATCTCATCGGCAAACAGGGTGTAGAACGCCCCGCCACTGCCGACGATCTTGCGCCCCATCAGGTCCAGGGCCTGGATGCCGTTGGTGCCTTCGTAAATCTGGGTGATGCGCACATCGCGCACCAGTTGCTCCTGGCCCCACTCACGAATGTAACCGTGGCCGCCAAATACCTGTTGGCCCAGCACAGTGGTTTCCAGGCCCAGGTCGCTCAGGAACGCCTTGGCCACCGGCGTCAGCAGTGCCACCAGGTTATCCGCACGCTCGCGGGCAGCGGCGTCGTCGCTGAACTTGGCGATGTCCAGTTGCGTCGCCACGTAGGTGGAGAACGCACGGCCACCTTCGTTGGCGGCCTTCATGGTGAGCAGCATGCGCCGTACGTCCGGGTGCACGATGATCGGGTCGGCCATTTTGTCTTTGGCCTGCGCGCCGGTCGGTGCACGGCTTTGCAGGCGGTCGCGGGCGTACTCGATAGCGTTCTGATAGGAACGCTCGCCGGACGCCAGGCCCTGGATACCGACACCCAGGCGCTCGTAGTTCATCATGGTGAACATCGCCGCCAGACCACGGTTCGGCTCGCCCACCAGGTAACCCACGGCCTCGTCGAAATTCATCACGCAGGTCGCCGACGCCTGGATCCCCATCTTGTGCTCGATGGAACCACAGCTCACGGCATTGCGTGCGCCCAGGCTGCCGTCGGTGTTCACCATGAACTTCGGCACCAGGAACAGCGAAATCCCCTTGGGCCCCGCCGGCGCGTCCGGCAGCTTGGCCAGTACCAGGTGGATGATGTTATCGGTGAGGTCGTGTTCACCGCCGGTGATGAAGATCTTGGTGCCGCTGACTGTGTAGGAGCCGTCCGCCTGCGGCTCAGCCTTGGTGCGGATCATCCCCAGGTCGGTCCCGGCGTGGGCCTCGGTCAGGCACATGGAACCGGCCCACTCACCGGAATACATCTTCGGCAGATAAGCAGCCTTGAGCGCTTCGCTGGCGTGGGTGTTGATCGACACGCAGGCGCCGGAGGTCAGCATCGGGTACAGGCCGAACGCCAGGCTCGACGAGTTGATCATCTCTTCGACCTGGGCCGACACGGCCTTGGGCATGCCCATGCCGCCGAACGCAGGGTCGCCGCCTACACCCACCCAACCGCCTTCAGCGTAGGTTTTGTAGGCTTGCGGAAAACCGTCCGGCGTAAATACCGCTGTGTTATCCCAACGGCAACCTTGTTCATCGCCACCACGGCTGAGCGGGGCGATGGATTTGGCGGTGACCTTGCCGGCTTCTTCGAGGATTGCCTCTACGGTTTCGGCGTCAACGGTGTCTGCCAATGCCGGCAACTGGGCCCAAGTGGTGGCGACCTCAAAGACTTCGTTGAGGACGAAGCGCATATCACGCAGCGGCGCTTTGTAATCAGCCATGGCAAACCTCGTGAGAACGTGAAAAGTAATTCGGGAAGAGTCGGTTTTACAGGCTCAGAGTGTACCCGAACAACTTTTCAGACACATAGGGTCCACTTGTGACTGATTGGTATTTTTAAGTCATCACCACGCAAACGCCTCCGCAGGCAGACTCATCAGGCATTCGCTGCCCGCTTCCACGGCCGCGCGATGGGTAGCCGTACGCGGCAGTAGACGCTTGAAGTAGAACTCGCACGTGGCCAACTTGGCCTTGGCAAAATCGCCATCTGGCTGTTCAAGGGCAGCGATCGCCATGCGCAGCCACAGGTACGCGAGCACCACGTAACCGCTGTACATCAAGTAATCCACCGCCGCCGCGCCCACTTCATCGGGGTTCTTCATCGCGGCCATGCCGACCTTCGTGGTCAGCTCACCCCACTCCCCGTTCAACTGATTGAGTTGCGCCACATAGCCCTTGAGCTGAGAGTGCTCGGCATTCGCGGCACAGAACTTATGCACGATTTTGGTAAACCCACGCAGCAACTTGCCCTGGCTGCCCAGCACCTTGCGCCCCAGCAGGTCGAGGGCCTGGATGCCGTTGGTGCCTTCATAGATCGGCGCAATCCGCGCATCGCGGGCCAGTTGTTCCATGCCCCATTCGCGGATGTAACCGTGGCCACCGAAGATCTGCATGCCGTGGTTGGTCACCTCAAGGCCAGTATCGGTCATAAAGGCTTTGCAGATGGGCGTGAGGAACGCCAGCAGGTCTTCGGCCTCCTGACGCTGCGCCGCGTCCTTGCTCAGGTGCGCGGTGTCGAGCAATTGTGCGGTGAAGTAGGTCAGCGCACGGTTGCCTTCGTTGAAGGCCTTCATGGTCAGCAGCATGCGGCGCACATCAGGGTGCACGATGATCGGGTCGGCGGCTTTGTCCGGGGCCTTGGCGCCAGTCAGCGAGCGCATTTGCAGACGGTCGTTGGCGTACGTGATCGCGCCCTGGAAGCTCGCCTCGCCATTGCACAGGCCCTGCATGCCGGTGCCCAGGCGCGCATGGTTCATCATGGTGAACATACAGTTGAGGCCCTTGTTCAGCTCACCGATCAGGAAACCCTTGGCCCCATCGAAGTTCAACACACAGGTTGCGGACGCCTTGATGCCCATCTTGTGTTCGATGGAACCGCAGTGCACCGCATTGCGCTCGCCTGTGTCGGCATGGAACTTGGGCACGATGAACAGTGAGATGCCCTTGGTGCCCGCCGGCGCATCCGGCAGCTTGGCCAGCACCAGGTGAATGATATTGGCGCTCATGTCGTGCTCGCCGGCCGAGATGAAGATCTTGCTGCCGGTGACCGCATAGCTGCCGTCCGCCTGGGGCACGGCACGGGTCTTGATCAGGCCCAGGTCGGTGCCGCAGTGGGCTTCGGTGAGGCACATGGTGCCGGTCCATTCGCCCGCAGTGAGTTTGGTCAGGAACGTGTCTTTCTGCTCGGCGGTGCCGTGGGCGTGGATCGCCGACATCGCGCCGTGGGTCAGCCCTGGGTACATGCCCCAGGAGGTGTTGCTGGAGCCGATCATCTCGCTCAGCACCAGGCCGAGCGACTGCGGCAAGCCCTGGCCACCGTAGGCCGGGTCCGCTGCCACGCCGTGCCAGCCGCCCTCAACGTACTGGGCGAAGGCTTCCTTGAAGCCCTTGGGCGTGGTGACCACGCCATTGTCGAAATGGCAGCCTTCTTCGTCGCCACTGCGGTTGAGCGGCGCGAGCACGTTCTCGCAGAATTTTGCGCCTTCCTCGAGGATCGCAGCGACCATGTCCGGGCTGGCATCGGTGGCGCCCAATGCGGCGTAGTGGCCGTGGAAATCAAATACGTTGTCGATCAGAAAGCGCATGTCGCGAAGGGGAGCTTTGTACTCAGGCATGGCAATGTCTCCGTCAGCAGATGGTTTCAACCTACTGCCGGCCAACGCCCGGAACAATCACTGTAGAACCGCTGAATACACCGCCATCACTCAACCGGCAGCGCTCTCCATGCGCACCGCGCCACGCCGGGTCTGCCCGGACGCTACCACGCAGTTGCGCCCCGCGCCCTTGGCGGCGTACAGCGCCTGGTCGGCGGACTTGAGCACTTCCTCGGGCGTGCGCTGCTCGGCCTGGCGTTCGGCCACGCCGATGCTGATGGTCACTGAGACACTGGAGGCGCCGCTGCCTGAACGGCGCTGGCGACCCTGCTGATCGTCCTGGGGGCGGTCCGAATGACGCAGCTTGATGTCGTAGTCGGCGATGATCTCGCGGATCTCCTCCAGGTGCGGCATGCATTCATCCAGGGTCTTGCCGGCGAACACCACGGCGAATTCTTCACCGCCGTAGCGGTACGCGCGCCCGCCGCCGTTGACCTTGGACAGCTTGCTCGCCACCAGCCGCAATACCTGGTCGCCCACGTCATGACCATGGGTATCGTTGAAGCGCTTGAAGTGGTCGACGTCGCTCATCGCCAGCACATAGTTGCGCCCCAGCCGCTGCATGCGCTCGTTCAGCGCACGACGCCCCGGCAGGCCGGTCAGCTCATCGCGGAAGGCCATTTGATAAGCCTCGTGGGCCACACCGGCGGCGATCATCAGCATCACCTGGCTGCACATGATATTCAGGGTGAAGGGCAGGATGAACGTCTGCGGCAACATCCAGAACAGGCCGAGCAACCCCACCAGTTGCGCCGCATGCAGCGGGCGCGGCTGGTACCAGTATTGCGCTGCCAGGGTCAGGAAGCCGATCAGGAACATCGGGTACGACAACTGGATCAGGCTCATCCAAGTGCCATGCAGCGCCGGCCAGCGGATCTCCGCCAGCCAGTTCAGCACCGCCTGGGGATAACTCTGCTCCAGCGCCAGCGCTACGCTGCCGACCGCCAGCAACACCGCGCCACGGGCAACGAAGTCACGAAACAGGTGGGTCTTCTCCTGCCACAGAGCGTAGATGCTGAACAACAACGGCAGCAGCAGGCAGCACAGGTGAAACACCACCGCGGCGTCTTCGCGCACGCGGCCATTGTCGCGGTAGAAGTCGGTCTGGGTATCGAGCAGGAAGTAGACGATGTACACCGTGATCATCAGGAACAGTTCACGCTGGCGGCGGTACACCGCGCAGTACGAACCACCGAGCAACAGCACCAGGGTCGGCAATACATTGAACAGCGAGGTGAAGAAGACGTTGAGGTCCTTGACGTACGCAGCCGAGAGCCCGGCCAGCAAGAGCAGCAACGAAGGGAGAAAGTGACTGAAACGTACAGCGGACACGCGTGACAAGGGTAAAACTCCGACCCGCAAAAAATGATGGCACTGTGCCTTTATGCAGACAGTTAAACACAACCCGTCGAACATGTATCACATTGCCATCACTGTAACGGCAGCCGACAGTAATCCCTGAGTGCTGCGCTGTGGTTTTTTATCGGGTACAAAAAAGCCGCCGCTCCCGCAAGGGAGCGGCGGCTCTGCAAGTGAACCCCGGTAAGGCTTAGTAAGCCAGGCCGAAGTCTTCTTCTTTCATGTCCATCAGGTTGTTGGCGCCCGACAGCATGGTGGCCACGTGCGTACGGGTACGCGGCAGGATGCGCTGGAAGTAGAAGCGCGCGGTCTGCAGCTTGGCGGTGTAGAACGCTTCTTCGGTGGTGCCGGCAGCCAGTTTCTCGGCCGCCAGGCGCGCCATGTCGGCCCAGAAGTAAGCCAGGCAGGCGTAACCGGAGTACATCAGGTAGTCCACCGAGGCGGCACCCACTTCTTCACGGTCTTTCATCGCGGCCATGCCGACCTTCATGGTCAACTCGCCCCACTCTTTGTTCAGCGCAGCCAGCGGTGCAACGAATTCTTTGACCGCTTCGTTGCCTTCGTTGGCCTGGCAGAACTTGTGCACGATCTTGGTGAAGCCCTTGAGCGCTTCGCCTTGGGTCATCAGCACTTTACGGCCCAGCAGGTCGAGGGCCTGGATGCCGGTGGTGCCTTCGTACAGCATCGAAATGCGGCTGTCGCGAACGTTCTGCTCCATGCCCCACTCGGCGATGAAACCGTGGCCGCCGTAGATCTGCACACCGTGGTTGGCCGATTCAAAGCCGACTTCGGTCATGAAGGCCTTGGCGATCGGGGTCATGAAGGCCAGCAGGCCGTCCGCCTGTTTCTTGGCTTCGTCGTCGGTGCCGTATTTGACGATGTCCACTTGCTTGGCAGTGAAGTACACCATCGCACGGTTGCCTTCGGCGAAGGCCTTCATGGTCAGCAGCATGCGGCGCACGTCAGGGTGCACGATGATCGGGTCGGCAGCTTTGTCCGGTGCTTTCGGGCCGGTCAGGGAGCGCATTTGCAGACGGTCGCGGGCATATTTCAGGCCGCCCTGGAAACCGATCTCGGCATGGGACAGGCCTTGCAGCGCGGTACCCAGGCGAGCGGTGTTCATGAAGGTGAACATGCAGTTCAGGCCTTTGTTCGCCGGGCCGATCAGGAAACCGGTGGCCGCGTCGAAGTTCATCACGCAGGTGGCGTTGCCGTGGATGCCCATCTTGTGTTCCAGGGAACCACAGCTCACGGCGTTGCGCGCGCCAATCGAGCCATCGGCGTTGGGCAGGAACTTCGGCACGATAAACAGCGAGATGCCTTTGGTGCCGGCCGGTGCGTCCGGCAGGCGGGCCAGTACGATATGGACGATGTTGTCGGCCATGTCGTGTTCACCGGCCGAGATGAAGATCTTGGTGCCGGAGACCTTATAGGAACCATCAGCCTGAGGTTCGGCCTTGGTGCGCAGCATGCCCAGGTCGGTGCCGCAGTGTGGCTCGGTCAGGCACATGGTGCCGGTCCATTCGCCCGACACCAGTTTGGTCAGGTAGGCCTCTTGCTGCTCGGGGGTGCCGTGCTCGGAGATGGTGTTCATCGCACCGTGGGACAGGCCCGGGTACATGCCCCACGACCAGTTGGCGGTGCCGACCATTTCGCTCACGGCCAGGCCCAGGGATTCCGGCAGGCCTTGGCCGCCGTGCGCCACGTCGTGGGCCAGGCTTGGCCAGCCGCCTTCGACGAATTGTTTGTAGGCTTCTTTGAAACCGGTAGGGGTTTTGACGCCCGACTCACTCCAGGTGCAGCCTTCGATGTCGCCCACGCGGTTCAGCGGTGCCAGCACTTGCTCACAGAACTTGGCGCCTTCTTCAAGGATGGCGTCAACCATGTCCGGGGTAGCGTCCTGGCAAGCCGGCAGGCTCTGATAGTGCGCTTCATAGCCAAGCAGTTCGTCACGAACGAAGCGAATATCACGCAAGGGGGCCTTGTAGTCAGGCATAGCGATAAACCTCTGCTGATGTATCTGGAATGAACAACCGCGTGGAAGTGTTGGGGCGGTCAAACAGGTGTTTGAAACATACGTTTACCACTTGGGGATGTCAAGCGTCGTCCGGATGCCGTTTGTCATGACGCGAATCAATGGCGCGCACGGCAACGCTTGCGGCAAGACGCCACATGACTGCGGGAGTGTAGAAGTTCAGAAGGACGGCACAGTAAAAATGTGGGAGGGGGCTTGCCCCCGATAGCGCCATGTCAGCCATACACACATTGGCTGATCCATCACTATCGGGGGCAAGCCCCCTCCCATATTTTTTAGCGCCAGCAGATCAGGCGTAGGTATCGATCAAGGTGCCGAGCATTTCATCCGAAGCCTTGGCGACTTTGGCGCCGAGCTCCACTTGGAATTTGCCCTGGGCCATTTCAACCATATTGCTGGCCGAGTTGGACGGCTGGGCGCGGTCGTTGGCTTGCAGACGGTCGCTTTGCGCATCCGATGGCTGGGTAGTCGCGGCGCTGGCAATTCTGCCGGCGGCCTGATCGACACGGTTCTGTCCGGACTGAATACTGCTCAGGCCCGAATAAAACGCGCTGCTTCCAGAGATTTCCATGGCGTAAGCCTGCCTTTAGAGAATCGTGAAGTTGAATTGAAGCAGATATCCCGTCAAAGGGCTCGTCAAAAACACTAATGGCATAATGCCTTGTCGATAGCCAAAATCAGTCAAGCAGGTCCAACTGTAAGTACTCGGCAACCGCTTCAGCCCCGGCGTGCTTGAGTTTCGGCACACGCCCCAGGCATGGCGCAGGCAGGCGCTCGGCCAGGGTGGCGAGGTTTTCTTCCAGACGGGAGGTCTTGGGCTCGATGATATTGGCCACCCACCCGGCCAACTGCAGGCCGTCCCGGGCGATGGCTTCGGCGGTCAGCAAGGCATGGCTGATGCAACCCAGGCGCACGCCCACCACCAGGATCACCGGCAACTTCAGCGCCATGGCCAGGTCCGACAGGTTCGCCTGATCGGCCAATGGCACCCGCCAGCCGCCGGCGCCTTCGATCAGGGTGAAATCCGCTTGCCGTGCCAGAATCTGCTGCATGGGCTTCAACAACGATTGCACGGTGAGCGAGAAACCTGCCTCCCGCGCCGCCAGGTGGGGAGCGATGGCCGGTTCGAAGGCCACCGGGTTGACCTCGGCATAACTCAACGGCAACGAGCATTCGGCCAGCAACGCCAGTGCATCGGCGTTGCGCAAGCCCTTGGGCGTGACCTGGCAACCGGAGGCCACCGGCTTGCCAGCCGCGGTGCTTCTACCGGCTTGCCGCGCCGCGTGCAACAGGCCGGCGGCGATGGTGGTCTTGCCGACATCGGTGTCGGTGCCGGTGATGAAGTAGGCGGCGCTCATAGAGGTTTCTCCAGTACGGCATACACCACTTGGTAAGTCGCCGGCAGGCCTTGGGCCTGGCGGAACCGCTCATACGCGTGCACCAGTGCAACAATCCGCGCGCGCCCCGTCAACCCACCGGGGCGACCGGGGTTGAGGTTATGCGCGCCCAGGGCCTTCAACTCGTGGGTCAGGCTGCGTACATCCGGGTAATGCAACACATGAGGACGGCGCTCCAGGCTCACCACCCGCAGGCCGCTGGCCGCACACAAGTGTTGATACGCCTCGAAGGTGCGGAAGCGATTGACGTGCACCAGGCCATCCGCCGCACGCCAGCTTTCGCGCAGTTCTTCCAGGGTGCCCACGCAGAGACTGGCGAAGGCCAGCACTCCGCCCGGTTGCAACACCCGATAGGCTTCGCTGAGCACCGCCTCGAAATTCGCACACCACTGCACCGCGAGGGAGGAAAACAGCAGCTGCAAGCTCTCAGCTTTGAGCGGCAAGCGTTCGGCGTCGCCGGCGATGAAGTGCTCGGCGCCACCCAGGGGGCGTGCGTGGTTGAGCATGCCTTCGGCGATATCCAGCGCGATGCCTTCGCTGGCGGGCCACTGTTCACCCAGCACGCGACTGAAATAACCGGTGCCGCAGCCCATGTCCAACCAGCGTTGCGGCGCGGTATTGCCCGGCAGGCGCGCCAGCAATTGGCTGCCCACCGCCCGCTGCAATTCGGCAACACTGTCGTAACTGGCGGCGGCACGGGAAAAGGACGCCGCCACCTGGCGCTTGTCCGGCAACGCGCCCGGCAGCGGGGCGTGGGATAAATCAGTCATCGACGCACTCATGCAAAAAAGCCTGGATGGCCCCCGCTACACCGTGAGGGTCTTCCAGAAGAAAAGCGTGGCCGGCCTGTTCAATCAGGCCGATTTCAACATCCGGCAGCAGGGCCAGCAGGTCGCTGGCGGCTTCGGCGGGTACCAACCCGTCCAGGCCGGCGAACAGGTGCAACTGCGGGCCGCGATAGGCCAATAAGGCTTCACGGGTATCCAACTGGGCGAGTAGCTCAAGGCCGGGCATCAACACACTGGAGGGCGTGTTCGGCGCGCCACTGACCAGCAGGCGCGACAGTCCGCGCGGGTCTTCGGCGCCCTTGGCGCACAACAGGCCGAAGCGCTTGAGGGTGACCTGGGAGTCGGCATGGCAGCCAGCGAGAAACGCGTCGAAGGTCTCGGCGGGCATCGCGCTTGGCCAGCCAGCGTGGGCGACGAAACACGGGTTACTCGCCAGAGTCAGCAGGCCGCAGCAACGTTCGCCACGCCGCGCCGCCAGTTCCGAAGCCAGCATGCCGCCCAGGGACCAGCCGCCCAGCCAGGCGTTGTCTGGCAGCGTGGCGTCGAGTTCGTCGAGCCACTCATTCAGGTCGCTGGAATCCAGTGCGGGCAACGGTTCGATCTGCACCTGCAGGTGCTCGTCCAAACCTTGCAAGGCGGCGGCCAACGGCTCCAGCGGCGATACACCGAGGCCCCAGCCGGGCAGCAATATCAGTCGATCACGCATAGTTGGGCCCCGAACTGCCTGACAAGCGGAAACACGCTTCCAATGCGTTTAACAATAGCTGCACCTGCGCCGCGCTGTGGGCCGCCGTCAATGTCACGCGCAGACGCGCACTGCCGGCGGGCACGGTCGGTGGGCGAATAGCTGTGACCATCAGGCCGCGCTCGCGCAGCATCTGCGACAGCCGCATGGCCTTGGCGCTGTCGCCGATCAGGATGGGTTGGATCGGCGTGAAGCTGTCCATCAGGTCCAGCCCAAGCTGCTCGGCGCCCTGGCGGAACTGGCTGATCAGGCGGTTGAGGTGCTCGCGCCGCCAATGCTCAGTGCGCAACAGTTCCAGGCTTTTCAAGGTGGCGCAGGCCAGGGCGGGCGGTTGGCTGGTGGTGTAGATGTACGGGCGGGCGAACTGGATCAGGCTTTCGATCAGCTCTTCACTGCCGGCCACAAACGCCCCGGCCGTGCCGAACGCCTTGCCGAGGGTGCCGACCAGCACCGGCACGTCCTCCTGGCTCAGGCCGAAATGCTCGACGATGCCGCCGCCGTTGGCGCCCAGGGGGCCAAAACCATGGGCGTCATCCACCATCAACCAGGCGCCTTTGGCCTTGGTTTCGCGGGCCAGCGCGGGCAGGTCGGCCAGGTCGCCGTCCATGCTGAACACACCATCGGTGACCACCAGGGTATTGCCGGTAGCTTTCTCCAGGCGCTTGGCCAGGCTCTGCGCATCGTTATGCAGGTAACGCTTGAAACGCGCCCCCGAGAGCAAGCCCGCGTCCAGCAGCGACGCATGGTTGAGACGGTCTTCCAGCACCGTATCGCCCTGCCCCACCAACGCCGTGACCGCGCCGAGGTTGGCCATGTAACCGGTGGTAAACAGCAGCGCACGCGGGCGACCGGTGAGGTCGGCCAGGGCTTCTTCCAGTTCATGGTGCGGCGTGGCATGCCCGACCACCAGGTGCGAAGCGCCGCCGCCCACACCCCAACGGGAGGCACCGGCGCGCCAGGCCTCGATCACTTGCGGGTGATTGGCCAGGCCCAGGTAATCGTTATTGCAGAACGCCAGCAGCGGCTGGCCGTCCACCACCACTTCCGGGCCTTGGGGGCTGTCGAGTAGCGGCCGTTGGCGGTAAAGGTGTTCGGCACGACGGGCAGCGAGGCGCGCGGCGAGATCGAAAGACATGCTGGCCTCGGTTTAACGGTAAAAATGTGGCGGGGATCTAATGTGGGAGGGGGCTTGCCCCCGATTGCAATCGGTCAGTTGATGCAGGTGTCGACTGACCCATCGCTATCGGGGGCAAGCCCCCTCCCACACAAGCCGTTTCCCACAGCTGTATGGCGTTTAAATCAAACGACAGCGTTGTAGAACTGCTCGCTGCTCTTCTGCTCCACCAACGCCTGCTCGATTGCCGCCTGATGCACTTCATCGGCATGTTCTTCACGGGCTTCCGGCAGGATGCCCAGGCGCGCGAACAGTTGCATGTCCTTGTCAGCCTGCGGGTTGGCGGTGGTCAGCAACTTGTCGCCGTAGAAGATGGAGTTGGCACCGGCAAAGAACGCCAACGCCTGCATCTGCTCGTTCATCGCCTCACGGCCGGCCGACAGGCGCACGTGGGACTTCGGCATCAGGATGCGCGCCACGGCGAGCATGCGGATGAAGTCGAACGGGTCGATATCTTCGGCGTTTTCCAGCGGTGTCCCCGCCACCTTCACCAGCATGTTGATCGGCACCGACTCCGGATGCTCCGGCAGGTTGGCCAGTTGGATCAGCAAATTGGCGCGGTCGTCGAGGGACTCGCCCATGCCGAGGATGCCGCCGGAGCAGATCTTCATCCCCGAATCACGCACATAGGCCAGGGTTTGCAGACGCTCGCTGTAGGTGCGGGTGGTGATGATGCTGCCGTAGAACTCCGGCGAGGTGTCGAGGTTGTGGTTGTAGTAGTCCAGGCCGGCCTGGGCCAGGGCTTCGGTCTGGTCCTGGTCAAGGCGGCCGAGGGTCATGCAGGTTTCCAGGCCCATGGCCTTCACGCCTTTGACCATTTGCAACACGTAGGGCATGTCTTTGGCCGACGGGTGTTTCCAGGCGGCGCCCATGCAGAAGCGGGTCGAGCCGATGGCTTTGGCGCGGGCCGCCTCTTCGAGGACCTTCTGCACCTCCATCAGCTTTTCTTTTTCCAGGCCGGTGTTGTAGTGGCCCGACTGCGGACAATATTTGCAATCTTCCGGGCAGGCGCCGGTCTTGATCGAGAGCAGCGTCGACACTTGCACACGGTTGGCGTCGAAATGCGCGCGGTGCACGGTCTGCGCCTGGAACAGCAGGTCATTGAACGGCTGCACGAACAGCGCCTTGACTTCGGCGAGGGACCAATCGTGACGCAAGGTGGCGGTGGTGCTGGCGCTCATGGGCGATTCCTTGATTATGCTTTGGCAAGCGCTGCGGGAAGGGCAATACCCACAGGCACGACACGGATGCTCGGCATATTTAAGGAAGATTCATGCACTGTCAACCGAGATACAAACACCAGGTTTACATCTGGTTAAATAACATACAAACCTGTTTAATCTGTGATGAAGCGACACCTTCCGCCCATTGTGTGTGCAACGTCTGCGAAACCGAGCTGCCCTGGCTCATGGAGCACTGCGATGTGTGTGCCCTGCCCTTGCCGATGGAGGGTTTGATCTGCGGGCAATGCCAAAGAAATCCCCCCGCGTTTAAACAGGTCATCGCCCCCTGGTCCTACAGCTTTCCCATCGACAGCCTGATCAGCCGCTTCAAGCATCAGGCACGCTGGACCCTCGGGCAGATGCTGGCGTGGCTCCTGGCGCAACACCTGCAACATCGCTTTGACAATACCGAACTCGTACGCCCCGAGTGCCTGCTACCGGTGCCCATGGCGCGCAAGCGTCTGCGCGAACGCGGCTACAACCAGGCGTTGATGCTGGCGCGCTGGCTCGGCAGCGACTTGAACATCCCCCACGATGAACAGCTGTTGTTACGCCCCCATGAAACCGTGGCCCAACAAGCCCTCGACGCCAAGACCCGTCAACGCAACCTGCTCGGCGCCTTCGCCCTGGCGCCCGACGCACAGGTGCAGGGCCGGCATTTCGCCCTGGTCGACGACGTGCTGACGACCGGCGCCACGGCCCACAGCCTGGCGCGGTTATTGATGAACGCCGGTGCGAAGCAGGTCGATGTGTATTGCCTGGCCCGCACGCCCAAACCGGGCAGTTGACTTGACTCCGGCGCACCTTGCCCGCAACGTTCGGCTCATCCCAGCCAAGCGTATCCCCATGTCTCTGCCAGCCTCCCTCAGCCAACACATCATTCGCCGCCCCCAGCGCATTGCCTTGCTGGCGCATATCGCCGAGCAGGGTTCCATCACCCGCGCGGCCAAAAGCGCAGGCTTGAGTTACAAGGCGGCGTGGGATGCCATCGACGAGTTGAACAACCTGGCACAAAAGCCGTTGGTAGAACGCAGCGTGGGCGGCAAGGGCGGCGGCGGTGCCAAGCTGACGACCGAAGGTGAGCGCGTGTTGCGTCTGTACCAGCGTCTGCAAGTGCTGCAAGCCGAGGTGCTGGGCTCCGATGAAGCCGCCAGCGACTTCAACCTGCTCGGCCGCTTGATGCTGCGCACCAGCGCGCGCAACCAATTGCATGGCCAGGTCATCGCCATCGAGCAGCAGGGCCGTAACGATCTGATCCGCCTGCAACTGGCCGGCGGCCTGAGCCTGGACGCGCAGATCACCCACGACAGCACGCAGCGCCTGGAGCTGGAAACCGGTGTGGAAGTGGTCGCATTGATCAAGGCCGGATGGCTGGAACTGCTCCCATCCAAGCAATCTGCAACACCTGGACACAATTGCATGAGCGGCACCGTCGACGCCATTCTCGACGCCGACGACGGCCCAGGCGAAGTGCGCATCGCCCTGCCCAATGGCCAGGTTTTATGCGCCCTGGCGCGGCCCGACGCACTCAAGGACGTGGGCGCCGTCGTAGGTAAAACCATCACCGTGCAGTTCGCGCCGAGCAATGTGCTGCTCGGTACGCCGGTGTAGTCGCAGCCCGTCTTCAAACTGCAACCATTTCGTCACGCCCGCTCCTTATGGTGTCTGCAAAAACCGCAGGGAGCCTGAGATGAGCCTATTAGAAGAAAACCAAGCCACCGACCTTGAACAGATGGTCGGCCTCACCCGCCGCCGCTTTATCGGCGCTGGCGCCCTGTGCGGTGCCGCAATGTTTCTCGGTGGCAACCTGCTGAGCCGCAGCGCCCTGGCCGTCAACGCCGCCAGCGCCAGCCCACTGCTGGGCTTTACCAGCATCGCCGCCGCCACCAGTGACACCATCACCTTGCCGCCAGGCTACAGCGCCTCGGTGCTGATCAGTTGGGGCCAACCGCTGAGCAAGAACGCACCCGCCTTCGACCCGTCCGGCAACGGCACGGCCAAGGCCCAGGAGCAGCAGTTCGGGGACAACAACGACGGCATGAGCCTGTTCGCCTTCCCGGGCGACGACAACCGTGCGCTGATGGCGATCAACAACGAATACACCAATTACCGCTACCTCTTCGCCCACGGCGGCGCGCCGCAATCGGCCGAAGACGTGCGCAAGGCCCAGGCCAGCGAAGGCGTGTCGGTGATCGAAGTGCGGCGCAAGGGCGACACCTGGCAGTTCGTGCAGGACTCGCGCTACAACCGGCGCATCCACGGCAACTCGCCGATCAACCTCAGCGGCCCCGCCGCTGGCCACGCCTGGCTGAAAACCAGCGCCGACAAAACCGGCAAGAAAGCCCTCGGCACCTTCCAGAACTGCGCCAACGGCAAGACGCCGTGGGGTACTTACCTGACGTGCGAAGAGAACTTTACCGACTGCTTTGGCAGCAGCAACCCGCAACAAACCTTCGACGCCGGGCAGAAACGCTACGGCGTGGTGGCCGCCAGCAAAGACATCAACTGGCACCCGCACGACCCGCGCTTCGACATCGCCAAGAACCCCAACGAACTCAACCGCCACGGTTGGGTGGTGGAAATCGACCCGTTCGATCCCAAGTCCACGCCGGTCAAGCGCACGGCCCTGGGCCGCTTCAAGCACGAAAACGCCGCCCTGGCCGAAACCCGTGACGGCCGCGCCGTGGTGTACATGGGCGACGACGAACGCGGCGAGTTCATCTACAAGTTCGTCAGCCGCGACCCGATCAACCACCACAACCCCAAGGCCAACAAAGACCTGCTCGACCACGGCACCTTGTACGTGGCGATCTTCGACGCGGGCGACGGCAACGCCGATCACCCCAAGGGCAAGGGCCAATGGGTCGAACTCACCCACGGCAAGAACGGCATCGACGCCAGCACCGGTTTCGCCAGCCAGGCCGAAGTGCTGATCCACGCGCGCCTGGCCGCCAGCGTGGTGAAGGCCACGCGCATGGACCGCCCGGAATGGATCGTGGTCAGCCCCACCGATGGCCAGGTCTATTGCACCCTCACCAACAACGCCAAGCGTGGTGAAGACGGCCAGCCGGTGGGCGGCCCCAACCCGCGTGAAAAAAACGTCTACGGCCAGATCCTGCGCTGGAAGGCCGACGCGGATAACCACGGTTCCACTGAATTCAGCTGGGACTTGTTTGTGGTGGCCGGCAACCCGGGCGTGCACGCTGGCACGCCAAAGGGTGGCTCGTCGAATATCAACCCGCAGAACATGTTCAACAGCCCGGACGGCCTGGGTTTCGACAAGGCTGGACGCCTGTGGATTCTCACCGATGGCGACTACAGCAACGCGGGTGACTTCGCGGGCATGGGCAACAACCAGATGCTCTGCGCCGACCCCTCCACCGGGGAAATCCGCCGTTTCATGGTCGGCCCGGTAGCGTGTGAAGTGACGGGCATCAGCTTCTCGCCGGATCAGAAGACGTTGTTTGTGGGGATTCAGCACCCAGGCGAAACCGGCGGTTCGACCTGGCCGGAGCATCTGCCGAATGGCAAGCCGCGCTCGTCAGTGATGGCAATTCGGCGGGATGACGGCGGTATCGTCGGCGCCTGACAAAGCCTCATCGGGGGCAAGTCCCCTCCCACACTGACTGTGTTCACAAGTCAAAATATGTGAATGCAGTCAATGTGGGACGGGGCTTGCCCCCGATAGCAATGGCACAGCCACCACCTATCTCAGCCCCGGTGCGTTACCATACCCGGCCGGACGCGGCGCCCTGCTGCGCGCAGGAGTTCGCATGGCCCACCCGTTTGAAACACTCACCCCCGACCTGGTCCTCGACGCCGTCGAAAGCATCGGTTTCCTCAGCGACGCTCGCGTCCTGGCACTCAACAGCTACGAAAACCGCGTCTACCAAGTGGGCATCGAAGACGCTGAGCCGCTGATCGCCAAGTTCTACCGCCCGCAGCGCTGGACCAACGCGGCGATCCTCGAAGAACACCGCTTCACCTTCGAACTGGCCGAATGCGAAGTGCCGGTGGTCGCGCCACTGATCCACAACGGCGAAAGCCTGTTCGAACATGCCGGATTCCGCTTCACCCTGTTCCCGCGCCGTGGCGGCCGCGCGCCGGAACCAGGCAACCTCGACCAACTCTATCGCCTCGGGCAACTGCTCGGCCGTTTGCATGCGGTGGGCTCTACCCGCCCGTTCGAACACCGTGAAGCCCTGGGCGTGAAGAATTTCGGGCACGACTCCCTCACCACCCTGCTCGAAGGCAATTTCATCCCCAAGAGCCTGTTGCCGGCCTACGAGTCCGTGGCCCGCGACCTGCTCAAGCGTGTGGAAGAGGTGTACAAGGCCACGCCGCACAAGAACATCCGCATGCACGGCGATTGCCACCCCGGCAACATGATGTGCCGCGACGAGATGTTCCACATCGTCGACCTGGATGACTGCCGCATGGGCCCGGCGGTGCAGGACCTGTGGATGATGCTCGCCGGCGATCGCCAGGAATGTCTGGGGCAACTGTCGGAATTGATGGACGGCTATCAGGAGTTCCACGACTTCGACCCGCGTGAACTGGCGCTGATCGAACCCCTGCGCGCCTTGCGCCTGATGCATTACAGCGCCTGGCTGGCACGCCGCTGGGATGATCCGGCGTTCCCCCATAGCTTTCCGTGGTTTGGCAGTGAGCGTTACTGGGGCGATCAGGTGTTGGCCTTGCGCGAGCAATTGGCGGCCCTCAACGAAGAACCCCTGAAACTCTTCTGACCTGTCGAGTTAAATGTGGGAGGGGGCTTGCCCCCGATTGCAGTCTGCCAGTTGATGCATCTGTGACTGACACACAGCAATCGGGGGCAAGCCCCCTCCCACCCAAAGCAAAGCAGATCACATTGCCCGCCAAATGTACTTACAATCACGCCTTTGTTAGCTGCCTAAGCAAGGATTCTGCAATGCAAGCCGCCAACCCCCGCAAGGGTTATATCCTGGGCCTGAGCGCCTATGTCATCTGGGGTCTGTTCCCGCTCTACTTCAAAGCCATCGCCAGCGTGCCCGCCGCAGAGATCATCGTGCACCGCGTGTTGTGGTCGGCGCTGTTCGGCGGTTTGCTGTTGATGGTGTGGAAACATCCCGGCTGGTTCCGCGAACTGCGCGACAACCCCAAGCGCCTGGCGATCCTGGCACTCAGTGGTTCGTTGATCGCGGGTAACTGGCTGACCTACGTGTGGTCGGTCAACACCGGGCGCATGCTGGAGGCGAGCCTGGGTTACTACATCAACCCGTTGGTGAATGTGGTACTGGGCATGTTGATCCTGGGTGAACGCCTGCGCCGTTTGCAGTGGGTCGCCGTTGGGCTGGCTGCGGTGGGTGTGGCGCAGCAGGTGTGGCAAGTGGGCAGCCTGCCGTGGGTATCGCTGGTACTGGCGTTGACCTTTGGTTTCTACGGGCTGATTCGCAAGCAGGCACCGGTGAAAGCCCTGCCGGGGCTGGTGGTGGAAACCTGGATGCTGGTGCCGATTGCGGTTGCATGGCTGCTGTTCAACCCGACCGCCCACAGTGCGCAGATGGAATTCTGGGGCACCTCCGAAGCCTGGTGGCTGGTCGCCGCCGGCCCGGTGACACTGATCCCGCTGGTGTGTTTCAACGCCGCCGCACGGCATTTGCCCTATACCGCCCTGGGCTTTTTGCAGTACGTCGCGCCGACCCTGGTATTGCTGGAAGCCGTGCTGCTGTTCGGCGAGCATCTGGCACCAAGCACTTTGACCGCCTTCGCGTTCATCTGGGCGGGCCTGGTGGTGTACAGCATGGACATCTGGCTCAGCGCACGCAAACGCTGATCAAATAACGTACAAACCTCTGCAAGCCATAATCTACGTGGCTTGCAGACATCCACCCCAAGGTTATCCACAACCTGATCCCCGCCATTTGTGCACAAGCCCTTGAAACTGCTCGTTTTTTGCTCAAGTAGCGAAGAACCCCGCACGGCGTGGCCTGGCGCCGGGTCTCTACAGGTTATCCACAGGCCCATGCAAGATTTCCATGCATAACCCTGTGGGCCGATTATTCCTCGTGATGCAGTTCCACCATCAGATCGTCCGCCAGGGTTTCCAGGGTCAACTGCAAGGCATCTAGGGATAACGCTGCCGGCACCTGCAGCAGCGCTTCAGCAGTAAACAACGGATCACCGCTCATGGGCGCCGGGCGCACGTCCGTGCTCAGGCTCTCCAGGTTCACGCCCTGCTTGCTCAGCAGCGCCGTAATCTCGCGCACAATACCCGCACGGTCATTGCCCACCAGCGTCATCATGATCGACTTGGAGGCCGAGGCCTGCCCGCTGCTGCCTTCGCCCACCAGCACGCGAATGCCATGTGTGGATAAGTCCTCCAGCGCGCCGACCAGCGCCTGACGGTTCTCTGTTGGAACGCTGACCCGCAGGATCCCGGCAAATTGCCCGGCCATGTGCGCCATGCGGCTTTCCAGCCAGTTGCCACCGTGGGTGGCAATATTCTGCGCGATGCGTTCAACCAGGCCGGGTTTGTCGGCGGCGATAATTGTGAGTACAAGATGGTCCATGGCGAAGCCCTCTGAATTCAATCTACAAGGTGGACTCGGAAGCCCTCGAAAACAAATCGTGTACCATTTTTATATTTATCTGGAACAATCCAATAGTTTTTTGAGAACATCCGGTTCTCCGCTGTGACCGTACGACCAAAGTGGGTCGCTAAACGACGTATTTAGTCTAATTTTCACAACCGCAAGTCATCATGTAGTATGCCCAACCGTGCACTACATAATGAAAATCTGAAAAAGCGCATAAGCTCCGCAGAGTGAGGCAAGCAATGACTGAACACGTTCAAGTCGGTGGCCTGCAGGTCGCCAAAGTCCTGTTCGACTTCGTGAACAACGAAGCCATTCCCGGTACCGGCATCACTGCCGACCAGTTCTGGGCCGGTGCCGACAAGGTCATCCACGACCTGGCACCGAAGAACAAAGCCCTACTCGCCAAACGCGACGATTTCCAAGCGCGGATCGATACCTGGCACCAGACTCACGCAGGTAAGGCGCACGACCCGGTGGCTTACAAAGCCTTCCTGCAAGACATTGGATACCTGCTGCCAGAAGCCGCGGATTTCCAGGCCACGACCCAAAACGTCGATGACGAGATCGCCCGCATGGCCGGCCCGCAGCTGGTGGTGCCCGTGATGAACGCGCGCTTTGCCCTCAACGCCTCGAATGCGCGTTGGGGCTCGTTGTATGACGCCCTGTACGGCACCGACGCCATCAGCGAAGCCGACGGCGCCGAGAAGGGCCAGGGCTACAACAAAGTCCGTGGCGACAAAGTGATCGCCTTCGCCCGCGCCTTCCTTGATGAAGCCGCACCGCTCAGCGCCGGCAGCCATGTGGATTCGACCGGCTACAAGATCGTCGATGGCACGCTGATCGTCAGCCTCAAGGGCGGCAGCAACAGCGGCCTGCGCGACGACGCACAACTGATCGGCTTCCAGGGTGACAGCGCCCAGCCGATTGCGATCCTGTTGAAACACAACGGCCTGCACTTCGAAATCCAGATCGACGCCAACACCCCGGTCGGCCAGACCGACGCCGCCGGCGTCAAAGACGTGCTGGTGGAAGCCGCGCTGACCACCATCATGGACTGCGAAGACTCCGTCGCCGCTGTGGATGCCGACGATAAAGTGGTGATCTACCGCAACTGGCTCGGCCTGATGAAGGGCGACCTGGCCGAAGAAGTGTCCAAGGGCGGCAAGACCTTCACCCGGACCATGAACGCCGACCGCGTGTACACCGGCGTAAATGGCCAGGACGTGACGCTGCATGGCCGTTCGCTGCTGTTCGTACGCAACGTGGGTCATCTGATGACCATCGACGCGATCCTCGACAAAGACGGCAACGAAGTGCCGGAAGGCATTCTCGACGGGCTGATCACCAGCCTGGCCGCGATCCACAGCCTCAACGGCAACAGCAGCCGCAAGAACAGCCGCACCGGTTCCGTGTACATCGTGAAACCAAAGATGCACGGCCCGGAAGAAGCCGCGTTCACCAACGAGCTGTTCGGCCGTATCGAAGACGTGCTGAAGCTGCCACGCAATACGCTGAAAGTCGGGATCATGGACGAGGAACGCCGCACCACGGTCAACCTCAAGGCCTGCATCAAGGCCGCCAGCGAGCGCGTGGTGTTTATCAACACCGGCTTCCTCGACCGTACCGGCGACGAGATCCACACCTCCATGGAAGCCGGCGCGATGGTGCGCAAGGCGGCGATGAAGGCGGAAAAATGGATCGGCGCCTACGAAAACTGGAACGTCGATATTGGTTTGAGCACCGGGCTGCAAGGCCGTGCGCAGATCGGTAAAGGCATGTGGGCGATGCCCGACCTGATGGCGGCGATGCTCGAACAGAAAATCGCCCACCCACTGGCCGGCGCCAATACCGCGTGGGTGCCATCGCCTACGGCGGCGGCGCTGCACGTGTTGCACTACCACAAGGTCGACGTGTTCGCCCGCCAGGCCGAGCTGGCCAAGCGCGAGCGCGCGTCGGTGGACGACATCCTGACCATTCCCCTGGCCAGCAAGACCGATTGGTCTGACGAAGAGATCCGCAACGAGCTGGACAACAACGCCCAGGGCATCCTGGGTTATGTCGTCCGCTGGATCGACCAGGGCGTCGGCTGCTCGAAAGTGCCGGACATCAACGATGTGGGCCTGATGGAAGACCGCGCCACCCTGCGTATCTCCAGCCAGCACATCGCCAACTGGCTGCGCCACGGCATCGTCGACGAAGCCCAGGTGATGGAAAGCCTCAAGCGCATGGCGCCGGTGGTGGACCGTCAGAATGCCGGGGACAAGTTGTATCGTCCGCTGGCGCCGGATTTCGACAGCAACATCGCGTTCCAGGCAGCGGTGGAGTTGGTGATTGAAGGGACCAAGCAGCCGAACGGGTACACCGAGCCGGTGTTGCACCGTCGGCGTCGGGAGTTCAAGGCTAAAAACGGCCTGTAAATCAAAAAGCCCTGATCGAGAGATCGGGGCTTTTTCTTTGGGGTTGTGGTGGCTGAACTGGCGCTATCGGGGGCAAGCCCCCTCCCACAACTAATAGAACATGTGGGAGGGGGCTTGCCCCCGATGAGGCCGTTATAGACACCGCAGAATCAGGACGCCATCCCCAACTCCCGCTTCACCATCTTTGCCAATTTCACGCTATCAATCGGCTTGAGCAAAAAGTCCACTACGCTCAAGTGCATCGCATCGATCACGTCCGGCGCTTCGGCGTCCCCCGACATGATGATGATCGGCAACGCCGCCCGGGTGGATTCACGCACTTGTCGGATCAGTTCCAGGCCATTGCTGGGCGCCATGCGCAGGTCAGTGATCAACAAACCGATAGAGCTGCTGGACTTCAACAAATCCCACGCCGCCTCACCACTGTCGGCTGTCATGCAGCGAATACCGTCCAGCCCCAGGATTTCCGCCAGCAGTTCACGCGCGTCCTTGTCATCGTCAACAATCAACACGCGTTGTGGCGGTAAATCAGGCTCCAGCATCACGGCGCTCAGCGCCTCACGCTCGGCATCGCTCAAAATATCGTGGTCGGACATACGGTTCTCAGCAATTCTCATCTAGCTCCCAGCACACTCGTCAGACATCTGCGGAAGGGCGATCAATGTGCACTTCGTCGGAAAGTTTGACTAGTGGGTGTTCTACGGGGTTTGGACGATAGTCATGTAAGGTTTTTCCCTAGTTCTATGGTGTTTTCAGCGACCTAGACTTACGTCCAATGGGCACCCGCTGCGCAGGAGTCGACCATGAGGGACGATAACGACAAAAAAACTGCGGTCACTGTTATGAGTAAAGCTGATGCCTACGCCCAGGCGGGGAAAACTGCTGTACTGCAAAATATCCACGGCACCCTGCAATTCCTGCAACGTTTCCCGCCGTTCAACCAGATGGAAAACGCGCACCTGGCGTTTTTGGTGGAACAGTGCCAGTTACGCTTCTACAGCCCCGGCGACAGCATCCTCAAACCGTCGGGCGGCCCGGTAGAGCATTTTTATATCGTCAAGCAGGGTCGCGTCGTGGGCGAGCGGCCGGACAGCGCCGAAACCACTTTTGAAATCACCACGGGCGAATGCTTCCCCCTGGCAGCCCTGCTCGGCGAACGGGCCACCCGCACCGAGCACAAGGCCGCCGAAGACACCTTCTGCCTGCAACTGAACAAACCGGCGTTTATCAAGCTGTTCGCGCTGTCCAGCCCGTTTCGCGACTTTGCCCTGCGCGGCGTCAGCAGCCTGTTGGACCAGGTCAACCAGCAAGTGCAGCAAAAGGCGGTGGAAACCCTCGGCACTCAATACTCCCTGAACACTCGCCTGGGTGAATTGGCCATGCGCCACCCGGTAACGTGCAGCCCCACCACACCGCTGCGCGAGGCCGTTACGCTGATGCATGAGCAGCAGGTGGGCAGTATCGTGATCGTCGATGAACACAAAGCGCCCCTGGGGATTTTCACCCTGCGCGACCTGCGCCAGGTGGTGGCCGATGGCACCAGCGATTTCAGCCGGGCCATTGAAGGCCATATGACCCAGGCACCGTTTTTCCTGACCCCGGACCACAGCGCCTTCGACGCGGCCATCGCCATGACCGAGCGGCATATCGCCCATGTGTGCCTGGTCAAGGAGCAGCGCTTGTGCGGCGTGGTGTCCGAACGCGACCTGTTTTCCCTGCAACGGGTAGACCTGGTGCACCTGGCGCGCACCATCCGCAACGCACCGCGGGTAGACAACCTGGTGGCGATTCGCGGCGAAATCGGCCAATTGGTGGAGCGCATGCTGGCACATGGTGCGTCGTCCACCCAGATCACCCACATCATTACGCTGCTCAACGACCACACCGTGTGCCGGGTGATCGAATTGACCCTGGCCGAGAAAGGCGACCCCGGCGTGCCATTCAGCTGGCTGTGCTTTGGCAGCGAAGGCCGGCGCGAGCAGACGCTGTATACCGACCAGGACAACGGCATCCTGTTCGATGCCAAGGACGCCGCCGAAGCGGCCGAGATGCGTGGCCGGCTGCTGCCGCTGGCGCAGCAGATCAACCAGAGCCTGGCGCTCTGCGGGTTCAGCTTGTGCAAGGGCAATATCATGGCCGGCAACCCGGAGTTGTGCCTGTCGCGGGCTGAGTGGGCGCGCCGTTTCGCAGCGTTTATCCGCGAGGCCACGCCGGAGAATCTGCTGGGTTCCAGTATCTATTTCGATCTGCGGGTGGTGTGGGGCGACGAGCGTGGCTGCGAGCAACTGCGCCAGGGCATTCTGGATCAGGTCGCGGACAACCGGTTGTTCCAACGCATGCTGGCCGAGAACGCGTTGCGCCAGCGCCCACCTGTAGGACGCTTCCGCGAGTTTGTGCTGACCCGTAAAGGGGGCGAGAAAGCCACCCTCGACCTCAAGGTGCAGGGCCTTACGCCATTTGTGGACGGCGCGCGCCTGCTGGCCCTGGCCAATGGCATCCACGCCAACAACACCCTGGAGCGCCTGCGCCAACTGGTGGTCAAGGAAGTGATCGAGCCCCTGGACGGCGCCGCCTACGAAGAGGCCTACCACTTTATCCAGCAAACCCGCATGCAGCAGCACCAGTTGCAGACCCGCGAGAACCAGCCGTATTCCAACCGCGTCGACCCCGACAGCCTCAACCATCTGGACCGGCGCATCCTGCGGGAATCTCTGCGCCAGGCCCAACGCCTGCAAAGCAGCCTGACGTTGCGGTATCAGCTGTGAGCTTGTTCAACTGGCTGCGTACGAAAAAACCGGGGCTCGACAGCACGCAACAACAGCGCCTGGAGCGACTGTGCAAGCCTTCGCCTCTAGGCAACGAACCTTTGCGCAGCCAGCGCTGGGTGGTGGTGGACCTGGAAACCAGTGGCCTGAACCTCAATCGCGACCAGGTGCTGTCCATCGGCGCGGTGGTGATCGAGGACGGCGCGGTGGACTTCTCCCAGATGTTCGAACGCACCCTGCAACGCGCCGAGACCAGACTCAGCCCCAGCGTACTGATCCACGGCCTCGGCCCCAGTGCCATTGCCGCCGGCAGCGACCCGGCCGAGGCACTGCTGGATTTCATGGAGTTCGTCGGCGACAGCCCTTTGCTGGCCTTCCATGCGCCATTCGATCAACACATGCTGTGCCGGGCGCTCAAGGACAGCCTGGGTTACCGCCTGGCCCACCCGTTCCTGGACGTGGCCGACATCGCCCCTTTGCTGTGCCCCGACGCGCATATCCGCGAGGCCGGGCTGGACGACTGGATCAACCATTTCAACCTGCACGTGGGCGAGCGCCATCACGCCAGCGCCGATGCCCTGGCCACGGCGGAGCTGATGCTGATCCTGTTCAGCCGCGCACGGGCGCAGCACATCGACACGCCACAAGCACTGCTAGAGCGTTTGAGCCAATGGAAACGGCGTAAACACGCGCCCTCTTTCTAAGGCCGCCGATCCTTGTGGTGAGCAGGCTTGCCCCGGTACAAACCGACAGACGCCAATTGCGCCCACCCCACGGCTCTGACACAATCGCGAATAATTCTCGTTAGTTTAAACATCGCGTTTACCAGGTGATGCCTTGTCGTCGATCCAGAACCCACGCAGTGAGCTTGTTGGTGCGTTGTATCGCGACCATCGTGGCTGGCTGTTGGCCTGGCTTCGACGCAACGTCGCCTGCCCGAGCCGTGCCGAGGATTTGAGCCAGGACACCTTCATACGTCTGCTCGGCCGTGATGAGCTGCGCGAACCCCGCGAGCCACGGGCCTTTCTGGTGGCGATCGCCAAGGGCCTGTTGTTCGACTACTTCCGCCGCGCCGCCCTGGAGCAGGCGTATCTCACCGAACTGATGCTGATCCCGGAAAGCGAACATCCCTCGCCGGAAGAACAGCAACTGATCCTCGAAGACCTCAAGGCCATCGACCGTCTGCTCGGCAAGCTGTCGAGCAAGGCCCGCGCCGCCTTCCTCTATAACCGCCTCGACGGCCTGGGCCACGCGGAAATCGCCCAGCGCCTGGGCGTATCGGTACCCCGGGTGCGCCAGTACCTGGCCCAGGGCATTCGCCAGTGCTACATCGCGCTGTATGGCGAGCCGCTGTGACGGTGATCAGTTCCAAACCCGTGTCGGCCCGCGTGCTGGATGCGGCGATTGCCTGGCAGCTGTCCCTTGATTCAGGCGACGGCAGCGCCATTGAGCGCGAAGAGTTCGATAAATGGCTGGCCAGCGATGAAGAGCACGCCCGCGCCTGGCACCAACTGGGCATGCTCGACCAGCGTTTCAGCATGGCCTCGGGCCCGGCGCGGGTGGCGTTGTTGCAATCGCGCGAAGGCATTCGCCAACGCGTGCGCAAGCTGGGCAGTGGGCTGGCGAGCATTGCACTGGTGATCGGCCTGGCGTTGTTTGCCGGCGAGCGCTATGTGCCGATCCACTATTGGCTGGCCGACCAACGTACCGCCACGGGTGAACAGCGCACGCTGAAGCTGGCGGACGGTACGCTGATCAACCTCAATACCCACAGCGCCATCGACGTGCGTTTTGATGAAAAACGTCGCCTGATCGTATTGCAGGAAGGCGAGATCCTGGTCGAGACCGGCCATAACGATGCCCGCCCGTTCTATGTGCAAACCCGCGACGGCAGCCTGCGGGCGTTGGGCACGCGGTTCATCGTCAAGCGCGAAGACGACGCCACGCGCTTGAGCGTGCTGCAATCGGCGGTGGCCGCCCAGCCCGAGGCGCTGCATCAGGAGCAAATCTTCAAGGCCGGCCAGCAAGTGCTGATGCGCAGCGACGGCCTCGGCCCACTGCTGGCCGTTACCCCCGCCACCGACGCCTGGACCCGCGGCATGCTGGTGGTGGACAACGCCCGCCTGGGCGATGTGATCGAGGAATTGAGCCGCTACCGCACCGGTTACCTGGGTGTGGATAAAAACGTGGCCGACCTGCGCATCACTGGCAGCTTCCCATTGCGCGACACCACGCTGGCGCTTAATGCGCTGCTGCCGACCCTGCCGGTGCAGATCGAGCAGCACACGCCGTGGTGGGTGACGGTGACTGGCAAGGCACCTGCCGCCAAATAAAAAAATATTTCCCCCCGCCCTATCACTTTCTGATTCTCGTTCGGCACATAGGCAATTGCGAATTACTTCCATTCAGGAGCCGCCCTATGTCCCGCACGCTAGACACCTTGTTGCGCCCCAGCCTGTTAGCCGTGGCCATTGCCCTCGGCGCCCCGCTGGCCAGCACGTCGCTGATCGCCGCCGAACAGGCGTCCAGCGTGCGCGCCTACAACCTGCCGGCGGCGCCACTGGCCAGCACCCTGAACCAGATTGCCAGCCAGGGCGGCCTGGCACTGACCCTCAGCCCGGCACTGGCATCGGGCAAGACCTCGGCGCCGGTCCAGGGCCAGTTCGACGCACCCGGCGCGCTGCGTGAGGCGTTGCGAGGGACGGGACTGCAGTTGGAACAAAGCAGTGCGGGAACCTACACCCTGGTGGCAATTCCGGAAGGCGTCGTAGCGTTGCCGACCACCAATATCACCGGCCAGGACAGCTATGAAAGCGCCTGGGGCCCGGTCGACGGCTACCTGGCCAAGCGCACTGCCGCCGGCACCAAGACCGACACCGCGTTGGTCGAGGCGCCGCGTTCGATCTCGGTTGCCACGCGCCAGCAGATGCAGGACCGCAACGTGCAGAACCTGGACGATGCGGTCAAATACATGCCCGGCATCGTGTCCGCCAGCTACGGCAGCGACACCCGCTACGACTGGATGCGCGTGCGCGGCTTCGAACCAACCCAGTTCCTCGACGGCCTGCCGCTGCCACGCGGTGTGTACGCCAACCCGAAAGCCGAAACCTGGAACCTCGACCGCCTCGCCCTGCTGCGCGGCCCGGCCTCGTCGATCTACGGCCAGACCCCGCCGGGCGGTTTGCTGGACATGGTCAGCCGCCGCCCCAGTGCTGAATCGAGCAATGCCGTACAGGTGCAATACGGCAGCGACAACTACCGCCAGATCAACTTCGCCAGCACCGGCAAGATCGATGACGAAGGCCAGTTCCTCTATGGCCTCAGCGGCGTGGTGCGGGATGCCGGCACCCAGGTCGACCACATCGATAACAAGCGCTACAACATTGCGCCCAGCCTGACCTGGAACATCGACCCGGACACCAAGCTGACCTTCCTGTCGCAGTTCACTCGTGACGATACGGGGGCCACCAGTCAGTTCCTGCCTATCGTGGGCACCAAGATCAAATCGCCATTGGGCGATGTGTCCCACCACAAGAACCTGGGCGACCCGGACTACGAGTTTTACGACCGCACCTATTACGCGTTGGGCTATGCGTTCGAGCACCGCTTCAACGACACCTGGCAGTTCAAACAGAACCTGCGCTACACCAAGTCGGAGCTGTCGTTCCAGCAACTGACCGTGGGCGCTTATGCCTATTACCCGGTTGACGCTGCCGGTAACATTGGCCGCACCTCGACCAACGTCGACGAGAACATCGGCCAGTTCGCAGTCGACAACAACTTCCAGGCAGACTTCGCCACCGGCGATGTCACGCATACCCTGCTGCTGGGCCTGGATCACCAGCGTACCGATACGTCATACCTGTCGATCTACGGCGGAGCAGGCACCGTCAACATCTTCAATCCTGTAAACACCACGCCGGTCGTACGTCCTCCACGCTCCGATGCGTATTACGATTACAACCAGAAAACCATCCAGACCGGCCTCTACGTACAAGACCAGATGGCCTTGGACAATTGGCGCCTGACCCTGGGCGGTCGTGAAGACTGGGTCCATCAGGGCACGACCTACTTCAATAAGAACGACGTCACCAACACCGACCGCAGCAAGAACTTCAGTGGCAACGCAGCGTTGAGCTATGTGTTCGACTCGGGCTTTGTGCCGTACTTGTCCTACGCTGAATCTTTCCAGCCAGCGAGCAACGCCAGCGTAGACCCACTCAAATCGTACAAGCCAACCGAAGGCAAGCAGTGGGAACTCGGGATCAAGTACCAGCCACCCGGTTCCAACACCCTGTTGAGTGCGGCGGTGTATGACCTGACCCAGAAAAACGTGCTGGTCACCAGCACAGGTGCAGGCGGCCAGGCGGTCACCGACCAGACCGGCGAAGTGAAAGTCAAAGGCCTGGAGTTGGAAGCCGTGTCTGACGTGACCGAAAACCTCAAGGTGATCGCCGCCTACACACTGGCCAAATCCGAAGTCCAAAAAGGCGACTTCAAAGGTAACCGCCTGCAACTGATGCCAAATCAGCAAGCGTCGCTCTGGACCGACTACACCTGGCACACCGGTGTACTGGACGGCTTCGGTATCGGCTTCGGCGCGCGCTACACCGGCAACACCTACGGCGACCAGGGCAACACCTGGCTCGGCAAAGCCAACGCCTACACCGTTTTCGACGGTGCGGTGCATTACGACTTGGGTCGCCTGGACAACAGCCTCAAAGGCACCTCGGTCAAACTCAATGCCACTAACCTGTTCAACAAGGACTACATCTCCACCTGTGACGGTTCCTACTGCTACTTCGGCGACCAACGCAGCGTCGTCGCCAGTGCCACCTACCAGTGGTAATCGGCTGAGTTAACCACCGGGCCGCCCCAATGGGCGGCTTTGGTGTGTCTGAAGGTTGAAAACATGAAAAGCAAAACCATCCGCCGCTGGTCCTTCATCCACACCTGGACCAGCCTGATCTGCACGGTATTCCTGCTGCTGCTCGCGCTCACCGGCCTGCCGCTGGTGTTTCACCACGAGATCGACCACCTGCTGGGCAACGAGCCCGAGCTGGCGCAGATGCCCGCCGACACGCCGCAGCTCAACCTGGAGCAACTGGTCAGCGCCGCGCAGGCCTATCGCCCCGGCGACGCCATGCAGTACCTGGCCTGGGACGAAGATGACAAGAACGGCGTGATCGCGATCATGGCCGCCACCGCCGGCACCGAACCCAACTCGTCGCACACCTTCCTGCTCGACGCGCGCACCGGCCAAGCCATGGAAACCCCGGCGGCCAACGGCGGGTTCACGATGTTCCTGCTGCGCTTGCATGTGGATATGTTCGCTGGCCTGCCGGGCAAGTTGCTGCTGGCGTTCATGGGGGTTCTGTTTGTGCTGGCGATTATCTCCGGCACGGTGCTGTACCTGCCGTTCATGCGCCGCCTGAAGTTCGCCACCGTACGCCAGGACAAGTCCACCCGCCTGCGCTGGCTCGACCTGCACAACCTGATCGGCGTGGTCACCCTGACCTGGGCGCTGGTGGTGGGCGTGACCGGCGTGATCAGCGCCTGCGCCGACCTGATCATCGCCGCCTGGCGCCAGGACAGCCTCAGCGCCATGATCGAGCCTTACAAAAACGCCCCGCCCCTGACTCAACACGCACCGGCCACCGAGCTGCTGGCGATTGCCGCCAAGGCCGCCCCCGGCATGGAGCCGGACTTCATCGCCTTCCCCGGCACACGCTTTTCCAGCGAACACCATTACGCGGTGTTCATGAAAGGCAGCACCCACCTCACCTCGCATTTGCTCACGCCGGTACTGATCGACGCCAGCACCCTGGCTGTCACCGCCGTCGCCGAACGGCCTTGGTACATGGACGCCATGGGCATGTCCCAGCCGCTGCACTTTGGCGATTACGGCGGCATGCCGATGAAGATCCTGTGGGCGGTGTTGGATGGGCTGACCATCATCGTGCTGGTGAGCGGGATCTACCTGTGGATCGTAAGGCGCCGAACATGAAGCCACGTCAGTCGAGTTTCTGGAAGGTCTTCGGGATCCCTCTGGGGATCGGCCTGCTCAGCGCCGCCGGATTGTTTGCGGCGCTGCTCGGGGATGGGCTGTGGGATTCGCTCAGTTGGCTCGGGCTGGGCATCCCCGCTGCAATTGGTACTTGGGCCTTGATCAAACGGTGAGATAGATTAGCGCAGCCCATTCAGAGGAATGCCCATGTCCGCTCCCAGCATGACCTTGTTCCACAACCCCGCGTCACCGTTCGTTCGTAAGGTTCGCGTGCTGCTGGCTGAAACCGGCCAGCAGGATCGCGTCGCCCTGTACGGCTGCATGCCGACCCCGGTCAACCCGGATGCGCAGGTGGTAGAAGGCAACCCCGTGGGCAAGATCCCGGCCCTGCGCCTGGCCGACGGTTCAGTACTGCACGACAGCCGGGTGATCCTCGATTACTTCGACCACCAGCACGTCGGCACCCCGCTGATCCCCCGCGACGGCTCGGCCCGCTGGCGCCGCCTGACCCTGGCCTCGATGGCCGATGGCATCATGGATGCCGCCGTGCTGGTGCGCTACGAAACCGCCCTGCGCCCGGCAGAAAAACACTGGGACCAGTGGCTCGACGAACAGCGCAACAAGATCCGTCGCACCCTCGCCGAGCTGGAAGCCGACGCGATTGCCGAGCTGGCCAGCCATTTCGATATCGCCGCCATCAGCGTGGCTTGTGCCCTGGGTTACCTCGACTTCCGCCACCCGGATATGCAATGGCGCCTGGACAACCCGCAGCTTGCCGCCTGGTACGCCGAGGTCAGCCAGCGGCCTTCGATGCTGCAGACCCAGCCACCGACCTGATGTTCACACCGACCCCATGTGGGAGCGGGCTTGCCCGCGATCGCGGTATGTCATTCAGCACAGCTGTTTCTGAACCACCGCTATCGCGGGCAAGCCCACTCCCACATTGAACGGCGGTGGTATTGAGGAATGTAGCGATCCTTGCGGCTAATTGCGCCCCCACTTGCTGATCCTCGCGTAACCCGATCATTGCACCGCCTCCAGGTCAAACATCAACGGCTCGGCCGCCTTGCGCTTGCCCACGCCATACCAGTCCAACTTGCGCGTCAACACCATCACCGTGCCCAGCAGGCCGAACAGCAGCAACGAACCCATCAGCAACGCGTAGTCCTCGGCACTCAATAACCCGTACAGCAAGCCATACAACGCCGCCAACCCCGCCGAGAAGCCCAGCCCGTGCGCCACGCTGCGCAGCACATGGCACACATAGAAGCCGATCAACAGCACACAGGCACTGGCCGAGGTCAGGTAGGCCAGGGCAAAGCCTATGTGCTCGGACAACGACAACAACAGCAGGTAGAAGAACGCCAGCGCAAAGCCCACCAACGCGTACTGCACCGGGTGCACCGCCAGGCTCTTGAGCACTTCGAACAGGAAGAAGCCGGCAAAGGTCAGGGCGATGAACAGCAGCGCATATTTGATCGCACGGTCGCTCTTGAGGTACTGGTCCACCGGATCGATGAAGTTCACGCCGAAGCTGCGGTTGTTGAAGTCATTGCAGCCCTGCCCGTCCAGGCAGGTTTGCAGAGCCTGTTCGAGGTTGGTGGAGAAGAATGAGGTCTGCCAGTTGGCGGTAAACCCCTTATCGGTGACCTCACGTTGCGCCGGCAGGAAATTGCCGATAAAGCTGGGGTGCGGCCAGTTGGAGGTGAGTGATACCTGGCTGGTCTTGCCCACCGGCACCACTTGCAATTGCTCGGTGCCTTGCAGGCGCAGGTCGAAGGCAAAGTCCACGACACTGGGCTTTTTGCTGTCCTGCTCCGGCAGCGTCACGTGCACGCCTTCACCCAGCCAGTCCACCTGGGAGCCCGGTTCGAACTCCAGCTGCTGGCTGCCCAGCTCCAGCTTCAACGCATTTTCGATGCCGCGAATATCGCTGATGCCCACTGCGAGAAACGCCGGTTCAAAGCGGTAATCGGCGAAGTCTTCGGTGATACCCAACTGCGCGGGCAATTCGAAACGTCCGCTGATACGGTTGTCGGCGTGGAACAGCCGCGCCTGGTAGATGCCCCGTGCGCGCAGTTCGGTCTGCACCTTGCCGTCGAGTTCAAAACGGTCCGGCAGGAAATACAGCCGGCCGCGCTCTTCACGGATGACTTCGTAGCGTTTGTTGAGTTTTTCGTTGAGCTTCCACTCGCGGACGGTCTTGCGATACGGCACCACCATCACCGGGCCGGTGAGGCGCTGGGCGTAGCTGGAGCTGCGGGCGATGTCCATCAGGACGCCATCGCGCAGTTGCTGGCGGTCGCTGATGATGCCGTTGATCATCAGCAACGGAATCAGCAACAGCAGGATCAGCAGCGCAATCGCGCCAAGTTTGAAAAGCAGGCTGCGGTTCATGGGTCTCTCCCTGTTTGGATGGAGGAGAGTCTGGGCAGCCTGTGTGGGAGATTTATGTGGGCAATGTGGAGACTGTGTGGAGATGCAGCACCACTTGCACGCCGCCTTGCACGTTGCCGATCTGCAACGCGCCGCCGTGCAGCTTCATCACTTCCTCGACAAAGTTGAGGCCCAGGCCGGTGCTTTTGCGGCCACTGGCCGGGCGTGGCAGCGAGTAGAACCGTTCGCTCAGGCGCGGCAGGGCGTAGTCGGGAATCGGCGCAGCCTGGTTGAACAGGCTCACCTGTACGTCGTTGTGCCGGGTCTGCGCGCTGAATTTCAAGGTGCCGCCAGGCGGTGTGAAATCCAGGGCGTTATCCAGCAAGTTGCCCAGGGCCTGGCGCAGCAGAAAGGGTTCGCCGTACACCTTCACATCCGCCGCAATCGCCTGATCGACGTGCAACCCGGCGCCTTCGATCCGCGCACATTGCGCCTTGAGCACATCATCGACCATGGCTGCCAGCGGGATGCTCACCTGCTCTTCCAGGCCCTGGCGTTGCTCGACCTGCGCCAGGTTCAGCAGGCGTTCGATCAACTGCTGCAGGCGCGCGCTTTCACTGTCGATATTGCCGACGAAACGCTGCTGTTGCTCACGGGTCATGTCGCCCTGCAACAGCTCTGCCGCGCCGCGTATCGCGGCCAGCGGGCTCTTCAATTCGTGGGTCAGGGTGTGCACGTAGTGTTCGACGTAAGCCTTGCCTTCCAGTTGCGTGCGCATGTGCTCGACAGCGGTGGACAACTGCTTGAGTTCACCGCCACGGTAATGCGGCAGCTCGGCGCGCCGGCCCTCGCTGACCGCCTCGGCGTAGGCCGTCAAACGACGCAGCGCAACGCTCAGCCACCACGACAGCAGCGCGCCGAGCAACAGGCCGAGAATCACCAGGCCCGCGCCGTACCACAGCAGGCGCCGCTCGGTGCGGTCGACGTAGGGCTGCAACGAGCTGTTCGGCTTGGCCACGGTGACCACGCCAATGATCTGCCCGTTGTCACGGATCGGTGCACCCACGTGCATCACCGAGGAAGTGGGGTCATCCAGCTCGCTGCGAGTGGAACGCGCACCGTACTCGCCACGCAGGGTCAGGTACACGTCGTTCCACTTGGAATAGTCCTGCCCCACTGCTTCACCCGTGGAGTCGAGCAGCACGGTGCCCTTGGCGTCGGTCACGTAGATGCGGTGGTTGACCTGGTTCTTCGGCAATCCCCAGATGGTCGCGCCCGGCTGGCGATTGCCGTAGGCCTTGAGCAGTTCGGGCCAGTGGCTTTGGCCGAGGGTGCCGTTCTTCACGTCGTCGCGCAGGATTTCGGCCAGCAGGTTGGCGGTGTCCACCAGGGTTTCTTCGGTGGACTGGCGCACGCCAGGGCGGATTTCCTTCATCACGGTGCTGAGCACGAAGTAGCCGGTCAGGCCGATAAACAGCGCGTATACCAGGAAGATCCGCAGCCCCAGGCGCATCAGCTGTTGCCCGGGCTGTAGCTGTAGCCGAGGCCGCGGTGGGTCTGGATCGGCTCGGCGTCCGCAGCCACGCTGCGTAACTTGCTGCGCAGGCTTTTGATATGGCTGTCGATGTTGCGTTCGTAACCGGCATCCGCCGCCACGCCGACCGCGTCCAACAGCTGCTCGCGGCTGAATACACGTTCAGGCTGTTCCAGCAGGCTTTGCAGCAGGCGGAATTCGTGACGCGTGAGGCTCAATGGCTGGCCGCGATACATGATCTGCATGCGCTCCAGGTCTACCTGGAACACCACCGGCGCAGCTCCTGGGCCAATGCGCTTGAGGATCGCCCTGACCCGCGCCGTCACTTCCCGAGGACTGAAGGGCTTGACCACATAATCGTCGGCGCCGATTTCCAGCCCCACCACCCGATCGATCTCGCCATCCCGCGCGCTGAGGAACATCACCGGCACTTCGCTGAACCGGCGCAGTTGCTTGCAGGTTTCAAACCCGGTGATGTCCGGCAGGCCGATGTCGAGGATGATCAGGTCGGCCGGGGTCTGGCGTTGATGCTCCAACGCCGCCTGGCCAAGTGTCAGCCAGGTGGTGGTGAAGCCCTCGCCTTGCAGGGCGAATATCAGCGTGTCGGCTATCGCCGCTTCGTCTTCGACAATCAGGATGTGGGGCATGGTGGTCGGTCAGCAGTCCGGTTTGTCAGCAGTGTAGCGACGCGCCGGGTTGACCGCAGCGCCGAACTCGCGCAGAGCCTTGGCGCCGATCAGCAGCGGATAGTTGAAGCTGCTGCGGTCGGTGAGGTTGACCTCAACGGTGCGTTTGACGTCGCCCAGGCACATTTCCAGGTCGATCACCGGGCGCTTGGCCACGGTGGCTTCGTCCTTGTCCTCGTCTTCGTCGGCGCGGCTCTTGATCTTGCTGATGCGCGAGACTTTGTGTTCGTAGACCTTATCGGACGCGTCCTTGCCGCCGAGGCGGAAACGCACCCAATCGTCACCGTCACGGGTGAAGGTCTGGATGTCGCGGGCCGACAGCGAGGCGGTCAGCGCGCCAGTGTCCATCTTGGCCTTGAAGGTTTCGCCGATCTCCGGCAACTGGATGTATTCGTAGCGACCGTAGAGGGTCGGCTCGGCGGCCATGACCGGCAGGGCAACCAGGGCGAGGGAGGCAAGAAACAGTTTCACGAAGTGATGTCCTCGGAAAGAAGTAGGCGGATTCTAGACCGCAAAAGCGCCGGTTAGTTAGCTAACCCCACCATACCCGGCACATTGTGAAACATTCGTACGGTGATTTGCGATTTGGCCTCTAGACTCACCTTGCTTATGATGGCCCGCCCACAAGATTCCAAGAGTTACTTATGCGCCGCCTGCTCACCGGCTGTTTCGTCACCCTGCTGCTCTTGCTCAACACCCTCGTGCTGTTCGGCCCGTTGATGGTGTTTGCCCTGCTCAAGCTGGTAGCCCCGGGGCGCTTGCGTGACTACATGTCATGGGCGGTGATGTGGATCGCCGAGACCTGGGCCGAGATCGACAAGCTGATTTTCTCGCTGTGCATCCCGACCCAGTGGGACATTCGCGGCGGCGACGATCTGCGGGGTGACACCAGTTACCTGGTGATCAGCAACCACCAATCCTGGGTTGACATCCCGGCCTTGATCCAGGCCCTCAACCGGCGTACGCCGTTCTTCAAATTCTTCCTGAAAAAAGAGCTGATCTGGGTGCCCTTCCTGGGCCTGGCCTGGTGGGCGCTGGATTACCCGTTCATGAAGCGCTACACCAAGGCATTCCTGGCCAAGCATCCGGAACTGGCGGGGCAGGATCTGAAGATCACCAAAGAGGCCTGTGAGCTGTTCAAGCGCCAGCCGGTGACGGTGGTCAATTATCTGGAAGGTACGCGGTTCAGCGAGGCCAAGCGCAAACAGCAGGGCTCACCTTTCACCCGCTTGCTCAAGCCCAAGGCAGGCGGTGTGGCATTCGTGCTGGCGGCGATGGGTGAACAACTGGATGCTGTGCTCGATGTGACGGTGGTCTACCCGCAAGACAGGATTCCAGGGTTCTGGGATTTGATTTGCGGATCGGTACCGAAGGTGATCATCGATATCCGCACCCGTGAGCTGGACCCGGCGCTGTGGCAAGGAGATTACGAGAATGATCCGGCATTTCGCCAGACCGTCCAGGACTGGGTCAACCAGCTCTGGGGCGAGAAGGATCAGCGCATTCAAAACCTTCTCAAATGAAAGTGTCAAAGACAGTAGGGCTGTTAAACCCTACTGTTTCAAAACTAAAGTTCAAGCCTGCGAGTTTATGCTATTGCAAAAAGTATCTCGTCATTGCTCAGGGCTGTTAGCAAAAAACGAATTGCTAAGAAGAGGCTTCAAACCCGAGCGCAAGTTTTCCGCTGCCTGCGAGATGTCGTCTACAGCAGCCCTAGCTTCCAGCAACGCCTTGTCTGCAGGCCGCTCTTTGGGCGGGGTGATTTCTTTTAGCAGGCCGTCACTGCCCTTCACAAAGAATTTACCGCCTTCAGGGATCACTTTGTCTGCAGGCCACTCTTTGGCCGGGGTGATTTCTTTTGGCAGGCCGCCACTGCCCTTCACAAAGAATTTACTGCCTTCGGGGAACCCTTTGTCTGCAGGCCACTCTTTGGGCGGGGTGATTTCTTTTAGCAGGCCGTCACTGCCCTTCACAAAGAATTTACCGCCTTCAGGGATCACTTTGTCTGCAGGCCACTCTTTGGCCCCGCCACTAAAAGAAGTCAGGAGTTGTTGAAACCCAGCCACCAAATTAGTGAGTGCCCGGTCAGGGACCGACCCATTAATCACCGCGTCCAAGTCATTTCGCAAGTTGTGCAGTAAGTTCGCGTTCAACCCCATATCACGCAAAAAATTGGGGGCAGTCAGCACAGGCTTGGTGCTCTGCAAGTTGGCGCCAATCTGGTTATATTGATTCTGAAGCGTTGTTTGCTGCGGATTAACAGATGTCATTAGTTCACCATTAATTCAGTCGATTTGCCCTTCAAACAGCACCGAAGTGATGCTGCGAAGGGTACAACTGCGTGGCACTCAGACTTCCTACCGTTCCTACCGCTTTACTACAACTCATTGCGCCGATAATCCAACTCATCATGAATAATGACGCAGAAATAATTACAGGAAATACACTCCTTGGAGAAAGGGCGATTAACCGCCTGTACCCCAGGCCTTGGCCAGCTTGCCCAGCACCGAGCTGCTGGCACCCTGACCACCCAGGTATTGCAGGATCACCGGGGCAAACTGGCCGACCATGCCACTGTCCATGCCCAGGGCGCTGAACGCGGTGTTCAGGTCGTTGGTGTTCTTCACGTTACCCAGCAGGCCATCCAGGCCGCTGGTCTTGCTACCGCCAGCCTGGCCGAGCATCCCGCTCAAGGCCCCGAGGCTGCCCAACGCATTATTCCCCGACAGTTGGTCGAGGCCAGGCACACTATTACCCAGTTGCGAATAGTCGTTGCCGCTCAATTTGTTCTTGGCCAGGCCCAGCATTGCGCCCGTACCGCCGACCGCTTGCTCGGGGGTGATGTTCAGTTGCGAGGTCAGGGCGCTCAGCAACCCGGCCGTCTCGGACGACGGCGCTGCTGCCGCTGCCTTGTTGTTACCACCCTGCATGCCGGAAATGGCATTGGCCGCGTCGCCAAGGCTGAACCCTGCGGCAAGCACCGGGCCGGCTGCCAGGGTCATCAGGCAGGAAAGGGCGAAACCGCGTGAAATCTTCATCGAAACAACCTCTGGGTGTAGGGGTGAAAGCAGGCGTTTGACTGGGTATCCGACGCATTGTTCCGGGCGGGCCGAGGAACCCAAGGGGAATACCAGAGTCCATGAAATGACTTCAACACAGCCAGGAATAGCCATATGAGCGCCACACGCCCCCAAGTGATTGAGCCAACGTCCCCATTCTGGAGCCGCCCACGTGTGTTTATCGGCGCCTGCATGGCCATCGTCGCCGGCCTCGGTGGCGCGCTCTACACCCAGGATAACGTCAAGTCCGCCGCCACCCTGGTGACCACGGCCCAGCAGCCGGCCGCTCAAATCATTGCGCACAAGGATTACCTCGAAGTTGAACCGATCGCCACGGCGGCCCCGGAGCCGGACCGCAGCCTGGAACTATGGGCCATTCCAGAAGGCAGCACGCCGGTTTCCCTGGGGCTGTTGCCGGAAGATGGCAAAGGCATTATCGGACTCAACCCGCGCCAGCAGAAAAGCATCCGCAAGCCGGTGGAGTTGATGGTGAGTTCGGAGACCAAGGGTGGTTCCATCAGCAAACAGCCGACGGGGCCGACCGTCTACCAGGGCGCACTGGCCACTCGCTGATTCCACAAACACCACAAACCCATGTGGGAGGGGGCTTGCTCCCGATAGCTGTAGTTCAGTCACAACTTTACTGACTGAGCCACCGCCATCGGAGCCCCCTCCCACATTGACATTCAGTGCCTGGGTGACTTGCTCGTGGCAAGGGATCGCGCTTTATAGTTCGGCCGTCGTCCACATGGCGACACGGGTTTGGCGACCCGGTGAATGGTGCAAAAGCTTCTGCTTTTTTGCAGGCCCTTTTGCGTCCGCAATAGCCGCTTTCATGGTGGCTGTGCGCGGGAGACCTTCGGGTCTGCCGGTTCCATTCCCGGTTCGCCAACCTGCGTACAGCTGCCACCCAATTCGTTTGGCGACGAATATATGTGTAGCCCACCTCTACTTGAATGGGTTCAAAACATGAACCGATACATGCCGCTCACCGGCCACGACAGCGCCACCCCATCCCTGCACACCGACACCCTCGTCCCCCAGGACTTCGACCTGCTATGCGCCATTCCGCTGTGCGACGGCTGCGATTTGCTCGATGTCATCAGCCGGCGATTGCAGGCTTAAAAAATTGCCGCAAAAAGGGCGATGCCCTGTCGCCCTTTCTGTACCTGCGTATGCTATTTCTGGCAGCTTCAAATATACCGACTCCCATATAAAACGAATTTCTCATACCGAATAATTATAAATTACTGTCATTTCTAACAGTACCCCACGCTAGCAAACCGTCTTAGCATTCAGACTTCACCTCACAATTCAATTAAGGATCAGATATGAATTATCAATTCGCCGTAGGGATGCTGGCTGCTTGTGTATTGGCCGGGGGCGCTCATGCAGCTGATATCGAGGACTGCCCGGCAACTAAAACCATTAAATCTGAAGCATTCCAAGAAACCATCCAAGGTAATAGCGTCGACGGTTTCAAATACACCGCCAAGAGCGGTGGTAAGGAGTGGACGGGCCAAACAGGTAACACTAAAGATGATTACCTGGCACCTGAATATGAACTCAAAGCAGAGACGTTCAATGTAGTGAATGGAAAGCAGCGCTGTGACTACGGAGGCAAAACGCTGATAAAAAATGGTGAAACTGCAGTTCCTAATCTAAGACTCACAGCACCGCAATAATTAATAAGGGCGACTTTGCGGTCGCCCTTCCCGCAACCCACAGGAGGCGGGTAATGAGAAGCTCACTGCTTGCAGGTATGTTGGCCACGATGGCCCTGGTGCACACTGTCGGTGCAGCGACCTCCACCTGTCCCTCGATCCAAGCCATCAAACAAACGGAGATGATCAATGGCGGTTACCGCTATGAGGCGTCACAACCTGATGGACGGGCCTGGATAGGTGAAAACCCGTTGGCTGCCGCTTCATACTTGAATGATTCGACCTTTCACGATGCCCGGTACGATGCAAATAACAAAACCGTCACCTGCACCTATAAGGGCCCCATGAATAACGACGCGAGCTTTTCGGTCACGCTCAAACCTGTGTCTGCCTGGAACCTTATCCCTCCTATTGGCGAGTGGAAAGGCACGTATTGCGAAGCCCTGGCAATTTCCAAGTGTTCATTTACGCATCAGTAAAAACGTCATCCGAATCATTCCGACCGTTCACGTTCACAAATCCTCAGCCAGCCGCCGACGTGCTTGCGGAACTGTAGGCCCGGCACGGCCCACCCAAGGCAGCCTTCTCACGATTTTCGACGCGAAGGTTCAGCCACAAACAAGGAACTGTGACGAGATGATCGGATTGATACCCAATATTTTTGCTGCCGCTACCGCACTCAACCTTCTCGATTTTCGCAGGCCACACCAGGCTTCGTCGGGCCAGGCCATCGACATCGGCCAATGCCCAGCCGTCAGCGACATCCACTCCAAACCCTACACGGACCCTGACCTGCCACCGCCCTACGGCGAAGGATATGAATACTCGGCCCACACCAGGGGCAGGACATGGAAGGGCCAGACAGCCGGAACAGATGACGATTATCTAGCCCCCAGGTACGCACTCAAGGCAGAGACCATCACCCAGACAGAGGGAAGGCTACGTTGTGACTATGGCGGAAAGACTGTCGTTGAAGAGGGTGTAACAGCCACTCCCTACCTGCGGCTCAACTCACAATAAATAATAAGGGCGACCCTGGGGTCGCCCTTATTATTTGCCCTGCTCTTTATGCCGCACTGAACAACTTATGCGGATCAATCACAAACTTCTTCGGCACGCCCGCATCGAACTCGCCATAGCCGCGCGGTGCGTCATCCAGGCTGATCACCTGCACACCGACGATTTCAGCAATGTTGATACGGTCCCACATGATCGCCTGCATCAGCTGGCGGTTGTACTTCATCACCGGCGTCTGCCCGGTGTGGAAGCTGTGGGATTTAGCCCAGCCCAGACCAAAGCGAATGCTCAGGCTGCCCATTTTTGCGGCGGCGTCCACGGCACCCGGATCTTCGGTGACGTACAGGCCAGGGATACCGATCTTGCCCGCCACGCGCACCACGCCCATCAGCGAGTTGAGTACGGTGGCCGGCGCTTCGGCCTTGACCCCTTCATGACCATGACCACGGGCTTCAAAGCCCACGGCATCGACGGCGCAGTCCACTTCCGGCTCGCCCAGCAGTGCGGCGATCTGTTCGTGCAACGGGGTGTCCTTGGACAGGTCGGCAATCTCGAAGCCCTGAGCCTTGGCGTGAGCCAGGCGGACCGGGTTGACGTCGCCGATGATCACCACTGCGGCGCCCAGCAGGCGGGCGGAGGCGGCAGCCGCCAGGCCCACAGGACCGGCACCCGCGATGTACACAGTGCTGCCCGGACCAACGCCGGCAGTGACGGCCCCGTGGTAGCCCGTCGGGAGAATGTCGGAGAGGCAGGTCAGGTCGCGGATCTTCTCCATGGCCTTGTCGCGATCCGGCAGTTTGAGCAGGTTGAAGTCGGCATACGGCACCAGCACGTATTCAGCCTGGCCGCCGGTCCAGTCGCCCATGTCAACATAGCCATAGGCGCCACCGGCACGGGCCGGGTTGACGGTCAGGCACACACCGGTGTGTTGCTCTTTGCACGAGCGGCAACGCCCGCACGCCACGTTGAAAGGCACCGAGACCAGATCGCCGATCTTCAGGTTCTCGACGTCGCTGCCCTTCTCGATCACTTCACCGGTAATTTCATGACCGAGCACCAGGCCGGTCTGGGCAGTGGTGCGGCCGCGCACCATGTGTTGGTCGGAGCCGCAGATGTTGGTGGAGACCACGCGCAGGATGACGCCATGCTCGATCTTCCTGCCACGGGGGTCCTGCATTTTGGGATAGTCGATTTTCTGTACTTCGACCTTGCCGTTGCCGAGATACACGACACCACGATTACCAGACATGCTTTCACCTCGCTGTTGTTTTTATGGAACTGCGTTGCCCGTTGGGTGGGCAGCGCGTTTAAGTGCTCGGGTACAGATGCTGTTCTTGCGTTGTTAGTGAGGGCCTCATCGGGGGCAAGCCCCCTCCCACATTCGACCGCATTCCAAAGGTGGGAGGGGGCTTGCCCCCGATGGCGTCAGTCAGAGCACCACCGTCCGATTGGCGTTCAAAAACACCCGCCGCTCAATGTGATACCCCACCGCCCGGGCCAACGTCAGCCCTTCGATATCCCGCCCCTTGGCAATCAAGTCCTCGGGATAGTGGCTGTGATCCACCACCTCCACGCCCTGGGCGATGATCGGGCCTTCGTCCAGGTCGTTGTTGATGTAATGCGCCGTGGCGCCTACTAGCTTCACGCCCTTGTTGTACGCCTGGTGATACGGCTTGGCGCCCTTGAACCCCGGCAGCAACGAGTGGTGAATGTTGATGGCCTTGCCATCGAGCTTGCGGCACAGCTCCGGCGACAGCACTTGCATGTAGCGCGCAAGAATCACCAATTCTGCGCCGGTGTCTTCCACCACCTGCCACACCTGACGCTCCTGGGACGGTTTGTCGTTGGGGTCGAGGGGGAAATGGTAGTAGGGAATCTGGTGCCAGTCGGCCAAGGGTTTCAGATCGGGGTGGTTGGACACCACCGCGACCACGTCCATTGACAGTTGGCCGATGCGCTGGCGATACAGCAGGTCGTTGAGGCAGTGATCGGCCTTGGATACCATGATCACCACTTTTGGCCGGTAGTTCGGCGCCGTCAGCTCGAAGATCATGCCGAAGGCTTCACCGCGGGTGGCCAGACCATCGCGGAACGCCTGTTCGTCAAAACCGTCGGGCTGGCGGAATTCCACGCGGATAAAGAACCGGCCCGAAAGCCGGTCATCGAACGAGTGGTGCTCGGTGACGTAGCAACCCTGCTCGAACAGGTAGCGGGTGACCGCGTCCACCGTGCCGAGCACGCTGGGGCAGTCGGCGGTCAAAATCCATGTATCGGGTGCGCGGCTCATGGCTCATTCCTCAGGCTTGGACGCTCAGGCCGAACTCGGCCGATGCATCCTGCAACCACAACCACCAGTAATCCGAGAAGCTGCGACGGATCACCAGCTCCCAGGTGTCTTCAGCCGTGTGGCGGATCACCAGTTGCGACTTGGCGAACACCGTGCCCACTGCCTTGCCCACCGGGAAGTTGTTGGGGTGTACGTCGTAGCTGGTGGACTTCATCAGCACATCGCGCACGTTCGGGCCGCTGAGTTCGAGGATCTGCTGACCGCCGCTGACATTGACGACCTGGATATGCAGGTCGCCCAGGGCGGCGCGCAGGTTTTGCTCGGCGGCGAATTCTTCACCGCTCGGCACGATCAGCAACCACTCATCCGGGCCGAGCCATTGCAGGCTGGTTTCGCCCTTGACGATCACTTGCAGCGCGCCGGGCAACTCGATGCCGATGGCTTTGTGCACGCCGGCGGCGAAGGCTGCGTCATGGCCGTCGCCACGAATCGTCAGATGGCCCAGGAGTTTCTTTTCACGCACGGTCACGCCGGCGTTCTTGCGGCCCTTGCCGACCAAGCTGGCGAGGTCGGCGTGGTGCAGCGACGACTCGGCCTTGGCGCCGGAGGTGGGGCGTTGTTGGTAAACATTGGCTGCTGTCATAAAGCACCTGTTCTGAATTCTGTTGTGAGGCTGCTGACCTCATCGGGGGCAAGCCCCCTCCCACAGGGGAATGCATTTCAACTTGAGGGAGGGGCTTGGCCTGTCAGATGTTCTGGCGATCGCCTTTGGGGTCGAAGAACACCGAAGAAACAATCTCCGCCTCGATCACGCTGCCATCGGCCTGCGGTGAGAACACCCGCTCGCCGATACGCTTCAAGCCGCCCTTGACCACACCCAGCGCAAACGAATAGCCAAGGGAGTTGTGGGCGTAGCTGGAGGTGACGTGACCGACCATCTTCATCGGGATCGATTGCTTCGGATCAAACACCAGCTGCGCGCCTTCCGGCAGCCACACCTTCGGATCGACCGGCTTCAAGCCCACCAGTTGCTTGCGTTCTTCACGCACACAGTCTTCACGGTTCATGCCACGCCAGCCGATCCACGAGAACGGCTTGGTACGGCCCACGCACCACCCCATGTTCAGGTCATCCGGGGTCATCGAGCCGTCAGTGTCCTGGCCGACAATGATGAAGCCCTTCTCGGCCCGCAATACGTGCATGGTCTCGGTGCCGTACGGGGTCAGGTTGTACTTTTTGCCGGCGTCGACGATTTTTTCCAACACACCCATGGCGTAGTCGGCCTGCACGTTGACTTCGTACGACAGCTCACCGGTAAACGAAATGCGGAACACCCGCGCCGGTACGCCGCCGACCAGGCCTTCTTTCCAGGTCATGAACGGGAACCCGTCCTTGTCCAGGTCGATGTCGGTGACTTCCGCCAGCAGCTTGCGGCTGTTGGGGCCGGACAGGGTCATGGTCGCCCAGTGGTCGGTGACCGAGGTGAAATACACCTTGAGGTCTGGCCACTCGGTCTGTTGGTAGATTTCCAGCCATTGCAGCACACGGGCAGCGCCGCCGGTGGTGGTGGTCATCAGGAAGTGGTTGTCGGCGAGGCAGGCAGTCACGCCGTCGTCGAAGACCATGCCATCTTCCTTGCACATCAGGCCATAGCGCGCCTTGCCCACGTCGAGCTTGGTCCAGGCGTTGGTGTAGATGCGGTTGAGGAACTCCCGCGCGTCGGGGCCCTGGATGTCGATCTTGCCGAGGGTGGACGCATCCAGCAGGCCGACGCTGTCACGCACGGCCAGGCATTCGCGTTTGACGGCGGCGTGCAGATCTTCACCGTTGCGCGGGAAGTACCAAGGGCGCTTCCACTGGCCGACGTCTTCAAACTCGGCACCGTTCTTCACGTGCCAGGCGTGCAGCGCGGTGTAGCGCACCGGTTCGAAGATGTGCCCACAGTGACGGCCCGCTACGGCGCCGAAAGTCACCGGCGTGTAGTTGGGACGGAACATGGTGGTGCCCATCTGCGGGATGGTCACGTTCAGCGAGCGGGCGGCAATGGCCAGGCCGTTGACGTTGCCCAGTTTGCCCTGGTCGGTGCCGAAGCCCAGCGCGGTGTAGCGCTTGACGTGCTCGACCGACTCGAAACCTTCGCGAGTGGCGAGTTCGATGGCGGCGGCGGTCACGTCGTTCTGCAGGTCGACGAATTGCTTCGGCGCCCGTGCAGTCGGCTTGTCGTGCGGTACTTGGTAAACCGCCAAAGTCGGCTCTTCCAGGCGGCTCAGCGCTTTGGGCAAGGTGCCTTCCACCGGCGCGAAACCGGCTTCGCTGGCCGCGCGCACGCCGCCTTCAAAACCATCCGCCAGGGAGTCGCCAAGGCCGTAGACCCCGTTGATCCCACCGACACACACGCGTTTCTGCGGCGCTTCGCCGGGTACAAACCCGAGGATATCTTCACGCCAGGTCGGCTTGCCGCCCAGGTGCGAAGCCAGGTGAACTACCGGGCTGTAGCCGCCGGAGCTGGCTACCAGGTCGCACTCCAGCCATTCGCCTGGGCTGGTGACTTTATGGGCTTTCACATCGATCGCGGCCACGCGGGCGGCGGTCACGTGCTTGCTGCCACGGGCTTCGATCACGGCGCTGCCGGTGAGGATACGAATGCCTTTGGCGCGGGCTTCTTCCACCAGCGCACCGCGTGGGTTGTGGCGAACATCGGCCACGGCCACCACTTGCAGGCCGGCATCGAGCCAGTCCAGGGCAACGCGGTAGGCGTGGTCGTTGTTGGTCGACAGCACCAGCTTCTTGCCCGGTGCCACGCCGTAGCGACGCACGTAGGTGGAGACCGCACCGGCCAGCATGTTGCCCGGCACGTCGTTGTTGCCGTACACCAGCGGACGCTCGCACGCGCCGGTCGCCAGCACCACGCGCTTGGCACGCACACGGTGGATACGCTGACGCACCACGCCAATCGGCGCACGGTCACCGAGGTGATCGGTGAGGCGCTCATGAATGGTCAGGAAGTTATGGTCGTGGTAGCCGTTGACGGTGGCGCGGGGCAACAGCACCACGTCCGGCAGGGCCTTGAGTTCAGCGATGACGCTGGCAACCCATTCCGCAGCCGGCTTGCCGTCGAGGCTTTCACGCGAATCCAGCAGCGAACCACCGAACTCTTCCTGCTCGTCGGCGAGGATCACGCGGGCACCGCTGCGGGCGGCGGCCAGTGCGGCAGCCAGGCCCGCAGGGCCGGCGCCGACGACCAGCACGTCACAGTGACGGTTGAAGTTGTCGTAGGTGTCCGGATCGTTCTCGGTCGGCGAGCGGCCGAGGCCGGCGGCCTTACGAATGTACTTCTCGTAGGTCATCCAGAACGATTGCGGGTACATGAAGGTTTTGTAGTAGAACCCCGGCGGCATCAGCTTGCCGCCGACCTTGCCGAGGATGCCCATCACGTCATTGTTGACGTTCGGCCAGCCGTTGGTGCTGGTGGCGACCAGGCCTTGGTACAGCGCCTGTTGCGTGGCGCGCACGTTGGGAATCTGGGTGGCTTCAGTGGCACCGATCTGCAGCACCGCGTTCGGCTCTTCGGCGCCAGCGGCAAAGATGCCGCGAGGGCGCGAGTACTTGAAGCTGCGGCCGATGATGTCGACGCCGTTGGCCAGCAGGGCTGCGGCCAATGTGTCGCCTTCAAAGCCTTTGTAGGTCTGGCCGTTGAAAGTAAACGTCAGGACTTTATTACGGTCGATCCGGCCACCGTTGGACAGGCGATTGGTCTGGCTCATACCTTCTCTCCAGAGGCCTTGGCGGTGAATTGTGGCTTCTCACCGATCTTGTAGGTTTCAAGAATTTCGTAGGTCAGGGTGTCGCGGGTCGCGTTGAAGTACTGGCGGCAACCGGCAGCGTGGATCCACAGTTCGTGGTGCAGGCCGCGCGGGTTGTCGCGGAAGAACATATAGTCGCCCCACTCTTCATCGGTGCAGGCATTCGGGTCCAGCGGGCGCGGGATATGCGCCTGGCCGGATGCGTGGAATTCCTCTTCGGAGCGCAGTTCGCCACAGTGAGGACAGAAGATATGCAACATAGGAAATTTCTCCTGTTAGTGGGCGACGGCCGCAGCGCCGTGTTCGTCGATCAACGCACCGTTGTGGAAACGGTCGATGGAAAAAGGTGCCGCCAATGGGTGCATTTCACCCTTGGCCAGGCTGGCGGCAAACACGTTGCCTGAGCCCGGCGTGGCCTTGAAGCCACCGGTGCCCCAACCGCAGTTGAAGAACATGTTCGGCACCGGAGTCTTGGAGATGATCGGGCACGCATCCGGCGTGGTGTCGACGATACCGCCCCACTGACGGTTCATGCGCACGCGGGACAGCACCGGGAACATCTCGACGATGGCCTGGATGGTGTGTTCGATCACCGGGTACGAGCCGCGCTGGCCGTAGCCGTTGTAGCCGTCGATACCGGCGCCGATCACCAGGTCGCCCTTGTCGGACTGGCTGATGTAGCCGTGTACGGCGTTGGACATGATCACGCTGTCGATAATCGGCTTGATCGGCTCCGACACCAGCGCTTGCAGCGGGTGGGATTCGATCGGCAGGCGGAACCCGGCGAGCGAAGCCATGTGCCCGGAATTACCGGCAGTGACTACACCGACACGCTTGGCGCCGATGAAGCCCTTGTTGGTTTCCACGCCGATGCACACGCCGTTTTCCTTGCGAAAGCCGATCACTTCGGTCTGCTGGATCAGGTCCACGCCCAATGCGTCGGCGGCACGGGCAAAGCCCCAGGCCACGGCATCGTGACGGGCCACGCCGCCGCGCCGTTGCACGGTGGCGCCGAGCACCGGGTAGCGGGTGTTTTTCGAGCAGTCGAGGTACGGGATCTCGTCGGCCACTTGCCTGGCATTGAGCAATTCGCCGTCCACCCCATTGAGGCGGTTGGCGCTCACACGGCGCTCGGAATCACGGATGTCCTGCAAGGTGTGGCACAGGTTGTACACGCCACGCTGGGAGAACATCACGTTGTAATTGAGGTCCTGGGACAGGCCTTCCCACAGTTTCATCGCGTGTTCGTACAGGTGCGCCGACTCGTCCCACAGGTAGTTGGAACGCACGATGGTGGTGTTGCGCGCGGTGTTACCGCCGCCCAACCAGCCTTTCTCGACCACGGCCACGTTGGTGATGCCGTGTTCTTTGGCCAGGTAGTAGGCGGTTGCCAGACCATGCCCGCCGCCGCCGACGATGACCACGTCGTAGACTTTCTTGGGGGTCGGCGTGCGCCACATCTTCTGCCAGTTTTCGTGGTGGCTGAGGGAGTGCTTGAAGAGGCCGAAGCCCGAGTAGCGTTGCATAGTCATTACTCCAAAACCGCGCTCAGCGATAAACCGGGAAATCAGCGCACAGGGCAGACACGTGCTTGGCCACGTTGGCCTCGACGTCGGCGTCGCCGAGGTTGTCGAGGATGTCGCAGATCCAGCCGGCCAGTTCGATGCACTGCGGCACTTTGAAACCACGCGTGGTCACCGCCGGGGTGCCGATGCGCAGGCCCGAGGTCACGAACGGCGACTGCGGGTCATTCGGCACGGCGTTCTTGTTGACGGTGATGTGGGCGCGACCGAGGGCGGCGTCCGCCTCTTTGCCGGTGAGGCCCTGACGGATCAGGCTGACCAGGAACAGGTGGTTATCGGTGCCGCCGGACACTACATCGTAGCCGCGTTTGATAAACACGCTGGCCATGGCCTGAGCGTTGTCGATCACTTGCTGCTGGTAAGCCTTGAAGCCTGGCTCCAGCGCCTCCTTGAAGCACACGGCCTTGCCGGCGATGACGTGCATCAGCGGGCCGCCCTGGGCGCCGGGGAATACGGCGGCGTTGAGTTTCTTTTCGATCTCTTCGTTGGACCTGGCCAGGATCAGGCCGCCACGAGGACCGCGCAGGGTCTTGTGGGTGGTGGTGGTGACCACGTCGGCGTAGGGCAGCGGGTTCGGGTACAGGCCGGCGGCAACCAGGCCGGCGACGTGGGCCATGTCGACGAACAGCAGCGCCCCCACTTTGTCCGCGATCTGACGGAAGCGTGGGAAATCCAGGGTCTTGGAGTAGGCGGAGAAACCGGCCACGACCATTTTCGGCTTGTGCTCCACCGCCAGGCGCTCGACTTCGTCGTAATCGATCAGGCCGGTGTCGGTGTTGATCCCGTATTGCACCGCGTTGTACAGCTTGCCCGAGGACGACACCTTGGCGCCGTGGGTCAGGTGACCGCCGTGGGCCAGGCTCATGCCCAGGATGGTGTCGCCGGCGTTCAGCAGGGCCAGGTACACGGCGCTGTTGGCGGACGAACCGGAGTGTGGCTGCACGTTGGCGTAATCGGCGCCGAACAGCTGCTTGGCGCGCTCGATGGCCAGGGCTTCAACTTTGTCCACATGCTCGCAGCCACCGTAGTAGCGCTTGCCTGGGTAACCTTCGGCGTATTTGTTGGTGAGGCCACTGCCTTGGGCTTGCATCACGCGTTTGCTGGTGTAGTTCTCTGACGCGATCAACTCGATATGATCTTCCTGGCGCTGCTCCTCGGCATTCATGGCCGCCAGCAGTGCGTCGTCATATCCCTGGATCTGGTCTTGTTTGCTGAACATCGCGTCTCTCCCAGCCTTTCGTATTGTTGAGGCCCGTGCAGGGCCCTTTGATGCGATGGTAGGGCTGGCGCAGACAGGTCAAATGCCTGCGCACGCCATGCAAAGGTGCGTTTACGACATGGGTTGCTGGTCGACCTCGTTTTCAACGTACACGAAGAGGCAGGCACCTGCCCGGCAGAAAGTTTTATATACAAACAAACCTACTGAAAGAGGCTTCTTACAAAAACCACTAATAGGCAAACATTAAAAGAAACTTTGAAAACACCCAATCAAATAACCACTTACAAAACGTCTTTTGCATTTCACCCTACATGAGAACTTAATTGCTCCCCGAGCAATACCTCGACTCGCGACAAGCCAACAACGCTATCTTGAAACTGACTTTTAAACCGCAGGAGAACAAACATGGCTTTAATTGATCAAGTCAAAGATATTTGCACCCGATTGGCCCCTGGTGGCTGGCATAACTTACTGCTTCATCACGGCCTCAACATCCTTGCACCGTCCTTGCAAGACGAACTTCGTAACATCTTAAAGGTGGATCGAACACTCGCCGGCTTTGAAGACTTCGCGTTAAGCGGAGTACGCGGCATTGAACCCGGCAACCCCGCACTCAGTTTGCTGTTTCACGCACTGGCCAACGCTAACGTAACAGTGGATGCGAAAGGTAATCCACTTCAGATTTACCCTACGGCTGCCGAGTTGGAAACGGTCATGAACTATGTTTACGGCAGCCAACCACCCAGCCTCCAGCAATTAAAAGAACGCGCCAATGGTGCGCCCATGGCTGTGGTCGTCTTTGCTAATGAGTACCGACCGGCACCTGATACAGTTCACAAAGAACAGGCCGATATGTGTTTTTCACGAACCGGCATATCACGCGTTGGCACCGCTGAACCTTTGTACGATGCGCAAAGTAGGGGGTTCCTACCTTTTGTTGCAGATGACAACCACGCCATTCGTGTCTTGCCTGCTCGATACGCCGCCTACATCGCCATCCAACGCAAGGGAGACGCCACAACTTTCGGCCCTATGCGCGTGCGCGAAGAGGACGAAACCCACGATTTTTGGGTACCCCTGCACAAACTGTTCAACGGCACCGAGTGCATTGCAGGTCTGAGCCTTGACGTCCAACTGACAGCGATGCACAAAAACGAGAAAATACGCCGCCTACACTTAATGTTGGGCGCCGGGTCGGGCTGGGAAGAACCAGACATCAGTCAACCACCTTTTGTCATAACCGAAGGGCTCGGCAACTGGCTTTGCGAACAGGAATTCGGCGCGGGGCTCATGGCAGCCTCGCCACGCAGATTTCTGGTTGAGGCGGCGCAATACAAAGGTAAACCGTTGACCTTCAACGTACCAAAATCGCCAAGGCTGTTAGCATCCACCCTGATCGGGCCCGAAAACGCTCCGGAATATGTGCACATTCGCCATAAAGTTGACGACGCCGGCAACCTTGTTAACTTCAACCAACAGCCAGGCATCCTCAGTGAGCTGGAAAAAGGCGACTTCCGAGCCCTGCATTACCTGGACTTTACCGCAGACGGCTGGATTCAAGCTCAGTGCCCAGCGCTGGACACCGCTTTTCCAACTCGCATACCCGCCTACTCTTTGCTGTGCGCTCCCGACTTCTACCCTCTGTGTAATCAGCGGCATCTGAGCGAGTGGCTGGAGACCCTGAGTCCGGACATTCAAAAAACCGTGTTTCAAACGCCCCCTGAATGCCTGTCCGACTCTCGCTATGCGGCCAATATCCAGTCTTTTCCCACCCTCTTTTCCAGCACTGATGTCAGCGTAACTGCGATTGTGGGTCACCATGGGTCAACTGTTGGGCAGTCGACTGCGGCAAAACCTGATACAGCGTCGGCAAAACGTGCCTCATGCCTTCCCGATGCCGCAGCGGGAGTATTTGCTCCTGGCTGGGATGTTGGTGCTGTCGAATACGAGAGTAGCTCGGGGGCCGTGCCGCACCTCGCAGCCTACAGGCTAGGCAGCCCTTTTCCAGAGGACGCAAAACTGTGTGCCGCGCTCAGTTCATTTTGGCCGGCAGTCGCTCCTGACGCCGCTCAATCCTTTGAACCCGACGCCGGAGCGGGCCCGACGATTAAACCGATGCTCGATCAGGAAATTGGCATAACTTCCGGTTTTTCTTGGGACGGCATCCCCGCACCACACAGTATTATTACCAACAACGTGACACAAATTGCTTATCACAGTTATCGCTATGGTGATTATACGGAAAGCGCTCTGGAAGGTAAGTTCTCACTCGCCCTGACCGGCAAGATTGATACATTGGAATACCAAAGACGTATTGATGCATTCCGACGCGTCAAACTTGCACTCGGCTCCCTGCATGAAAAATGGTTTATACGCTCGTTCAAAACTATAACTTCCGACGATTTAAGAGAGCTCGATTCCCCTCTAAATTCAAACGTCACCCTTGATACCACAGCATATCGATTCGAACTCTATCGCTATGAACCAAGCGCCTCTCCACATTTCAATAAAACCCTAATCAAAGTCATAGAAACTTCAAATTATCTCGTCTGGCCACATGTGATCTTTCACCAATCAGGCACGCGTCCATGGCAACCCGTTTAACCACAGCTAAAGTCCGACACGATGAATGACTACGATGTCGTCATAATAGGCGCCGGCCCGGCAGGATGCGCGGCGGCTATTGCTTGCGCTCAACATGGCCTGAGGGTGGCCATTGTTGAGCGCCTTTCATTTCCTCGCGAACGTCCTGGCGAAACACTGCATCCTGGCATTGAGCCTCTTCTTAAGCAGCTAGGCGTGATGAACCAAGTGCAGGCGGGCAAATTCATCAGGCCTTTTGGAAACTGGGTAACCTGGGATAAGGAACGAAACTTTACTCCCTTCGGAAATGATGCCGATGGCGCTTGGTCAGGGTTTCAAATACCCAGGTCCATATTGGATGGTTTTTTATTGGCCAAGGCAATCGCGCTGGGAGTCCATGCTCTGCAGCCTTGCCATGCAAAAAAGGTACTCCTGGAAAACGGTCGCGTCATGGGCGTACAAACCCTTACCGGGACTCTGTCTTGCCGCCAGCTTGTGGATGCCAGCGGCGCTCATGGCTGGCTCACACGTCAGCTCGGGCTGGGATCACGTTGCTACTCACCGCCACTTACGGCCCTGTATGGATATACGAGCGGAACCATCGACGAAAGTGCACTGGGTATTTTCGCCGATCGGCTGGGGTGGTATTGGACCGCACAGGTAGGACGAAAGCTGTATCACTGGACACGCCTCTATTTTGAGCACGATCAGATCTGCAAGGCATCTGCTGTTCCATCCTCCTTCGAACACCTGACCCGCGTGGGGAAAATGCAGGGTGCCGATGTTACTTGGAGAATCTGCGATCAATCGGCAGGCAGTGGCTACTTCATCGTGGGAGACGCCAGCGCGGTGATAGATCCGGGCGCCTCTCATGGGGTTCTTAAAGCACTAATGTCAGGAATGATGGCCGCCCAGGCTGTCGTCGAAGGATGTGCCAACCCAACGAATCAACAGGTTATTTCCCTGCAGTACCAACGATGGATACGGGACTGGTTCGAGAGCGATGTAAAAAGAATGCGTGAACTGTATCGTGCCCATCCGTTCCCTCCTCCGTGGCTTGAAAAGCCATAGCCAATACGGCCCTTGCGCGGTCAAGCAATCAGCTGTCGAACGGCAAGCAACACTATAAAATGCGCAGGGTAAAGGCTATACGCCCAGCGCCGCATGGCGGGTGGCGCGGCGTTTTTGGCATGTCGCAGCAGGACCAAGCCGAGCAGTGGCGCGATCATGCACACCGTCAGTCCCGACAGCGCCAAAAACGTACCGCTGTTGAGCAGGGCCTGCCATTGATTGGCTGCTACGCAGATCACGCCCGGCAAGACGCTGAAATACCAGGGGCGACTGAAGACCAGCAACATCGCCAACGGCAGTAATACGCCGAAAAAGCCGAACATCAAGTGCGCGGAAAAAACGGTCGCAATCGTGATGGCGATCAACGCCAATCCTCGATCAAAAAACGACTTCTGCTGCCATCCTCTGGCAACCAGCAAACCCAGCGCCAGGGTTGGCAACACATTCAATGTATCGGCATCGTCGATAAACATCCGGTACGGCACTTCGCTGATCACACTGGACAGCAGTAGCCATCCCAGGTAACGCCACTGGCGCGTCACCGGCGTGCCTGCGACCCGATGCAGGTTGGCCGCAATTGCCAGGCAAAACCACGGAAACGCCAGGCGCCCCGGCACATACAGGCCATCCAGGCTTAAACCGACATAGCGCAGGTGGTCCAGCACCATACTCAACAGCGCCAGCCACTTGAGCAGATCCAGGGCGCCATCGCGGACACGTCCGACAGGCATCGTTCCAGTACCGTGCATAATTCCCCAGTGACTTTGCATTTACAGTGCGTGCGCACCCGCGACAATCTTGGTTACAGTGCGCACCAACATCGACCACAGGAATGGGCCATGACCGACAAGAGCCAACAATTCGCCAGTGACAACTATTCCGGCATCTGCCCGGAAGCCTGGGCCGCCATGGAACAAGCCAACCAGGGTCATCAACGCGCCTATGGCGATGATGAATGGACCCACCGCGCCGCCGACGGTTTCCGCAACTTGTTCGAAACCGACTGCGAAGTGTTCTTCGCCTTCAACGGTACTGCCGCCAACTCGCTTGCGCTGTCTTCGCTGTGCCAGAGCTACCATAGCGTGATTTGCTCGGAAACCGCCCACGTCGAAACCGACGAATGCGGCGCGCCGGAGTTTTTCTCCAACGGCTCCAAGCTGCTCACCGCCCGCACCGAAAACGGCAAGTTGACCCCGGAGTCGATCCGCGAGATCGCCCTCAAGCGCCAGGACATCCACTACCCCAAGCCACGCGTGGTCACCCTGACCCAAGCCACGGAAGTCGGCAGCGTGTACACCCCGGAAGAAATCCGCGCCATCAGCGCCACCTGCAAAGAGCTGGGCCTGAACCTGCACATGGACGGCGCACGCTTCTCCAACGCCTGCGCGTTCCTCGGCTGCTCGCCCGCCGACCTGACCTGGAAAGCCGGTGTGGACGTGCTGTGCTTTGGCGGCACCAAGAACGGCATGGCCGTGGGCGAAGCGATCCTGTTCTTCAACCACAAGCTGGCCGAAGACTTCGACTACCGCTGCAAACAGGCCGGGCAGCTGGCGTCGAAAATGCGCTTTCTTTCGGCCCCGTGGGTAGGTCTGTTGGAAAACGACGCCTGGCTCAAACACGCACGCCATGCCAACCACTGCGCGCAGCTGCTGAGCAGCCTGGTGGCGGATATTCCCGGTGTGGAGTTGATGTTCCCGGTGCAGGCCAACGGCGTGTTCCTGCAACTCTCGGAGCCGGCCATCGCAGCGCTGACGGCCAAGGGCTGGCGTTTCTATACCTTCATCGGCAAAGGCGGCGCGCGTTTTATGTGTGCGTGGGATACCGAGGAAGAGCGTGTAAGAGAATTGGCGGCGGATATTCGGAAAGTGATGGGGGCCTGAGACTACGGGCCTTCCAGCCCGTTTTCAGAGACTGTTTGTACGTATTTCTGACAGTATCTATCTAGCCCCTGCCCTGGATAAGATCTCGTCACCCCGAACCAATGGACGCGTTGTTTCGGGGCTGACTGCCTGCCGAATAGTCGGCTGGAAATGGATATCCCACAGAGGGCAACATCATGGAAATTCAATGCTACACGACTGCTTCTCAGCTTCAATCCGACACCAACGCCACCCTCGTCGGCCTGGACGACCTGAGGAAACTGGCGAACGTTGGTGACGCTATCATCGAGCCTTCAAGGCACTTTACCGTCACGGGTAAAGAGTTCGAAATGACAGCATCGGGTGCGTATCTCATCAACCTGTTTGTGCGTTAAGCACTGACTGTGGGAGGGGGTTCTACACCCCTCCCACATTTAGAGCGGCTTCGTTAGTCAGAACTCGATACGCACATCACCCTTCGGCACGCTGCAGCACGACAGGATGTAACCCTCGGCTTCATCTTCCTCGGTAATCCCGCCGTTGTGGTCCATCTCGACCTCGCCACCCAGCTTCATCACCTTGCACGTACCACAGATGCCCATGCCGCAGGCTTTCGGGATCAGCAATCCAAGCTTCGCAGCAGCGGCGTGGACAGTTTCGCCAGGGGCCACGCGAATACTTTTGCCCGACGCAATGAACTCCACCTGATGCAGATCCGCCAAGTCGATTTCCGGCGCGTCGGCGGCCTGTTCGGCTTGTTCTACCGCATCCGCACGGGCCTCCGGCGGCGTGGCGCCAAAGGACTCCTCGTGATACCGCGTCATGTCGAAACCCGCCACTTCCAGCAGGCGCTTCACCGCATTCATATACGGTGTAGGCCCGCAACAGAACACTTCGCGCTCGAGGAAGTCCGGCACCATCAGTTCGAGCATCTTGTGGTTCAGGTAACCGCGATAACCGGCCCATGGCTCGCCCAGCCCATGCTTCTCGCAAATCAGGTGCAGGCTGAAGTTGTCGATCCGCGACGCCATGTGCTCCAGCTCGCGGTGGTAGATGATGTCTTTCGGCGAGCGGGCGCTGTGGATAAACGTCATGTCGACGTTGGCGTTGGTGTCGTAGAACCAACGGGCCATGGACATCACCGGCGTGATGCCGACGCCGCCGCTGAGGTACAGCACCTTCGGGCTCGGATAGTCGATGGCATTGAACAGGCCTACCGGCCCGTGCACCGCCAGTTCCTGGCCCTCGTGCAACGTGTCGTGCAGCCAGTTGGAAACCTTGCCGCCCGGCACGCGCTTGATGGTCACCGAGAAGCTGTACGGCACCGACGGCGAGCTGGAAATGGTGTAGGAACGCATGATCGGCTGGCCTTCGATCTCCAGTTCCAGGGTGACGAATTGCCCTGGCTTGAAGAAGAACAGGATCGGCTGATCAGCCATGAAGCAGAAGGTGCGTACGTCCCAGGTTTCCTGGATGACTTTGACGCACCGGACAATGTGCCGACCATTGGCCCAGGTCTGGGTGGTTACCGGATTCAGGAAATTATTGGACATGTTGTTCTCCACCGCCGACGTCGGCCTTATGGTGGCGATTCTGCGTAACGCCGGAACCGCCCATTTACCTATCTGCGACATTCACATACTTATCGCGACCAGCCCCCAACGACCTAGGGTTGCGCGTCGGGAACAGATTGGGCCATGTCGCCCATGGATAAGGTTCTGACGTTGCGCGGCCCCACACTCGCTCCCAACAACGACGCTTTCTTTATGCCTTGCGTAGTACAACCGTAGCCACTATTCGCCGGCCACACAGAATGGCCATGAGGACACACACGATGGACGTCACCGCAACCTTAAGCTTGGGCGATCCGCTGGAACCCGCACGCAAGGCCACCGCGCAGATGCTGCAAGAGCGCGAGCGCACTTTCTCGCTGCCACAGCCGTTCTACTCTGATGAGCGGCTGTTTGATATCGACATGCAGGAGATCTTCCAGAAAGAGTGGTTGATCGCAGGCATGACCTGCGAGATCCCCACCAAGGGCAATTACCTGACCCTGCAAGTGGGCAAGAACCCGATCATCGTGATCCGTGGCGCCGAAGGCGTGGTGCACGCGTTCCACAACGTGTGCCGCCACCGTGGCTCGCGCTTGTGCACCAGCGACAAGGGCAAGGTCGCCAAACTCGTGTGCCACTACCACCAGTGGACCTACGAGCTGGACGGCCGCCTGCTGTTCGCCGGCACCGAGATGGGCGCCGACTTTGACATGAAGCAGTACGGCCTCAAGCCAGTGAACGTGAAGACCGCCGGCGGCTACATCTTCATCAGCCTGGCGGAGAACCCGCCGGCCATCGACGACTTCCTGTCGACGCTGAACCACTACATGGAACCCTACGACATGGAGAACACCAAGGTGGCGGTGCAAACCACCTTGATGGAAAAAGCCAACTGGAAGCTGGTGCTGGAAAACAACCGCGAGTGCTACCACTGCAACGCGTCGCACCCGGAACTGCTGAAAACCCTGCTGGAATGGGACGACGTCACCGATCCGCGCGCCGACCAGGCGTTCAAGGACCATGTAGCCGCCTCCGCCGCCGCCTGGGATGCCGAGAAGATCCCTTACGCCCACGCCAGCTTCGGCTTGCGTAACCGTATCGTGCGCATGCCGCTGCTCAAAGGCACCGTGTCGATGACCATGGACGGCAAGCAGGGCTGCGCCAAACTCATGGGCCGCATCAAGAACCCGGACCTGGGCTCGATGCGCATCCTGCACCTGCCCCACTCCTGGAACCACTGCATGGGCGACCACATCATCGTGTTCACTGTGTGGCCGATCAGCGCCCAGGAAACCATGGTCACCACCAAGTGGCTGGTGCACAAAGACGCCGTGGAAGGTGTTGACTACGATGTGGCACGCATGCGCGAAGTGTGGGACGCCACCAACGACCAGGATCGTCGCCTGGCCGAAGAGAACCAGCGCGGGATCAACTCCACCGCTTACCAGCCTGGCCCGTACTCCAAGACCTATGAGTTCGGCGTGGTGAACTTCGTGGACTGGTATAGCGAGCGCATGCTGCACAACCTTGGGGCCGCTCCGGCGCCCTACCTCAAGGGTGTTGCCGCTCACGAATGACACGTTGGTCCGGGGGGCTGAATTGTGCAAAAAACATTCAACCCCCTGCTTCCCCTTGTTTCCCCTGCCCTCCAGACTTTGCCCAACAACTTATCCACAGAGCCACCCACAGCAATTGTGGACAAGCGCCGCACCAGCCTGAAATTAAGTGAATAAAATCCGTGACTTATTCAAACCAGTGAGTCTGGCCCGGCTTTGTTCGTTTTTTGAACAACCTACTGAAAGCCATGATTTACGTGGCTTGTAGCAGTACACGAACACCTTATCCACAGATGCACCAACAGACTTTGGGGGCAACTCCGATCACGCTGTGGAAAACCACCTCAAAGCTTCACGAATCTAGGCTTTCAGGCGTCTCAGCTGAGAAACCGCTTACATCGATCAGATTTTGATCAACTCCATGCAGGCCTTTATTAATAAGGTCCTCAGCCGAGAGCGAACACGTTATCCACAGAAGCACCAACAGACTATGGGGGCAAGTCGGTTCAGCGAAATACACCGACGCAGCGAAAAACCCCATCAAAAACCTTCAGTTAGCTTGGTTATTTTTCGTACATGGGACTCTAGGGCTTGATTCATAAGGGGTGTGGACAACCGCGAACAGGTTATCCACAGACAGGTCAACAGGGATTGTGGGTAAACACAGTCCCTGTTCACGTTCAGCGAACCACACCTTCCTCAACCAATAGCTTGAGGATCGCCTGCGCACCCTCTTCCGGGCTCACACCCTTGAGCACTTGCCCACCGCCACCACTGGCCTTGGCCGTGGCGGCTTTCATCCGGTCAGCGCCGCTCTTGGCCTTGATCACCTTGAGACGCTTGGGCCGTGGCTTGGCCGGCTGCAACACCGCCGCATGGAACAGCTCATCCTCTTCAATCTGGACTTCATGGGGCGCCAACTCACCGCGTTGCGCCGGGCCGTAGGCGCTTTGCCGTGGCTTGGGCGCAGCGTTATCCACCGTCGCCAGGAACGGCAGGCGCACCTTCAAGCGCCGCCGCTGACCACGGGGCAAGGCTTGCAGCACATGGGCCACACCGCCGTCGATGGACTCCACCTGCGCCAGCCCCACGATCAGCGGCCAACCCAGTTGCTCGGCCAGCAGGAACGGCAGCATGCCCGAGCCTTCACCGGTTTCGGCCTGGCTGCCGGCGAGCACCACTTGGGCACCCGCATCGCGCAGGTACTCGCTGAGCACCGGCAACGCATCGCTACCCGCCGGTTGCTCCAGCACATGCAATTGCGGCAGGCCCATGCCCAGGTAGCTGCGCAGGGTCGGTTCGGCGATGTTGCCGGCGTGCAGCACCTGCAACTTATCCCCAGCCATTTGCAGGCCCAGCTCCACGGCTCGCGCATCCTGCTCGGCACGGCGCGGGCGCCCGGAAGTCGGGTGGGCGCCGATGGACACCAGGCTGATTACATTCGTCGTCATGGTCGTATCCTCATGCTGCATCGCGCTTGGCGCCATTGCGGTAGGCTTCGACCGCCGCGATCAAGGCTTGCAGTATTGCGGCGCTTTCGCCGATCACCGACAGGTCGGCCCGCTTGATCATGTCGCAGCCCGGGTCGAGGTTGATCGCCACCACTTTGTCGCAGGCGCCGATGCCTTGCAGGTGCTGGATCGCACCGGAAATACCCACGGCCACGTAGACCCGCGCCGTGACCCAGGTGCCGCTGGCACCGACCTGGCGATCACGCGCCATGAAGCCATCGTCCACCGCCACCCGCGAGGCGCCTTCGGTGGCGCCCAGGGCGGCGGCGGTCTGGTGGAACAGCGCCCAGTCCTTCACGCCGTTGCCGCCGGAGAAAATGAATTCCGCTTCGGCCATGGGAATCGCCGCCGGGTCCACCGCCACCGCGCCGAGGTCTTCGATGCGTGGCAGGCTGCGCGCCAGGGCTGTGGATAACTCCACTGGCAGCACTTCGTGACGGGTTTCGCTGACCGGATCGGCACATTCGGCAGCCGCCAGGACCAGGCGCGGCAGTGGCCGGGCCAAGTCTTCCTGGCCGGCACCGGCGCGGCCGATGCACTCGTCGCCCTTGATCTGCCACACCCGCGTGGCCGGGCGCTCCTTGAGGCTGGCGGCAAAGCGTCGACCCAACTCGCCACCGCCGCTGCGGCTGTCCGGCAGCAGCCAGTGTCGCGGGTTGAACTGGTTATCCACAGCCCGCAGGCCCTGGACGCGTTGCTCCGGTGAATAACCGTCGAATGCGTGGCCCTCCAGCACCAGCAAACGGTCGACACCCGCCGTGGCAAACGCACTTTCCTTGTGCTCACCAAACACCACCGCCAGCACCGCGCCGTCGCTGCCGGCCAGTTGTCGCGCCAGGCCAAGCAGGTCGCGATCGTGGCTGCTCAAGCGGCCGCCAACCATGTCCGGTACCACGTTGATGTAGAACGCGGGGGCGGCAATCTGATGCAGCGGCAATTGCACTTCTACCGCCGCCGTACGCTTGGCCGAGCCGCCCTGCTGCGCGCCGCTGCGGTCGATACGCTTGATGCCATTGGGGCCGATAAAACCGACGCCGTGCACGTTCTTGCGGATGACGCCATTGGGCCCCATCCAACTGTGCTGCACCGGTTGCATCGCCGCATGCAGCGGGTGCAGGCGGTTGCGGGCGATCCACTCGGCGCGTGGGTCGCGGCGGATAATGTCGCTCATCAGTGCACCTCCGCAGGTTCACGCTTCAATGGGGCTTTGGCAGGCGCGGCGTCTTCAAGCAGCGCGTCGGCCACCAGCTCGGCAATGTCCTTGATCAAGGGTCTTGGTTCTACAACGCCCTCAAGCATCGCCGTGCACTGTGGACAACCCACCGCCACCAGCTCGGCACCGGTTTCGCGGATGTCTTCCATGCGCATGTCCGGGATACGTTGCTTACCGGGGATGTCAGTGATTGGCGCACCGCCGCCGCCACCGCAGCAGCGTGAACGGAACCCCGAGCGTTGCATTTCCTTGACCTCAATCCCCAATGCACGCAGCACTTGGCGTGGCGCCTCGTACTCGCCGTTGTAGCGGCCGAGGTAACAAGGGTCGTGATAGGTCACGCTGTTGCCTTTGTGCTGGCCCAGGTTCAGCGCTCCCTCACCGATCAACTCGGCCATGAAGGTGCTGTGGTGCTGTACCCGGTAATTGCCGTTGAAAGCGCCGTATTCATTTTTCAGCACATGGAAACTGTGGGGGTCGCAGGTGACGATCCGCTTGAAGCTGTACTTGGCCAGGGTCTGGATATTGCGCGAAGCCAGCAGCTGGAAGGTCGCTTCATCACCCAGGCGCCGGGCGACATCACCGCTGTCGCGTTCTTCCAGGCCGAGCACGGCGAAGTCGACCTTGGCCGCTTTCAGCACTTTGACGAAGGCACGCAAAGTCCGTTGGTTACGCATGTCGAAGGCACCGTCGCCGACCCAGAACAGCACCTCGGCACTGCCTTTTTCGCTGAGCAGCGGCAGGTTCAGGTCCGCCGCCCAGTTCAGGCGACCGCCCGGTGCGAAACCACCGGGGTTGTCGGTGGCGATCAGGTTTTCCAGGACTTCGGCACCCTTGTTCGGCGTGGCGCCTTTTTCCAACGTGAGGTGGCGACGCATGTCGACGATGGCGTCCACGTGCTCGATCATCATCGGGCACTCTTCCACGCAGGCGCGGCAGGTGGTGCACGACCACAGAGTCTCGGCGTCGACCAGGCCGTTGACGATCGGCTGGTGCGGGTTGCCGCTGTGCTCGCCCACCGCTTTGCCCGGATACGGGCTGCCGGCGAACTTGGCATCGGTGCCGCCGGCCAGGCCGACGACCATGTCCTGGATCAGCTTTTTCGGGTTCAGCGGCTGGCCGGCGGCGAACGCCGGGCACGCGGCTTCACACTTGCCGCACTGCACGCAGGCGTCGAAACCGAGCAGTTGGTTCCAGGTGAAATCCTTGGGTTTCTCCACACCCAGGGGCGCAGTCTTGTCACTGAGGTCCAGCGGTTTCAAACCGGTGGAACGGCCACCGCCAAAACGCTCGGCGCGGCGGTGCCAGGCCAGGTGCAGGGCACCGGCGAAGGCGTGTTTCATCGGGCCGCCCCAGGTCATGCCGAAGAACATTTCGGACACGCCCCACAACACACCGACGCTGAGCAATGCGGCCAGCAGCCAGCCGCCGAAGTCCGCCGGCAGAATCCCAGCCACCGGCAGCGTCACCAGAAAGAAGCTCACCGAGAACGCCATCAGGCTTTTCGGCAGGCGCATCCACGGGCCTTTCGACAGGCGCGACGGCGGGTGGCGCCGACGCAGATAGACGAAGGTGGCGCCAACAAACATCAGCACCGAGGCCAACAGTAAGGCGTAGCCGAGGATACGGCTTTGCAGGCCGAAACCGTGGACCAGGATCGCCAGCAAGGCCGACAGCACAAAGCCCAACGCGGTGGCGACGTGGGTATTGGCGATGTATTTATCGCGGGCGACCACGTGGTGCAGGTCGACCATGTAGCGCTTGGGCATGGCCAGCAGGCCGCCCAGCAGGTCGACTTTGGACGCGCGGCCACGGCGCCACATGTTCACCCGGCGCAGGGCGCCGAGGACGGCGAGGCCCAGGGCGGTAAACAAGAGAATAGGCAGCAAGGTGTTCAACATGGTGAAGCTCCCACAGACCACACAGGTCTACTGTGAAACTGGCGCTGAATGTGGGAGGGGGCTTGCCCCCGATAGCAGTGGGTCAGCTACAGCTGTATCAACTGACACTCCGCCATCGGGGGCAAGCCCCCTCCCACATTTGGACCGAGTACACATTGGTTCAAGGCTGGCTCAGAAATCCTTGCACAGGCGCAGAGCGTCATAGATCGCAGCGTGGGTATTACGCTGCGCCACACAGTCACCGATGCGGAACAGCAAGTACCCATCACCCGTCTCGCTCAGGCACGGCTGCGGCTTGATCGCGAACAAGGCTTCGACGTCGATCTGGCCCTTGTTGCGCGAGCCTTCCTTGAGCGCGTAGTAGATGGCTTCGTCCGGCCGCACGCCGTTCTCTACCACTACCTGGTCGACCACCCGCTCCTCTTTGGCGCCGGTGTATTCGTTCTCCAGCACCGCCACCAGCTTGTCGCCCTCGCGGTAGACCTTTTCCAGCATCATGTCGCCGGTCATGATCACTTCCTTGGGGTACATGCTGCGGTAGTAGGTCGGGAACGACGTACCGCCGATGGCCACGCCCGGCTTGATGTCGTCGGTGACGATCTCGACCTGGCTGCCTTTGTCCGCGAGGAAATCCGCCACCGACATGCCGGTGAATTCGCAGATGGTGTCGTACACCAGCACGTTCTTGCCCGGTGCTACCTTGCCGTCGAGCACATCCCAACTGCTCACCACCAAACCTTCGGCGGCGCCCCAGTGTTCGTTCTGCTCCACATTCGGATGCCCGCCCACCGCCAGCACCACCACGTCCGGACGCAGGTCCAGGATGGTGTCGGCATCCGCCGCCACGCCAAGGCGCAGGTCGACTTTCAAGCGTGCCAGCTCCAGTTGGAACCAGCGGGTGATACCCGCAATCTGGTCACGCTGCGGCGCTTTCGAAGCGGTGGTGATCTGCCCACCGATAAATTCTTTCTTCTCCAGCAGCGTCACATCATGGCCACGTTCGGCGGCCACGCGTGCAGCTTCCATCCCGGCCGGGCCGGCACCCACCACCACCACTTTGCGTTTCGGCCCGGTGGACTTCTCGATGATATGCGGCACGCCCATGTATTCACGGGACGTCGCGGCGTTCTGGATGCACAACACATCCAGGCCCTGGTACTGGCGGTCGATGCAATAGTTGGCGCCGACGCATTGCTTGATCTGGTCGATCTGGCCCATCTTGATCTTGGCGATCAGGTGCGGGTCGGCAATGTGCGCGCGGGTCATGCCGACCATGTCCACATAACCGCCTTCCAGGATGCGCGTGGCCTGATTCGGGTCCTTGATGTTCTGCGCGTGCAGCACCGGGACCTTGACCACTTCCTTGATACCGGCGGCCAGGTGCAAAAACGGCTCCGGTGGATAACTCATATTGGGGATAACGTTGGCCAGGGTGTTGTGGGTATCGCAACCCGAACCCACCACGCCGATGAAATCGAGCATGCCGGTGTCGTCGTAATACTTGGCGATCTGCTTCATGTCCTCGTGGGACAAACCATCCGGGTGGAACTCGTCACCGCACAGGCGCATGCCCACGCAGAAGTCGTCACCCACCTCGGCACGCACGGCCTTCAGCACTTCCAGGCCGAACTTCATGCGCCCTTCAAACGTGCCGCCCCACTCGTCGGTCCGCTTGTTGACCCGCGGGCTCCAGAACTGATCGATCATGTGCTGGTGCACGGCGGACAGTTCCACCCCGTCCAGGCCACCGGCCTTGGCGCGGCGTGCGGCCTGGGCGTAGTTGCCGATCACACGCCAGATTTCTTCCGGTTCGATAGTCTTGCAGGTGGCGCGGTGCACCGGCTCACGCACGCCAGACGGCGACATCAGCGTCGGCCAGTTGAAGCCGTCCCAACGCGAGCGGCGGCCCATGTGGGTAATCTGGATCATGATCTTGGCGCCATGCTTGTGCATGGCGTCGGCCAGGTTCTGGAAGTGCGGGATGATGCGGTCGGTGGACAGGTTCACCGAGCTCCACCATTCCTGCGGGCTGTCGATGGCCACCACCGAGGAACCGCCGCAGATTGCCAGGCCGATACCGCCCTTGGCTTTCTCTTCGTAATACTTCACATAGCGGTCAGTGGTCATCCCGCCATCGGTGGCATACACCTCGGCGTGGGCGGTACTGAGCACGCGGTTGCGGATGGTCAGCTTGCCGATCTGGATCGGCTGGAACATTGCTTCGAAAGCCATGGCACGGTCCTCGGCTTACAACGGCTTGACGGTGAACAGGCCGTCATCGTGGCCCTCTTCGGAGCCTCCGTAGACTTGTTCGGCCACAGTGCGGATCTTGCTGCCTCGGGCCTCAAGAATCTGGTCCATGGCACCGGCAAACCAGCCGGTGAACATGTAGTCGACCTTGCGCCCGACCTTGCCGTACACGTAGACAAACGCCGAGTGTTCGAGCTTGACGCTGGCGGTGCCTTTGTCGAGGTCGATGTCCTGGATCTTGAACAGGCCCCAGCCACGTTGCGACAGACGCTTCATGTAGTGCTCGAACACCGCGACGCCTTCCAGGCCGTGGCATTCGGCTTCTTTCTCGCACCAGTGCCAGGCGGATTTGTAGCCGGCCTTGTAGAGGATCTCGGCATAGGCCTCGGCGCCCAGCACTTCTTCGATGCCTATGTGGTTGTTGACGAAGAAATGGCGTGGCACGTACAGCATCGGCAGGGCGTCGGAGGTCCAGACACCGGTTTCGCTGTCGACTTCGATAGGCAATTGCGGGGCGATCTTGGCCATGGAAACTTAACTCCAGAAAATTCTTGTGTAGTGCCCCGGCGCGGATGGCCGGGGAGAAGATGCGTTAGCGGTGGCTTATTCGCCCCAGACGTCCTTGAGGACGTTGACCCAGTTCTCGCCCATGATCTTGCGCACCACGCGCTCAGGGTGGCCGCGCTTGAGCAGGGTCTCGGTGAGGTTGGGGAACTCGCCCACGGTGCGGATGCCCAGCGGGTTGATGATCTTGCCGAAGCTGGTCAGGCGGCGGGCGTAGCCCTTGTCATGGGTCAGCATTTCGAAGAAATCCTGGCCATGGCCCTGGGTGAAGTCGGTGCCAATGCCGATGGCGTCTTCACCGACGATGTTCATGGTGTATTCGATGGCTTCGGCGTAGTCGTCGATGGTCGAATCGATGCCCTTGGCCAGGAACGGCGCGAACATGGTCACACCGACAAACCCCCCGTGATCGGCGATGAACTTCAGCTCTTCATCGGACTTGTTGCGCGGGTGTTCTTTAAGGCCCGACGGCAGGCAGTGGGAATAGCACACCGGCTTTTTCGATTCGAGGATGACTTCTTCGGACGTCTTGGAGCCCACGTGGGACAGGTCGCACATGATGCCGACACGGTTCATCTCGGCGACGATCTCGCGACCGAAGCCCGACAGGCCGCCGTCGCGCTCGTAGCAACCGGTGCCGACCAGGTTCTGGGTGTTGTAGCACATCTGCACTACACCGACGCCGAGCTGCTTGAAGATCTCGACGTAGCCGAGTTGGTCTTCGAAGGCATGGGCGTTCTGGAAGCCGAAGATGATGCCGGTCTTGCCCTGTTCCTTGGCTTTGCGGATGTCCGCAGTGGTTTTCACCGGGATCACCAGGTCGCTGTTCTCACGGATCAGGGTCTGGCTGGCCACGATATTGTTGATGGTGGCCTGGAACCCTTCCCACACCGACACCGTGCAGTTGGCGGCGGTGAGCCCCCCTTTGCGCATGTCCTCGAACAGGTCGCGGTTCCACTTGGCAATAATCAGCCCGTCGATAACGATGCTGTCGGCGTGCAATTCGGCTGGGCTCATCAGGCGTCCCCTTATTGGCGATTCATGCGCCGAATCGTCTGCCGGCGCTTTGGGGCCAGCATATGCCCAGGGGCCGACAGAGCCGGGTGCAAAAACGACAGGGGAATTGCCGAAAGCGTCAATCCGCGACAAAGGCTACCAAGAGAGGTCTGACTCGCGGCTGTTCTTTGTCTTACGCTTGAGCCAGAATTCGGGCATCAACTGATATGAGACGGCGCAATGAAATCGATTTTCCTGGCTTTGGCACTCATCGCAACCGGCGTTCACGCGGCTGAAGACACCGACAGCACGCCGTGCGACGGCATCGAAAACGACAAGCAAACCCTGGAATGCGCCACCTATAACAAAACCACTGCTGAACAGCTGCTCAAGGATAACTACCAGGGCCTGCTCGAACGCATGGCGTCGACCTACGGCAGCGACAAGACCAAGCTGGCGGACATTACCGCTCGTCTGAAGGATGCCCAGCAAAAGTGGGAAAAATTGCGTGACGCTGATTGCGCGGTGGACACCTTTCCGGCGGTGACCGGCACCAAGGCCTACGCGATCGCACAGAACGACTGCCTGGCGCGGATGAGTGATGAGCGGTCGGAGTTTTTGGAGTCGATTGGGCAGGAATAAGCGACAATCTCCGCCACTTTTACTCTGAACCAAGGCTATTCATGAAGACTTGCGGCATCGAAATCAAAGGCAGCGAAGCCATCATCGCCGTCGCCTCACTGGACAACCAGACGCTGGCCCACGTCGCCCTGGCGACCAAGAAAATTGCCCTGGAAGACGATGACGAGGCCGCCAACGTCAAAGCCTTCGCCGCACAGGTAAAGGCATTTGTGCAGGAAAACGCCATCGAGCGTATCGCGATCAAGAAGCGCAGCAAGAAAGGCGAGTTCGCCGGTGGCCCGACCACGTTCAAGATTGAAGGGGTGTTCCAGCTGCTGGACGGGGTTGAGGTGACCTTGCTGTCGCCGCAGACCCTTAATGCGCAGAACAAGAAGCACAACTTCGAACTGCCGGCGACGCTGAACAAATACCAGCATGAAGCGTACAAAGCAGCGTGTTCGGCGCTGCTGAAGAAATAGGCCACATCATTAATCTACTGTGGGAGGGGCTTGCCCCCGATAGCGGTGGGTCAGCCGAAGTTGTATCAACTGACAGCCTGTCATCGGGGGCAAGCCCCCTCCCACATGTCAGCGCTTGTTGCGCAGCCAGTCGCCGAAGGTTTTGTCCTCCAGGGCATACCCTCCCCGGCTCGACTTCCACACCAGTTCCTTGTCGCGCAGGGCATCGATACAGGCCTGAATCGTCTGGGTGCCCGGCACCACGTCGCTGCCCATGTCCTCCAGCGCCTTGCTGACCGCCGTTACGGTGCTGTCGGTGAACGGCGCGAAGGGTTCGTTGTTTTGCGAGCGCTCCACCATCACTTGCAGTACGGCGCGCTGGGGGATGGTGAGGTTGTTCCAGGCGCTTTCGAATTCGGTCCACACACCGGCACGCAGCAGTTCGGCACGACTGTGCAGCAACTGGCCGAGGTTGCTGGCTTCGCCCAACTCCAGCGCCACTTCACCGATGATCGTGCGCAACATCTCGGGGCGCCGGCCTACCAGCTCAAAGGCTTCATCAATATCGGCGGCGTTGAATTGGTTGGTCTTGGCCAGGTGCGCGTTGAGGTGCGCGGTGTAGGCCTGGGTGAACTCTTTACCCAGCAGCGGGAACGGCGTGATGCTGGAGCCGAAGAACGGCTGGCTTTTACCCAGTACCAAGTGAGCCAGCTTGTCGCGATTGGAGCCGGTGAATACCAGATGCAAACCGCTGCCGTCCTCGTCACGGCCTTGGTTGAGCTGATCCCGGGCAGCCTTGAGCGCGAACATCGCATTGATGCCTGAATCGCTGGTCAAAGCGTGCTGAGCCTCGTCAATCACCAGGACGACAGGTTTTTCCGCTGCGCGGTGGAGCAACTCCAAGGCCTGGGTCAACGTCGCGCCAACCGGCAATTGAGGCTTGCTGAAGTCCCAGGACAGGGTACGCAGAAAGCTCAGTTTCTCGATTCCAATGTGCTTGGCCAGCTTGCGAATGCCCTTTTCATAGGGCACCAGCGCGGCAGCAATAGCACTGGCAATCAACTCCGCGGGATCTTTCTCTTTGTCGGCCCACAGATCGACATACACGGTAAGCCAACCCCGAAGCTGGCACTCCGGGATCAGATCCTCACGCAAAAAAGTACTTTTGCCCGTACGACGCGGCGCCGCGAGAAACAGGCCAGAGGTGAAATCCTGAATGCCGGCGCCCACCAGGCCGTCAGCAATACTGCTGGCCAGGGTGGGGCGGCGGAATACAAAGCCGCTGTGCTTGGACATGGTTTTATACTCAATTATGGAAAGGACTATAAATTATAGTCGCGAGTATAATTTACTATAATTGGCCATTACACCACCTCCCGTCGCCGATCCTCCCTCGGACACTTCGCAAACCGCGCGCGATAACTGCGGGTGAAGTACGACGGCGACTCGAACCCGCACGCAATACCTACCTCCAAAACGCTCATACCGCTTTGGCGTAAGAGCTGTCGGGCTTTTTCCAGGCGCAGGCCCAAGTAGAAATTGCTCGGGGTGTCGTTCAGGTGCAGGCGGAACAGCCGCTCCAACTGGCGCCGGGTGACTTTGATCGCCTCGGCCAGGGCCAAGGTGCTCAGCGGCGGCTCGGTGTGTTGCTCCATTTCGCCGATCACCTGCACCAGTTTCTTGTTGTTGATGCCGTAGCGCGTGGCGATCTGCATGCGCTGGTGGTCTTTGCGTGGGCGGATGCGGCCGAGCACGAATTGTTCGGAGACCTGGATCGCCAGTTCGGGGCCGTGGGCCTGGGCAATCAAGTCGAGCATCAGGTCGATGGAAGCGGTGCCGCCAGCGCAGGTGATGCGACGGCGGTCGATTTCGAACAGTTCCTGGGTGACCATCAGGTGCGGATAGGATTCCTTGAACGCGTCGATGGCTTCCCAGTGCAGGGTGAGGCGGTGGCCGTCGAGCAGCCCGGCTTCGGCGAGCACACAAGCGCCGGTGTCGATGGCGCCGAGGATCACGCCATCATGGTCAAGGCGCCGTAGCCAGTGCTCCAGCGCAGGCGTGGCGAACTGCAGCGGCTCGAAGCCCGCCACCACCAATAACGTCGCGCCCTTTTTCAACGGTTCCAGCGCGGCGTCAGCGTTGACCGACATGCCATTGCTCGCCAATACCGCGCCGCCATCGGCACTCAATACATGCCAGCGGTAAAGCTCGCCACGAAAGCGGTTGGCCACCCGCAACGGTTCCAGCGCAGAGATAAAGCCGATGGCCGAGAAGCCTGGCATCAGCAGAAAGTAGAAATCCTGGGACATGGTGCGCTCTCGTAGGACGGGCAGCGTGCTCACTGTGATACGCCAGTTCAACGAGCCATTCAAGAGCACAGGTCGCTGCAGTGCAAGAGCTGGTCGCCGCCGTGCGTTTTGTCGGCCCTCAAGCTGCGTAATTTGATCCCACGGCGCACAAAGACGCCGGACCCCACAATAACGACCTGCCGAGGGATCCACCATGAACCGACTGATCAGCCGCTGCGTGCTCGCACTCAGCGCCAGCGCCATCTTGAGCACGAACGTACTGGCTGCCGACGCGGCATCCTGCCAGAACGTGCGCATGGGCGTGGTGAACTGGACCGACGTAATCGCCACCAGCGCCATGACCCAAGTGTTGCTCGACGGCCTCGGCTACAAGACCAAACAGACCAGCGCCTCCCAGCAAATCATCTTCGCCGGTATCCGCGACCAGCGGCTGGACCTGTTCCTGGGCTACTGGAACCCACTGATGACCCAGACCATCACGCCGTTCGTCGACGCCAAGCAAGTCAAGGTGCTCGACAAGCCCAGCCTGGAAGACGCCCGTGCCACCCTCGCCGTGCCTACCTACCTGGCAGACAAAGGCCTGAAAACCTTTGCCGACATCGCCAGGTTCGAGAAAGAACTGGGCGGCAAGATCTACGGCATCGAGCCAGGCTCGGGCGCCAACACCCAGATCAAGGCGATGATCGCCAAGAACCAGTTCGGCCTCGGCAAATTCCAGCTGGTCGAGTCCAGTGAAGCCGGCATGCTCGCCGCCGTCGACCGCGCCGTGCGCCGCAAGGAAGCCGTAGTGTTCTTCGGCTGGGCGCCGCACCCGATGAACGTCAACGTCGCCATGACCTACCTCACCGGCAGCGACGACGCCCTGGGGCCGAACGAAGGCATGGCCACCGTGTGGAGCGTCACCGCACCGAACTACGCAGAACAATGCCCCAACGTGCACAAACTGCTGACCAACCTGACCTTCACCGCCGCCGACGAGAGCCGGATGATGCAGCCGCTGCTGGATCACAAGGACCCTATCGAGTCCGCCAGGCAATGGCTCAAGGATCACCCGCAAGACCAGGCCCGCTGGCTGGAAGGTGTGACCACCTTCGACGGCAAACCGGCGGCGGCCAACCTGCAATTGACCAGCAAATAACCTGATTCGAATCACCGTGTCGCAGCCACTCCCGGCTGCGCACGGCACCCCTACGCCCGCTTGTAAGGAACCTGCCTCATGAACCACGACGTCATCATCACCTGCGCACTCACCGGTGCTGGCGACACGACCAGCAAAAGCCCACACGTGCCGGTCACCCCCAAACAAATCGCCGCCGCCGCCGTGGAAGCCGCCAAAGCGGGCGCGACCGTTGTGCACTGCCACGTGCGCGACCCGCACACCGGCAAGTTCAGCCGTGACGTCGCCTTGTATCGCGAAGTGATGGAGCGTATCCGCGAGGCCGACATCGACATCATCGTCAACCTCACTGCCGGCATGGGCGGCGACCTGGAGATCGGTGGCGGCGAGAACCCGATGGAATTCGGCCCCAACACCGACCTGGTCGGCCCGCTGACCCGCTTGGCCCACGTCGAAGAACTGCTGCCGGAAATCTGCACCCTGGACTGCGGCACCCTGAACTTCGGCGATGGCGACACCATTTACGTGTCCACCCCGGCCCAACTGCGGGCGGGTGCCAAACGCATCCAGGAGCTGGGCGTAAAGGCCGAGCTGGAGATCTTCGACACCGGTCACCTGTGGTTCGCCAAACAGATGATCAAGGAAGGCCTGCTCGACAACCCGCTGTTCCAGCTGTGCCTGGGCATCCCGTGGGGCGCACCGGCCGACACTACCACCATGAAAGCCATGGTCGACAACCTGCCCGCCGACGCCGTGTGGGCCGGCTTTGGGATTGGCCGCATGCAAATGCCGATGGCGGCGCAAGCGGTGCTGCTGGGCGGCAACGTGCGGGTCGGTCTGGAAGACAACCTGTGGCTGGACAAGGGTGTGCTTGCGACCAACGGCCAGTTGGTGGAACGGGCCAGTGAAATCCTCAGCCGCCTCGGCGCACGGGTCATGACCCCCGCCGAAGGACGCATAAAAATGGGCCTCACCAAACGCCGCTAATCAAAAAATGTGGGAGGGGGCTTGCCCCCGATTACGGTGCATCAGTACCGAATGTATCGACTGACACACCGCTATCGGGGGCAAGCCCCCTCCCACACTGGACCACCGAAATCCATAGGAATTTGCCATGAGCTTTATCACCGAAATCAAAACCTTCGCCGCCCTCGGCAGCGGTGTCATCGGCAGCGGCTGGGTGTCCCGCGCGCTGGCCCATGGCCTGGATGTGGTCGCCTGGGACCCGGCACCTGGTGCCGAAGCTGCGCTGCGCAAGCGCGTCGCCAACGCCTGGGGCGCCCTGGAGAAACAAGGGCTGGCGCCGGGTGCGTCGCAAGAGCGCCTGCGCTTTGTCGCCACCATTGAAGAATGCGTGAAAGACGCCGACTTCATCCAGGAAAGCGCCCCGGAACGCCTGGAGCTGAAGCTGGACCTGCACAGCAAGATCAGTGCGGCAGCCAAGCCGAATGCGTTGATCGGTTCAAGCACCTCGGGCCTGTTGCCGAGTGAGTTCTACGAAGGTTCGACCCACCCGGAACGCTGTGTGGTCGGCCACCCGTTCAACCCGGTTTACCTGTTGCCGCTGGTGGAAGTGGTTGGCGGCAAGAACACCGCGCCAGAAGCCATCCAGGCCGCGATCAAGGTGTATGAATCCCTCGGTATGCGCCCGCTGCATGTGCGCAAGGAAGTCCCGGGGTTCATCGCCGATCGCCTGCTCGAAGCGTTGTGGCGTGAAGCACTGCACCTGGTCAATGATGGCGTGGCGACCACCGGCGAGATCGATGACGCAATCCGTTTTGGCGCCGGCCTGCGCTGGTCGTTCATGGGCACGTTCCTCACCTACACCCTGGCGGGCGGCGATGCCGGCATGCGGCACTTCATGGCGCAGTTCGGCCCGGCACTGCAATTGCCGTGGACCTACCTGCCGGCGCCGGAACTGACCGACAAGCTGATCGACGACGTGGTCGACGGCACCAGCGACCAGTTGGGCAAGCACAGCATTTCGGCGCTGGAGCGCTATCGTGATGATTGCCTGCTGGCGGTGCTGGAAGCGGTGAAAACCACCAAGGCCAAGCACGGCATGACCTTCGCTGAATAACGGAACCCCTGACATGCCCGCACTCACCACTTACACCACCCAGGTCCACCCCGACTGGGTGGACTACAACGGCCATCTGCGCGACGCGTTCTACCTGCTGATCTTCAGCTACGCCACCGACGCGCTGATGGACATCCTCGGGCTGAACAGTGAAAACCGCGAAGCCAGCGGCCATTCGCTGTTCACCCTGGAGCTGCACCTGAACTACCTGCACGAAGTGAAACTCGGCGCCGACGTGGAGGTGCATACCCAACTGATCGCCCATGACGCCAAGCGCCTGCACCTCTATCACAGCCTGCACTTGGTGGGGGATGAGAAGGAACTTGCGGGCAACGAACAGATGCTGTTGCATGTTGACCTGGCCGGTCCGCATGCCGCGCCGTTCACCGATGCCACGTTGGAAAGACTCACTGCCATCAGCGCCCAGCAGGCTGACCTGCCTCGCCCCGCCCTGCTCGGCCGAGTGATTGGACTGCCACCCAAAAAACAATAAGGAGACACCATGCAAACCGCCGCCGCTGTTGCCGATTTCCGTACCTACCCGAAGATCTGCGACCTTGCGCAGGTGCGGGTGCTAAATGATCAGATTCGTGTGCAATGGGCCGATGGGCGGGTCAGCCCGTTTCATCATCAGTGGCTGCGGGACAACTGCCCCTGCGCGGAATGCGTGTACAGCGTGACCCGCGAGCAGGTGCTGGAGATTGTCGATGTGGACGAGCACCTCAGCGCTGTCGACGCATGCATCGATCAAGGCTTGTTGAGCGTGCAATGGAGCGGCGGCCACCGCAGCCAGTACGACCCCGGCTGGCTGCGGACGCATGCCTACGACGATGAGTCCCGCGCCGAACGCTGGGCGGCGAAGCCCAAACCCCAGCTGTGGGACAGCCGCTTCCAACTGCCGGTGTTCGACTATTCAGCGGTCATGCAAGACCCCCACGCATTGTTGCAGTGGCTGCTGGCGCTACGTGACTGCGGCCTCACGCAAATCCGCGGCGTGCCCACCGAGCCCGGCGCCCTGGCGCTGGTCGCCAAGCGCATTTCATTCATCCGCGAGAGCAACTTCGGCGTGCTGTTCAACGTGCAATCCAAGGCCGATGCCGACAGCAATGCCTACACCGCCTTCAACCTGCCGTTGCACAGTGACTTGCCCACGCGGGAGCTGCAACCGGGCCTGCAGTTTTTGCATTGCCTGGTGAACGATGCCGACGGTGGCGAAAGTATTTTTGTCGATGGGTTTGCCATCGCCTGCGCCCTGCGTACCGAAGACCCCGAAGCGTTCCTGGCTCTGTGCGACATCCCGGTGGAGTTTCGCAACAAGGACCGTCACAGCGACTACCGCCAGTTGGCGCCGATCATTGCGCTGGATGCCTTGGGCGATATCGCGGAGATCCGCATGGCCAATTTTCTACGCGGGCCGTTTGAGACGAGTGTGGAACAGATGCCGTTGCTGTATCGCGCCTATCGGCGCTTTATCGCGATGACGCGGGAAGATCGCTTTCGTGTGGTGCAGCGCCTGAACCCCGGTGAGCTGTGGGGCTTCGATAACCGCCGCACGTTGCATGCGCGTCATGCTTTTGACCCGGCTTCCGGGGCTCGGCATTTTCAAGGGTGTTATATCGATAGGGATGAGTTGCTCTCGCGCATTTTGGTGTTGCAACGGTAGACCGTAGCGCGCCTTTCGCGAGCAAGCCCGCTCCCACAAAAAAGCCCCGATCCAGCCGTGACTGGATCGAGGCAGAGGGCCTTGTGTGAGCGTGACATCTCGAGGGTGACCAAACCTTCAAGCTGTTTGCTGGTACTCAGTGTGCCCATTACCGCCGCCGGTAAATGGCCCGAAAACGACATGCTCATAGCCATCTGAGGCATTCGTACAATCTGCGCTTGCCGCCCCCTTGGGTGGCTACCAGAATCCCAGTCAGACCCCGTTCACCTCACCAGGATAAACGTCATGATGCACGCGGATTTGATTGACCAGGATGACCTGCTGGGCCAACTGCGCTCGCTGGGTTTCGAAGTGTCCAGCGGCGCCACTGCCGAGCAGGCCTGCGAGTGCGCGGTGCGCGGCTTGAGCGAGGCACGGGCCAAGGCGCTCAAGGGCATGGTGGAGCAGATGTACACCGGCAGTGCGACGATTCTGCCGGCCGTGCGCCAGGCAATCGACAAGCAGTTGTTGCCGGCACTGGTGCAGTTCAAGCAGAACTCTGGCGCCTGATTAGATTGCTATCGGGGGCAAGCCCCCTTCCACCTTTGACTGTGTTCACCCATCCAAATGTGGGAGGGGGCTTGCCCCCGATGCAGAAACCTCGGTCTAGAGCCTTACGCTGGCAAACGTCGACTCATTGCGCGCCTGACTCAACGCCGACATCGGCCCCGACAACGGCGACAACACCAGCGCCTGTGGAATTGGCATCATCGCCACCTGTTGGGTGGTGTTGGAGCCGACGCGTTCATCCCGTGGCGGAATGCCGAAATATTCGCGGTAGCACTTGGAGAAGTGTGGCGTGGACACAAACCCGCACACCGACGCCACTTCGATGATCGACATCGGCGTTTGCTTGAGCAACTGCCGTGCACGGATCAGGCGCAGCTTTAGGTAGTAACGCGACGGCGAGCAATGCAGGTACTTCTGGAACAACCGCTCCAACTGGCGACGTGAGACGGCGACGTATACCGCCAGTTCATCCAGGTCGATCGGTTCTTCCAGGTTGGCTTCCATCAGCGCGACGATTTCCTGAAGCTTCGGCTGGTTGGTGCCGAGCATGTGCTTGAGCGGCACGCGCTGGTGGTCTTGCTCGTTGCGGATGCGTTCGTACACAAACATCTCGGAGATGGCGGCCGACAGTTCGCGACCGTGATCGCGGCTGATCAGGTGCAGCATCATGTCCAGCGGCGCGGTGCCGCCCGAGCTGGTGAAGCGGTTGCGGTCGAGGGTAAACAGGCGTGTGCTCATGGCCACGCGGGGGAAGGCTTCCTGCATCGAAGCCAGGCATTCCCAATGCACGCTGCAATCAAAACCGTCGAGCAGACCGGCGCAAGCCAAGGCCCAACTGCCGGTGCATACCGCGCCCAAGCGGCGCGATTGGCGTGCCTGGCTTTGCAGCCACGACACATGTTCACGGGTCACGGTACGCTGGATACCCACCCCCCCGCACACGATCACGGTATCCAGGGCGGGCGCTTTGTGCATGGAAGCATCGGGAGTGATTTGCAGACCGTCGCTGGCCCACACCTGGTTTCCATCGACGCTCAAGGTCGTCCAGCGATACAGCTCGCGGCCGGAGAGCTGGTTGGCCATGCGCAGCGGTTCGACTGCGGAGGCCAGGGAAATCAGCGTGAAATTGTCCAGCAGCAAAAAGCCGATGGATTGAGGCGCACGGTTCTGGGGTTGGGCCCCGGAGTTGAACGACGTCATCGCGGTATCTCCTCACACAAAGCGGGTGATGGCCTCAGGCGAGGCTCTTGTTATTGCGCTCTTCATCCGGCGAGGAGAGAGGCTTTGAATTGATAGAGCAAATGCCATGCCTAAATTTGAATGGCCGTCCAATAACTCCTAAAAACGACCTCATGACGCGTCTAAATAAGCCCGCGCCGCACGTACAGTTATGGCTGGAATTGGCCGTAGGAACACGCCCGGGCAAGGTGTGTGAGCAGATCGGTAGCACTTGTGGGAAGGCGCTTTGCGGGTGTGGGAGAAGTCTGTCACCCAAAGCGCGGGAGGTCAGTGGTCAGGTCGAAAATCGTTCGCAAGCTACTTATCTATTTGCGACGCGCTAAAAGGTGGCGCTTTTGGTTGGGGTGTTCACTTTTTGCGCAGCGGCGCCTGGATGATTGCTATCGGGGGCGAGCCCCCTCCCACCTTTGACTGTGTTCACCAATCCAAATGTGGGAGGGGGCTTGCCCCCGATGCAGGCAACGCGGTCTCAGCACTCCACCGCGCTGACCGCCAACCCACCGCGCGATGTCTCTTTGTACTTGTCATGCATGTCCGCCCCGGTATCGCGCATGGTGCGGATCACCCGGTCCAGAGAGATAAAGTGCTGGCCGTCGCCGCGCAGCGCCATTTGCGCCGCGTTGATCGCCTTCACCGCCGCGATTGCGTTGCGCTCGATGCACGGCACCTGCACCAAGCCGCCCACCGGGTCGCAGGTCAGCCCCAGGTTGTGTTCCAGGCCGATTTCGGCAGCATTGCACAGTTGCTCCGGCGTGGCGCCGAGGATCTCGGCCAGCCCGGCGGCGGCCATGGCGCAGGCAGAGCCCACTTCGCCCTGGCAGCCGACTTCGGCGCCGGAGATCGAGGCGTTCTTCTTGCACAGAATGCCCACCGCCGCCGCACCGAGCAGGTAGTCGACCACATTGGCCTCGGTGACTTCTTCGCTGAATTTCATGAAGTAATGCAGCACCGCCGGGATAATCCCGGCAGCGCCGTTGGTGGGCGCCGTGACCATGCGTCCACCGGCGGCGTTTTCTTCGTTCACCGCCAGGGCGAACAGGTTGACCCATTCCATGGCACTCAGGGTCGAACCAATCACATTGGGCTTGTTCAACTCCTGCAGGCTGCGGTGCAACTTGGCGGCACGCCGGCGCACGTTGAGGCCGCCGGGCAGGATGCCTTCGTGCTTGAGACCCTGTTCCACGCAATCCTGCATGGCGCGCCAGAGTTTCATCAGGCCGCTGCGGATTTCATCTTCAGAGCGCCAGACCTTCTCGTTGGCCATCATCAACTCGGCCACGCGCAGGTTGTGGGTCTTGCACAGCTGCAACAGCTCCACCGCGCTGGAAAAGTCGTAAGGCAATTCGGTGCGGTCCATATCGGCCACGCCGCTTTGCGCCTGGGCTTCATCCACCACAAAACCGCCACCCACCGAATAGTAGGTGTCGCGGTGCAGCTCGCCGTTGTCACCCGACACCACCAGGGTCATGGCGTTGGGATGGAACGGCAGGTTTTCGTCGAGCAGGCGCATGTCCCTGGCCCAGACAAACGGTACCGACAAGCGCCCGTCGAGCAGCAGGGTGTCGGTCTCGCGCAGGGTGTGGATGCGTTGGCCGATCTGCGAAGGGTCGATGGCGTCCGGCCATTCGCCCATCAGGCCCATGATGGTCGCGGTGTCGCTGCCATGGCCGATGCCGGTGGCCGACAGCGAGCCATACAGCTGAACTTCGACGCGCCGCACTTGTTCCAACAGATCACGTTCACGCAACCCTTGAACGAACAACGCCGCGGCGCGCATGGGGCCGACGGTATGAGAACTAGAAGGCCCGATGCCGATCTTGAACAGGTCGAAAACACTGATAGCCATTAACGTGGAACTCCGCAGGTGAACAGGCCGGACACCAACGAGCTGCTACGCTCAGATCGCCCAGATGGCGGCATCATCAAGCTTTTGTTTGCCGTCACGGCGTCTCACACCGACGCACCCATGCTCACCAGCGTCGCGCCTGTGCGATCACCGGTTTTGGCCGTTTTTAGCGGTGCAGATGGGCAAAAACTGCAGTTTTGCCTTGGGAAAAACCTGTAAGCGACGTCACCGACACTGGATACGACCCTCCCTGTACTGGATACGACGCCCCCTGTAGGCGTCAGATTTTCACTGGTACATGATCAGTCTCGACTCGTTTGCAAGGCACCGTGCCAGAGCTGTTGTCGCACGCTCCAACCGCAACACTTATAAAGCGCGGCGAACGCCGTCAGAAAAAACACAGGAGTCTAGCCCCATGAAAGCTTCACCCTCGTTGTTGTTGGCCGCCATGCTGAGTCTGCCAGTCGTGGCGCACGCTGCAGAACCGGCACAATGCCAGACCGTCAACTTCTCCGATGTCGGCTGGACCGATATCACCGTCACCACCGCCGCCACCAGCGAAGTCCTCAAGGGCCTGGGCTACAAGCCACGCACCACGATGATTTCGGTGCCCGTGACCTACAAGTCCCTGGCCGACGGCAAGAACATGGACATCTTCCTCGGCAACTGGATGCCGACCATGGAAAACGACATCAAGCAGTACCGTGATGCCGGCACCGTGGAGACCGTGCGCGCCAACCTGGAGAACGCCAAGTACACCCTGGCGGTCCCGGAAGCGCTGTACAACAAAGGCCTGAAGGACTTCGCCGATATCGCCAAATTCAAGGATGAGCTGGGCGGCAAGATCTACGGCATCGAGCCGGGCAACGACGGCAACCGCACCATCCAGACGCTGATCGACAAAGACGCCTTCGGCCTGAAAACCGCCGGCTTCAAAGTCGTCGAGTCCAGCGAAGCCGGCATGCTCTCCCAGGTCGAACGCGCCACCAAGCGCGACCAGGCCATCGTGTTCCTCGGCTGGGAACCGCACCCGATGAATACCCGCTTCAAGATGAAGTACCTGACCGGGGGTGATGATTCCTTCGGCCCCAACTACGGCCAGGCCACCATCTACACCAACACCCGCAAGGGCTACACCCAGGAATGCAGCAACGTGGGTCAGTTGCTGAAGAACCTGGTGTTCACCCTGAACATGGAAAGCACCCTGATGGGTAATGTCCTGGACGACAAGATGAAACCCGACGCCGCGGCGAAAGCCTGGCTGAAGAAGAACCCTCAAGTACTCGACACCTGGCTCGCCGGTGTCACCACCGTTGATGGCAAACCTGGCCTGGAGGCCGTGAAAGCTTACCTCTCCAAGTAATGCCGCTGACCCCGGGGCGGTGCGCTGCCCCGGGATGTTTTCCCTCTTCGCATGTGGACATTCACTACCATGCTGACTGAACAGAAAATCCCACTAGGCCAGTACATCGCTGCCTTCGTCGAATGGTTGACCCAACACGGCGCCAACTATTTCGACGCAATCGCATCGACACTGGAAACGATGATCCACGGCGTGACGTTTGCGCTGACCTGGTTCAATCCGCTGGCATTGATCGGTCTGATTGCGCTGCTGGCTCACTTTATCCAACGTAAATGGGGACTGACTGTTTTTGTCATCGCCTCCTTCCTGCTGATCCTCAACCTGGGTTACTGGCAGGAAACCATGGAGACCCTGGCGCAGGTGCTGTTCGCCACCCTGGTCTGCGTGGTCATCGGTGTGCCGCTGGGCATTGTTGCCGCGCACAAACCGTTGTTCTACACCATGATGCGGCCGGTGCTCGATCTGATGCAGACCGTACCGACCTTCGTCTACCTCATCCCTACCCTGACCCTCTTCGGGCTGGGTGTGGTGCCTGGGCTGATTTCCACGGTGGTGTTCGCGATTGCCGCGCCGATCCGCCTGACCTACCTGGGTATCCGTGATGTACCGCAAGAGTTGATGGACGCCGGCAAGGCCTTTGGCTGCTCGCGTCGTCAGTTGCTCTCGCGCATTGAACTGCCCCACGCCATGCCGAGCATTGCCGCCGGCATTACCCAATGCATCATGCTGTCGTTGTCGATGGTGGTGATCGCGGCCCTGGTGGGCGCCGACGGCCTAGGCAAGCCGGTGGTCAACGCGCTCAACACCGCTGACATCGCCCTGGGCTTTGAAGCGGGCCTGGCGATCGTCCTGCTGGCCATCATGCTCGACCGCATCTGCAAACAACCCGACGCCAAAGTAGGGGGTGATGCATGAGCATTATCCGATTCGACAAAGTCGACGTGATCTTCTCCAAAGACCCACGCGAAGCGCTCAAGCTGCTGGACCAGGGCATGAGCCGTAACGAGATCCTGAAAAAGACCGGGCAGATTGTCGGCGTGGAAAAAGCCAGCCTGGATATCGAGAAAGGTGAGATCTGCGTGCTGATGGGCCTGTCGGGCTCCGGCAAATCGAGCCTGCTGCGCTGCATCAACGGTCTCAACACCGTGAGCCGTGGCCAGCTGTTCGTGGAGCATGAAGGTCGCCAGATCGACATCGCGTCCTGCACGCCCGCCGAGCTGAAAATGATGCGCACCAAGCGCATCGCCATGGTGTTCCAGAAGTTCGCCCTGATGCCCTGGCTGACGGTGCGCGAAAACATCAGCTTCGGCCTGGAGATGCAGGGCCGCCCAGAGAAAGACCGGCGCAAGCTGGTGGATGAAAAGCTTGAACTGGTGGGCCTGACCCAGTGGCGCAACAAGAAGCCGGACGAACTCTCCGGCGGCATGCAGCAGCGCGTCGGCCTGGCTCGAGCGTTGGCGATGGACGCCGATATCCTGCTGATGGACGAACCCTTCTCCGCCCTCGACCCGCTGATCCGGCAAGGCCTGCAGGACGAGTTGCTGGAACTGCAACGCAAGCTGAGCAAAACCATCGTGTTCGTGAGCCACGACCTCGACGAAGCGCTCAAGCTGGGCAGCCGTATCGCAATCATGAAAGACGGCAAGATCATCCAGTACAGCGTGCCGGAAGAGATCGTGCTGAACCCGGCGGACGACTATGTGCGTACCTTCGTCGCCCACACCAACCCGTTGAACGTGCTGTGCGGTCGCAGCCTGATGCGCACCCTGGACAACTGCAAGCGCGTGAACGGTTCGGTATGCCTCGATCCGGGCGGCGACTCGTGGCTGGACCTGGCCGAAGGCAACACCATCAAGGGCGCCCGCCAGAACGGCGCGGTGATGAACCTGCAGAACTGGGCGCCGGGGCAAGCGGTGGAAGGTTTGGGTCGATTGCCGACACTGGTGGACTCGAACATCGGCATGCGCGATGCGTTGCAGATTCGTTATCACACCGGCAACAAGCTGGTGTTGCATGACAACAACCAGGTGGTGGGGATTCTGGGAGACAGTGAGCTGTACCACGCCCTGCTGGGCAAGAACCTGGGCTGACACTGCACAGTAGACAGGTGGTGTCAGTGAGGACACCACCCGTCTTCAACTATCAGCTATAGACCCGGCCAAGGAGTTGCCGATGGCTTTCAAACTGATCGAGCACATCCCGGGTGATCTGTTCCTGGGTGAAGCCCATCAGGTCGTATTCCTGAGGTCCGTTGTGCAGGTACACCTCGGCACGGTAGTAGCGAGTGCGCTCTTCCTCGGGCAGGTCGCTCGGCGCCGACGAGTAGGCATCCAGGCTCACTTCATAGACAAACGGGTTGCCCTCTTCCATCTCGATGCGCACACCGATGCAACGCTTGGACTTACCGAGCAGGGTCTGCACTTCCAAGCCCTGATCACGCAACGCCGTCGCCGCCTCTTCCAACGCCGGCGTCACATGCTTGTCCATGAAACGCTGCACGGTGCCTTGGCTCGGTTGCAGGTCCAGCGCCGTCAGACGCTCGCTGAAACCACGGCGACCACGCTCGGCCAATTGCGCCTGCTCCTGTTCGATGGCCACGTCCTGGCGCATCGCCTTGTGCAAGCCGAACATAAAGAAGATCAGCACCACCGAGAACGGCAGCCCCGCCAGCACCACCATGGTTTGCATGGCTTCGAAGTTGCCGGCAAACAGCAGGCCGATGGTCACCAGGGTGATCACCGCCGACCAGAAGATCCGCAGCCAGTGCGGCGCATCTTCATCCACGTTGCCACCTTTGCACGACAGGTTGGCCATCATCACCGCGCCGGAATCCGCCGGGGTGAGGAACAGCACGAAGCCTACAAAGATCGACACGCCGATAACAATTTTCGACGCAGGATAATGCTCCAGCAACTGGTAGATGGCCATGGAAGGCTGCTCCAGCGCCGTCTTGCCCAACTCCACCGCACCGTGGTTCAGCACCAGGTCAAGGGCCGAGTTACCGAAGATCGACAACCACGCCAGGGTAAAGCCCAGCGGAATCAGCAGCACGCCGGCCACCAGTTCACGCACCGTGCGACCACGGGAAATCCGCGCGATGAACATACCCACAAATGGCGCCCAGGAAATCCACCACGCCCAGTAGAACAGGGTCCACAGGCCCATCCAGCGTTCGGTCTTGTCGGCGTCGCCTTCGTACACGTAGAGGTCGAAGGTTTTCAGGATGATGCCGTTGAGGTAGTCCCCGGTGTTCTGCACCAGGCCGTTGAGCAAATGCAGGGTCGGGCCGAACAACAGCACAAAGATCAACAGGCCGCTGAACAGCACGATGTTGAGGTTGGACAGGCGGCGGATGCCGTTCTCCACGCCCGACACGGCAGCAATGGTCGCCACGGTGCTCATCACGATGATCACGATCAACAGGTTGGTGTTGCTGTGCTGCATGCCGAACAGGTTTTCCAACCCGGACGACACCTGCATCGAACCAATCCCCAGGTTCGTCACCAGGCCCAGCAGGGTCACGAACATACCGAAACCGTCCACCGCATGGCCGGCCGCGCCTTTCACCCAACGCTCGCCCACCAGCGGGTACAGCGCCGAACGCAGGGCCAGCGGCTGGTTATGGCGATACGCGAAGTACGCCACGGCCAGGCCGACCAGGGCATAGATCGCCCAGCCATGCAGGCCCCAGTGCAGGAAGGTCAGTTGCAGCGCCTGGCGTGCGGCGCCATTGCTGGCGGCTGCGCCTTCGGGCGGGTTGAAGTAATGGTCCAGCGGCTCCGAGGCGCCAAAGTACAGCAGCGAGATGCCGATGCCCGAGGAGAACAACATGCCGGCCCAGGCGCCGTAGCTGAAGTCCGGGGTGTCGTCCTTGCTGCCCAGTTTCAACTTGCCGTAGGACGAAAACGCCAGGCCCACCACAAACACCAGGTAGGCGGCGATGACCACCATGTAGTACCAGCCGAAGCTTTTCGAAAGCCACGCCTGGGCAACACCGAGCATGCGCCCGGCCTCCTGCGGGGCGATGATCAGAATGGCAGTCAACAACAGAATCAGCGCGGTGGAGGTGTAGAACACCCAACCGTTGACCCGCACCTTTTCCGGTGGGGTTTTTATAAGAGAGGCAGAACTCATGGCGCAGATGCTCCGGGCAGTGCGAGAGAGAAACACAAGGCAACGGTTATCCCGGGACATCGATTTTTCGGCAGTCGACGGACGGGTGTTATAAAGACACCCCTTAAACCCCTGTCCCCCACGGGCGCAGTGCCCAGGGACGTTTCGGGGGTTTAACCAGGTGCCGGATGTCGCGCCTGCAGGTGGGAAATACCTGTAGGACGCGACCATTTGTCGCAGATCTTATTCTTTGTTGATTGAACGTTCAATCAAAACAAAATAGACTGGCCATCAAGCCGACGGACGTTTATCGCCCGCCGCAGGCCTAAGGAGAGGTGCTACATGCCCAAGGTCGGTATGCAACCCATACGCCGCCAGCAGTTGATCGAAGCCACGTTGACGGCCATCGATCAGGTCGGAATGGGAGATGCCAGCATTGCGCTGATCGCCCGTTTGGCCGGCGTCTCGAACGGCATCATCAGTCACTACTTCAAGGACAAGAACGGCCTTATTGCAGCGACGATGCGCTACTTGATGAACGCGCTGATCGACAACGTCCATGAGCGCCGGCAGGCGCTGACGGACGACAGCCCACGGGCGCACCTTCAGGTGATCATCGAGGGCAACTTCGACGCCAGCCAGGTCAACGGACCGGCAATGAAAACCTGGCTGGCCTTCTGGGCCACCAGCATGCACCACCCGTCATTGCACAGGTTGCAGCGGATCAACGATCAACGTCTGTATTCCAACCTGTGCTGCCAGTTCCGCCGAGTGCTGCCGCTGCCGCACGCACGCAAAGCAGCCCGAGGCCTGGCGGCCCTGATCGACGGTTTGTGGTTGCGCGGCGCCCTGTCGGGAGACGCTTTCGACACGGCGCAGGCGCAACGGATCGCTTACGAATACATGGATTTCCAATTGGCCAAGCAGGTGAGTTAGAGCACACATAAACGCTCAACCCCTGAACGCTGCCGCACCGGCTTACGGTACGGCAGTCAACGCCAACCACTTATGCACTTGCGAGGACTTTATGGCCCGTTTCGAACTGCAAAAACTCTACATTGACGGCGGCTACAGCGACGCTGGCAGCGATGCCACCTTCGAAGCCATCAACCCGGCTAACGGTGAAGTTCTCGCCCAAGTGCAACGCGCGACGAAAGAAGACGTTGAACGTGCCGTGGTCAGCGCCGAGAAAGGCCAGAAAATCTGGGCCGCGATGACCGCCATGGAGCGCTCGCGCATCCTGCGTCGTGCCGTCGACATCCTGCGCGAGCGCAACGACGAGCTGGCAGCCCTGGAAACCCTGGACACCGGTAAAGCCTTCTCCGAAACCAAGTACGTCGACATCGTCACTGGCGCCGACGTGCTGGAATACTACGCAGGCCTGGTGCCGGCCATCGAAGGCGAGCAGATTCCGCTGCGCGACACCTCGTTCGTCTACACCCGCCGCGAGCCGCTGGGCGTGGTTGCCGGTATCGGCGCGTGGAACTACCCGATCCAGATCGCCCTGTGGAAATCCGCACCGGCCCTGGCCGCCGGCAACGCGATGATCTTCAAGCCAAGCGAAGTCACCTCGCTGACCACGCTGAAACTGGCCGAGATCTACACCGAAGCCGGCGTTCCGGCGGGCGTGTTCAACGTGCTGACCGGCAGCGGCCGTGAAGTCGGCACCTGGCTGACCGAGCACCCTCGCATCGAGAAAGTCTCGTTCACCGGCGGCACCGACACCGGCAAGAAAGTCATGGCGAGCGCGTCGAGCTCCTCGCTCAAGGAAGTGACCATGGAACTGGGCGGCAAGTCGCCATTGATCGTGTTCGAAGACGCCGACCTGGATCGCGCCGCCGACATCGCGATGATGGCCAACTTCTACAGCTCCGGCCAGGTCTGCACCAACGGCACTCGCGTGTTCGTACCCAAGCACCTGCAAGCGGCATTCGAAGCCAAGATCGTCGAGCGTGTTGCGCGCATCCGCGTCGGCGACCCGCAGGACGACAACACCAACTTCGGCCCGCTGGTCAGCTTCGCCCACATGGAAAGCGTGCTGGGCTACATCGCCAAAGGCAAGGAAGAAGGCGCACGCGTACTGTGCGGTGGCGACCGCCTGACCGACGGCGACTTCGCCAAAGGCGCCTACGTGGCCCCGACCGTGTTCACCGACTGCACCGACGAAATGACCATCGTCCGTGAAGAAATCTTCGGCCCAGTGATGAGCATCCTCACCTACGAGACCGAAGAAGAAGTGATCCGCCGCGCCAACGACACCGACTTCGGCCTGGCCGCTGGCCTGGTGACCAAAGACCTGAACCGCGCTCACCGCGTGATTCACCAATTGGAAGCGGGTATCTGCTGGATCAACGCCTGGGGCGAATCCGACGCGAAGATGCCGGTCGGTGGCTACAAGCAATCGGGTGTGGGCCGTGAGAACGGCATCAGCTCGCTGAACAACTTCACCCGCATCAAATCGGTACAGGTCGAGCTGGGCGACTACGCCTCGGTGTTCTAAGACCCGGGCCATGTATTGCCTGAGGCCGCCATCGGAGGCAAGCCTCCTCCCACACTTTGATTTGCGAATACATTCAAAAATGTGGGAGGGGCTTGCCCCCGATGAGGCCCGACCTGACCACACATCAAAGAGGGTGCATCCAATGTCCCAAGAATACGACTACATCATTGTGGGTGCCGGCTCCGCCGGTAACACCCTGGCGACCCGTCTGACCGAAGACGAAGGCGTCACCGTCCTGCTGCTGGAAGCCGGTGGTCCCGACTACCGTTTCGACTTCCGCACGCAAATGCCAGCCGCCCTGGCGTTCCCACTACAAGGCCGCCGCTACAACTGGGCCTACGAAACCGATCCAGAGCCGCACATGGACGGCCGCCGGATGGAATGCGGGCGCGGCAAGGGCCTGGGTGGTTCCTCGCTGATCAACGGCATGTGCTACATCCGTGGCAACGCCATGGACTACGACAACTGGGCGAAGCTGCCGGGCCTGGAAGACTGGACCTACCTCGACTGCCTGCCGTACTTCCGCAAGGCCGAAACCCGCGATATCGGCCCCAACGACTGGCACGGCGGCGATGGCCCGGTCAGCGTGACCACGCCCAAGCCTGGCAACAACCCACTGTTCCACGCGATGGTCGAAGCCGGCGTGCAGGCCGGTTACCCGCGTACCGAAGACTTGAACGGCTACCAGCAGGAAGGCTTCGGCCCGATGGACCGTACCGTCACGCCTAAAGGCCGTCGCGCCAGCACCGCACGCGGTTACCTGGACACCGCCAAGAAGCGTTCCACACTGACCATCGTCACCCACGCCCTCACCGACAAAGTGTTGTTCGAAGGCAAACGTGCGGTTGGCGTGCGTTACCTGATCGGCGCCGCCGAAGAGCGCGTCGAAGCCCGCGCCCGTAAGGAAGTGCTGGTGTGCAGCGGCGCAATCGCTTCGCCGCAATTGCTGCAACGCTCCGGTGTCGGCCCGGCCAAACTGCTGGAAAGCCTCGACATCCCGGTGGTCCACGACCTGCCAGGCGTCGGTGAAAACCTGCAGGACCACCTTGAGCTGTACCTGCAATACGCCTGCACCCAGCCCGTGTCGCTTTACCCGTCGCTGCTCTGGTACAACCAGCCGGCCATTGGTGCCGAGTGGCTGTTCAACGGTACCGGCATCGGCGCCAGCAACCAGTTCGAAGCGGGCGGGTTCATCCGCACCCGTGAAGAATTCGAATGGCCGAACATCCAGTACCACTTCCTGCCGGTGGCGATTAACTACAACGGCAGCAACGGTGTGAAAGAGCACGGCTTCCAGGCGCACATGGGCTCCATGCGCTCGCCGAGCCGTGGCCGCATCCAGTTGAAGTCGAAGAACCCACGGGACTACCCGAGCATCCTCTTCAACTACATGGCCACCGAGCAGGACTGGCAGGAATTTCGCGACGGCATCCGCCTGACCCGTGAAATCATGCAGCAGCCGGCGCTGGACCCCTACCGTGGCCGCGAAATCAGCCCGGGTATCGATGTGCAAACCGATGAGCAACTGGACAAGTTCATCCGTGAGCACGCCGAAACGGCGTTCCACCCGTCCTGCTCGTGCAAGATGGGCACCGACGAGATGGCAGTAGTCGATGGCGAAGGCCGCGTGCATGGCATGCAGGGTCTGCGTGTAGTCGATGCGTCGATCATGCCGATCATCACCACCGGCAACCTGAACGCGCCAACGATTATGATCGCCGAGAAAATCGCCGACAAGATCCGTGGCCGCAAGCCATTGCCACGCAGCACCGCCGACTACTACGTGGCAGGCGACGCGCCGGTACGTGGCAAGCCGCTGCGTGAAGTGGGCCCTACCGCGCAGTAACGGATACACCGCGGTGTTCCCATCGGGGGCAAGCCCCCTCCCACATTTTTGACCGTGTGAACCCGATCAAGTGTGGGAGGGGGCTTGCCCCCGAAGAGGCCCGACCAGTCACTGCAAAACCCCTCCTTGATCAGCTACTCTGTCTGCCTGCCCGCGACGAGCCGCCCACAAGGAAGGCCCCATGTTCGACCACCACGCCACACTCAGACAGCATTTCAGTGCCCTGCGCACCCGCGCCGAATTCTTCTCGCTGCGCTACGTACGCGAATCCGGCCAATACCTGGCCGTACGCAAGAACGTCGCCGAACCGCCCCACCTGAGCCACGACGAGGGCGCCATGCTCACCGTGCGTCTCAACGGTGTGGAAGCCTACGCCGCGACCAACGACATTTCCCTCGCCGGCCTGCAAGCCGCCCTTGAGCGTGCCGAACAACAAGCCCGCCTGATCAGCCCCCACGCCTTGCTCGACCTGCGCGAGCAACACGTCTCCAGTGACGTCGCCGATTACCTGTCGCCCGAGCTTCAACAGCCCTTCCCGTCCCTGAGCGATTGCTACCAGTTGCTCGGCAGCGAGTCGGCCTCCGTGCCCAAGGACGAGCGCCTGGTGAGCTGGGAAGTCAGCCTGGGCCTGACCCACGTCGAGCAGATCTACCTGAACAATGCCGGTGCCCAGTTGCGCCAGGCCCAGCGCTTTGTATTCCCCGGCGTCAACGTCACCGCCTACGACGGTGATGACAGCCAGACCCGCACCCTCGGCGGCAGCAACTTCGGCCAGCAAGGCGGGTTCGACGTGATCAGCCGCTTCGGCCTGGTCGGCGCCGCGCCGCGCATCGCCGATGAGGCCCTGCAACTGCTGGCCGCGCCGAACACGCCCAACGGTCCGCGTGACCTGCTGTTGATGCCCGACCAGATGATCCTGCAGATCCACGAATCCATCGGCCACCCCCTGGAACTGGACCGCATCCTCGGCGACGAGCGCAATTACGCCGGCACCAGCTTTGTGAAGGCCAGCGACTTCGGCCACCTGCAATACGGCTCCCCGCTGCTGAACGTGACCTTCGACCCGGACATTCCCGAACAACTGGCCAGCTACGGCCACGACGACGAAGGCACCAAAGCCAGCAAGCAATTCCTGATCCGTGAGGGGCTGCTGCTCAAGCCCCTCGGTGGAGCGCTGTCGCAATTCCGTGCAGGCATGCCAGGCGTGGCCAACAGCCGGGCCAGCAGTTGGAACCGCGCGCCCATCGATCGCATGGCCAACTTGAATATCGAAGCAGGCGACAAGAGCCTCGCGCAACTGATCGGCGGCATCGAAAACGGCATCCTGATGTCGACCAACCGCTCGTGGTCCATCGACGATGCGCGCAATAAGTTCCAGTTCGGCTGCGAATGGGGCCAACTGATCGAAAATGGCGAGTTGAAAGGCGTGGTGAAAAACCCCAACTACCGGGCCATTTCCGCGAACTTCTGGCGCAATCTCAGCGCCGTCGGCGATGCCAGTACGTTCAAGGTGCTGGGTACACCGAACTGCGGCAAAGGCGAGCCCAACCAGGTGATTCGCGTCGGCCATGCGTCGCCGGCCTGCGTATTCAGTGATGTCGATGTATTTGGGGGAGATGCCTGATGAACAATTTCAAGGCACTGGTGGAGTGGCTCAAGCAGGCCATCACCGACAACGAACAATTCCACCTCGGCTATGCGGATGAAGCCTCCGAATTCGTACGCTTCAACCACGCCAAGGTGCGCCAGGCCGGCCAGGTGCAACAAGCCAGCCTCACCCTGAAACTGATCAACGATGGCCGCCATGCCGACCTGGGCATCACCTTGTCCGGCGAAGCGGGGCTGGACCGCCAACGCCTGGCCGACGGCCTGCAACAACTGCGCGACACCTTGCCGTTGCTACCCAAGGACCCGTACCTGCTGCTCAACCACAATGCCTGGCAAAGCAGCAACGAACAAACGCGACCGCTGCCGGACCTGGCCCGGGTGTTGGAAGACATCAGCCAGGCTGCTGAAGGTGTTGATCTGGTCGGTTTCTACGCTGCCGGCCCGATCAGCCGTGGCTTTGCCAGCTCGGACGGCGCGTTCGGCTGGCACCGCGCCAACAGCTTCAACTTCGACTTCAGCCTGTTCCACGCCAATGGTGAAGCGGTCAAGGCCAGCTATGCCGGGCACACCTGGAACAGCGCCGAGTTCGCCGCGCGCTTCCAGCAAGCCCGCGAGCAACTGGAATTCCTTGGCCGCCCGCTGCACAAGCTGGCACCCGGGCAGTACCGCGCCTACCTCGCCCCGGCGGCGCTGGAAGAGATCATCAGCCTCATCACCTGGGGTGGTTTTTCCGCCCAGGCCATTGCCAGCAAAGGCAGTTCGCTGCAAAAGCTGTATGCCGGTGAACAATCCCTGAGCCCGCTGGTGACCGTGGACGAACAGATCAGCGGCTCCCTGAGCCAGGCGTTTTCCACCGAAGGCTATCCGCGCAGTGACGTGACACTGATCAGCGCGGGCAAAGGCGAAGGCCAGTTGGTCAACTCGCGCAGCGCCGCCGAATACGGCCTGAGCACCAACGGCGCCAGCAGCGACGAATCCCCCAGCGCCTTGCAGATGGCCGCCGGCGGCCTGGCCCAGGCCGATATCCTCAAGCAATTGGGCACCGGGCTGTACATCAGCAACCTGTGGTATTTGAACTACTCGGACCTGCCGGCGGCGCGCCTGACCGGCATCACACGCTTCGCCACGTTCTGGGTGGAAGACGGCGAGATCAAGGCACCGGTCAGCACCATGCGCTTTGATGACAGCGTGTACAACCTGCTCGGCTCGCAGCTGGAAGCCCTGACCGCTGAGCGGGAATTGCTGCTCTCGGCCAGCACCTACAGCCAGCGCAACACCGCTTCCAACCTGTTGCCGGGAGCCCTGGTCAAACGCCTGACCCTCACCCTGTAAACCCCATCCTTCGTGGGCGCCGGCTTGCCGGCTCCTACAGGGGATTTACCTGCGCCGTAGCGAAGCTTCCCTTCTCCACACTTTGGCCATTCGGCCTGTTGTTCACCTCCAGATTCCTCGTTATAAGGGTTAGTGGCACCCCGCCACCCCACCCACGAGAGCATGGCCTTGCCCGGGAAGGGCAAGCTGGAGCGTTGACATGAACCATGGAAGTTTTGTCATAGAGAAGCTGTTCAAACACTACAACGTTCATGTTGAGCAGCTAGGAAACGATTCGGAAAAAAAGACCGTCCTGATGGTCAACGGCGCGCTGTCCACCACGCGTTCCTTCGCCCGCACCAGCAAATGCCTGGCCGGGCATTTCAATGTGCTGCTGTTCGACCTGCCGTTCTCCGGCTATTCCAGGGAACACAACGCCGAACTGGACCTGGTCACCAAGGACGACGAGGTGCAGATGCTGCGCGCCCTGGTCGAGCGCTTCCAGGTCAACCACCTGGTGTCGGCCTCCTGGGGCGGCATCTCGACGTTGCTGACCCTGGCCCATAACCCGCCGTCCATCGAAAGCTCGGTGGTGATGGCCCTGGCGCCCAGCCTCAACCAGGCCATGCTCGATTATGTGGAGCGCGTGCGCGTGCTGATCGAGGCCGATGACAAGTCCGCGGTCGGCCACTTGCTCAACGAGACCGTGGGCAAGTACCTGTCGCCCCGCCTCAAGCGCAACAACCACCGGCACTTGTCGAGCATGGCCACCACCGAATACCGCCAGGCGCGTTTTCACATCCATCAGGTATTGGCCTTGGGCGACGGCAACTACCTGCCGACACTCAAGCAGATTGAAACACCGGTGCACTTCCTCAACGGCGCACTCGACGAATACACCCCCGCCGCCGAAGCGCAATTGTTCAAGCAGTACGTAGGGCGCAGCAGCTTTGCCGTGGCCGAACACACTGGCCACTTGCTCGACCTCGAATCCAATGAAGCCGCCGCAGCGGTACACCGTGAACTGCTGGATTTCCTGGTGGGAAAAAGCACCCCGGTTGGCGCATAATCGCCGACACATAGCCAGCTAACAAAAAGGTTCTCTATGCCCAATCGCGTCCCGCTCGATGCCAAGACCGCCCGCTGGCTCCCCTGGGTGGTCGCGATTGCCTTCTTCATGCAGTCGCTGGACGGGACGATCCTCAACACGGCGTTGCCGGCCATGGCCCGGGACCTCGCTGAAAACCCGCTGCGCATGCAAGGGGTGGTGATCGCCTACATGCTCACCGTTGCCTTGCTGATCCCGGCTTCGGGCTGGATCGCCGACCGCTTCGGCACCAAGAAAATCTTCTTTGGCGCGATCATGCTGTTCAGCATCGGTTCGCTGCTGTGCGCCTTGTCCAGCAGCCTGACCATGCTGGTGGGCGCCCGGGTGATCCAGGGCCTGGGCGGCGCGCTGATGTTGCCGGTCGGCCGCTTGGTGGTGCTGCGTGCTTACCCCCGCTCCGAACTGGTGCGCATCATGGGCTTCATTACCATTCCCGGCCTGCTCGGCCCGCTACTCGGCCCGACCATGGGTGGCTGGATGGTGCAATACCTGACCTGGCACTGGATCTTCCTGATCAACCTGCCGGTGGGTATGGTCGGCTGTTACGCCGTGTGGAAACTCATCCCCGATCTGCGCGGCAGCGAACGTACGCGCTTTGATGGCGTCGGGTTTCTCTTGTTTGGCGCGGCAATGGTGTTGATCACCATCGCCATGGAAGGCTTGGGCGAACTGCACCTGCCGCACCTGCGGGTGATGTTGCTGCTGTTCGGCGGGCTGGCGTGCCTGGCGGCGTATTGGCTGCGCGCCGGGCATATCGACAACCCACTGTTTTCGCCGGTGCTGTTCAAGACTCGCACCTTTGCTATCGGCATCCTCGGCAACCTGTTTGCGCGGCTGGGCAGCGGTGCGTTGCCGTTTCTGGTGCCGTTGCTGTTGCAGGTCGCGCTGGGTTACTCACCGTCCGAAGCCGGTATGAGCATGCTGCCCCTGGCGGCGGCGGCGATGTTTGCCAAATCCATCGCCCGCACCCTGATCGAACGCCTCGGCTACCGCATCGTGCTCACCGGCAACACGCTGGCGCTGGGCATCATGCTGGCGAGCATGGGCCTGGTCAGCGAGCACACGCCCTACCCGCTGCTGTTGTGCATGCTGGCGGTACTCGGGGCGATCAATTCCCTGCAATTTACCGCGATGAACACCGTCACCCTGATCGACCTCGACGACGCCCAGGCCAGCAGCGGCAACAGTTTGCTGTCAGTGGTGGCGCAGTTGTCCCTCAGCCTCGGCGTGGCCTGCGCGGGTGCGCTGCTCGGCGGGTTCACCGCCGAAACCGGTAATGATGGGGTGGAAAGCGTACTCGGCGCGTTCCAACTGACCTTTCTGACAGTGGGCATCATGGCGATGCTGGCGGCGGCGATCTTCCTGCAATTGTCGCCAACCGATGGCAAACGAGTAGTCAGCCGCGAGCACGACATCGAGCATTAACAGGCTTCTCGTCTAGAACTTGCAGGGAAATTCCCACGGGACTGGTACACTGCGCGACATTTTGTTTTGCAGAGCCAGTCCCGTGACTACCATCGCCACCGCTTTTAATACTTTGCCCCTGTCCGCCGCCATGCTGGCTAACCTCGACTCGCTGGGTTATGTCGAGATGACGCAGATCCAGGCGCAAAGCTTGCCGGTGATCCTCAAGGGGCTGGACCTGATTGCCCAGGCCAAGACCGGCAGCGGCAAGACCGCCGCCTTCGGCATCGGCCTGTTGAACCCGATCAACCCGCGCTACTTCGGCTGCCAGGCCCTGGTCATGTGCCCGACCCGTGAGCTGGCCGACCAGGTCGCCAAGGAAATCCGCCGCCTGGCCCGTGCCGAAGACAACATCAAGGTGCTGACCCTGTGCGGCGGCGTGTCCCTCGGCCCGCAGATCGCTTCCCTGGAGCACGGCGCCCACGTCATCGTCGGCACACCGGGCCGCATCCAGCAGCACTTGCGCAAGGGTTCGCTGGTGCTGGACGGCCTCAATACGCTGATCCTCGATGAAGCCGACCGCATGCTCGACATGGGCTTCTACGACGCCATCGAAGACATCATCAGCAAGACGCCGCCGCGCCGCCAGACCCTGCTGTTCTCCGCCACCTACCCGGTGAGCATCAAGCAGCTGGCCTCAAAGTTCATGCGCGCGCCGCAGCAAGTCAAAGCCGAAGCGTTCCACTCCGATGACCAGATCGAGCAGCGTTTCTACGAGATCTCACCGGAAGAACGCATGGACGCCGTGACCAAGGTGCTGGCGCATTTCCGCCCTGCCTCCTGCGTGGCCTTCTGCTTCACCAAGCAGCAAGTACAGGAAACCGTGGATCACCTGACCTCCAAGGGCATTTCCGCCGTTGGCCTGCATGGCGACCTGGAACAGCGCGACCGCGACCAGGTGCTGGCGATGTTCGCCAACCGCAGCACCTCGGTGCTGGTTGCCACTGACGTTGCAGCCCGTGGCCTGGACATCGACTCGCTGGACATGGTGATCAACGTCGAACTGGCCCGCGATTCGGAAATCCACATCCACCGCGTCGGCCGTACCGGTCGCGCCGGTGAGACCGGCATCGCCATCAGCCTGGTCGCTCCGTCCGAAGCGCACCGCGCCCAGGCCATCGAGCAGTTGCAGAAATCGCCACTGAACTGGGACCAACTGGACAACCTCAAGCCGCAAAGCGGTGGTCCGTTGCTGCCGCAGATGAGCACCTTGTGCATCGCTGCAGGCCGTAAAGACAAGGTTCGTCCAGGCGACATCCTCGGCGCGTTGACCGGTGAAGCTGGCATCCCGGGTGCCCAGGTCGGCAAGATCGCGATCTTTGACTTCCAGGCCTTCGTGGCCGTGGAACGCGGGATCGCCAAGCAGGCCTTGCAGCGCTTGAATGACGGCAAGATCAAAGGCCGTTCGTTGCGCGTGCGCATCCTGTAACGGGCTCTCCGCTTCAATGGAGATCCAATGTGGGAGGGGGCAAGCCCCCTCCCACATTTGACTGTATTCCAAATCAGAACTTGTATGAGGACATTGCTGTGCGCTCGACCGAAGTTGTGATCATTGGCGCCGGCGCCGCAGGCTTGATGTGCGCGCTGACCGCCGCCGGGCGTGGGCGCAAGGTGATGTTGGTCGACCATGCGAACAAGGCCGGCAAGAAGATCCTGATGTCCGGTGGTGGCCGCTGCAACTTCACCAACCTGTACACCGAGCCGGCCAACTTCCTGTCGCACAACGAACACTTCTGCAAGTCCGCCCTGGCCCGCTACACCCAGTGGGACTTCATCGGGCTGGTGGCCAAGCACGGCGTGCCGTACCACGAGAAAAAACTCGGCCAGTTGTTCTGCGATAACAAATCCAGCGACATCCTCGGCATGCTGCTCGATGAGTGCATCCAGGTCGGCGTGAGCCTGCACCTGGACACGTCGGTCCAGGAGATTGCCAAGCTGGACAGCGGCTATCAGTTGCAGACCACCTTGGGCGAGTTGCGCTGTGAATCCCTGGTAATCGCCACCGGCGGCCTGTCGATCCCGACCCTGGGCGCGACCGGTTTTGGTTACCAGGTAGCCAGACAGTTCGGCCACGAACTGCTGCCGACCCGCGCCGGGCTGGTGCCGTTCACCATCACCGACCAGCTCAAGGATTTGTGTGGCGAGTTGTCGGGGACGTCGGTGGATTGCCTGGTCAGCTGCAACGGCCAGAGCTTTCGCGAGAACATCCTGTTTACCCACCGTGGCCTCAGCGGGCCGGCGATTCTGCAGATTTCTTCTTACTGGGAATCCGGCGACACGGTTGAAATCAACCTGCTGCCCGACCACGACGCTCACACCTGGCTGCAACAGCAACAAGTCGAGCGCCCCAACAGCGAGTTGAAAACCCTGCTGGGCGAGATCTTCACCAAGAAGATGGCCAACCTGTTGGCCGAGACATGGTTCGTGTCCAAGCCGATGAAGCAATACACCCATGCCGAAATTGCCGACATCGCGCAAAAACTCGGCAACTGGCAATTGGTGCCGGCAGGCACCGAGGGTTATCGCACGGCGGAAGTCACATTGGGTGGCGTGGACACACGGGAAGTGTCGTCCAAGACCATGGAATCGCTGAAAAGCCCCGGCCTGTACTTTATCGGTGAAGTGCTGGATGTGACCGGTCACCTGGGCGGCTTCAACTTCCAGTGGGCCTGGGCTTCGGGTTACGCGGCGGCGCAGTACGCCTGAAGAGTGTAATCGGTCAAATGTGGGAGGGGGCTTGCCCCCGATGGCAGTGTGTCAATCAGTACGACTGTGACTGATCTACCGCTATCGGGGGCAAGCCCCCTCCCACATGGAATAAATTTTGCTGTTGGATGTGATCGCCACGCTTGCCGTGGCGTCCTTGATAGCTCAATTTAGCGGCATCGTCCCGGAAGACTCCAGACTTCATGTCATCGACCTCGTTCAAGCAGTCCCTGCGGCGCCTGTGGGCACTGGATAAATTCAGCTACAGCATTCGGGTATTCATTGCCCTCACCGGCAGCATGGCGCTGTGCTGGTATCAGGATGAAATGGCACTGCTGATCCCGTTGTTCCTGGGGATCATCGCCAGCGCCCTGGCCGAGACCGATGACAGTTGGCAGGGCCGCCTCAACGCCCTGGCGGTGACGCTGGTGTGTTTCAGCATCGCCGCGCTGTCGGTAGAGTTGCTGTTCCCTTATCCCTTGATCTTCGCGGTCTCACTGGCCCTGGCCACCTTCTGCCTGACCATGCTCGGCGCCTTGGGCGAGCGCTATGGGGCGATTGCTTCGGCAACGTTGATTCTGTCGGTATACACCATGATCGGCGTGGACCAACGCGGCGGCGCCGTCAGCGATTTCTGGCATGAGCCGCTGCTGTTGGTGGCCGGTGCAGCCTGGTATGGCGCGCTGTCGGTGCTGTGGCAGGCGCTGTTTTCCAACCAGCCGGTGCAACAGAGCCTGGCGCGGTTGTTCCGTGAGCTTGGACGGTACCTCAAGCTCAAGTCATCGTTGTTCGAGCCAATCCGCCAGTTGGACGTGGAAGCGCGGCGCCTGGAACTGGCCCAGCAGAACGGTCGCGTGGTGGCGGCGCTGAATGCGGCGAAGGAAATCATCCTGCATCGCGTGGGCAATGGTCGACCCGGTTCGAAAGTCAGCCGTTACCTGAAGCTGTACTTCCTGGCCCAGGACATCCACGAACGCGCCAGCTCGTCGCACTACCCGTACAACGCCCTGGCCGAGGCCTTCTTCCACAGCGACGTACTCTTCCGTTGCCAGCGCCTGCTGCGCCAGCAGGGCAAGGCCTGCCAGACCCTGGCCGAATCGATCCAGATGCGCCAACCGTTCATCTATGACGACAGCTTCGCCGAAGCCCTGGGCGACCTCAACGCGTCCCTGGAGCACCTGCGCATCCAGAGCAACCCAGCCTGGCGCGGCCTGCTGCGTTCGTTGCGCGCCCTGGCGGCCAACCTGTCGACCCTGGACCGCCTGCTCGGCGACGCCAGCAACCCCGACAGCCTGGCGGACGCCACCGACAGCAACCTGCTGGACCGCGCCCCGCGCAACCTCAAGGAAATGTGGACGCGCCTGCGCACGCAGATGACGCCGACGTCACTGCTGTTCCGCCACGCGTTGCGCCTGTCCCTGGCGCTGACCGTCGGCTACGGCATGCTGCATGCGATCCACGCGTCCCAGGGCTACTGGATCATCCTCACCACGCTGTTTGTGTGCCAGCCGAACTATGGCGCCACGCGGCGCAAGCTCGGCCAGCGGATCATCGGCACGGCCATCGGCCTGACCGTGGCCTGGGCACTGTTCGACTTGTTCCCGAGCCCCCTGGTGCAATCGATGTTCGCCATTGCTGCCGGCCTGGTGTTCTTTATCAACCGCACCACCCGCTACACCCTGGCCACCGCCGCCATCACCTTGATGGTGTTGTTCTGCTTCAACCAGGTCGGCGATGGCTACGGACTATTCCTGCCACGCCTGTTCGATACCTTGCTCGGCAGCCTGATCGCCGGCCTCGCGGTGTTCCTGTTCCTGCCGGACTGGCAAGGTCGCCGCTTGAACAAAGTGCTGGCCAATACCCTGACCTGCAACAGCATCTACCTGCGCCAGATCATGCAGCAGTACGCCGCCGGCAAGAGCGACGACCTGGCCTACCGCCTGGCCCGACGCAACGCGCACAACGCCGATGCGGCGCTGTCCACCACCCTGGCGAACATGCTGATGGAACCGGGGCACTTCCGTAAGGAAGCGGACGTGGGTTTTCGGTTCCTGGTGTTGTCGCACACTTTGCTCAGTTATTTGTCAGGGCTGGGCGCGCACCGTGAAACCCAATTGCCGGCCGAGGTGCGTGAGCATCTGATCGATGGCGCCGGCAAGACCCTGGCGGCGAGCATCGATGAGATCGCCACGGGGTTGGCCAACAAGCAGCCGATCGCGATCCAGAGCGATGCCGAAGAAGCGCTGGCGGCGGACCTGGAGCAGATGCCGGATGAGATCGATGAAGGGCAGCGGTTGGTGCAGACGCAGTTGGCGTTGATTTGCCGGCAACTGGGGCCGTTGCGCACCTTGGCGGCGCATTTGATCAAGGACACCAGCGCGGCCTGACCTGTGGCGAGCGGGCTTGCCACAAGAGGCGCCCGCTACATACCGTGCTGCTTCATCAACCGCTCATAGCTACCGTCAGCCTTCATCTTGGCAATCTCCCGATCAAACCCGGCCACGATCTGCTCATGCTCCGGGTTCTTCAGGCTGACCAGGATATGCAGGCTGTTTTCGCTCAGCGGCTGGGGCAAAAACTCCACCGCATTGCGCACCCGCGCCGACTCGCGCGACAGGTAAAAGCGCGCCACATACTCATCCTCCAGCGTCAGCCGCACCCGCTGCGCCGCGAGCATGCGCACGGCCATGGCGAAGTTGTGCACCGGGACTTTCTGCAACTGCGCATCCCCATCGAACGCCGCCGAATAGGCATAGCCACGCACCACGGCGATGGGATAGTCGTGCAATTGCGCAAGGTTCTGGAATTCGATGGGATCGTCGCGGCGCTTGATAAAGCGCACACGGTTGAGCAGGTATTCACCTGAGAACTGGCCCAGTTTCGTACGGGCATCGTCGTACCAGGCGTTGATCAGCACGTCATAACGGCCGTCGCCCACCCCCATCAGCGCACGGGCCCAGGGCACTTGCTCGAAGTCACTGGCATAACCCGCACGGGCCAGGGCGGTACTGACGATATCGGTGGCCAGCCCGCCGTTGATCAAGGTGGAATCGGTAAAAGGTGGCCAGGCATCTGCCACCAGACGCAGGCGCTGCGCGAATGCCGGCTGGGCCAGCAGCAACACTCCAATCAAAGCAACGGCACGAGAGAATCGCGGCATGCTCAAAGTCCTTGGCAGGCAGGCGGTGGCCTTGGCTCAGGCGCGGCCCGAGGTTCTAACAGTAGCTCAGATTACACAAAGAAACCGGCGCCGAACGCACTCAATGATGGCAAATTGATTTCACTCACAAAAATAGTTGATTTAGACAGCGTTGCCCGCTGCGCTTACTATCCGCAACAGACATTGATAAGAGAACTGGCCATGACCGTTGAATGGGTGTGCAAACACCACGATGACCTGGGCAAGGAGCAGCTTTACGCGATCCTGCGCTTGCGCAACGAGGTGTTTGTTGTCGAGCAGAAATGTGTGTACCAGGATCTCGATGGGCAGGATTTATCGGGCGACACCCACCACCTGATGGCGTGGCAGGACGACCAACTGGTGGCGTACCTGCGCCTGCTGGACCCGGAATCCCAGGGCGGCGACGTGGTGATCGGCCGCGTGATCGTAGCGCCGGTGGCGCGCGGCACCGGGCTGGGCCATCGGATGATGGAAGAGACGCTCAAGCAGATTGCCGATACGTGGCCCGAGACACCGATATTCCTGTCAGCCCAGGCGCATTTGCAGGGGTACTACGGGCGGTATGGTTTTGTCGTGGCAGGTGAGGAGTACCTTGAGGATGATATTCCACACATCGGCATGCGAAAGGACTAGGGATAACCCAGCACCTGCTTGATCTGGCCGAGGTTCGCCTCGATCCAGCGCCGATCAATCGCGCCCCAGCTGCGAATCCGATAGTGCCCGGCATGGTTGCGGGCACCGTCTTCCTGCTCGAACTCACACACAATGTCCAGGTCGGCCAACGCCGCAATGGTGTCCTGCGCCGTACGCCGGGGCATGCCGGTGGCGTCGGTCAGGGCCGGGACGCTGCTGGCCTGGCCGCTGTCGATCAGGTAGGCCACGTACAGGCGGCGGTAGAAGCTGCTCTTGGTCTTGCTCACATCCATGGTCGGTTGCCTTGTGCGGTCAGGGTTTGCCCAGCAGGTCGCGGTACGTGAGGTACACCCGCAGGTCGAATTCCACCTGATGGTAGCCCGGCATCATGTACTCGCAGAGTTTGTAGAACGCCTTGTTGTGGTCCGACTCCTTGAAGTGTGCCAGTTCGTGCACCACGATCATGCGCAGGAACTGCGGCGCGGCCTCCTTGAACAGCGCAGCAATGCGGATCTCTTTCTTCGATTTCAGATTGCCGCCCTGTACCCGCGAGATGGTGGTGTGCAGGCCTAGGGCGCGATGAGTCAGGTCCAGGCGATTATCGAACAGCACCTTGTCGATGGCCGGCGCATTGCGCAGATGTTCCTGCTTCAAGGCCAGGGCGTAGGCGTACAGGGCCTTGTCGCTCTGCACCGCGTGGCGTTCGGGGTAACGTTGCTCCAGGTAGGCACCCAACTGGTCCTTGGCGATCAGTTGGCGCACTTGTTCCTGAAGGGCGGCGGGATAGGCCTGGAGGTATTTCAGCGCGGTCATGGGGTCTGCAACAGATTCGGATAGGCGCCAGTGTAACGAATTCAGCGCAGGCGAGCGTGGCACCAGTGTGCCACTTCCTCAGCCACCAAGGGCTGCGCCGCCATCGGCCCCTGAATGAAAGGGCAGCCATTGGCCTTCAGCCATTGGGCCTGCTCCTGGGTTTCCACCCCCTCAGCCACCACCACTACATCAAAATGCCCGCACAGCTCGATAATGCTGCGCGCCATCACCTCATCCCGCGCTGAGCCTGGCAGGCGAGCGACCAATTGCGGGTCGAGCTTGAGGGTGTCGAAGGCCAGGTCGCGCAGATGCGCCAGGGAACAGTTGCCCAAGCCAAAGTCATCCAGGGCGGTGCGCACGCCGATCTGGCGCAGCAACTTGAGCTGCTTGATCGACTCTTCAAGGTTGCTCATCAGGCAGTCTTCACTGATTTCCACTTCCAGTTGCCGCCCCTGCAGCCCATGTCGCTCAAGCACCTGCTGCAGTTGGCTCGCCAGGTTGGGCATGTTGAACTGACTGCTGCTCAGGCTCACGCTCAACACCAGTTCATCATCCAAGCCGGCGTGCCAGGCCTGGAGCTGGCCGCCGACCTGCTGGTAAATCCAGGTGCTGAGTTGGCTGATCAGCCGGGCTTCTTCCAGCAACGGCAAAAACAGACCGGGCGGCACATCACCGACACTGGGGTGCTGCCAGCGCAGTAGCGCTTCCACGCCGCGCACACGTCCGTCCGCCAACGCCACCTGGGGCTGGTACACCAGGGTGAACTCCTTGTTTTGAATCGCCGTGCGCACGCCGTCTTCCAGCATCAGGCGCGAACGGGCGCGGCCGTTCATTTCCTGGTCGTAATAGCGATATTGCTGACGACCTGCGCGCTTGGCTTCGTACATGGCGATGTCCGCCGCGCGCAACAGGCCGTTAACGTCCGAACCGCAATCCGGGAACGTGGCGATACCGATACTGACACCGAGCATCACATCCAAACCGTCAACCTGCTGGCAGATAGACACCCGTTCGATCAGTTTTTCCGCAATCTTCGCCGCCTGCTCGGGGAACTCCAGTTCCAGCAGCGCGGTGAACTCATCGCCGCCCATGCGCCCGAGAATGTCGTAGGAACGCAGGCAACCCTGCAACTGCTCCGACACCCAGCGCAGCACCCGGTCGCCGGCGTCATGGCCGAGAGAATCATTGACCCGCTTGAAGCCATCAAGGTCCAGGTACAGCAGCACCAGAGACTGCTCGTTGCGCTCGCTGCGCAGCAAAATGTTCTCGGCCGCCTGGTAAAACCCGCGCCGGTTCAACAGCCCGGTCAGCGGGTCGGTGACTGCCTGGAACTCCAATTGTTGATGCAGGTGACGCACTTCGGACATGTCCAGCACGGTCACCACCATGGCCTTCTGTTCGGCCGGCAGCGGCGCACACGACAACGCCACCGGCACCTGCTGGCCGCGGCTGGTACGCAGGATCGCATCGTGCAAGCGCCAGGTCTGGCCCTGGCGGTAAGCGAGGTACATCTCGAACCCCAGCCAGGCCGGCACATGGGGTTTTTGCAGGAAGCTCAGGAAACTCTCGCCTCGCAACTCGGCCATGGTAGCGTTCAGCAGTCGCGAAATGGCCGGGTTGGCATACTCGATCACACTGCCCTCGCCCACCACCAGAATGCCTTCGGCGGCGTTGTCCAACACCGAGGCATTGAACGCCCGTGCGGACTCCAGCTCATGAGTCAGGCGCTGCAAGGCCCGGCGATTGCGCTGATGCTCCAGCAACGCCTGGACCTTGGGTTTGAGGATATGCGGGTCGAACGGTTTGAACAGGTAATCGATGGCGCCACTGGCATAGCCTTCGAGTACTGCGGCGGGCGACTGGGCATTGGCGGTGAGGAAAATGATCGGGGTCATGCGCGTGCGCTGGCTGCCACGCATCAGGCGCGCCACCTCGAAGCCGTCCATGCCGGGCATCTTCACATCCAGCAGCACCAGGTCGACTTCGTGCTTGAGCAACTTCTCGAGGGCTTCCACACCGGACGCGGCGGTCACCACATGCCAGTCTTCACGCTGTAACAGCGCTCGCATGCTGAGCAGGTTCTCTGGGTAGTCATCGACCACAAGAAGAACCGAATGACCATCGCCGTGGTGTGGAGCGCATTCCATGCTACGTCTCTTCCTTAGGACTACTCCGGTCATTTCTGACAGAAAACCCGGACAAACACTGAGGCCTCACTCTAGCCCCGGTTCAGAAAAAGCAGAAGTAACCTCAGTGCCATCATTGCGCCAAAGTTCAGGAAGCCGACTAACGGTCAATCGCTACAAGCCACGAACCACGGGAAACATGGCTTTTTGGCATTCCTTTGGCGCCAATAAGTTGCCAGCAATGATTTAACAAGACGGTTAACACCACCTATAAAGAACCTGTCTGGCCCAAGGGCCATAGCCTACACCCCTCTGTAAAAAGGCCTACGCCATGATCGACCTATCCACCTGGAACCTCAGCATCCCTGTCGGCTCTCCACCCGCGACCATCGAAACCCCCAGATTGATGAGCGGCTTCAACGACCAATATTTCCAGGCCGAAGGCAGCAACGTCCAATTCTGGACCCCGGTCACCGGCACCCGTACCGAAAACGCCATTTACCCGCGCAGTGAATTGCGCGAGACCTACGCCGATGGCCGCCTGCGCAACTGGACCTATCCGGATGCGGACAACTTCCTGCGTGCCACTCTGGCCGTCAATCAAGTGCCGTCCTCCGGCAAAATCGTGATCGGGCAGATTCACGCCTATGACAGCCAGAAACCACTGATCAAGCTGGAGTATCAATTCAAGGAGAAGACCCAGACCGGCAACATCGTCGCCAAGGTGCGCATGCGCCCGGATGAAGATGAAGGCCGGGTGATCACCGTGGCATCTAATGTGCCGCTGGAAAAAACCTTCACCTATGTGATCAACCTCAACAAGGCTGGGCTGCTCAGTGTGTATGCGGCGGACGGCGAGTGGAACGAACGCATCGGCGCGGCGTGGGGCGCCAAGCCGTTGTATTTCAAGGCGGGAGCGTATGTGCAGGACAACAGTGGCGACAGCAAGGAAGGGGCGCGGGTGACGTTTGCCAAGTTGGATATTGATCACGAGTAAGATTATTTCAATCATCCCCCGCTACGGCGGGGGAATGATTACTTGGATATAACGAACTTCGACGATCGTCTTACCCCTATAGCAAAACAGCATAAAAAAATAGTATTTCTTGCAGTGCGCACCTTAGCGCACATCTCATAAAATCATGTGCGTCCGACTCATGTAACCATTCAGGAGTTAAACACATGCCAACGATAGCCACCATTAACCAACCTGCCGTCTCGGGGTTTGGCGCCGGGTCGCAACCAAAAATATACAATGCCACCCCACCTGGTTCTTTTGCGACGCCGCCCCAAAACATGCCAGTTGTCACCAGGCCCTTCAGGTATCTCGTCTTGTCGCACTTTTTGAGCAACAACACCAGGATAGGCGATGTGCTGACTTATTATTGCTACCCTGTGCCGTCCGCAGGTCTTCCTACGATGTTTCTGGAGCAAATAACTCTTACTGCCGCGCTGCTACAAATTTACATCAACAATAAACGCGAACATTTTGAGAAGGAAATACCCTGCTACCTTCCAAACCCAGGAGTCTATGATGTTTACTGGGAGCTTGAAAATGCATCTCAAACATATACGGAGATCGGACAGAACCTGAGATTTACAGTTGTATAACTAGAGTAATTACTAAGATGGCTTATCCATTACCTGAAAAACTATTGCGTTACTCACGATGAAAAACTGTTCACTGTCCTTAGAAAAATACTTCACGCCTATAAGAAACCCGCATTTCTGCGGGTTTTTTTTGGCGCTATTGGCTTAGTTCACCTTAGCGTTCAACTCACCTTTCAAATACCGCTGATACATCGCTTCCAACGAGATCGGCTTGATCTTCGAAGCATTGCCGGCAGTACCGAAGGCCTCGTAGCGAGCGATACATACATCACGCATCGCGGTCACGGTCGCACCGAAGAACTTACGTGGGTCGAACTCGCTCGGGTTGGTGGCCATCAGGCGACGCATCGCACCGGTGGACGCCAGACGCAGGTCGGTATCGATGTTGACCTTGCGCACGCCGTACTTGATGCCTTCGACGATTTCTTCAACCGGCACGCCGTAGGTTTCTTTGATGTCACCGCCGTACTGGTTGATGATCGCCAGCCACTCTTGCGGCACCGAGGAAGAACCGTGCATCACCAGGTGGGTGTTGGGGATGCGCTTGTGGATTTCCTTGATGCGGTCGATGGCCAGCACGTCGCCAGTAGGTGGCTTGGTGAACTTGTACGCGCCGTGGCTGGTGCCGATGGCGATGGCCAGGGCGTCGACTTGGGTCTTCTTGACGAAGTCGGCGGCTTCTTCCGGATCGGTCAGCATTTGGCTGTGATCCAGCACGCCTTCGGCACCGATGCCGTCTTCTTCGCCGGCCATGCCGGTTTCCAGGGAACCCAGGCAGCCCAGTTCGCCTTCAACAGACACGCCGCAGGCGTGGGCCATGGCTACGGTTTGCTGGGTGACGCGCACGTTGTATTCGTAGTCGGTCGGGGTCTTGCCATCTTCGCCGAGGGAGCCGTCCATCATCACCGAGCTGAAGCCCAGTTGGATGGAGCGCTGGCACACGTCAGGGCTGGTACCGTGGTCCTGGTGCATGCACACCGGGATATGCGGGAATTCTTCGATTGCGGCGAGGATCAGGTGACGCAGGAACGGCGCGCCGGCGTATTTGCGGGCTCCGGCCGAAGCCTGGACGATCACGGGGGAGTCGGTCTTGTCAGCGGCTTCCATGATGGCGCGCATCTGCTCAAGGTTGTTGACGTTAAAGGCTGGGACGCCGTAGCCGAACTCGGCTGCGTGGTCCAGCATTTGACGCATGCTGATAAGTGCCATTGTGTTGTCTCTCCCGGTCGAGGGTCGTTAATCGTGCAAGCCTGCCGTAGCGGCGGCTGCTATTCAAGTTATTGCAGGTCAGGGTTTGCATGCCTGACTTGCTGAATCGTTATTGCTGACTCAGAACCCAATTTGGAACCGAATCTAATGTGGGAGGGGGCTTGCCCCCGATCGCGGTGGATCAGTCAAATGACTCATCACTGACAGACTGCTATCGGGGGCAAGCCCCCTCCCACATTTGGACCTCATTTGTCTTGAGATCGTGGTCTTACTGCGCTTTGCAGCCGCGCCCGATCAAATCATCGGTGGCGACCCAGTAAACCAGGCCTTCCTCACCTTTTGTGTGAAACGCCAATTGGTCGTTGGCATACAGTACGCCCGAGGCGGCAACGTCCTGTTTGAGGCGGTAGACCTGGTCGGAACCGCCGAGGCGTACATCCACCTCGGATTTAGCCGGGTTGGCAAAGCGCCAGTTGACCTCGGCCTTGCTGTCGCAGGTCCAGGTGGTCCACTTGTCGGCCGTTTCGGCCTTGCCGTTGAACATGTTCATGCTGCTGCAGCCGGCCAACAAGGCCAGGGCTGCCAGGGCGAAAACGCCTTTCATTGCCAATCCTCACAGGGCGACCATGGCCGCCGCTGCTGTCGGTTAGTTGATCAGACCCGTCAAGGGCAACCCTGTTCCTGACCGTTGGGCGCGGAGTCGTATTTCTCCAGCCGTTCGTTGCCGATGCGCTTGTTGATCACCGGCATGGTTTCGGCTTGCCAGTCGGCCTGGTAGCAGCTCTTTTTCTGCCCGGAGGCAGGTTCATCTGCCGCAGACTTCGCGTTCGGCGTGCTGCCGCAGCCGGCCAACAGGCCCGCTGCGATCACCAATGCCAACGATTTGATCATGGGAATACTCCTTTTCCGGATCACGAGCCTCAGCCTTTGGCTCGGGTTTCCAGCACTTCAACGGCCGGCAGTACCTTGCCCTCGACGAATTCGAGGAACGCACCGCCACCGGTAGAAATGTAGGAGATCTGCTCAGCAACGCCATATTTATCGATCGCCGCCAACGTGTCGCCGCCACCAGCGATGGAGAAGGCCGAGCTTTCGGCAATGGCGTTGGCCAGCACTTTGGTGCCGTTGCCGAACTGGTCGAATTCAAACACACCAACCGGGCCGTTCCACAGGATGGTCTGCGAAGCTTTCAGCAATTGAGCGAAGTTGGCCGCTGTTTGCGGGCCGATATCCAGGATCATGTCGTCGGCGGCCACGTCAGCGATCAGCTTGACGGTGGCTTCGGCGCTTTCGGCGAATTCCTTGGCCACTACCACGTCCACCGGCAGCGGAACGCTGACTTTGGCGGCGATGGCACGGGCCGTGTCGAGCAGGTCTGGCTCGTAGAGGGACTTGCCTACCGGGTGACCGGCGGCCGCCAGGAAGGTGTTGGCAATGCCGCCGCCGACGATCAGCTGGTTGCAGATCTGGCTCAGGCTGTTGAGCACGTCCAGCTTGGTCGACACCTTGGAACCAGCGACGATGGCCGCCATAGGTTGGGCCGGCGCGCCCAGGGCCTTGCCCAGTGCGTCCAGTTCAGCGGCCAACAGTGGGCCAGCCGCAGCGACCTTGGCGTATTTGGCTACGCCGTGGGTGGAACCTTCGGCGCGGTGGGCGGTGCCGAAGGCGTCCATCACGAACACGTCGCACAGTGCCGCATATTGCTGGGCCAGTTCATCACTGTTCTTTTTCTCGCCCTTGTTGAAGCGCACGTTTTCGAACAGCACGATGTCGCCGGCCTTCACGTCCACGCCACCCAGGTAGTCAGCCACCAGCGGCACGTCGCGGCCCAGGGCTTTGCTCAGGTAGTCGGCCACAGGCTTGAGGCTGTTTTCGGCGGAGAACTCACCTTCGGTCGGGCGACCCAGGTGGGAGCAGACCATCACGGCCGCGCCTTTTTCCAGGGCCAGCTTGATGGTCGGCAGCGAAGCCAGGATTCGCGCATCGCTGGTGACTACACCGTCCTTGACTGGGACGTTGAGGTCTTCGCGGATCAGTACGCGCTTACCTTGCAGATCGAGGTCGGTCATCTTCAACACGGTCATGGGTCGCAGTTCCTGAATTACTGTTGATGAGGTTGTTTAGAGGCGATGTGCAGATAATGTTCCGCAACATCCAGCATTCGGTTGGCAAAACCCCATTCGTTGTCGAACCAGGCCAGGATGTTCACCAGCCTCGGGCCGGAAACGCGGGTCTGGCTGGCATCGACAATCGCCGAATGCGGGTCATGGTTGAAATCACAACTGGCGTGGGGCAACTCGGTGTAGGCCAGCAAGCCTTTGAGCGGGCCGCTGGTGGCGGCATCGCGCAGGATCCGGTTGACCTCCGTCGCGTCAGTATCACTGACAGTCTGCATGGTGATGTCCAGGCAGGACACGTTCACCGTCGGCACCCGTACGGCTTTGGCCTGGATTCGCCCGGCAAGTTCCGGCAACAGTCGCTCGATGCCCCGGGCCAGGCCGGTGGACACCGGAATCACAGACTGGAACGCAGAGCGCGTACGGCGTAGGTCCTCGTGGTGATAGGCGTCGATTACCGGCTGATCGTTCATCGCCGAGTGAATCGTGGTGATCGACACATAGTCCAGGCCGATCGCCTGATCCAGCAAGCGCAACAGCGGCACGCTGCAGTTGGTGGTACAGGAGGCGTTGGACACCAGCCGCTCATCGCCGGTCAGGCAATCCTGGTTGATGCCGTAGACAATGGTGGCGTCGACATCTGCCTCGCTGGCCATCGGCTGGGAAAACAGCACACGCGGCGCGCCGGCGTCGAGGAAACGCTGACCATCGGCACGGGTGTGGTAGACACCGGAACATTCCAGCACCAGGTCGACGCCCAGTGCTTTCCAGTCGATGGCTTCGGGGGTGGCACTGCGCAAGACCTGCACGCAAGTGCCATTAATATGCAGACAATCGCCCTCGACCCGCACTTCGCCGGGGAAGCGGCCGTGGGTGGAGTCAAAGCGTGTCAGGTATTCGATGCTGGCCATGTCAGCCAGGTCGTTGATTGCAACAATTTCAAACCCGGCCGTCGTCCCTCGCTCGAACAGAGCACGCAAGACGCAACGACCAATGCGGCCGTAGCCGTTGAGTGCAACTTTGTAGGGACGCGGTTGAGGCATGGGGTTCTCGATCAAGGTGAGTTCGGTGTTGAAAGCACCATCGCTATCGCGGGCAAGCCCGCTCCCACATTAGACCGCGATCCAAATGTAGGAGCGGGCTTGCCCGCGATGGCGCCAGTACAGACAACGCAGACTGACTTAGTCTTCCAGCAGCTCTTCAGCCTGGCCCAGGATGTTTTCCAGGGTGAAGCCGAACTCTTCGAACAACGCTGGCGCCGGCGCCGACTCACCGTAGGTGGTCATGCCGATCACGCGGCCTTCCAGGCCCACGTACTTGTACCAGTAGTCGGCGTGAGCCGCTTCGATGGCGATACGCGCGCTGACCTGCAACGGCAATACCGACTGCTTGTAGCCGGCGTCCTGGGCTTCGAACACGCTGGTGCAAGGCATCGACACCACGCGCACGTTGCGGCCCTGGGCGGTCAGCTTGTCGTACGCCTGCACGGTCAGGCCCACTTCGGAACCGGTGGAGATCAGGATCAGTTCCGGCTCGCCGATGCAGTCCTTGAGCACGTAGCCGCCACGGCTGATGTCGGCGATCTGCGCGTCGGTACGCACCTGGTGCTGCAAGTTCTGACGCGAGAAGATCAGCGCCGATGGGCCGTCCTTGCGCTCGATGGCGTGCTTCCAGGCCACGGCGGATTCCACCGCGTCGGCTGGGCGCCAGCAATCCAGGTTCGGCGTGGTACGCAGGCTGGTCAGTTGCTCGACCGGCTGGTGCGTCGGGCCGTCTTCGCCCAGGCCGATGGAGTCATGGGTGTACACGTGGATCACGCGTTTCTTCATCAGCGCAGCCATGCGTACGGCGTTGCGGGCGTATTCCATGAACATCAGGAAGGTCGCGCCGTAAGGCACCAGGCCGCCGTGCAGGGACACGCCGTTCATGATGGCGCTCATGCCGAACTCACGCACGCCGTAGTACATGTAGTTGCCGCTGGCGTCTTCCGCCGAGACACCTTTGCAGCCTTTCCACAGGGTCAGGTTGGAACCGGCCAGGTCAGCCGAACCGCCGAGGATCTCTGGCAGCAACGGACCGAAGGCGTTCAGGGTGTTCTGGCTGGCTTTGCGGCTGGCGATGGTCTCGCCCTTGGCCGCGACTTCGGCGATGTAGGCCGAGGCTTTTTCCGAGAAGTCGGCAGGCAGGTCGCCGGCCAGGCGACGCACCAGCTCGTTGGCCAGCTCAGGGAATTCGGCGGAGTAGGCCGCGAAGCGCTGGTCCCACTCGGCTTCGGTGGCCAGGCCTTTTTCCTTGGCGTTCCACTCAGCGTAGATGTCAGCCGGGATTTCGAACGGGCCGTGGTTCCACTTCAGGGCCTCACGGGTCAGGGCGATTTCCGCGTCACCCAGTGGGGCGCCGTGGCAGTCTTCTTTACCCTGCTTGTTCGGCGAACCGAAGCCAATGGTGGTCTTGCAGCAGATCAGGGTCGGCTGCGCGCTCTTGCGGGCGGTATCGATGGCGGTCTTGATCTCTTCCGGATCGTGACCGTCGACATTGCGGATCACCTGCCAGTTATAGGCTTCGAAACGCTTCGGGGTGTCGTCGGTGAACCAGCCTTCGACTTCGCCGTCGATGGAGATGCCGTTGTCGTCGTAGAAGGCAATCAACTTGCCCAGGCCCAGGGTGCCGGCCAGGGACGCGACTTCGTGGGAAATGCCTTCCATCATGCAGCCATCACCCAGGAATACGTAGGTGTGGTGGTCGACGATGTCGTGGCCAGGGCGGTTGAACTGCGCGCCCAGGACTTTTTCAGCCAGCGCGAAGCCTACGGCGTTGGCCAGGCCTTGGCCCAGGGGACCGGTGGTGGTCTCGACGCCTGGGGTGTAGCCGAATTCCGGGTGGCCCGGGGTGCGACTGTGCAGCTGGCGGAAGCTCTTGAGGTCGTCGATGGTGACGTCGTAGCCGGTCAGGTGCAGCAGCGAGTAGATCAGCATCGAGCCATGGCCGTTGGACAGCACGAAGCGGTCACGGTCGGCGAACGACGGGTTGCTCGGGTTGTGTTTCAGGTAGTCACGCCAAAGTACTTCGGCGATATCCGCCATGCCCATCGGGGCACCGGGATGGCCGCTGTTGGCTTTTTGCACGGCATCCATGCTGAGGGCACGAATGGCGTTGGCACGCTCACGACGGCTGGGCATCGCTGATCTCCTGAGGTTTGAATATAAAAGAAACGGAAAAAAGGACCGGCATTTTCCCTCAGCCACCGCCTGCGGGCAATGACAGATAGTCACTTGAGGAGGTTTTTCCTGTGCTTTGGGCGTCAATACCTTGCAGAACCCTTCAAGCTTTTCGTCTAAAGGTTATAGCGACTGCTTATAACCGCCACTTATCGACCAATATCAAAACTTTTTGATATTGGCCTTGCAGGGATACCCACCCGTCACTAGACTGCTGACCATATGAATATACCCATGCACTCACTGCGCCCCGACGACGGCGATGAACTGGCAGCCTTGTGCAAGGCCGCTGGCGACCCGTTGCGTCTGAACGTGTTGCGCGCACTGGCCAACGACTCCTTTGGCGTACTGGAGCTGGCGCAGATCTTCGCCATCGGTCAGTCAGGCATGAGCCATCACCTGAAGGTATTGGCCCAGGCCGAGCTGGTGGCGACCCGCCGTGAAGGCAATGCGATTTTCTATCGGCGCGCCCTGCCCCACACCGAACTGCTGGGCGGCAAGCTGCACACCGCGCTGCTCGAAGAGGTGGACAACCTGAGCCTGCCGTTTGATGTGCAATCGCGCATCGGCCAGGTCCACGGGCAGCGCGCCGCCGCCAGCCAGGACTTTTTCGCGCGGGTAGCAGAGAAGTTTCGCGCCCAGCAGGACCTGATCGCTGGCCTGGCTCAATACCGCGACAGCGTACTGGCGCTGCTGGACAAGCTGAGCTTCAGCGACGAGGCCACAGCGCTGGAAGTCGGACCGGGCGATGGCGGTTTCCTGCCGGAACTGGCGCGGCGGTTTCACCAGGTCACGGCGCTGGACAACAGCCCGGCGATGCTCGACCTGGCACGCCAGCTCTGCGAGCGCGAGTCGCTGGGCAATGTCCGCCTGCAACTGGCCGACGCACTGAGCAGCACGACAATCAAGGCCGACTGCGTGGTGCTGAATATGGTCTTGCACCATTTCGCCGCCCCCGCCGAGGCCCTCAAGCAAATGGCCGGGCTGCTGCACCCCGGCGGTAGCCTGCTGGTTACGGATTTATGCAGCCACAACCAGAATTGGGCCAGGGAGGCCTGCGGTGATCTCTGGTTGGGTTTTGAACAGGATGATCTGGCCCGTTGGGCCACCGCTGCGGGACTCGTTCCCGGGGATAGCCTCTATGTAGGTTTACGCAATGGTTTCCAGATCCAGGTCCGCCATTTTCAGCGGCCGGCTGGCGACACTCACCATCGGTAAATATCAGGAAAACATCGAGATGAGCGAATACTCCCTTTTCACCTCCGAGTCCGTGTCTGAAGGGCATCCGGACAAAATCGCCGACCAGATTTCTGATGCGGTGCTGGACGCCATCATTGCTGAAGACAAGTTCGCCCGTGTGGCGTGCGAGACCCTGGTGAAAACCGGTGTAGCGATCATCGCTGGCGAAGTGACCACCACCGCCTGGGTTGACCTGGAGCAACTGGTTCGTGATGTGATCACCGACATCGGCTACAACAGTTCCGACGTCGGCTTCGACGGTGCGACCTGCGGCGTGATGAACATCATCGGCAAGCAGTCCCCGGACATCAACCAGGGTGTAGACCGCGCCAAGCCGGAAGACCAGGGCGCCGGCGACCAGGGCCTGATGTTCGGCTACGCCAGCAACGAAACCGACGTGTTGATGCCAGCACCGATCACCTTCTCGCACCAGCTTGTGCAGCGTCAGGCAGAAGCCCGCAAATCCGGCCTGCTGCCGTGGCTGCGCCCTGACGCCAAGTCCCAGGTGACCTGCCGTTACGAAGGCGGCAAGGTCGTGGGTATCGACGCGGTTGTACTGTCGACCCAGCACAACCCAGACGTGTCCTACGCCGACCTGCGCGAAGGCGTGATGGAGCTGATCGTCAAGCACGTGCTGCCGGCCGAACTGCTGAGCAAGGACACCCAGTTCCACATCAACCCGACAGGCCAGTTCATCATCGGTGGCCCGGTAGGCGACTGCGGCCTGACCGGTCGCAAGATCATCGTCGACAGCTACGGCGGCATGGCCCGTCACGGCGGCGGCGCGTTCTCGGGTAAAGACCCGTCCAAGGTTGACCGCTCGGCAGCCTACGCGGGTCGTTACGTGGCGAAGAATATCGTCGCGGCCGGCCTGGCCGAGCGCTGCGAGATCCAGGTTTCCTACGCTATCGGCGTGGCCCAGCCTACGTCGATCTCGCTGAATACCTTCGGCACCGGCAAGATCAGCGACGATAAGATCGTCAAGCTGGTGCGTGAGGTCTTCGACCTGCGCCCTTACGCGATCACCACCATGCTCGACCTGCTGCACCCGATGTACCAGGAAACCGCAGCGTACGGCCACTTCGGCCGTACCCCTGCGCAGAAGACTGTCGGCGACGACACCTTCACCACCTTCACCTGGGAAAAAACCGACCGCGCCAACGACCTGCGCACCGCCGCCGGCCTGTAAACGCTCAAGGTGCACAAAAGCCCCGCCAGGTTCGCCTGGCGGGGCTTTTTATTGCATCGCACTTTGCGCGACACCCCTCACACTTTTTGGATCCAAAGCTTGCAGGCCCAATGATGGCCCTCTAGAATCCGCGCCCTCTCGGGCCTCTCACCTTATTTGGATATTGCCCTGCGCCAGCCCGGGAGTTCCAAGCGCGCAGGCAATCGAACATTGAGGTTTTTCATGCGCATCTCCACGCTCGCCCCTGCCGCCCTTCTGCTCAGCCTGTTCGCCCTGCCGGTCCACGCCGCCGACCTGAGCGCACTGAGCGGTGCCCTGAGCTCGCAGCTCGGTGGCGGCAATTCCGGCGACTGCCAGAAGCAAGCCGCAGACCTGCAAACCAGGATCGATGCAGCCGAAGCCCAGAAGGACACCTTGAAAGTGAAGGCCTTCAAAGCCGCTCAAGACCAGATCAACAAAGGCTGTGACAAACTTTCCGAAGCGCAGGCCAAAGCCGATGCCAAGCAACAAACACAGGAAGCCAAGGCTGATAAACCTGACGCGGTGAAAGCCCTGGGCGGCCTGTTCAAGTAAACAGAAACACCCGGTAAAAAGCCCCGCGCTGTCGGGGCTTTTTTGTGGCCGCAGGGTTCCATTAGGCTGGGCACCCTTTTCGAGCAAGGATGCTCATGATGCGCCTACCGATAGCCCTTTTACTCAGTATTTTATCGTTCAGCCTGTGGGCCGAAGATTGCCCCGACGATGCTCGGGCACAGGTCAGCACCCTGGCCGAACAACTCCGCCAGTGGGATGACAGCTACCACCGGCTCGGCCAATCCCCTGTGAGCGATGAGCTCTACGACCAGGCCCGCCAGCGACTGGCCCACTGGCGCCAGTGTTTCCCCGACACCCCTTTGACGCCCGACAACCCACTGGCGAGCGCACGCGGTACCCGGCCGCATCCCGTTGCCCATACCGGCCTGGAGAAACTGCTGGATGAACAGGCAGTCGCTGCCTGGCTGGTCAACCGCGAGGATGTCTGGATTCAACCGAAGGTGGACGGTGTGGCGGTGACCCTGGTGTATCGCAAGGGGCGCCTGAGCCAAGTCATCAGCCGCGGCGATGGAGCAAGGGGTCACGACTGGTCTGCCTCAGCGCGCAAAATCCCCGGCATAGTCCAGCAGTTGCCCGAGCCCATTGATCTCGTATTACAAGGCGAACTCTATTGGCACCTCGGCGACCATGTGCAGTCGGCAAATGGTGGGCTCAATGCCCGCAGCAAGGTAGCCGGGTTGATGAACCGCAAGCAATTGAGCGACAGCGACGCCGCATGCATTGGCCTGTTCGTCTGGGCTTGGCCGAAAGGGCCGGCGACATTTACCGAACGCCTCGCCACACTGGCACGCTGGGGCTTCACCGATAGCCAACGCTACAGCCATCCCATTCGAAACATCACCGATGCCTCGCATTGGCGCACCTATTGGTACAACCATCCATTGCCGTTCGCCAGCGATGGCGTGGTGCTGCACCAGGCGCAGCGCGCACCCGCCGAACGCTGGCAGGTTAATGCGCCGTATTGGGCAGTCGCCTGGAAGTACCCAGCGGCCAAGGCGTTGGCACTGGTGCGCAACGTTGAGTTCAAGGTCGGACGCACCGGACGCATCACCCCCATGCTGGAACTGGAGCCGGTACGCTTGGACGACCGGAAAATCAGCCGGGTAAGTGTCGGCTCATTGGTACGCTGGCAAGCGTTGGATATCCGACCTGGCGACCAGGTCGCGGTCAGCCTGGCGGGCCAGGTTATTCCTCGGTTGGACGCGGTCATTTTGCGCAGTACCACCAGGGTGGACCTGCCAGTGCCCAACCCTGCCAAATTCCATGCGCTGAGCTGCTGGCAACTGGACCCCGATTGCGAGGAACAATTACTGGCACGCCTTACCTGGCTCAGCGGCAACCAGGGCCTCGCGTTGCCACACGTAGGTCGTGAAACCTGGAACGTATTGATCCAGGCCGGTCTAATCGCAGGCTTTCTCGATTGGTTAACCCTGGACGCGGCAGAGCTTGCTAACATTGATGGCTTCGGTGATCGCAGCCGCGAACGCCTACTCGAAAGCCTTCACAGCGCTCGGCAGCGGCCCTTTGCACAATGGCTCAAGGCCCTGGGTGTACCGCCTGCGGCACGTAACAACCTGGAGGGCGACTGGCAAACGCTGGTCGCCAGAGACACCCAGGCCTGGCTGAACATTGATGGCATCGGCCCGGGCCGCGCAGCGCAATTAAGCGCTTTTTTTCGCGACCCGCATGTACAGGCCTTGGCTGAAACATTACGCATGGCGGGGATAGACGGGTTTTGAACCCCGCTGCCCCTCGCCATCAGATTGCGACTTTGGAGCCCCACATGAAATTTCTAATCCCTTTTGCCTTGCTGACCGTCGCAAGCTTCATGACCACACCGTTGCTGGCCGCTGAACAAGCCGCTCCCCTCACCGGCTGCGCCGCCAAACGCCAAGCCATCAGCACCCAGATCGAACAAGCCAAGGCCCACGGCAACAGCGCGCAACAAGCCGGCCTGGAAAAAGCCCTGAGTGAAGTCACCGCCAACTGCACCGACGCGTCCCTGAAGAAGGAGCGTGAAAACAAGGTACTCGACGCCAAGCACGAAGTCAGCCGCCGTCAGGCCGACCTCGACAAGGCCATGAAAAAAGGCGACGCGGACAAGATCAACAAGCGCAAGGACAAGCTCGCCGAGTCCCGCAAGGAACTGCAGGACGCGGTGGAAGAACTCGACCAGTAAAACCGGTCAGTGGTCCCGGAACTGTTTATGGCAGGCGCTGCAGGCATCTTCGACTTTCTGCACGGCCGGCCCCAGGTTACTGGCCTTGTAGGGCTGCACCTGGCTGGCGGTCACCAATTCGCCGGTGGCCGCTTCAAGGTTGCGGGCCAGTTGCTGGAATTGCGCCTGTTTCTGCCAGACATCGTCCTTGGCGCTGGTGTTATCTTCTTCGCGCACGCTTGGGAAATGTTTCCAAGGCTCATGGGACAAGGCGTCGAGCTTGACCGCACCCTCGGCAAACTTGGCGCCGTCGAACGGAATGCGCCCGCGCAACATGCCGCCCAGGTCTTCGCCGGTCTTGAGCATCTGTTTGAAGATTGCCTTGCGCTGGCCCAGCGGCGAATTCGGATCGACACCGCCGCAGGAGGACAGGGCCAGGCAGGCCAGCAGTACAACAGTCAGTCGTTTAAAAGTCATGGTGGCTTCGAGGTCACGGGAAACGGCGGCCAGTATCCTCGCCCCACCCACAAAGACCAATAGCCCTATTAATAATAAGGGTTGCCCGAAGGTGTTACAGCGCGGGCAATCGCTTCAGGAAGTGTTTGTATGTATGTCATGTCGAAACCCTGGAGCCGCCGCCTGGCGTGGGCTCTGCCGATAATCGTGCTGCTGGCCGGCTGCGATGCGGGTAAAGAAGCTGCCAAAGATGAAACTTCCAAGCCTCACGCCGTCGCGACCTATGTCAGCGCGCCGTGGGAAGCGCTACCCGCAGTATCCGACAACGATTTGCTGGCCGGTTTCGAATCCTGGCGCAGCGCCTGCCAACGCCTCAAGGCCGACCCGATCTGGGGCGCGACCTGCGCAGCCGCCGCTACGGTGCCCGGCAATGCCGTGGCCGTACGCGGGTTTCTCAAGGAGCGCCTGGATGTGTTCGGCCTGCGTTCGGCCGACAACACCCCGAACGGCTTGATCACGGGTTACTACGAGCCGGTCTACCCCGGCAGCCTGACCAAAACCGCCAAAGCCAATGTGCCGGTGTATGGCGTACCGGACGACCTGATCATCGTTAACCTGGAAAGCATCTACCCCGAACTCAAGGGCAAACGCCTGCGCGGTCGCCTGGAAGGTCGCGTACTCAAGCCCTACGACGACGCCAGCGCCATCAATGGCCAAGGCTCCACGGCCAAACCGATTGCCTGGCTGACTGACCCGATGGACCTGCAATTCCTGCAAATCCAGGGCTCAGGCCGGATCCAACTGGCCGGAGGGCGCCAACTGCGCGTCGGTTATGGTGACCAGAATGGCTACCCCTATCGCCCCATCGGCCGCTGGTTGGTGGAGCAAGGGCAGTTGAAGAAAGAAGATGTGACCATGGGCGCCATCAGCGCCTGGGCCAAGGCCAACCCGCAGCGCATCCCGGAACTGCTGGCGAGCAACCCCAGCTACGTCTTCTTCAGCGCCCGCCCCGACAGTAACGAAGGCCCGCGCGGTTCGCTGAACGTGCCGTTGACCGCAGGCTACAGTGTGGCGGTGGATCGCAAGGTGATTCCACTGGGCAGCCTGCTGTGGCTATCGACTTCCAAACCGGACGGTTCACCTATCACAAGGCCCGTCGCCGCCCAGGACACCGGCGGTGCGATCACGGGCGAAGTGCGCGCGGACCTGTTCTGGGGCACCGGCGACGCAGCGGGAGAATTGGCGGGCAACATGAAACAGCAGGGGCAGATCTGGATGCTGTGGCCCAAGGGCGCAGCACTGCCGCATGTACCGGATGCACCTAGCGGGACGTGAAAGCGGTCTGTCCAACTTGGTTCATTGGGGTGAGCGGGCTTGCCAGTGGGCAGGCTTGTTGTGGCAAGCGCGCTTACCACAACAAGCCCACACCCAAGGAATCGGCTTCAACCGTCAGATCGAGACAAAGAAGAAACTCGCAATCAACGCCATCCCCACAAACCACACCAGCGAACGCAGCATCGCCCAGTCCGCCAGGTAACAGATGATGTACAGCAGGCGGCTGGTGATAAACAGCACAGCCAGCACATTGATGGTCACCAATTCGGCCGTACCGGCCAGGTGCGCGATGATCACTGCAGCCGCAAACGCTGGCGTGACTTCAAAGCTGTTGAGCTGCGCACTATGCGCACGCTTGGCAAACCCTTCGAGGGTGTCCAGGAACGCCCGGGGGTCGTGGTTCTGCCGTGGCCCGAACTTACCACCACTGAACTTGGCCACGCCTGTACACAGATAAGGCAGGAAAATTGCGATCAACACACACCAGAAGGCCACCGTCATCACTGATTCCTTTTTTAATTTTGTTTTAAGTTTTAAACAGAAATTAGAGTTTTAGCACTAAACCTGTAAAACCGCACACACCGCTATGAACCGCCACGTCCGGAAAGGTTCTATCGGTGATTTGCCCCCACTCCTGCAACATCGTGCCGCTGTTGCGGTCCATCCCCCATCAACGCTCTCTCCCCACCTTCCAAGGACCCCGGATGCTTGAACTTGTCGCCGCCTTCATTTGCCTCACCACCCTGCTCACCTACGTGAACTTTCGCTTTATCGGCCTGCCACCCACCATCGGCGTGATGGTCACGGCGCTGGTGTTTTCACTGATCCTGCAAGGCTTGAGTTTTCTCGGCTACCCCGGTCTTGAGGAACGCATCCAGCAACTGATCGGCCAGATCGACTTCGGCGATTTGTTGATGAACTGGATGCTCTCGTTCCTGCTGTTCGCCGGCGCCTTGCACGTCAACCTGAACGACCTGCGCAGCTACCGCTGGCCCATCGGCCTGCTGGCGACCTTCGGCGTGCTGATCGCCACCGTAGTGATCGGCAGCCTGGCGTATTACATCTTTGCCTTGTTTGGCTGGCATGTGAGCTTCCTCTACTGCCTGCTGTTCGGTGCACTGATTTCCCCCACCGACCCGATTGCGGTGCTGGGCGTACTGCGTACCGCCAATGCCTCCAAACCCCTGAAAACCACCATCGTCGGCGAGTCGCTGTTCAATGACGGCACGGCAGTCGTGGTGTTTACCGTACTGCTGGGGATCGCACAGTTGGGCGAGACGCCCACCGTGGGCGCTACCGCCATGCTGTTTGCCCATGAGGCCATCGGCGGCGTGGTGTTCGGTGGCCTGATCGGCTACCTCGTTTACCTGATGATCAAGAGTATCGAGCAGCACCAGATCGAAGTGATGCTGACCCTGGCTCTGGTCATCGGCGGCTCGGCAATGGCCACCGAACTGCACGTCTCGGCACCGATCGCGATGGTGGTCGCCGGCCTGATCATCGGCAACCTGGGGCGCAAGCTGGCAATGAACGACATGACCCGTCGCTACCTCGACGGCTTCTGGGAGCTGCTCGATGACATGCTCAACGCCCTGCTGTTTGCACTGATCGGCATGGAACTGTTGCTGTTGCCGTTCAACTGGCTGCACGTGTTCGCCGCCAGCCTGCTGGCCGTGGCGATCCTGCTGTCGCGCCTGCTGACGGTCGCTCCGGCCATTCTGTTGCTGCGCCGCTGGCGCACGGTGCCACGCGGGACCATCCGCATCCTGACCTGGGGTGGTTTGCGCGGTGGGGTTTCAGTGGCGCTGGCATTGGCCTTGCCACTGGGCCCGGAGCGCGATTTGCTGCTGAGCATCACCTACATCGTGGTGCTGTCGTCGATCCTGTTGCAGGGCTTGAGCATCGGCAAGCTGGTCAAGCGCGTAACCCGGGACGAGCCCCAGGCCGCGCCTGACACTCACTGATCCTTGTTGATCCGCTGCGGATGCCTCGGGTCCGCAGCTTTTTTGCCCGGCAGGCTGCTTTCGCTGCGAATCTGCGCATGACTGATCAACGCAAAGATAAAGCTGCCGCCAATGATATTGCCCGCCAGGGTCGGCCCGGCAAACACCAGCCAGAAGTCACTCCACGGCAACTCGCCGGCAAACACCAGGTACGACACCTCCGCCGAGCCGACAACGATATGAGTGAAGTCGCCTAATGCCATGAGGTAGGTGATCAAGATAATGATCCACATCTTGGCGCTCTCCATGGACGGGATCATCCATACCATGGTGGCGATCATCCAGCCGGAAACGATGCCCTTGGCGAACATCTGGCCGGGGTCGTTCTCCATGATCTTGCGCCCGATCTCAAGGAAGGCCATGTCGGTCCTGGTATCGAAGATCGGCAGGTGCAGCATCACGTACGCCACTAGCAAGGTGCCGCACAGGTTACCCACCAGCACCACCGACCATAACCGCAGCAGGCGCCCGGCGTTGCCCAGGGTGGGCTTGCTCATCACCGGCAGCACGGCCGTCAGGGTGTTTTCGGTGAACAACTGTTGGCGCGCGAGGATCACCGCCAGGAAGCCCGCGCAGTAACCGAAGCTGGCGATCACCTTGAAGGCTTCGCCCTCCGGCAGACGCGAGTTGAGCAGCCCCATGGCCATCAGCGACAGACCCATGGTCAGGCCGGCAGCCAGCGCCGACCACCATAGGGCGGCGACGCTGCGCTCGAGCTCCTGGTCGCCCTGGGTGCGGATGATTTCGTGCAGCACCGCCGCGCGAGGCGGCTGGTTCTTGTCCACGTCCTGCTGCTCTTCCTGCGACAGGTTGGGGGTCTTGCCGTCTGTTTGGGTGGCCATGATTTACCAGAGTCCGAGGGGTACCTGTAGCTACGACACGGCCCGACGATGGCTGTTCAGTGGCCTGACGATTTAACTGGTATGCGCCAGGCTATGGCGGCTTCTACAGTGGTAGAGCGGATCGGGGTACTCCAGGGTTTACTACGCGCCTTGTAGTATTTGACGATGCCGTCGCGCACGTTGTTGAACGCCTGTGGCGTCGTGGCATCCGCCAAGTCACGGGCGGCACGCCGCAGCAATTCGATATTGGCCTGCGGCTGGCCAGGCCGATAGAGCGACGGGTAAATGACTTCCCGCGTGAAATTTTCGGCCTTTACCGCCAGATCACGCCTGTTCATCTGCACAACCGCGTTCGTCATGACCTTCGACATCGCCACTTCGTTGCCAGGAGGCTGTCTGTTCATCACTTGCAGAAGCTGCTGAAAATTAGGCCTTCCGGCTGCGTTGAGACGCCGTCCCAACCACTCGACACGCTCGGGACGACGTGCCAGCGCATCCAGGTTACGCAACGCAGCCGCCAACCTGGGAGTCACCGTCAGCTTGTCACTGTCCTGATTGGCTTCGGTAATGGCGGCCTCCAGTTCCTGCATTGCTTGCTGTGCGCTCTTGCGAAACATCAGCACATCCTTGGCGGCGGGATCCTTCTCCAGATAACTCTCAACGCTCGCCAGCATTTTGTCGTCCATGGCCAACACCGCGTCGTCCAATGACTGGAATTGGTAACGCTCACGCAACGCCGCACGCTTTTCCAGGTGCGCGCTTACCGCCGTACGCGCCGACGTTTGCAGATGCTTCTTCTGATCGTCGGTCATGGTGAAATTGACCGTGCCACCGAACACGCCACGGAAGTCGCCCTTTTCTGATTTCAGCGGTAATACGACGGTCTGATCCGCTTGTGCCTTGAGCTTGTCTTCCTGATACCCCCAGGCAGCCGCATGCGGGACACCAATGATCCTATCGAGCAAGCCGCTCACAACGCTGCCTGCCTTGGCAGGCTCCGGGTTTTCGGACTCGAACCTGACGACCAGTGACTCGCTCTTGCTCAGAGGGCTTTCTGGAAAAGGCGGATCAATCACCGCAGAAGACGGCGTGTTGACCAGCAGTCCACCATCCAGAAATGCCGTTTGCTCAGCGTGCTCCTGAAAGGCATGGCCCCGCTCTATCGGGCTTTTGAACAACCCAGGTAATGAGCCAGATATAAGAGCCACCTGGGCAATGTCCATGTCCGGTGTGGTGCTCGCATTGAACACCACCAACTGCGGTCGGCCATCGAACAGACCGGTTCCCGTGATGTTGAGCTGCTTGACCGCAGAAATGTGACGACTCAACACCTCAATGTCGCGAAACGTCGGTCCTTTCCCGGCACTGAGCCGGTCTGCAATCTTCATGACGCCAGCGGGCCGGTCTACCCGCCGGGTCCCGGCGACCTTCGCCAGCAGCGACTTGCGCGCCTCATTGCCGATCAGGTCTTTCAGGGCCTGCGCTTCGGTTTGCAGGCGCGGTATCAGGGTGAACAATAACTGCGCGATATTTCCCGCCGTACCTGGCAAGCGCCCTGCCAGTTTTCCAATTTCAGTACTGGCATTCTGTAGCTTTGCCATAAAAGAATTCTTGCTGTTCAGCAATTCAGGCAGGTTGAGTCTGTTCGACAGGTTTTCAAAGGTCCTGGCATCCATGCCACTGGCCAGCAACACAGCAGAAATCGCGCCCACGGAGGACGCGGAGATCACTTTGACGCCCGCCAGTGCCTTGTGGTTTTCAAGTGCCTGGGCCATGCCCGGGAAAGCAATGCCCTTGGCCCCACCCCCACTCAATACCAGATGCGTAAGCGGCGGCGGTGACGAAACCACTTCCACCCGGCCATCGCTGAATCGCTCAAGGCTCACTTTGCGCTCGCCCACGTCTTTGACCAGCGATGTCTTTATATTCTTTTCTACATTCTCCGGCGGCTGAGACTGAGCAGTGAAATGCGAGCTGGACACTTTCATATTCATACGCGCCATTCTCTACAGGATGTCATCCTGAGTGACGCGAGAGCCGGGACAGGTCCATCCGGAATGATTTGGTAAAGCAAATCGACCCGGGCCGCGATTACAGTGGAGGAATGTCGTCCTTGAACTGATCCTTCACATACCTGATCTCAGTGCGGCCATGAGGCGCTGGCAGGCCATCTTCACCAAGGTTGACGAAAACCATTTTTTCCACGGTAAGAATGCTACTGCGGGTGATCTTGTTGCGCACTTCACAGGTCAGGGTGATGGAGGTGCGACCGAACGCAGTGGCGGTGATGCCCAGTTCGATGATGTCGCCCTGGCGCGAGGCACTGACGAAGTTGATTTCGGAGATGTACTTGGTGACGACGCGTTGGTTGCCCAGTTGAACAATGGCGTAGATGGCCGCTTCTTCGTCGATCCAGCGCAGCAGGCTGCCGCCGAACAGGGTGCCGTTGGGGTTGAGGTCTTCGGGTTTTACCCATTTGCGTGTGTGGAAGTTCATGTTCACTCCAAAGCGTGTTGCCCAATGATGGGCAACATCATGGCAGACGCCCGCCCCAAGCTCTACGCGCCATTGCCTATCAACCCCATGAGCGATCTTCATATGGCCGACAGAAAGGCTTGGGAAGTCTGGCGCACACGGCTATAATCGCACCCGCTTCAAAACGGTTATCTTCGGTTGATACCGTTCTCCCGCCACCTGTCCGAGGGGCGCTGCAGCAGGTTCAACCTGTCAGGCTCGGATGGGGCGTTGTCCGGCCTGGTCCACCTGGCCTGATACTAAACGCTCAACGGCGCCCATTCGCACACTACGAATGGAGGCTCTTCATGAGCGCTGTCAACACGCCTGCAGATTTCAACGACTACAAAGTCGCCGACATGTCCCTCGCTGCCTGGGGCCGTCGCGAAACCTTTATCGCCGAATCCGAAATGCCTGCCCTGATGGGTCTGCGTCGCAAGTACGCCGCTGAGCAGCCGCTCAAGGGCGCGAAGATCCTCGGCTGCATCCACATGACTATCCAGACTGCCGTGCTGATCGAAACCCTGGTTGCCCTGGGTGCCGAAGTGCGCTGGTCGTCCTGCAACATCTTCTCGACTCAAGACCAGGCCGCTGCCGCAATCGCTGCTGCCGGTATCCCGGTGTTCGCCTGGAAAGGCGAGACCGAAGAAGAGTACGAGTGGTGCCTGGAGCAAACCATCCTCAAAGATGGCGCGCCTTGGGATGCCAACATGATCCTCGACGACGGCGGCGACCTGACCGAGCTGCTGCACAAGAAGTACCCGCAGATCCTCGACCGCGTCCACGGCGTGACCGAAGAAACCACCACCGGCGTGCACCGCCTGCTGGACATGCTGGCCAAGGGCGAGCTGAAAATTCCGGCCATCAACGTCAACGACTCGGTGACCAAGAGCAAGAACGACAACAAGTATGGCTGCCGTCATAGCCTGAACGATGCCATCAAGCGCGGCACCGACCACCTGCTGTCGGGCAAGCAAGCCCTGGTGATCGGCTACGGCGACGTGGGCAAGGGTTCGTCCCAGTCCCTGCGTCAGGAAGGTATGATCGTCAAGGTTTCCGAAGTCGACCCGATCTGCGCCATGCAAGCCTGCATGGACGGTTTTGAAGTGGTTTCGCCGTTCATCGACGGCGTCAACGACGGCACCGCCGCCAGCGTCGACAAGGCCCTGCTGGGCAAGATCGACCTGATCGTCACCACCACCGGTAACGTGAATGTCTGCGACGCCAACATGCTCGCCGCCCTGAAAAAACGTGCCGTGGTCTGCAACATCGGTCACTTCGACAATGAGATCGACACCGCTTTCATGCGCAAGAACTGGGCATGGGAAGAAGTGAAGCCTCAGGTGCACAAGGTTCATCGTACCGGCGCGGGTGATTTCGACCCACAGAACGACGACTACCTGATCCTGCTGGCTGAAGGCCGCCTGGTTAACCTGGGCAACGCCACTGGCCACCCAAGCCGCATCATGGATGGCTCGTTCGCCAACCAGGTACTGGCCCAGATCTTCCTGTTCGGCCAGAAGTACGCCGACCTGTCGCCTGCCCAGAAAGCCGAGCGCCTGACCGTGGAAGTACTGCCGAAGAAACTCGACGAAGAAGTGGCCCTGGAAATGGTCCGCGGCTTCGGCGGCGTGGTAACTCAACTGACCAAGACCCAGGCCGACTACATCGGCGTGACCGTCGAAGGTCCGTTCAAGCCGCACGCTTACCGCTACTGATTTGCTTACCACCCGCTCTCCTTGTGAGGGCGGGCCTTTATGTGGGAGGGGCGGTGCGACGTGCCCCCGATAACGAAATGCCAGTTAACAGATATGTCGACTGACACACCCTCATCGGGGGCAAGCCCCTCCTACATTAAATCGGTGCATGACTTCCGGTATCTGAGTTTCAAAGGGTTATTACCATGTCCCAAGACCGTCGCTACAGCTTCGAGTTCTTCCCGACCAAGACCGATGCTGGGCATGAAAAACTGATGGCGACTGCCACGCAGTTGGCCAGCTACAACCCGGACTTCTTCTCCTGCACCTACGGCGCTGGCGGCTCGACCCGTGACCGCACGATCAACACCGTGTTGCAGCTGGAAAGCCAGGTCAAAGTTCCCGCCGCTCCGCATTTGTCATGCGTGGGCGACAGCAAGGCCGACCTGCGCGGCCTGCTGACCCAGTACAAAGCTGCTGGTATCAAGCGCATCGTCGCCCTGCGCGGTGACCTGCCGTCCGGCATGGGCATGGCCAGCGGCGAGCTGCGCTACGCCAATGACCTGGTGAGCTTCATCCGTGAAGAAACCGGCGACCATTTCCATATCGAAGTCGCGGCTTACCCGGAGATGCATCCACAAGCACGCAATTTCGAAGACGACCTGCAGAACTTCGTGCGCAAGGCCAACGCCGGCGCCGACAGCGCAATCACCCAGTATTTCTTCAACGCCGACAGCTACTTCTACTTCGTCGAGCGTGTACGAACCATGGGCGTGAACATCCCGATCGTGCCAGGCATCATGCCGATCACCAACTACAGCAAACTGGCGCGTTTCTCCGATGCCTGCGGCGCCGAGATCCCACGCTGGGTGCGCAAACAACTGGAAGCCTATGGCGACGACGTCAAGAGCATCCAGGCGTTCGGCGAACAGGTCATCAGCACAATGTGTGAAGAATTGTTGCAAGGTGGCGCGCCAGGGTTGCACTTCTATACCCTGAACCAGGCTGAACCAAGCCTTGCAATCTGGAACAACCTCAAGCTGCCACGCTGAAGGTTGCCCGGCAGTGCCAAGGCCCTCGTCTACGAGGGCCTTTGTCGTTTTACATGCCCACGGAACCCAGCAGTCCATGAATACAGTGCCCACGCCGTCCCGCCCACAACTGGTCTACCTGGTCTTCGGCTCCGAGACCTACCACCAGGAAGCGGTGTTCAGCATCGCCAGTGCGCTGGCTTTCCTGCAGGCAACCCCGGAAGCCGCCGTGGATATCCAGGTATTCAGCGACAACCCCGAGCCCTATCGCCTTTTGCCGGTACGCGTACGCCCGCTGGACGAAGCTACCCGCAAACGCTGGAGCGAACCCCACGGCTATCACTTCCGTACCAAGCATGTGGTATTGCGCCAAGTGCTGGAAGAATCGCCGGTGGCCATGCTGATCGACACCGATACCTTCTTCCATCACTCACCGATGGACCTGTTCGAGCGCGTGCAACCCGGCACCCTGCTGTGCAATGCCTTCTACAGCAAGTACGGCGACAACCACGAGAGCATTCTCTACACCGCCTTGCGCCAGCGCCTGCTGGACATGGGCGTGGCCGACGATGACATGATGACGCTCAACTCCGGGGTCATGGGCCTGACGCAACAGGATGCGCACATCCTCGACCGCTCCATCGCCTTGATGGACGAACTGTTCCCCTATGCCCAAGGCGCGTACACCCTCGAAGAGTTCTGCCTGTCGATCGCCGCCTATCGCACCGTCAACGTGCGCGAATGCCCGGACCTGATCCACCACTACTGGAGTCGCAAGCAGCTGTTTCGCGCCAAGGTCAAGGCCTGGATCGCCAAGCATGCGGCCGCGCCCACCAGCGCACTGGCGTTGGCCGACACTCGCAAGGTGTCCTCGCACCTGCCACGCCCTCCCCGCCTGCAGCGCCTTCTGTACAAGCTGATCACGCTGGTGCTGCCCAAGCACCAGCAGCAATTCATCCGTGAAATTCTCTACGGCTGCTACGAGCATGAGAACGAGTTCGACCAGGCGTGTGGCCCGGTTTGGTGGGACAAGGCCCGGCAGAACCTGGAAGAACGCCAGAAGCGCCCGATCGACACTCATCAGTTGGAGCACTGGTTTGCCAACCCCGTGGTACGCCTGATCCTCGGCGAGCGGCGGGCAGCGATCTACGAACACTTGATGGCCTCACCGGGCAAATAGCCCCGCCCGCAGATGCGCGTGCCAGAGCTTCTCTTTAGTGCGGGAGCGTCGTAACCTCAGGGCATGCCCGTCATTCTGAAGTTGTTGACTGCCGCCCTCTTCACTTGCCTGAGCCTCGCCGCTTATGGCGAGAAACTGCGCATTGTCACCGAGCCCTGGGCGCCCTACGTGTATGAGGACCAGGGCAGCATGCGGGGGCTGGATTATGAAACCACGGTAATTGTGTTCCAGCGCCTGGGCGTAGATGTGGAATGGCAGTTCCTGCCCTGGAAGCGCTGCCTGGCCATGCTGGACCAAGGCCATGCCGATGGCGCTTTGGATATTTTCCACAGCCATGAGCGCGACGCCTTGCTGCTATACCCCAGTGAGCCGTTGTCCGAAGTGGAGTTCACGCTGTTCTACGCCAATGAGCGTCCCCACCCCGTGCACAACCTCGAAGACCTGAGCGGCCTGACCGTCGGCACGTCGCCAGGCTACCTGTACGGCGCGGCGTTCAGCGACTCCCCCCTGTTCAATCGTGAACCGGCACCGAGCCATGAGGCCAACTTCGGCAAATTGATGCTGGGACGCATCGACCTGGTGATCACCGACCGTCGAGTGGGCCAGCATGTGATCAAGGCGCTGGGCCTGGAAGGCAAGGTCAGCCAGGCGCCGGCCGTGGTCAGTCGCCAGCAGCAATTTCTCGCGGTACGCCGTGGCGCAGGCATGGACCTCCTGGTACAGCGCTTTGCCGCCGAGCTCAAACGCTTCAAGCAAGAGCCGGCCTATAGCGCCTTGAGTGCCAAATATGGTGGAATCCAGGCCATTACGGCCTCTGAACGCACCGTTGAGCAGCAGGAAAGCAGCGCACAGTGATTGCTCTGTTATACTCCGGCCTTTCCGCCAGGCTCACGCCCGGCCGCTGAGGTCTTGAAAAAGGCACCCAACCCCGCTACAGCGCAGCTTTCAGCCCGCGCGAGCCGGTGGAGTGCCCGCCAGACGCAGCAGGACCGGACGGGGTTGCGCTCCCCTAAGCGCCATTCACGCCCGGCAAGATTATCCCTTTGGGCCAAGCCCTAACTAAAACAGGATTACTCATGTCCTTTGCTTCCCTCGGTCTCTCCGAGGCTTTAGTCCGCGCCATCGAGGCAGCGGGCTATACCGAGCCTACTCCGGTGCAACAGCGGGCCATTCCCGCCGTGTTGCAAGGTCGCGACCTGATGGTTGCGGCTCAGACAGGTACTGGTAAAACCGGCGGTTTCGCCCTCCCGATTCTGGAGCGGTTGTTCCCCAACGGTCACCCGGACAAATCCCAGCGTCACGGCCCACGCCAACCGCGCGTACTGGTCCTGACCCCAACCCGCGAACTCGCCGCCCAGGTGCATGACAGCTTCAAGCTGTATGCTCGCGACCTGAAGTTCGTCAGCGCCTGCATCTTCGGCGGCGTCGGCATGAACCCACAGGTTCAGGCCATGTCCCGTGGCGTCGACGTGCTGGTGGCCTGCCCCGGTCGTTTGCTCGACCTGTGCGGCCAAGGCAGCGTCGACTTGTCCCACGTGGAAATCCTCGTGCTGGACGAAGCCGATCGCATGCTCGACATGGGCTTTGTCCATGACGTGAAAAAGGTCCTCGCCCGCCTGCCAGCCAAACGCCAGAACCTGCTGTTCTCGGCCACGTTCTCCCAGGACATCACCGCCCTGGCCGGCAAGCTGCTGCACAACCCGGAGCGCATCGAAGTCACGCCGCCGAACACCACGGTCGAGCGTATCGAGCAACGCGTCTTCCGCCTGGCCGCCAGCCACAAGCGTGCGCTGCTGGCGCACCTGATCACCGCAGGCGCCTGGGAACAGGTGCTGGTGTTCACCCGCACCAAGCACGGCGCCAACCGCCTGGCCGAGTACCTGGACAAGCACGGCCTCACCGCCGTCGCCATCCACGGCAACAAGAGCCAGAACGCGCGCACCAAGGCCCTGGCTGATTTCAAGGCCGGCTCGGTGCGCATCCTGGTGGCCACCGATATCGCCGCTCGCGGCCTGGATATCGACCAACTGCCGCACGTGGTCAACTTCGAGCTGCCGAACGTCGATGAAGACTACGTACACCGTATCGGCCGTACCGGCCGTGCCGGTCGTTCGGGCGAGGCCATCTCCCTGGTCGCGCCGGACGAAGAAAAACTGCTGAAAAGCATCGAGCGCATGACCAAGCAGAAAATCGCCGATGGCGACCTGATGGGCTTCGATGCCAGCGCCGTGGAGGCCGAAAAGCCAGAAGCGCGCGAGCGCCCGGACGTGCGCAACCCGCGCAACCCACGCGGTCCGAAGGGCGATGGCCCGAACGGCGGCGGGGGTGGCGGTGGTCGTCGCGACAAGGGCAAGGACAAGGGCAAGGAAAAATCCGCCACCAGCGGCCGTGGCGAACGCCCGGCCCGTGAGCAGAAACCCCGCGAAGGCACCCCGGCCCGCGAACAGCGCCAGCCGAGCCAACCGCCACGCGCTGCTGCCGACCGTGCTCCGGACGAGTTCCTCGACGACGATGTGGATAACTTCGGTAACCGCGTTGACTACGTGCCCCAGGCCAAACCGGCCCAAGGCCGTGGCCGTCGCCCTGGTGCTCCGGCGCAGGGCGCGGGTGCAGGCGCTCCACGTGGCGGCCAGCCACAGGGCGGCCGTCAGAATGGCCCTCGCAACAGCAGCGGCGGTACCACCGGTACGCCGCCTGCCAAGCGCAATGGCCCGCGCAATGGCGCACCCCGTGACGGCCAGGCCCGTCGCGAAGACTCGCGCAACAACAATCGCCGCCCGGCCCGTGACGACCAGCCTCGCTTGTCCGAACCGGCTGTGCAGAACCCGCGCGGTGGCCCGGCGCCGAAGATCATCCACAAGGAGTCGAAAGTAGATCGCTTCCCGACACCGGAGCAACTGGATCAGTTGCCAGGCCGTCCTCGTGGTGAGAAGCCAGCGCTGCTGACACGCAATCGCTGAGTTTTACAAGCCCCATAAAAAAGCCCCGCATCTTTCGATGCGGGGCTTTTTTTGTGCAGGCAGAAATTACTTCTGCTTGACACCTTCCAGCGAGATGTCCAGGTCCACTGTCTGCGAGGACGGGCCTGGGCCTTTGATACCGAAGTCGTTCAGGTTGACGGTGGTCTTGGCGTTGAAGCCGGCACGTTCGCCGCCCCATGGATCCTTGCCTTCACCGTTGAAAGTGGCCTTGAAGGTCACAGACTTGGTTACGCCGTGGAAGGTCAGGTCGCCGGTTACGTCAGCGGTTTTTTCGCCAGTGGGCTTGACTGCGGTGGACACAAACTTGGCGTCGGCAAACTTGGCAACGTCCAGGAAGTCTTTGCTGGCGATGTGCTTGTCACGCTCTGCGTGGTTGGACCACAGGCTGGCGGTCTTCACATCGACCGCGATTTTGCTGGCCTCTGGCTTGGCGGCATCCCAGCTGAAGGTGCCGTCCCAGTCCTTGAAGGTACCGTGAATGTAGCTGTAGCCCAGGTGGCTGATTTTCCAGTCGATGAAGGCGTGCTGGCCTTCTTTGTCGATCTTGTAGTCAGCAGCCATCACCTGGCCTGCGGACAGCAGGGCAGTACCGATTGCCAGAGCAGCGAGGGTCTTTTTCAACATGCTTTCTATTCCTTGTGAGTCGAGGTTGAACATCAGGCTTTGCGCCCCAGCATTCGCGTGAGGGTCGCATCACGATCGATAAAGTGGTGTTTCAATGCAGCCACGCCGTGCAAGCCGGCGAAGACCACCAACACCCAGGCCAGGTACAAGTGCACCACGCCGGCGGTGTCTGCCTGGTCCGGTAGCCCGGAAACCACGGCAGGAATCTCAAACAGACCAAACACCGGGATACCGACACCGTCTGCGGTGGAAATCAGGTAACCGGCGATCATCACGGCAAACAGCCCGAGATAAAGGAAGGCGTGACCAAAGGCCGCGCCGATACGGGTCATGCGGCTGTAACTGGCCAACGGTGGCGGCGGCGGGCTCACCAGGCGCCAGACGATACGCACCAGCATGATGGCGAACAGCGTGATGCCAATGCTCTTGTGCAGGTCCGGCGCTTCTTTGCGCCAGGCGCTGTAGTAGTCGAGGCCGACCATCCACAGGCCCAGGGCGAACAAGCCAAACACCACCAGGGCCACGCCCCAGTGCAAAACCATGCTGACCCAACCATAGCGGGCCGGTGAATTGCGTAGCTGCATGTACTTAATCCCGTAAGAACTGTGCCCAAGACTAGCGATTTACCTATCGAATTAAAGCCGAAAATTTCGCTTTGAAATATCGAGAAATACGATCAAGAGGTTATGCACAGTACGTTAACAATGGATTAAGGACTATTCCTTAGAAACGTGACAGACCGTCTCGCGTTTACTGCGAATTCACCGGTAATGGCTTGTGACACAGCCGCCCATTGCATAGGCTTGCGCGATTGTTTCACCTGCGCCGGCCGCAGGACCGCTTCGAGGAGATCACCGATGGGCTTGAACAACCAGTGGATGCAACGCGACCTTGCCGTGCTGTGGCATCCCTGCACCCAGATGAAAGACCACCAGCAACTGCCGCTGATCCCGATCAAGCGCGGTGAAGGCGTATGGCTGGAAGACTTCGAAGGCAAGCGCTACCTCGACGCCGTCAGCTCCTGGTGGGTCAACGTGTTCGGCCACGCCAACCCGCGCATCAACCAGCGCATCAAGGACCAGGTCGATCAACTGGAACACGTGATCCTCGCCGGTTTCAGCCACCAGCCGGTGATCGAGCTGTCCGAGCGTCTGGTGGCGATGACGCCCGAAGGCCTGACCCGGTGCTTCTATGCCGACAACGGCTCGTCGTGCATCGAAGTCGCGCTGAAAATGAGCTTCCACTATTGGCTCAACCGCGGCCTGCCGAACAAGAAGCGCTTCGTCACCCTGACCAACAGCTACCACGGCGAAACCATCGCCGCGATGTCGGTGGGCGACGTGCCGCTGTTTACCGAGACCTACAAGGCGCTGTTGCTCGACACCATCAAAGCACCAAGCCCGGACTGTTACCTGCGCCCCGAAGGCGTGAGCTGGGAAGACCACTCGCGCACGATGGCCCGGGTAATGGAACAGACCCTCGCCGAGCACCACGACACCGTGGCCGCTGTGATTATCGAACCGCTGATCCAGGGCGCCGGTGGCATGCGCATGTACCACCCGGTTTACCTCAAGCTATTGCGCGAAGCCTGCGACCGTTACGGCGTGCACCTGATCCACGACGAAATCGCTGTTGGCTTCGGCCGTACCGGCAGCATGTTCGCCTGCGAGCGAGCCGGTATCCGCCCGGATTTCCTGTGCCTGTCCAAGGCGCTCACCGGCGGCTACCTGCCGCTGGCAGCCGTGGTCACCACCGAAGACGTGTACAGCGCGTTCTACGACGACTACCCCACCCTGCGCGCCTTCCTGCACTCCCACAGCTACACCGGCAACCCGCTGGCGTGTGCGGCGGCACTGGCAACGCTGGATATCTTTGAAGAAGACAACGTCATCGAGAACAACAAGGCCCTGGCCCAGCGCATGGCCACTGCCACTGCGCACCTGGTGGACCACCCTCACGTCTCGGAAGTACGCCAGACCGGCATGGTGCTGGCCATCGAGATGGTCCAGGACAAAGCCACCAAGACCGCCTACCCGTGGCAGGAACGCCGTGGCTTGAAGGTATTCGAGCACGCCCTGGAGCGCGGTGCGCTGTTGCGGCCGCTGGGCAGTGTGGTGTACTTCCTGCCGCCCTATGTGATTACCCCGGAGCAGATCGACTTCCTTGCCGAGGTCGCCAGCGAAGGCATCGATATCGCCACCAACAGCACAGTCAGTGTGGCGGTGCCAAAAGACTTCCACCCAGGCTTCCGTGATCCGGGCTGATTGCCCGCACTCCTTTTTCAGAGAACAGAAATGAGACTGTCCCGCTTTTTCACCGACACCCCGCTGAGCATCGGCGACCACGAACTGCCCGAAGCCCAGGCGCACTACATCAGCCGCGTGCTGCGCATGGGCGAAGGCGATGCCGTGCAATTGTTCGACGGCTCCGGCCAGGAGTTCCTGGGCACGCTGCTGGAAGTCGGCAAGAAACGCGTCACTGTGCAACTGACAGAGTGCTTCGCAGGCCAGGCCGAATCACCGCTGCATATCCACCTCGGCCAGGGCCTGTCACGGGGCGAGCGTATGGACTGGGCGATCCAGAAAGCCACCGAACTGGGCGTCAACGCGATTACGCCGATTTTCAGCGAGCGTTGCGAAGTACGCCTCAAGGACGAGCGTGCCGACAAACGCTTGCTGCACTGGCGCCAGGTGGCGATCAGCGCCTGTGAACAATGCGGGCGTTCGACGGTGCCGGCGATTCACCCGCCGCTGCTGCTGGCAGACTGGTTGAAGCAGACCGAGGCGCAGTTGAAGCTGGTGCTGCACCCGGTGGCCGAGCCGATGATCAGCCATGCCAAGCCTGCCAGCCTGGCCTTTCTGATCGGCCCCGAGGGCGGCTTGACCGACCATGAAGTCGAAACCGCCCAAGGCGCCGGCTACCACGCCGCCCGCCTCGGCCCGCGGGTGTTGCGTACCGAGACGGCGCCGGTGGTGGCGCTGGCCGTCGCCCAGCAGTTGTGGGGCGACTTCTAGGGGTTACTCCACCGGATCGCTGATCGGCTGGGCAATGATCGCCTTCAACTCGCTGGTCATCGGGAACTCCAGGTTCAGGCCCTTGGGTGGAATCGGCTGTTCGAACCAGCGCTGGTAAATCCCATTGATCTCGCCGCTGCGGTACAGGTCTGCGAGCGTCTCGTTGACCACCGCCAGGAACTGCGGGTCGTCCTTGCGCACCATGCAGCTGTAGATTTCCCGCGATTGCTCCTCGCCCACCACCACCCAGTTGTGCGGGTCCTTGGCCTTGGCGCGTTCGCCGTAGAGCAACGCGTCGTCCATGTAGAACGCCGCCGCGCGGCCGGTCTCAAGCATCTTGAAGGCTTCGCCATGGTCCTTGGCGCTGATCACGAACATATTGGCCTTGTGCTCGGCGTTGTAGCTCTTGAGGAAACGCTCGTTGGTGGTGCCGGCCGTGGTTACCACGTTCTTGCCTGCAAGGTCCGCAAAGCCTTGGATGCCACTGTCTTTTGCCGTGAGCAACTGCCCCTTCACATAGATAAACCCGTAGGAGAACGCTACTTGCTTCTGGCGCTCGGCGGTCACCCCGGTGGAGCCACACTCCAGGTCGACGGTACCGTTCTGCACCAGCGGGATACGGGTCTGAGACGTCACCAGGTTGTACTTCACAGTGAGCTTGGCCACCCCGGTTTTCTGTTGGATGCGCTCGACGATCTTGTTCGCCAACTCCACCGAATAGCCCATGGGTTTGCCACTGTTATCCCCCACGTAGGAAAACGGTACCGACGCATCGCGATAGCCCAAGGTGATGGTCTTGGCGTCGGCAATCTTGCCCAGCGTACCGTCCAGCGGCGTTTGATTGGCATGGGCCTGCGCGGCCAGCAAAAGCCCCAGGGTGCAGCCGGTCAACAGGATCTTTTTCATTGTTATTCTCCGTTGGTTTTCGGTTTGTGAGTCTTTACGCAGCGCGAGGCGTAAGGCCCTGCATATCAATGGAAGGCGTTCGCCGGCCGATCAACTCGGCCAGTAACTGGCCGCTGCCACAGGCCAGGGTGAAGCCGAGTGCGCCGTGACCCAGGTTCAGCCACAGGTTGCGGTAGACACCCGCGCCAATCAGCGGCACACCGGTCGGGGTGGCCGGGCGCATGCCGGCCCATTCCACTGCGTGGGCGTAATCCCCCGCCAGCGGAAACGTCTGCACGGCCTGGCGTTTCATCAGCGCCAGGCGTTTGGGTTCGAGGCGGGCGTCGAAACCGACGATATCGACCATGGCGGCGACCCGCAGTTGTTCGCCGATACGTGCGTAGACCATCTTGCGGTCATAGTCGGTGATGCTCACGTTCGGCGCCTGGTGCCGAGCGCCAATCGGCACGCTGAGGCTGTAGCCCTTGAGCGGGTACAGCGGCAGCGACACGCCCAACTCGGCGCTGCGATACCCCGCCGCCAGCACCAGGTGTTCGACCGGCATCACTTCATCATCGATCTCGATGGCCTGCACCGCGCCCTCGGCATGGCGGATCCCGGTGACCTTGCGCCCCAACAAGAAGGTGCAACGCCCCGATGCCTCCAGCCGCGCCGCCAATCGCTGGCAGAAGGCATGACAATCGGCGACCTCTTCATTGGGTGTATAGATCCCGCCGACAAATCCACCGCCCGCCAGCGCCGGCTCCAGGCGAGCGCAATCAGCGGCCGACAGCACCTGCTGTTGCAGGATATCGGTGACCTTGCCGCGGGCATGCTCAAAGGAGCTGGCGTTGCGAAAGGTCACTAGCTTGCCGTTGCGCCGCCATTCGAAACCGTCCAGGTGGTCGTGCTCGCGCCACTGCTGCAAGGTGTCCTGGCTCAGGCAGGCCAGGCGCAACAGGTGCGCGGCATTGCGCTTATTCACCGAGCCACGGCAGGCACCCAGGAACGCCGCCATCCAGCGCCATTGCCGGGGGTCGAGGCGCGGGCGCAGCTTCAGCGGCGAGTCACCACGCAGCAACCAGCCAATGGCTTGCAGCGGCACGCCAGCATCGGCCAGGGGTGCCACGTAGCGATAGGATAATTGCCCGCCGTTGGCGAAGCTGGTCTCACTGCCCAGGGTCTCGCATGCATCGATCACCGTCACCTCATGACCTGCACGCACCAACGCGTATGCGCTGGCCAGACCAATCACCCCACCGCCAATGATGCACACCATCTTTGCCGCCCACCGTTGAATCAAGAGGCCTCAAGCCTAAGAGCAGGTGACAGGCCACCGACAATGAATAAAGATGGGTCACTTATAAACAAAGGTTATGGACTTGCCATGCGCTTGCGTCATATCGAAATCTTCCAGGCCATTCGCCAGACCGGTTCGGTCAGCGCCGCCGCGCAATTGCTGCATGTCTCGCAACCGGCGGTGACCAAAGTGTTGCAACACGCCGAATTGCAGTTGGGCTTCCCCCTCTTCCTGCGGGTACGCGGCAAGTTGCTGCCCACCCCGGAAGCCCTGGCGCTGGAAAGCGAAGTGGAGAAAGTCACCGATAGCCTGCAGGGTGTGCGGCGCCTGGCCAAGGCCTTGCGCCGAGAACCGGGCCAGAGTGTGCGCATCGGCGCGATCCCGGCGCTGGCGCTGTCGCTGCTGCCGCCGGCGATTCTGCAGTGGAAAAACGATTACCCGGACATGACCTGCGAGCTGTCCAGCGACCATAGCCGCGAGCTGGTGCAGAAGCTGCTGATGCGTGAGATTGACCTGGCGCTGACGCTCAACTTTTCCGGCCATCCGGGGTTGACCACGCAGGTGCTGGCGGGCGGTGTGCTGGTGGCATTGGCGTCCAAAGGCTATTGGCCGCCAGCCGAACTGAGCCAGCCCTTGCCGTTGGCTGACCTGGCAGGCGCACCGCTGATCGGCCTCTCCAGCGCCGACCCATTGGCGGCGAAGCTCGACAGCTACCTGGAAAACGTCGACCCACCGCCCAGGGTGACGATCTCGGTGCAAACCTATTCCCTGGCCCGCGCCATGGTGGAATCCGGCGCAGGTCTGACGGTGATCGACCCCTTCACCGCGCTGGGCGCGTCGACAACCACTACCTGCATCCGCCCCCTGACCCCGCCGCTGCCAATCACCCTGTACGCCCTGACCCGCGCCGACGAGGCGCCGCCGCATATGTTGGCCAATCTGCTGGAGATTTTTGGCCACCGTGCCAGGGAGCTTCTGGAGCGGCTATAAGACGTAATGCATGATCGCCACAAAATGCAGGAGGCTGCCGCCGATCACAAACAAATGCCAGATGCCATGGGAATGCCGCAGGCGATCCTCCAAGGCAAAAAAGATAATGCCGACGGTGTACAACACCCCGCCCGAGGCCAGCCAGATAAACCCGGCGGTCCCCAATGCTGCCAGCAACGGCTTGACCGCCACCAGCACGATCCAGCCCATCACCGCATAGATCACGATCGACAGGATGCGCGCCTCCGAGCGCGGCTTGATCTCCTGCAAAATCCCGATCACCGCCAGCCCCCACACAATCCCGAACAGCGTCCAGCCCCACGGCCCGCGCAGGGTCACCAGGCAAAATGGCGTGTAGCTGCCGGCGATCAACAGGTAGATCGAAAAGTGATCGACCTTCTGCATGATCTCTTTTCGCCGCCCCTGCACGCTGTGGTACACGGTGGACGCGCTGTACAGCACCATCAAGGTAAACCCATAGATCGCCACGCTGACGATCTTCCAGGGGCTGCCGTCCAGGCTCGCCACCACCAACATCCACACGGCGCCAATACACGCCGCGACTGCACCGAGCAAATGGCTCCAGGCGTTGAATCGTTCCCCGTGGTACATCTGTCACTGGCCTCCTGTAACCGTTAGGACTGGCTGGCAAGCGTCCAGCCTTGCGCATAAGAGTGCAAGCGGCTTATGACGTTCCGGCGACGCCGAACGGTTTTGCGGGCACAATCGACGGCATTCGAACAAGAGCCACGGCCATGCTGATCGACGAAGAATTCACCCTCAAGAAACTGGAAATCTTCCTGGCGTTCATGCGCACCGGCAACCTGACCCGCGCCGCCGCCGAGCTGCAAACCAGCAATGTGAGCGTACACCGCGCCATCCACTCCCTGGAAAACGCCCTGCGCTGCCCGCTGTTCAAACACGAAGGGCGCAACCTCACGCCGCTGGAAAGCGCCTACGTATTGGAAGAGCGTGCACAGAAACTGGTGGCCGACGTGGTCGACAGCGTACGCCTGACCCGCGAAGCCGCCGGGTTCTCCGCCGAACGCTTCAAACTGGGCTCGCTGTATTCGCTGACGGTGAAGACCGTGCCGCAATTGATCATGGGCCTGAAGATCCGCCGCAGCGAGCTCAATATCGACCTGATCCTGGGTTCAAACTTCGACCTGCTCTACAAGCTCAAGAACATGGAAGTAGACGCGATCCTCATCTCCCTGGATGAGCACGCCAACGACCCCGACTGCGAACAGATCGCGCTGTTTTCCGACGATATATTCCTCGCTACCCCGGCCGACTCACCCTTCGACCGCGAGCAAGAAATCGACCTCGCCGACGTGCGCGACGCGACCTTCATCACCCTCACCCAAGGCTTCGCCACGCACCAGGATGGCAACCGTGTGTTCAAGCAGGCTGGGTTCGAGCCGAAGGTGGCGATGCAGGTCAATGATATCTTCACGCTGCTGAGCATGGTCAGCTCGGGCGTGGGTTATGCGCTGCTGCCGGGACGGATCGCGGCGGTGTATGAGAACCGCGTGAAGCTCATACCGCTGCAACCCAGGTATCGGTTGCAGCAGCATATCGGGGTGGTGTTCCTGAAGGCCAAGGAAAGGGACCCGAACCTGCTGGCGTTGTTGGCGGAGTGTCGGATGTATGCCAATCGCCAAGTGTCAGCCTGACACACAGCCATCGGGGGCAAGCCCCCTCCCACACTTGAATGTGTTCGCAGTTCAAATGTGGGAGGGGCTTGCCCCCGATGAGGCCCTGATAGACCCCTTACCCAACCAGGCCGCGCACAATGAAATACAGCAACGAAGGCCCAAGCAGGCAGCCCAGCCCGGTGTGGAACGTCGCCGTCAGCGCGCCATACGGCACCAGCCGCCGATCCGTCGCCGCCAGCCCCGCCGTCACACCGCTGACGGTGCCGGCCAACCCACCAAACACCATCGCCGAACGCGGGTTGTCCAAGCCCATCCAGCGCGCCGCGACCGGCGTACCGACCATGACCAGGATCGCCTTGATCAAGCCGGTGGCAATCGACAGCGCCATCACATCCGAGGTCGCGCCAATTGCCGCGCCGGTCACCGGGCCGACGATGTAGGTCACAGCCCCTGCGCCAATGGTGGTCATGCTGATCGCATCGCGATAACCAAACGCCCAAGCCATGCTCGCGCCTACGATGAACGGCAGGATCGTCCCCAGCAGCAGCGCGATCACGCCAATCATCCCGGCCTTGCGCGCCTCGGTGGCTTGCACTTCGAACGCCGTGGCGACGATGGCAAAGTCGCGCAGCATTGCCCCACCCATCAACCCAATGCCAGAGAACAGCGCCAGGTCCGCCAGGCCTTTCTGGCCACCGGTGATCGTACCGCCGACCCAGGCCAATACCAGGCCGATGACGATGGCAATCGCCGAGCCATGAATGCGCCCGAAGGTCAGGCGCCTGGACAGCACCACGGAAATCCACATCACCACACCCACGAAGGCAAACGCGGTGATCAGGCCGTTGTGTTCCAGGCCTTTTTCGATGAGATCCCACATATCAGCGACCTCCCACTGGAGCAATCAGCGGCTCTTCATCGGGCAACGGTTCGCCCTTTTGCGTGCGGCTGATCAGGGCAATCGTGCAACCGCATACCACTACCGAACCAATCGCGGCGAGCACCGCCACCGGGCCGCCGTGCAGGGCGGTGACCACGTTTTGTTGCGCAGCCATCGCCACCACCACCGGGATGTACATCGCGCCCCAGAAGCCAACGCCCATTTCACAATCCTTGGTCATGCCACCGCGCTTTTGCATCCACAGGCGGGCGCAGATCAACAGGATCATCGCGATCCCCACCCCGCCCACGTTGGATTTGACACCCAGCAACACGCCGAGCATGTCGCCCATGATCACGCCCGCGAGCGTACAGATCGCCAGTAATGCCACACCGTAGATAATCATTGTTGTTGTCCTCAAAGTGCTCTATCGAAATTGTTGTTGTTGTGCTTCGAAAGCCTTGGGCAGTGCTTTATCGGTGGCGGCGCTCCTCCTCTTGCAGCAGGGCCTGCAAGGTGTCCAGGCGTGCGCCCTCAAAGGCGATCACCGTGCCTTGTTCAAACACCCGGCGTGACAGGCCGGTGAGCACCGCGCCCGGTGGCAGTTCGATTTGCAGGCGCACGCCGCGCTCGTAGGCGCTTTGCACGGTGCCGCGCCAGTCGACGACGCGGCACATGTTGAAGGCCAGGTCGTCGCGCAATTGCTTGGGGTTGTGAATCGGTCGTGCGCGGGTGCTGCTCAGGTAGGTGATGCGCGGCGCCTTGAGCGGACCGAAGGCTTGCGCCAAGGCCTGGGCCGGTTGGTCCAACAATGCGCAATGGGAGGGCACGCTGACGGCCAGGCGTTTGGCGATGCCGTTGCCCTTGATGCGGTCGGCGACACGTTTCATGGCCTGGTCGCTGCCGGCGATGACGGTCTGATTATCGGCATTGATATTGGCCAGATACACCGGGGTTTCAGGGCTGTGGATTTCGGCCAGCAGGTTTTCGACGGTGGATAACTCGGGGCCGATGATCGCGGTCATGCCGTAGCCCTGTGGATAAGCGTTTTGCATCAGCTCACCGCGCAGGCTGACCAGCTTGATTGCATCGCTGAAGTCCAGGGCACCAGCGATCACCGCTGCCGGGTAAGCACCGATGGACAGGCCTGCAACGTAATCCGGGGTGTGTTGCAGCTGGCGGGCATGGGCGACGCCGGCGATCAGCAGGCAGAGTTGTACAGCGCGGGTACTGGCCAGGGCCTCGGCCGAATCCAAGGTGCGAACGTCTTCACCCAAGGCATCGCTGGCCTGCTCCAGCACGTCGGCCGGCACCGCCTGGAGCATGCCCGGGCGCTGGGCGCCCTGCCCTGGGAACACCAGAAGGCTGCTCATGCCACGGCCTGCCAGGGATCAATGACCAAATGCGCACCGTTGGCGGTTTTCAACAGCACCCGCCGTGATGGACCGGCCCATTCGCGCAAGGCGACGGCGCCGAAAGGTGTCTGCAGTTGCAGGTCCACGGCACACGTAACTTCATCCAAAGTGGCCAGCAGGTCGCGTGCATCGTTGCGATCCAGCGGCTCGGGCGTGCGCAGAATCAGGTCCAGGTCGCTCTGGGCATGCAGGGCTTCAATGCCCGTTGCCAACTCAAAACCTGCGCTGCCCGTGACGCCCCAACTCAATGGCGCCAGCACGGGCCGCAGTTGATCGAGGGCCTGCAATGCCGGTAGATCCCTTGTCGACACCACATCGCGCAACGCTTCCGGCGCGACCCGCCGCTGTACGGCTGCCATCGGCATCAACGCGGCAAACCGCTGCTCGCGCAAACGCCCACGCACGCCCACCGCGACAAAGCCAGGCGCGACGATGGCGCGACGCACGACTACCGTGCCAACCGCATCCTTCGCCCACGCCGGCGCGTCAGCGGGCAGGTGCGCCGGGGTCATGCCCCAGAGCAGGTCGTGGGCGTTCACCATTGCTCCCGCAGCAGTTGGCGCACGTGGCTGGAGGCGGCGCGGTTGGTAGCGCCGAGGCGGCTGCTCAAGTCGGTGTTGCCGATATCCTTGATCGCATGCACCAGGCAATCGCCGACCCGCGCCACGTCGTCCGCAGTGGGCTGTTCGATCTGGCTGACCGAGAGAGTCTCCCACAACAGACCGAGGCTGGCATAGCTGTCAATGTCATAGGCCATCGGCGGCACGCTGGCGGCCAGGGCTTCCAGCTCTTCGACGCTGCGCAGGGTCACCCGCGCCGCCGAAGCCTTGCCCATGGCGTGCACCATCACGCCGGGGTCGCGCAGGGCGATCAGGCGGTTGGCCTGGTAACCGTGGGCGAGGAACGCGCCGGACATGGCCTTGCCCACCAGCAGCGCGATCACCGGGTGCCCGGCCAGCCGTGCGCGAGCGTAGCTGTCGGCGGCGGCCGCCAGCGCCTGGTGGATGCCGAGGGCTTCTTCGCGCCGGCCGTAGGCTTGGCTGGGCACGTCGACAATGGCGATGATTGGGCGCTTGTCGCCACGGGCGATGGCTTCATCGACAGCCTTCGCCAAACCCCAACCTTCCAGCAAACCGACTTCGCCATTGCGTGCGCGGGGGAAACGGTTTTGGGCGTCGGTGACCACGGCGATAAAGCGTACGGCTTGTTCGCCCAGCAGGCCGTCGGCCACTTTCACGGAGTTCGGCAAACCCTCGACAGGCGTGGCGCCGGCGCTCAATGCGTTGAACCACTGCAAACCTCTCATGAGCGTTCTCCTTGATACAGCGCGCGCACCGTCGCCGGGTCGATCTGCGGCGTAGCGTCCAGTTCGGCCAGGCGCGCCAGGTAATATTCGGATTGGCGGCTGCGTTGTCGGGCGGGCAGGCCTTGTTGCAGCAGCGCACTCACAGTCTGTTGAATCTCGGCCACATCGTCCGCCACGTAACGGTCGGCCAAGCCACTGTCGAAGCGTTGCTCGCCGCCGGTAAGGCTCCAGATGAAGGGCCGGTCGCGGGAGTCGTACTCTTCAAGCCCCGCTTCCTGTTCGATCACTTGCGGGCCATTCAAGCCAAGGCGTGCTTCGCGAGTGACCACCAGGTAACTGCACAACCCGGCCGCGATGGACATGCCGCCAAAGCAACCGACACTGCCCGCCACCACGCCGATCACCGGCTGGTACTGACGCAGGTCGACAATCGCCGCGTGGATATCCGCAATCGCCGCCAGGCCCAGGTTGGCCTCCTGCAAGCGCACGCCACCAGTCTCCAGCAACAACACAGCGCGGGTCGGGATACCCTTGCGATTGTCTTCGGCCGCCAGTTCCAATGCGCCGGCGATTTTCGCACCGCCCACTTCGCCGAGGCTGCCGCCCTGGAAGTTGCCTTCGATGGCGGCAATCACCACCGGTTTCCCGCCGAGGCTGCCCTTGGCGATCACCACACCGTCATCGGCCTGGGGCACCACACCCTGGCGGCTGAGCCACGGCGACATGACACGCTGGAACGGGTCGATCAATTCGCGGTAAGAGCCAACGTCCAGCAAAGCCTTGGCGCGCTGCCGAGCGCCCAGCTCGACGAAGCTGTGTCTGGCGAGCAAGTCAGTCATGGCCGACCTCCTCGAAACCCTGCTCCAGGCGCAGGCGCACCACGCCAGGGGTGGCACCGAAGTCGTGAATATCGATGTTCAAGGCCGGTGGCGTCTGCTCCTGGAACATCCTCTCGAACAGATGTTGCCAGCGTTGTTCGGCGCCGTTCACCGAAGTCTGCACCTGGATGGTCAGGGTGCCCGGCGTGCCCGGTTCCAGCAGCACTTCCAGATCGCCCGAGCCGACGCAACCCACCAGCGCACGGCCTTTTGGCGGCTGCCCGGCGGGGAATTCAAAGGATAAGGTTTCCATCACAACGCTCCGTCGAGGCGGTCGATAAACAGGCAGGCGGCCAACAGGTCGGCGGCGCCGCCGGGGGAGGCATTCAGGGCCAGCAGTTGCTGGTCCAGCTCATGCAGTTGGCGGCGACCGGCCAGGGTTGCGCTGCCGCCAGCGTCCAGCACGGCTTGGGCACCGTGCTGCATGGCCTGAAGGCCTTCGGTGCCGGCGCGGTAGAGCACGCAAGTGTCGGCCAGCTCGGTCATGATCGCGAGCAAGGCATCCAGGCGAGCGTTCTGTTCGCCGGCATGGTGCAGGCGGCTTTTACGCAGTTGCGGCAGGCCACGTTGCACCACGGACGGGAAGCCGAGCTGCGCTTCTTCACGGGCACCGCGTGCGCCGTAGCGTTGGGCAACCTGGGCACCATGGCTCATGGGTTGTGGGGCGAAACGGTCGTGGAGCAGGGCCAGTCTGGCGGCAGTCAGCGTCACGGCGCGTGGTTGCAGCGCGGCGGCGGCGGTGAGCAACCCGAGTGCCCAGATCGCGCCACGATGGGTGTTCACGCCGTTGGTGGTGGTCAGCATTGCCTGCTCACCGTCACGGCCAAGACGCCCGAGGGCTTCACGCAGGGGCAAACCGACTTCACCGATCTCAATCGCGGCCTCGGCCATTTCCTTGAACATCGGCCACAGCGACAACGCCGAAGCGTGCATCAGGCCCAAGTGCAAATCGCTATGGGCGCCGTTGCCACGCCTATCCACCAGGGCCGGTTTGGGCGATAGGTCGGCTTCATCGATCAGCGCATCGACGGCCATGTCGGCCAGGCGATCCGCAAGGCTAAGTTCATGCAGTTTGAGGGCGCGCATTTACCAGCTCCTGAATTTGGCGGGCGGGTTGTACAGGCCGCCTGACCAGTCCACCAGGTCGGCCACGCTCTTGGCGGCCAACAACTCGCGGGTAGCGTCGGTGCGGCGAATCCCCAGGTCTTCGGGCAAGGCGATCAGGCCTTCGCGGCGCATGCGTGCGGTGTCCTTGGGGTTGTGGCGCATGCCAATGGCCGTGACGCCTGCGACGGCTGCGATCATCGCCTGGCGCTCTTCGAGGGAACGCGCCTTGTACAGGTAGGCGATGCCTTCTTCGGTGAGCAGGTGGGTGACGTCATCGCCGTAGATCATGATCGGCGCCAGGGGCATGCCGCTTTTGCGTGCGACCTCGACGGCGTCGAGGGTGTCGACGAAGGTGGGTTTGCCGCCTTCCTGGAAGGTTTCGACCATTTGCACCACGAGTTTTTTACCGCGTTCCAGCAGCGCTTGCGGGGCATCGTCGTGGCGCATGTCCAGCCATGCGGGCGTACCGTGACGGCGACCGCGCGGGTCATGGCCCATGTTCGGCGCGCCACCAAACCCGGCAAGGCGGCCACGGGTCACGGTGGAGGAATGGCCGTCGCCGTCGACTTGCAGGGTGGCGCCGATAAACAGGTCCACCGCGTATTGCCCGGCGAGCTGGCAGAACATGCGGTTGGAGCGCATCGAGCCGTCGCGGCCGGTGAAGAACACATCCGGGCGGGCGGCGATGTAGTTTTCCATGCCCAGTTCGGTGCCAAAGCAATGCACGCTTTCCACCCAGCCGCTTTCGATGGCGGGGATCAGCGTGGGGTGCGGGTTGAGGGTCCAGTTGCGGCAGATCTTGCCCTTGAGGCCGAGGGATTCGCCGTAGGTCGGCAGGATCAGCTCGATGGCGGCGGTGTTGAAACCGATGCCGTGGTTGAGGGACTGCACGTTGTGTTTTTCGTAGATGCCACGGATCGCCATCATCGCCATCAGCACATGCACCGGCTTGATGTGGCGGGGATCGCGGGTAAACAGTGGCTCGATATAGAACGGCTTGTCGGCCACCACCACAAAGTCCACCCAGCTCGCGGGGATGTCGACGCGGGGCAAGTCGATGACGTCGTCCACCAACTGGTTGACTTGCACGATGACGATGCCATCGCTGAACGCAGCTGGCTCGATCAGCGCCGGAGTGTCTTCGGTGCTGGCGCCGGTGTAGATATTGCCGGCGCGGTCGGCCATGAAGCCGGCGGAAAGCACCACGTTGGGGATCAGGTCCACCACCAGCCGCGCATAGAGTTCGATGTAGGTGTGGATCGCGCCGATTTCCAGCAGGCCGTCTTCGAGCAACTGGCTGATGCGCAGGGATTGGGTGCCGGCAAAGGAAAAGTCCAGCTTGCGGGCGATGCCTTTTTCAAACAGGTCCAGGTGCTCGGAGCGGCCGACACTGGGCATGATCATGTGCAAATCGTGGAGCTTGGCCGGGTCGGCCTTGGCCAGGGAGCGCGAGAGGAAATCGGCCTGTTTCTGGTTGTTGCCTTCCAGCACCACACGGTCGCCGGGGAGGATCAACGCCTCAAGCGCCTCGACGATCCTGTCGCTGGGCAGCACCGCACCGTCTGCGTATTGCCTGACCAGCCCGAGCCGCCGCTGCTTCTCGTCGCGCCGCCGCGTCCAGCGTGAGTCGGGGGTGATTGTTGTTGTCATGGTCGCTCCACGGGTTTGCTGTCGTGGGGCTTACCTTAGGAGTGATTGAGGGGGCCATCAATCAAGCTGAGCGCTGGACTGTTACGCCTGGGTTAATGATGGTTCAATGAACCCGGGCGTTCAGGTGCTGTGCCATTCGCTGCGGTGGAACCATATGGTTCTTAACAACGCCAACGCGGCAAAACCGTGCAGCCCCAACACAGCCGCCCAACTCCACTCCCACAGGCCCGACAGCGCCTGGGCGTAAACCGGCGACAGCAGCAAGAGCAGCGCCACCAGCGCACAGCCGCCCAGTTGCTCCCAGTTTCTCAAGCGATTGGGACGGGAGGTTATCGCGTAACCCAGCAGGGCACCCAGGCACACCATCAGCAGGCTCAGCAAGTCGTGCTCGTCGACGGGAGGCCAGCCCAGCAGGTTGAGTGGCAAGCACACCGCGAACACGGTGAACGCGCAAATCGCGACGTACACAAAGGCGTATTCAAGCGCGTCCAGCAGACGATCACGGATAAACCCTCGAGCCTGTTTGTCTTCTTCAGGGGTGGGTCCTTGGGTTATCGCCACCGCCAGCAGGCCCGAGCCAAGACCGCCCAGGGTCATGACCACAAAGTTGCTCACCACGCCTTTGATAGCCTTATCGGCGCCGACCAGCTTGAGGCTTTCGAGGTACACCAGGATAAACACCGCGCCTGCGGTGGTAATCATGAACCCCCACAGCTTCCCACGATTGGACTGCACGTTCATGGTCACCGCTGCCGTGAGCACCAGCACGCCAAACCACATCAGAAGCGTGCCGGTAAACCGGTTGAGGTCGTACAGCCAGGCAAACCCATCCAAAAGCCACATTGCGTCGATACTTCTGTCGAAAAACTTCCTTGGCTATCGGCAGTGGGGTGGGGATCTTTACGATGGGAAAGGAACAAGTGATCCGCACCCCGTCACAATTCACCAGGACGCCTCTCCTACATTTTTGATCGAGTCATGCCCACTGATATCCAGCCAACAGGCCCTCCACGTTTCCCTGCAACGTGGTCGTGCTGTCAATCAACTGGGCTAAGAGCGGCTCGTCCTCATCCATATACCCTTCGTACTCCGCCAGGTTCCGACGCTCATGACACAGCGCCAACAACCTCACCTGCACCTTGCCGGCACCTGTGGTGTGAACCAGGCATTGAAACACCAGATAGCGTTTGTCCGAGCGATACCCCTGCAAGCGCAAGGCCGTGAGGGCGATAGCATGAGCCGCGTTGTAAGCCAGGTCGAAACGACTGGCGAATGATAACTGTGGGTTGCCGGCATCCCTCAGCCGATCCCTGGCTGAACGCATCAGCCCATCACACTCTTTGCGATCCGGCGGCTCAGCCTTCAAACCGCCGCTACGTTGCAGATTCTCCAGGTTTACCTTGCTGTCCATCCGTGGATTCCAGGGGGTTGCCCCCAATCAGATTGATCTTGTCCTGCTGCACGACCCGCTGCACAAAACTGTTCCCCGCATTCCATTTGCCGATCCAGTCTTCAGGGGTGTAAAGCGTCGGGTTGATGGTGCGGCCCAGCTGCTCTTCCAGCGGCATGAGCTGCTCCATGACTTCACTGTAGTTGAGGCTTTCGCCGATCAACATGAGATCTATGTCACTGGATGAGTGTGCTTCGCCCTTGGCGATGGAACCGTAGACAAAGGCCCAGGTTATCTGCTCGGCGAAAGATGCCAGTGCATTACGCAAGGGCTCGTCCAGGCTCAGGGTCTTGCGCACGATGGCTAACAATTCCGAGTAGATCGGGCATTGAGGATTTGCTTGGTAATGGGTCTGGTTGCCCTGGCGCGTCATACTCAAGATGCCTGCCAACTGCAAACGTTCCAGTTCACGCGTAAGGCTACCCTTGCCAACCTGGGCCCAGCGTGCAATTTCATTGGTAAAGAAGCTTTGGTCGGGCTTGCCGAAAAGTAGACCCAGCACTTTTTGCTGGGTAGCGGTGAAGAGCGCGGTGCTGAGCGGCAAGGTTTGCATGGCAGCGGCCAAAGAGTCCCAAAAAGGGAACGATAGGTCCCTTTTTGGGAACGATCAAGTTTTAAGCGGCTGGATAAGGGGAAATCTGTTCCAGGGCACGATCCACCAGCAATTGCCCCAACTCCGCCATTTGCTGGATGCCGAGCATGATCGCGCGCTGGGAGGTGTCCAGGTCGAAGGCGAGGTTGCAAGTGAGTGCGTTGAGGGAGGACAGGGTTTCGCTGGCGTTGACCAGCAGGGTTTCGGTGTCTTGGTGAGGGTTTACGGTGAAGAGGGGCGGATTGGGGGTTGGTTTGATCATGATGAAACTCCTAAACAGTGAGTAAGGAGCGCCACCTTTCGCTTGCACGCGAATAAGGGTGGCGACCGTGCGCAGGTGTGCAAGACCGGGCCTGTTTAGGACACCCAGCAGGTCCGAAGACCTCCTGCGCGCAGCCGCCATAAAGCAGCGAGCACAAAAAACGCCCGTTGGATGGCTGGGCGTTTGTACGCCTAAACAGTTTCGTCGGACTTGCACGTCCGTGTCACCGTTTTTTGCGATGACGGGACGAAGACTAGGCGCGCTGTCCGCGCCCGACAAGTTCATGCACAGCCCAAAATCTTGCAGGAAAAATCCGAAGCCCAGTCCATCACAGCCCCATCACCACCTTGATCGGGCCAAGACCTTCGAGGGCATAGCTGTTGTACTCGTACACTCGCCCCTGAATATCCAATGTAAGCACGCCCTCATGCTCACTCACTTGAACATTGGGTTCCTTGGTTTTCAGAAAAGGATGCGCCGACACCAATGTGGTGAGTATTTCCCGATCGTTACTCAAGTTCCTATGCACGTAGTAGCGGTATGAAAAGCCCACCGTTGCACCGCCTTGGCCATCCCGCGCGCCATAGATCGAGGAGCCGTTGCCCAAGGAATGCTTCAACACCACTTCGTCCAAATCCGGTGTTCCGGGTGATAGTAACCAACTGCCTGCGATATAAATCAGGCAGCCCACCAGCAGGCAGTTACGCAGGATCGGTATGAGGCCTTCAGTAGCCTTGTGAAATCGCATACTCGATACCTCTCCTTATCCAATATTGATCTCGCGGGTCATCACCAAAAGGATCATCTCCCCACCATGAGCCAAAATCCGGCAGGGTGGTTTTGGCGATGGTTTGAGCAACTCCTGCAGCCCGCAGTAACACATGATCGGGAATGCCTAACACCGTGCCCGTGGCACCGTAATTGAAATTACCAAAAGCCTCGTATTGACGCCCTTGCTTCTTGTAGTTCCACGGCCCTGCAGCTCTGACCTGCGAATAAAACCAAGAATAGGCAAACGCCGAACCCGGCCTGAGATGGATGCGCTTGCACTTGGCAATCGCCATATTTTCAAACATTGAAACACCGGGAGGCATTAACGGCACAGCCATTTGCGTGTCCTTACTGGCAAAGGGAAGCGCCGAACCTAGCATCCCACTCAGGCCAGAAAACCGGCCCAATCCAGTTAAAGAAATTACTTACACAAATAACATTCAGTTCCGACATTTTTGGGCGGTTTGGGTCGCGACGGCCTGTCAAACACAGAGGATCAAATGTAAGACAGAGCTTGCCCCCGATTGCGGTGGGTCAGGTATAGAAGTATCAACTGACAGTCAGCCATCGGGGGCAAGCCCCCTCCCACATTTTGATATTCACTGGGATTGAGAATGAGGGATCAGGCCAGGCCGGACTCTACCAGCAGTGCCTCCAGGCCGAGCAAATCCGGCACCTTCGCCACATGCTCGCCCACCTGCACCGCCGCCAGCTCCAGCGGGCACAGCGGCACATCCACGTAGCTCAACTCACTGTCGAGCTTGTACGACCGTGGAATCCCCTGGATCACCAGCGCAATAAACTTCAACGTCGGCCGCCCACCCAGCGCATTCAGCACCACGATCCGCGAGCGTTCGCCGGTCACACTGGCTTCGCCGCACACCGCTTCGAAGCTGATCAGCGGGATCTGCCGGTCGCGCCAGGTCACTTGTCGCAAGTACCACGGCGGCGCGTCGCTGGCCGGTTCGCCGCGCTGGAAGTCGATCAACTCGGCGATGGCGACGTTGGGCAGCACCAGGTGGCGGTCGGCCAGGGGCAGCAGCAGGCCGGTGAGTTGGCTGGTGCGGTGGTCAAGCATGAGACTTGCTCCAGTAGGCGATGCTTTCGAGCAGCACCGATTCCTGGTACGGCTTGCCGAGGTAGTCGTTGACGCCGATGGCCATGGCGCGGTCGCGGTGTTTCTGGCCGGTGCGCGAGGTGATCATGATGATCGGCAGGCGCATCAGCCGGGGGTCGTTGCGCACTTGGGTGGCGACTTCGAAGCCGTCCATGCGCGGCATTTCGATGTCGAGCAGCATCAGGTCCGGTGTATGTTCTTCCAGCACTGCCAGCGCGTCGATGCCGTCTTTCGCGGTGAGCACGTTCATGCCGTTGCGCTCCAGCAGGCGGCTGGTAACTTTGCGCACGGTAACCGAGTCGTCCACCACCAGCACCAGCAACGGGCGCTTTTTCAGCGGGTCGTTGAGGATCAGTGGCGCGTCGACCGATTGGGCCGGCAGCGCGGGTTGCCGCGCACGGATATGCGCCAGCAGGTCAATGATCAGCACCACGCGACCATCGCCCAGGATCGTCGCGCCAGACAAGCCCTGCACACCGGCAAACTGCGGCCCCAGGCCCTTGACCACAATCTCCCGCGTGCCGGCCATGGCGTCCACATGGATGGCCACGTGCCGTTCATTGCACTGCACCAGCAGTACCGGCACCGGTTGATACTGGCCCAGCAGTTTGGGGCGGCTGACGGTGTGCAGCAGGTCGCCCAGGTAGAACAGTTCGTAACGCTGGCCGGCGTATTCATAATACGGCGGGTCTTGCTGGTAATGCCCGGCCAGTTCATGGGGCAGCACCCGCACCAGGCCCTCGATGGTGTTGAGCGGGATCGCGTATTGATCGTCCGCGCACTGCACCATGAGTGCACGGTTGACCGACACGGTGAACGGCAAACGAATGCGGAAATGCACACCCTCGCCCGGGGTCGAGTCAATGACCATCGAGCCGCCGAGCTGGCGAACCTCTTCATGCACCACGTCCATGCCCACGCCGCGCCCGGAAATCTGCGTGATCTTTTCAGCCGTGGAGAACCCCGGCTGCAGGATGAACTGCAACACGTCGCGGTCGCTCATCTCTTGATGCGCCCCGAGCAGGCCACGCTTGATCGCCTTGCGCCGCACGGCTTCCAGCGGCACGCCGGCGCCGTCGTCGCGCATGTCGAAGACGATATCGCCGCCTTCGTGGGTCAGGTCCAGGGTGATGCGGCCTTTCTCCGGCTTGCCGGCCAGCAGTCGCGCATCGCGGGACTCCAGGCCGTGGTCGACGGCATTGCGCAACATGTGTTCCAGGGGCGCCGCCATGCGTTCCAGCACATTGCGGTCCATCTCGCCTTCGGCGTTGCCGACGATGAATTCCACGTCCTTGCCCAACTCGCCCGCCACCTGCCGAACGATGCGCTTGAGGCGTGGCAGCATGCGTTCGAACGGCACCATGCGCGTGCGCATCAGGCCTTCCTGCAACTCGGTATTGATGCGTGCCTGTTGTTGCAACAGGCCATGGGCGTCCTCGTTGCGGCGTTCAAGGGTGTCCTTGAGGTCGAGCAGGTCGGAGGCCGATTCGGACAGCGCACGGGACAGTTGCTGCAACTGCGAATGGCGGTCCATCTCCAGCGGGTCGAATTCTTCGTAGCCCAGGCGCTCGGCCTCGGCCTGCTGGCGGCTGAGGATGCGGCCCTGGGTTTCGGTGTCGAGACGCCGCAGCTGGTCGCGCATGCGTGAGAGAGTGGTTTCCACTTCCGTGAGGACGATGCGTGCGTCGTTGACCTGCTGCTCGATACGGCCGCGGAAAATCGACGTTTCACCGGCCAGGTTGACCAGATCATCCAGCAGCTCGGCGGAGATCTTCACCATGTCGGCAGCCGGGTCCACCACGGCCTCCGCCTTGCCTGCGGGCAACGCCACCGGCGTCACCGGCTCCTGGTTTGGGTGCACCAGGCTTTTGATGCGCTCGATGAGCTTGTCCACCGAGCCGACCGGCAAGCCGTCCGCCACGGCATCGATCATCTGCGCCAGGCGGTCGTGGCAGCCCTGCAGCAACGCGAACAGCTCAGGCGACGGCGCGAGCAAGCCGGCAGACAGGCCTTCGTAGAGGAATTCCAGTTCGTGAGCCAGGTCGCCAATGGGGGTGATCTCGACCATGCGCGCGCCGCCCTTGAGGGTGTGCAGGTCGCGCAACAGGGTTTCCACTTCCTGGCGGTTGCCGGGCTCGGCCTGCCAGCGCGACAGCGCTGCACTGGAACTGTCGAGAATGTCGGCCGCCTCTTCGAGGAAGATATCCAGCAATTCCGGGTCGGCGCCCGACGCTGCTGGCGCAGCGGCGGATGCGGCAGGCGCGTTGCCTTGGCGCAACGCCCGCACCTTGGCGATCAACTCGGCGTTGTCACTCAAGGGTTGGTGATGCTGGAGCTCTTCAAGCTGCAAGGCCAGATGCTCATGGCTGGCCATCAGCACCTGGGAGAGCTCGGTGGAGTAACTGTAGCGACGGTCCACCAACCCTTCGTACAGGCATTCCAACTCATGGGCCAGGTCGCCAATCGGGCCGATCTCGGCCATGCGTGCACCGCCCTTGAGGGTGTGCAGGTCGCGCTGCAACGACGACAACGGCGCGGCGTTGTCAGGTTCCAGCAACCAGCGCTTGAGCGACTGGCCGGCGCTGTCGAGGATGTCCACGGCTTCTTCAAGAAAGATCTCGACGATCTCGTCGTCCATCGTGATTTCGTGATCCAACTGCTGGGTGGCGGCGCCCAGTTCGGCAATGCTCAGCACTTGGCTGCCATCGCGTTTGATCAAGCCGGTGGCGGACGGGTCGAGGGCTTCATCGAGCAACTCGCGCAAGGCCTCGACACGGGCCGGCGCCGGGCTGATTTCCTGGCCGGCGGCCAGTTGGTCAAGCATGCTGATCAGCGCTTCATGGGCCTGCTCGGCCTCGTGGAAGAACCGCTCGCTCACCGCCAGGCTGCTCTCCTCCACCGCGCCATAGAGGTCGAGCAGGGCTTCGCAGAGTTCGTCGATGGCGTGCAGATCCGCATCATGCGCTCCCTCGCCCAGGGTGGTCAGTTCATCCAGCAGCGCAGTCAGCTCCTGGCGCTCGCCGGGGTGCTGCTGCCAGCGGCGCAGCAGGCTTTCGGCGTCGAGCAGGATGTCCATGCCTTGGGCCAGAAAGTTGGCGATCAGCTGCGGATCGCGCTTGATGCGCACGTCGAGCAGCGCTTCAAGCTGCTGATCCAACAGGCTTTGGGTGCGCTTGATCAGGCCCTCTGCACCGTTGATCGGCGCCAAGGGATCACTGTCCAGGTCGCGCAGCCCACGCTGGAACAGACCTTCGGCTTCCAGCAGCAACTCCACTTCATCCAGGTCCAGCGGCAGACGGTGGGCCTTGTACTCGCGGGTCAGGTGGTCCAGCGGGCGCGCCAGTTCGGCGATCGGCAGCACGCCGGCCATGTAGGCGCTGCCCTTGAGGGTGTGCAGGGCGCGTTGCAGCTCATCGCTGACTTGCAGCGGCACATGCTCGGCGGCCTGTTGCAGGAAGTGGTTGAGGCTGTCCAGGTGGCTCTGGGCTTCGTTGCGGAAAATCTCCAGCAACATCGGGTCATGGGGTTCGGCGGCCGCTACTTGTGTACCGCTGGCCAAGGCGTGCGCGCGGGCGGCCAGGGCGTCGACTTCATCACGTTGGCGCTGGCCGTCGATGGCAAAGTCAGCAATCAATTCCGGCAACAGGGCCACCGCTTCATCCAGCACCTGTTGCACCTCGGGGCCGAGCACCACGCTGCGCTCCAGCACACGGTTGAGCAGGTTTTCCACGGCCCAGGCCAGCTCGGCCAAGACCAGGGCGCGCACCATGCGGCCGCTGCCCTTGAGGGTGTGGAAAGCGCGGCGCATTTCGCCTTGGGCGGTTTTGTCCGCGCTGTTGGGCAGATGACGGTGCAGCACCTCGAGGACTTCGTCGGTCTCTTCGAGGAAAACTTCGCGCAGTTCGTCGTCGATGGGCTCCTCGTCGGCGGGCGGCGGCAACAGGCTGCCGGGGCGTTGCAGGGCCGGCGGGTTGAGGCGCGACGTCGGACTGGCCAGGGCGTCGTACTGCGATTGGCTCGGCGCAAGCTCGGCCGGCAGTGTGGCATCGGGTGCAACCAACGCCTGGCGCCAGGGTTTCTCGACGGGCAGGTAACCCAGCGCCGCCAAGCCTTGAGTGGCCAACTCCAGCACGCGCTCACCTGCGGCATCGGGGTCCTGGAGCATGCGCTCGAGGTAATACTCCAGGCTGCTGATCACGTCGGCGAAATGCGCCAATTGCATCTCGGACGGTGGCGCATCACTGCCCATCAACTGTTCGTCGACGTAATCCGTGCATCCGCGCATCAGGCTCGCCGCACGGGGCAAAGGGATCATCGCCAGGGCGCCACGCACCTGGCTCAGCAGCTCGGGTAGGGACTCCAGGCGCTGGCGATCCCAGTCGGCTTCAATGCAGTCGATCACCAGTTCCTTGGCTTGCTTGAGGCACTGGCAGGATTCGCGGATCACCAATTGGTGGATCTGGGTCAGATCGGTGGTGGGCAGGCGGCTTTCTTCGCGGCTTTCCGGCTCGACGGTGCCGACCATGCCGGCCAGTGTGGCTTCGACGTAGAGCAAGGCGCCGGCGACGTCCATCAGCACAGCGTCGTTAGGCTCGCGCTGGCCTTGGGCCAGGCTCAGTACCACGGCGAGTTGATCGATGATGACCTTGCGCGGCTGGCCGAAACCCAGCACCGCCAGGGTGTCGGCGATCTGCCGCAGCGGTGCGAGCAGCGCATCCAGGTCGCTGGTGTGCTGGCGGTCGCTGCGTACGAACAAGTCGAGGCGCTCCTTGACCCGCACCAGCTCTTCGCACAACGCGCCCAGCACCGAGCCCATGGCGTTGCGGTCCGGCCCGGCCAGGCGCGCGCGCTCGGCGTCGACCACCGCGCTGTCGGGCAAGGCCTCATCCAGGCCGTAGCGTTCCTTGAGGCTTTGCATGCGCGGCGTCGGCCGAGTGACCTTGGCGACGTAAAACAACAGGCTTTTGAGCAGTTCATCCGGCGCTGCCTGATTGATCCCGCCGATGCCCTGGGCCAGCAGGCGCTTGAGCTGTCTGTCGCTGGCCTTGAGCAGGCTGCGCAGCGCCGGACTGTTGGCGATCACGCCGGTGAGCATGCCTTCGACCAGCGCCGAGGTGACTTGCCACAATGGCAACAACGGCGCGCCCTGGCACAAGGCTTCGAGGCGCGCGAACACCCGCGCCATGTCTTCCAGGTTGCTGGGGCCATGGTCTTCGCGCAGCAACCCGGCCAAGGCCTGTTGCAGCAGTTGGTGCCACTGGCGCAGTTGTTCTTTCAGGTCGGGCACGGCACGTTGGGCCAGGGCCTCATCAGGCAGCGGCGCGATGGTCAGCAGTTGCGGGCTGAACAGGCTGGTCTCCGACAGCAGGCTTTCACCACGCGCGCTGCGCAGGTCGTTGAGCAATGGCAACACCACCAGCGGCAAGTCGCGGCGGGCGCTGTGCACACGGTCCAGGTACAGCGGCAATTGGTTGAGGGCCTGTTGCAGCAGGCGGATGCTTTCGTCGCGCTGGCTCACGCGGTCGGCTTGCAGGGCCTGCGCCAGCTCTTCGATTTCCTCGGCCAGCAGGGCTGCGCCATAGAACTCGACCATTTGCAGCGCGCCATGCACTTGATGGACACACGCCAGGCACTCGCCGATGGCATCGCCGTCTGAGGTTTCGACGTACGCATCGAGCGCCGAACGGGCCTGTTTCAGGGTTTCGGCAATGTCGCCCTTGACCCATTCGAGGGCCACGTAGTCGTGCCGATCAACCATAACTGCTCCGCTTGGAATTCATGGGTTGCTGGTGGTGCGAGATATCAAGACAGATAGAGATCACATGTGGGAGGGGGCTTGCCTCCGATGGCGGTGCATCAGTCAAAGATTGGGTGACTGACCCACTGCTATCGGGGGCAAGCCCCCTCCCACATGTGTACTGCATTTCAATCATCAGCCTGTTTAGCCGCTGGCAAGGTGAACCCCGACACCGACCGGCGCAGCTGGCTGGCCATTTTCGCCAGGTTGCCGATGCTTTCTGCGGTGGCCGTGGAGCCCGAAGAGGTCTGGGTGGTGATCTGCTGGATCACGTTCATGGTCAGGGAGATCTGCCCCGCCGAACTCGTCTGCTGCTGCGCCGCGTTGGAGATGCTCTGGATCAACGCTGCGAGGGTTTTCGACACGCCTTCGATCTCTTCCAGCGCCACCCCGGCATCCTGGGCCAACCGTGCGCCGCGCACCACTTCGGTGGTGGTCTGCTCCATGGAAATGACCGCTTCGTTGGTGTCGGCCTGGATCGCCCGCACCAGGGTTTCAATCTGCCGCGTCGCCGCCGACGAACGCTCGGCCAGGCGTTGCACTTCATCGGCCACCACTGCAAAGCCGCGCCCGGCGTCCCCGGCCATGCTCGCCTGGATCGCTGCGTTGAGGGCGAGGATGTTGGTCTGCTCGGCAATATCGTCGATCAGGCTGACGATATCGCCAATTTCCTGGGACGACTCGCCCAGGCGCTTGATGCGCTTGGCGGTGTCCTGGATCTGTTCGCGAATGTTGTCCATGCCGTGGATGGTGTTGTGCACCACCTCGTTGCCCTTGTTGGCAATTTCCACCGAGCGCTCCGCCACCGCCGACGATTCGGCGGCGTTGGCTGACACCTGGTCGATGGACTGGGCCATCTGGTTGATCGCCGTGGACGCTTCGGCGATCTGCTGGGCCTGGTGCTCCGAGGCCTGGGCCAGGTGCATGGCAGTGGCCTGGGTGTCCTGCACCGCACCGGCGACTTGCCCGGCGGTGAGGTTGATGGTAGCAACCAGATCGCGCAGCTGGTCGACGGAATAGTTGATGGAGTCGGCGATGGTGCCGGTGAAGTCTTCGGTCACCGAGGCCGTCACGGTGAGGTCGCCGTCGGCCAGGTCTTCGATTTCATCCAGCAGGCGCATGATCGCGTTCTGGTTGCGCTCGTTCTTCTCGGCGGTTTCATGCAGTTGGCGGTTGGTCTCGCGCACCATCACCAGGCCGATCAGGATGATCGAGGTCAGCGCCAGCAGGCCCAGTACATAGCCGCCGATGGTGTCGAAACTGCGGCCACTGGCCAGGTTTTCGAAACCGGTGGCCAGGTGCGAGGCTTCATCGAGCAGGGTTTGTGACAGGTTGAAGATGTTGCTCGCCGAAGCGCGCACCTGGAACAGTTGCGGCGAGGTTTCGAGAATTTCATCCACCGAGCCGGAGACAAACTCGAACAGCTCGGCGATTTCCGCCAGCCGCGCGCGGGCATCGCGGTCTTCGACCTGGGTGATGCGCAGGCCGGGGTTGCCCTGGAGCATGCCGTTGAGCACCTGGCCGAAACGGTTGGCATCGCGGCCAAAGGCGTCGGCGGCCTGCACGGCGGTTTCGTCGCCGGCCAGTACGGTGTTCACCGCCCCCAGGATACGCTCGGCCAGCAACGACTGGCGCTGGGCCAGGGCGACCTGGCTGGCCGGGGCACCGCGTTGCAGGAGGATGTCGACGACCTTTTCCGACTCCACCTGCAACTGCGGAACGGTTTCCGCCAGGGTCGCCGCGACCTGGTGCAAGGACAGCACGGTCTGCTCACTGGCGAGAATCGCGTCGGTGTTTTTCAGCAGCGCTTCCCAGTCGGTCTGCACCGCACGCATTTCGGCGCGTACCGCACTGGGCGCAGCCGGCAGGCCGGTTTCCGGATCACCTTTTTTCAGGTAGCCCCAGCGCTGGGCGAAGTCGTTGCGCGCATCGCCCAGCAACTTGAACGCAGCAGCCTTGCCGGCGGCGGCTTCGGTGGCGTTCTTGGCAATGCGCTGGGACAGCACGCGCAACTCACCGGCGTGGCCGATGTACTGCTTGTCATAGGTGGACTGGGTGTTGAGGTACGCAAAGTTGGCAAACAGCAACATGATGAACACGATCAGTGCAATGAACAGCACAATGATCTGGGAACGACTGCGCGACGCGGCCTGGGGTTTTGGCGGGGTAACGGTGGTCATGCGGCAACATCCATGAAGCCTGGAGCCTGGGCCAGGGCGAAGGGGCTGAAGACCTGCCACTGCGGAGTGCCCTCGAAACGTCCCTGGATAAACGGCGCGCCGGGAGCGGCACTCGCCAGCAGTGCGTCTTGTGCGAAATGCTGCATTCCCACCACCTCGTCCACCAGCAGCCCGACAAACAAATCGTTGAATTCCACCACCAGTACGCGCCGCTGTTTGCGTGCCTTGGACAGCTCGAGGCCGAGGAACCCGCCCAGGTCCATCACCGGCAACAAGCGCCCACGCAGGTTAGCCACACCCTTGACCCAGGCCTTGACCCCGGGCATCAGCGTGCAGCGCGGTTCATGCAGGACTTCGGCAACTTCGCCCATGGGCGCCACATACCAGTGCTGCCCCAGGCGAAAGCCGATCCCGCTCCAGCGTTGCAGACGGGTTTCCTGGGACGGCAGGTCGGCGGCCAACAGGCGACAGCGGCGGTCGATGTCCAGCAGCAGCTCAAAGGCGGTTTGCGACTCGGTCATGATGGCGAACCGTCAGCCGGCCAGCACCTTGTTCAGGGTGGCGATCAGGGTTTCTTCATCCACCGGTTTGGTCAGGTAGTCCTTGGCGCCCTGGCGTGCGCCCCAGATCTTGTCGGTTTCCTGGTCCTTGGTGGTGATGATGATGATCGGGATGCCGTTGGTTTCCGGCTCCTTGGACAGCTGGCGGGTGGCCTGGAAGCCATTGAGGCCCGGCATCACGATGTCCATCAGGACGGCGTCGGGTTTTTCCTGGCGGGCCAGGGCCACGCCATCCGCACCGTTTTCAGCCTTGAGGACCTGATGGCCATGCTTTTCCAGCATGCCGGTCAGTTTGTACATTTCAGTCGGCGAATCGTCGACGATCAGAACACGTGCCATGGTTTTCCCCACTACATAGGTGGACGCCGGCCCTTGTGAGGCGGCGTCAGTGTGCTTGTTCTACTACGGCGAACCCTGGCACGTAGGCCTTGATCGCGCCCAGCAGTTCTTCCTTGCTGAAAGGCTTGGTCAAAAACTGATCGACACCCACGATGCGCCCCTTGGCCTTGTCGAACAAGCCGTCCTTGGACGACAGCATGATCACCGGGATCGACTTGAACGCCGGGTTGTTCTTCACCAGCGCGCAGGTCTGATAGCCATCCAGGCGCGGCATCATGATGTCGACAAAAATAATGTGCGGGTGATGATCCACAATCCGGGCCAGGGCATCGAAACCGTCGATGGCCGTGATGACATCGCACCCCGTGTTCTTCAACAAGGTCTCGGCGGTGCGGCGGATCGTCTTCGAATCGTCGATCACCATCACTCTCAAGGCGTTGGAATGCTGTTCCATATCTGCTCTGCCATCGCCACAGCGAATCGGTTTTCGGTGTGTACTGCCTGATGTTGCACAGGATGAGCGCCGCAAGCCTTGGAATTCAAGGGCTGCTGCGCCGTGGCAGTCTTTTTAGCACAGTCTCCGGGCGCAATCTATCGAGCAACCGGCCAGGTGGTTTTTCCTTGACCCACAACAGCCGCAGCGCCACTCTGACGCCACTTTTATGCGCCCTAATTTGCTAGAGGAAATCCCCCATGAGCGTTCGCGTCGGCATTGTCATGGACCCTATCGCCAGCATTTCCTATAAAAAGGACAGCTCGCTGGCCATGCTCCTGGCCGCCCAGGCCCGCGGCTGGACCTTGTTCTATATGGAGCAGCGCGATCTTTACCAGGGTGACGGCGAGGCCCGCGCACGCATGCGCCCGCTGCAGGTGTTTGCCAACCCTGAGAAGTGGTTCGAGCTGCAAGACGAAATCGACAGCCCACTGAGCGATCTGGACGTGATCCTGATGCGCAAGGACCCGCCGTTCGACATGGAATTCGTCTACTCCACCTACCTGCTGGAGCAGGCCGAGCGCGCCGGCGTGCTGATCGTCAACAAGCCGCAGAGCCTGCGCGACTGCAACGAAAAGCTGTTCGCCACCCTGTTCCCACAGTGCACACCACCGACCGTGGTCAGCCGCCGCGCCGATGTGCTGCGCGAGTTCGCTGCCAAGCATGGTGATGTGATCCTCAAGCCGCTGGACGGCATGGGCGGCACCTCGATCTTCCGCCACCGCGCCGGCGACCCGAACCTGTCGGTGATCCTGGAAACCCTGACCGCCCTGGGCACCCAGCAGATCATGGGCCAGGCCTATCTGCCGGCGATCAAGGACGGCGACAAGCGCATCCTGATGATTGACGGCGAGCCGGTGGACTACTGCCTGGCGCGCATCCCGGCCGCCGGCGAGACCCGTGGCAACCTGGCGGCCGGTGGTCGTGGCGAAGCCCGCCCTCTATCGGACAAGGACCGCTGGATTGCCGCCCAGGTTGGCCCGACCCTGCGCGAAAAAGGCCTGCTGTTCGTGGGACTGGACGTCATCGGCGAGAACCTCACCGAAATCAACGTCACCAGCCCCACCTGCATTCGCGAGATCGACAACGCATTTGGCACGAACATCGGCGAAATGTTGATGGCCGCCATTGAGCGCAAGCTGCAAGCCAAGTGATATAGAACAGCCGGACACGCACCAACATTGCGCTATCATGCCCCACCTGTGAAACGCGCGATGTTGGTTTTTTGTCATGACACTCCCGTCCGAGCTACCCCCCGAACTCTCCCACAGCGGCGTGCGCCCGGCTGATCGGCTCGGATTTACCCTGTTCCTGGCAGCGTTGATTCACTTGGCCCTGATCCTCGGCGTGGGTTTCACCATGGTCGAACCCAAGCAAATCACCCAGACCCTGGAAATCACCCTCGCCACGTTCAAGAGCGAAAAGAAGCCCGAGAAGGCTGACTTTCTCGCCCAGGACAACCAGCAAGGCAGCGGCACCCTCGACAAGAAAGCCGTGCCGAAGACCACCGAAGTGGCGCCGTTCCAGGACAACAAGGTCAACAAAGTCACCCCACCACCGGCGCCCAAGCCGGAGGTCAAGCAGGCAGCGCCCAAGCCCGCCGTGACCACCATCGCACCCAAACCGCAGAAAGCCCCGGCCCAGCGCGAAAAAACCAAGACCGAACCCACGCCCCAGCCTGTAAAACCGGCACCGACTTTCGACAGTTCGACCCTGTCCGACGAAATTTCCAGCCTCGAAGCCGAACTGGCCAACGAACAGCAGCTGTACGCCAAGCGCCCGCGCATCTATCGGCTGAACGCCGCATCGACCATGCGCGACAAAGGCGCCTGGTACAAAGACGAGTGGCGCAAGAAGGTCGAGCGTATCGGTAACCTCAATTACCCGGAGGAAGCCCGACGCCAGCAGATTTACGGAAATTTGCGACTATTGGTGTCAATCAACCGCGACGGCACGCTCTATGAAGTGCAGGTGCTCGAGTCGTCCGGCCAGCCGTTGCTGGACCAGGCCGCCCAGCGCATCGTGCGCCTGGCCGCGCCCTTTGCGCCGTTCAGCGGCGATTTGAACGACGTCGACCGCCTGGAAATCATCCGCACCTGGAAGTTTGCCAAGGGTGATCGGCTGTCGAGCAATTGATGACAATTACCAGCTGTGGCACATCACCAGCTTGTCAGTTCGCCCCTCCACCGCCACACTATCGAACATGAAAAACGTCAGCCCGACCTACCTCAAGCATCAATTCCTGATCGCCATGCCCCATATGGCCGACCCGAACTTTGCGCAGACCTTGACCTACATCGTCGAGCACACGGCCAATGGTGCCATGGGGTTGGTGGTCAACCGCCCGCAAGAGCTGAACCTGGCGGATATCCTTGAGCAACTGCGCCCCGAGCTTGACCCGCCGGCCCGGTGCCAGGGCGTGCCGATTTACATCGGCGGGCCGGTGCAGACTGATCGTGGGTTTGTGCTGCACCCGAGCGGGCCGAAGTTCCAGGCCACGGTCGATCTGGACGGCGTATCGCTGTCCACTTCCCAGGACGTGTTGTTCGCCATCGCCGACGGCGTGGGCCCTGAGCAAAGCGTGATCACCCTCGGTTACGCGGGGTGGGAAGCCGGCCAATTGGAAGCCGAACTGGCCAGCAATGCCTGGCTGACCTGCCCGTTCGACGCCGACATCCTGTTCAACACCGCCAGTGAACTGCGCCTGGACGCAGCTGCGGCGACGCTGGGGATCAACCTCAACCTGCTGACCAGCCAGGCGGGACACGCCTGATGGCTTTGCGTCTGATCCTCGGGTTTGACTACGGCACCAAACAGATCGGCGTAGCCGTAGGCCAGGTGATCACCGGCCAGGCCCGTGAGCTGTGCACCTTGAAAGCCCAGAACGGCGTGCCGGACTGGAACCATGTTGAAGCCCTCATCAAAGAGTGGAAGCCCGACGCGGTCGTGGTCGGCCTGCCCCTGAACATGGACGGCACCCCCAGCGACATGTGCCTGCGTGCCGAAAAATTCGCCCGCCGCCTCAATGGCCGCTACAACCTGCCCTTCTATACCCACGACGAACGCCTCACCACCTTTGAAGCCAAAGGCGAGCGACGCGACCGTGGCGGGCAGAAAGGCAGCTACCGCGACAACCCGGTAGACGCCATCGCCGCCGCCCTGCTGTTGCAGGGTTGGCTGGATGAAAACACCGCTTTATTTGAATCCTGACAGACGCGGCTTGCCGCGTCTTTTTACGTTTGAGCCCGGACCTTGCCTGCGCCAAGGTCCTGAAGGAGCCTGCATGAGCCTGCCGAACCCCGCCGAACTGATCAGCCAGATGGCCACCAGCCTCACGGCCCATCTGCAACACCGCAACATCAGCGAGCCGCGCTTCATCGGTATTCGCACCGGCGGTGTGTGGGTGGCCCAGGCGTTGTTGGAAGCACTGGGCAGCGATTCGCCCCTGGGCACCCTGGACGTCTCCTTTTACCGCGACGATTTCAGCCAGAACGGCCTGCACCCACAAGTGCGTCCGTCGGCCCTGCCTTTCGAGATCGAAGGCCAGCACCTGGTGCTGATCGACGACGTGCTGATGAGCGGTCGCACCATCCGTGCCGCCATGAACGAACTGTTCGACTATGGCCGCCCGGCCAGCGTGACCCTGGTGTGCCTGCTGGACCTGGACGCCGGCGAATTGCCGATCAGCCCGGATGTGGTCGGCGCCACCCTGTCGCTAGAAGCCCATCAACGGGTAAAATTGCTCGGTCCCACGCCGCTCGTACTCGAACTGCAAGACCTCGCCCTTTAAACCGCCTTGTAAAGAGTCCCCGCGATGACGCCTCTAGATGCCAAGCGCCCGCTGCAGCTCAATGCTCAGGGCCAGTTGCGACACTTCTTGTCGCTCGACGGTTTGCCCCGCGAACTGCTCACCGAAATCCTCGACACCGCCGACTCGTTCCTCGAAGTCGGTGGCCGGGCGGTGAAGAAGGTCCCGCTGTTGCGCGGCAAAACCATCTGCAACGTGTTCTTCGAGAACTCCACCCGCACCCGCACCACCTTTGAACTGGCCGCCCAGCGGCTGTCGGCCGATGTGATCACCCTGAACGTGTCCACCTCGTCGGCAAGCAAGGGCGAGACCCTGCTCGACACCCTGCGCAACCTGGAAGCGATGGCCGCCGACATGTTCGTGGTACGCCACGGCGACTCCGGCGCCGCGCACTTCATCGCCGAACACGTATGCCCGCAGGTGGCGATCATCAACGGCGGTGACGGCCGCCACGCCCACCCGACTCAGGGCATGCTCGACATGCTCACCATTCGTCGGCACAAAGGCAGCTTTGAGAATCTCTCGGTGGCCATCGTCGGCGACATCCTGCATTCGCGGGTCGCGCGCTCGGACATGCTGGCCCTCAAAGCCCTGGGTTGCCCGGATATCCGCGTGATTGCGCCGAAAACCCTGTTGCCCATCGGTATCGAACAGTACGGCGTGAAGGTCTACACCGACATGGCCGCAGGCCTCAAGGACGTGGACGTGGTGATCATGCTGCGCCTGCAACGCGAGCGCATGGCCGGTGGCCTGCTACCGAGCGAAGGCGAGTTCTACCGTTTGTTCGGCCTGACCACCGCACGCCTGGCCGGCGCCAAGCCGGATGCCATCGTGATGCACCCGGGCCCGATCAACCGTGGCGTGGAGATTGAGTCGGCGGTGGCCGACGGTCCGCAGTCGGTGATCCTCAACCAGGTGACCTACGGCATCGCCGTACGCATGGCCGTGCTGTCCATGGCCATGAGCGGGCAAACCGCGCAACGTCAATTCGAGCAGGAGAACGCCCAGTGAAGCTCAGCATCCTCGGCGCCCGCGTCATCGATCCGGCCAGTGGCCTGGATCAAGTTACCGATCTGCATCTGGACGCCGGCAAGCTCATCGCCATTGGCGCCGCGCCCGCAGGCTTCAGCGCCAGCGAGACGATCGACGCCAAAGGCCTGGTGGCCGCGCCTGGCCTGGTTGACCTGAACGTCGCCCTGCGCGAGCCGGGCTACAGCCGCAAGGGCAATATCACCAGCGAAACCCGCGCTGCCGCAGCCGGTGGGGTAACCAGCCTGTGCTGCCCACCGCACACCAGGCCGGTGCTGGACACCTCGGCCGTGACCGAGCTGATCCTCGACCGCGCCCGCGAAGCCGGCAACTGCAAAGTGTTCCCTATCGGCGCCTTGAGCAAAGGCCTGGAAGGCGAACAACTCGCCGAACTGATCGCCCTGCGCGACGCCGGTTGCGTGGCCTTCGGCAACGGCCTGGATAGCTTTCGCAGTACCCGCACGCTGTTACGTGCCCTGGAATACGCGGCGACTTTCGACCTTACAGTGATCTTCCATTCCCAGGACCGTGACCTGGCCGAAGGCGGCCTGGCCCATGAAGGCGCCGTGGCCAGCTTCCTCGGCCTGCCGGGCATCCCGGAAACCGCCGAGACCGTGGCCCTGGCCCGTGACCTGCTGCTGGTGGAACAAAGCGGCGTGCGTGCGCACTTCAGCCAGTTGACCAGTGCGCGGGGCGTGGCCCTGATCGCCCAGGCCCAGGCCCGTGGATTGCCGGTGACAGCGGATGTGGCGCTTTATCAGCTGATCCTGACGGACGAAGCGCTGATCGACTTCTCCAGCCTGTACCACGTGCAACCGCCACTGCGTACCCTGGCTGACCGCGATGGTTTGCGCGCGGCGGTGAAATCCGGTGTGGTCTCGGCGATTTCCAGCCATCACCAGCCCCATGAGAGGGATGCCAAGCTGGCACCGTTTGGCGCGACAGAGCCGGGCATCAGCAGTGTCGAACTGTTGCTCCCTCTGGCGATGACGTTGGTAGAAGATGGGTTGCTGGACTTGCCGACATTGTTGGCACGCCTGAGCAGCGGCCCGGCCGAGGCCTTGCGCCTGCCAGCGGGCAAGTTGGCGGTGGGTTCGGCGGCGGACCTGGTGCTTTTTGATCCGGCCAGTTCCACGATTGCGGGGGAGCAATGGCTATCCAAAGGTGAAAACTGCCCGTTCATCGGCCATAGCCTGCCGGCGACGGTGCGTTACACCCTGGTGGATGGCCGCATCAGCTACCCGGCCTGAAAAATCCCACCTCTAATGTGGGCATGATCAATGTGGGAGGGGGCTTGCCCCCTCCCACATGTTGATCTCCACCAGAAGTTAAAGATCAGCGGCCGCTGTTGCGCTCGGCATTGCGGATCGATATCTGCGTATTCAACGTCCAGAAGTCATACAGCACCCCAACCAGGAACAAACCGCCGGTCAGCAGGTAGATCAGGCCGGTGATCCATTTGCCCTGGTACATGCGGTGCACGCCAAATACCCCGAGAAACGCCAACAGGATCCAGGCCACGTTGTATTCGATGGGCCCGGCGGTAAACCTCAGGTCCGCTTCACGGTCCATGGCCGGGATCAGGAACAGGTCGATCAGCCAGCCGATACCCAGCAAGCCAAAGGTGAAAAACCAGATCGTTCCGGTCACCGGCTTGCCGTAATAGAAGCGATGCGCCCCGGTAAAACCGAAAATCCACAGCAGGTAACCGATGACCTTGCTGTGGGTGTCTTGCTGCTCGCCAATCTGCTGATAGGTGTTCATCGCGTACCTCTTTTGCCTCGATAGATAAATTTTTTCATTTTCTTTGTGACTTTTTTACGGGCGCCCGACGTACGGCAAATGGTATCTTCCCTGCCCTGAAAGCCTTATGCCACCTGACTTGTGTAGGACAATTGCGGCGAATCGTCGCGTTTTTCCTGATTTTGACGTCAAGGTTCAGTCGACAAACGGCCTGAGAACGACACAAAAAGCTGTTATAAAGTTGCGCGCAAACCCATAAGAGCCACGCCTAATGCGACCATTTTTCAAGACATGGCTAACCATTTGCCTATTAATGCCACTGGCCGCCCACGCCACCAATCGTGAGCAACGACTTCCCAACGTTAACGGTTTCACCCCTAAAGTCCACAGCACGCCAAGCACCGCCAAGTCGGTCAAGCTGACCGTCAACCGCCCGACTCAACTGAGCAAGGCCCACGGCAAGGCAACGGCCGGCCTGGTAGGCGTCAACACCAGGCAGAGCAGCACCGTGCTCAGCCGTGCCGTCAACGTGCTCGGTACTCCTTATCGTTGGGGCGGCAGCAGCCCAAGTAAAGGGTTCGACTGCAGCGGCTTGGTGAAATATGCGTTTAACGACGTAGCCGCCGTGGATTTGCCACGCACCTCCAACGCCATGGCCGCCGGCCACGGGCAGAAGGTTGATCGCAAGGACTTGAAACCGGGTGACCTGCTGTTCTTCAAATTGAAGAGCCGCCAGGTGAACCACGTTGCCATCTACCTGGGCAACGACCGTTTCATCCACGCACCACGCCGTGGCAAAGCGGTCAGCATCGACACGCTGAAGAAACCGTTCTGGGACAAGAACTACGTGATTGCCAAGCGGGTATTGCCCAAAGAGCAGAACAACCTGCGGGTGGTCCAGCGCTGATTCCAGGCTGGAGTGCGGTGGGTGAACAATGTGGGAGGGGGCTTGCCCCCGATTACCGTGGATCAGCTACAAATAAGCTAACTGATCCACTGCTATCGGGGGCAAGCCCCTGCCACATTTGGACCTTCATATTTCCCCAGGCACCCTCGCCTTCTGCTGCGCCTCTTCCCGACTGATCACCCCCTCCCCGACCAACGCCTTCAAGCTCATATCCAACGTCTTCATCCCCAGCGCCCCACCCGTCTGGATCGCCGAGACCATCTGCGCCACCTTGTCCTCACGGATCAGATTGCGAATAGCCGGCGTACCCAACATGATTTCATGGGCCGCCACCCGCCCCCCGCCGATCTTCTTCACCAGCACCTGGGACACCACTGCCTGCAACGACTCCGACAGCATCGAGCGGACCATGGCCTTTTCCCCCGCCGGAAACACATCCACCAGCCGATCCACGGTCTTTGCCGCCGACGAGGTATGCAAGGTGCCGAATACCAGGTGCCCGGTCTCAGCCGCCGTCAGGGCCAGGCGGATGGTTTCCAGGTCGCGCAGTTCACCCACCAGGATCACATCCGGGTCTTCCCTGAGCGCCGAGCGCAGGGCAACCGAAAAGCTATGGGTGTCGCGGTGCACCTGACGCTGATTGATCAACGCCATGTTCGGCGTGTGGATAAATTCGATGGGGTCTTCAAGGGTGAGGATGTGCTGGCGTCGATGCTGATTGAGAAAGTCGATCATCGCCGCCAGGGTAGTGGACTTGCCCGAGCCGGTAGGGCCGGTCACCAGCACCAGGCCGCGTGGCAGTTGGGCAATACGCTGGAAGACTTCCCCCAGGCCGAGGTTCTCCAGGCTCTGGACCTCGGACGGGATGGCGCGAAACACCGCGCCCATGCCACGGTCCTGCCGGAACACATTGGCGCGGAACCGCGCCACGCCGGGCAGCTCGAAGGCAAAATCCGTTTCAAGAGATGTTTCGAAATCCTTTTGTTGGTGCTGATTGAGCAATGGGCTCAACAAGTCGGCCACTTGCGGGGGTGAAAGCACCGGCCCGTCCAGCGGCCAGACCTCCCCATCCACCCGCAGCATCGGCGCCAGTCCGGCGGACAAATGCAGGTCGGAGGCGCCACGGCGCACGCTGACCGTGAGTAATTCAGTGATATCCATAGGGCTTTCCATTTCCAGTAGAATGCCGCGGACTCCATATCCACGGGCGCATCTTGAATGTCGACGATAGCAGACAACATCGGCCAGGTTAGCCAGCGCATCCGCGCCGCAGCCGACGCCGTGCAACGTGACGCAAGCAGCATCCACCTGCTGGCCGTGAGCAAGACCAAACCCGCGCAAGCCGTGCGCGAAGCCTATGCCGCCGGGATGCACGATTTTGGCGAGAACTATCTGCAGGAAGCCCTGGGCAAACAGGCCGAATTAACCGACCTGCCCTTGAGTTGGCACTTCATCGGCCCCATTCAATCGAACAAGACGCGCGCTATTGCCGAGAACTTCGCTTGGGTGCATTCCGTGGACCGCTTGAAAATCGCTCAACGCTTGTCCGAACAACGCCCGGCCGACCTGCCACCGCTGAACATCTGCATCCAGGTCAACGTCAGCGGCGAAGCCAGCAAGTCCGGCTGTACACCCGCCGACCTGCCAGCCCTGGCCAACGCTATCAGCGCCCTGCCGCGCCTGAAGCTGCGTGGCCTGATGGCAATCCCCGAGCCGACCGAAGAGCGCGCCGCGCAAGATGCAGCCTTCGCCACCGTGCGCGAGCTGCAAGCCAGTTTGAACCTGCCGCTGGACACACTTTCCATGGGCATGAGTCACGACCTTGAGTCGGCCATTGCCCAAGGCGCCACCTGGGTGCGGATCGGTACCGCCCTGTTTGGCGCCCGCGACTACGGCCAGCCATGAAATGGCTGACTTCCATTTAGCTAAGGACCTGTCATGAGAGACACGCGTATAGCCTTTATCGGCGCCGGTAACATGGCGGCCAGCCTGATCGGTGGCCTGCGGGCCAAGGGCCTGGATGCCGCGCAGATCCGCGCCAGCGACCCGGGCGCAGACACCCGTGCCCGCGTCAGCGCCGAGCACGGTATTGAAACCTTTGCCGACAACGCCGAGGCCATCCAGGGCGTCGACGTGATCGTGCTGGCAGTGAAGCCGCAGGCCATGAAGGCGGTGTGCGAAAGCCTGCGCCCAAGCCTGCAGCCGCATCAGCTGGTGGTGTCGATTGCGGCCGGCATCACCTGCGCCAGCATGAACACCTGGCTCGGCGCACAGCCGATCGTGCGCTGCATGCCCAACACGCCAGCCCTGGTCAGCCAGGGCGTGAGCGGCTTGTACGCCACCGCCCAAGTGAGCGCCGAACAACGCGACCAGGCGCAAGAACTGCTGTCCGCCGTGGGCGTCGCGCTGTGGCTGGAACAGGAGCAGCAACTGGACGCGGTCACCGCCGTATCCGGCAGCGGCCCGGCGTATTTCTTCCTGCTGATCGAAGCCATGACCGCCGCCGGCGTGAAGCTGGGACTGTCCAAGGACGTTGCCGAACAACTGGCCGAGCAGACCGCCCTGGGTGCTGCGCGCATGGCGGTGTCCAGCGATGTGGACGCCGCCGAGCTGCGCCGCCGCGTGACCTCGCCGGGCGGCACCACACAGGCGGCCATCGAGTCGTTCCAGGCCGGGGGCTTTGAAGCCCTGGTGGAAAAAGCACTGGGTGCCGCTGCGCGCCGCTCGGCGGAACTCGCCGAACAACTGGGCAAATAAGGAGCCAACATGATTGGTTTGAACACCGCAGCCGTCTACGTGCTGCAAACCCTCGGCAGCCTGTACCTGCTGATCGTCCTGATGCGCTTCGTGCTGCAACTGGTGCGTGCGAACTTCTACAACCCGCTCTGCCAGTTCATCGTCAAGGCCACCCAGCCGCTGCTCAAGCCATTGCGCCGGATCATCCCGAGCCTGTTCGGCCTGGACATGTCGTCGCTGGTGCTGGCAATCCTGGTGCAGTTGGCCTTGATGGCTCTGACCCTGTTGCTGACCTACGGCACCACCGGCAATTTCGTACAGTTGCTGATCTGGGCCATCATCGGCGTGACCGCGCTGTTCCTGAAGATCTTCTTCTTCGCCCTGATCATCAGCGTGATCCTGTCCTGGGTCGCCCCCGGTAGCCACAACCCTGGCGCCGAGCTGGTGAACCAGATCTGCGAGCCGGCCCTGGCGCCATTCCGCCGCCTGCTGCCGAACCTCGGCGGCCTGGATATCTCGCCGATCCTGGCGTTCATGGTGCTCAAGTTGCTGGACATGCTGGTGATCAACAACCTGGCAGCCATGACCGGGATGCCGGAGATTTTGCGTCTGCTGATCTGACGCAAAGCAAATGTGAGAGGGGCAAGCCCCCTCCCACATTTCAAACCGCTCAGGCCATTGCTTGCCGCTAGGTGCAGCGGTCTTTAGACTTACGCCTCATTTAAACGAGAGCAGGGTCGATGCCAGCTGCCTTTCCCCCCGATTCTGTTGGACTGGTCGTGCCCCAAGTGGCGCACTTCAGCGAACCGCTGGCCCTGGCCTGCGGCCGTTCGCTGCCTGCCTACGACCTGATCTATGAAACCTATGGCCAACTGAACGCCACGGCGAGCAACGCCGTGCTGATCTGCCACGCCTTGTCCGGCCATCATCACGCGGCCGGTTTCCACTCTGCCGAGGATCGCAAGCCCGGCTGGTGGGACAGTTGCATCGGCCCCGGCAAGCCCATCGACACCAACAAGTTCTTTGTGGTCAGCCTGAACAACCTGGGCGGCTGCAACGGTTCCACCGGCCCCAGCAGCCTCAATCCGGAAACCGGCAAGCCGTTCGGCGCCGACTTCCCGGTGCTCACCGTGGAAGACTGGGTGCACAGCCAGGCGCGCCTCGCCGACCTGCTGGGTATCAACCAGTGGGCGGCAGTGATCGGCGGCAGCCTGGGCGGCATGCAGGCGCTGCAATGGACCATCACCTACCCGGACCGCGTGCGCCATTGCCTGGCAATCGCCTCGGCCCCCAAGCTGTCGGCGCAGAACATCGCCTTCAACGAAGTGGCACGCCAGGCCATCCTTACCGACCCGGAATTCCACGGTGGTTCGTTCCAGGAAGCCGGCGTGATTCCCAAGCGCGGCCTGATGCTGGCGCGGATGGTCGGGCATATCACCTACCTGTCCGATGATTCCATGGGCGAGAAATTCGGCCGTGGCCTCAAGAGCGAGAAGCTCAACTACGACTTCCACAGCGTCGAGTTCCAGGTGGAAAGCTACCTGCGCTACCAGGGCGAGGAGTTCTCGGGGCGTTTCGACGCCAACACCTACCTGCTGATGACCAAGGCGCTGGACTACTTCGACCCGGCCGCCAACCACGACGACGACCTGGCGAAAACCTTCGAAGGCGCCACGGCCAAGTTCTGCGTGATGTCCTTCACCACCGACTGGCGCTTCTCGCCGGCCCGCTCCCGCGAGCTGGTGGACGCGCTGATGGCTGCACGCAAGGACGTCTGCTACCTGGAGATCGATGCACCGCAAGGCCACGACGCCTTCCTGATCCCGATCCCGCGTTACTTGCAGGCGTTCGGCAATTACATGAACCGGATTACTGTGTGAGAACGCCATGAGAGCCGACCTGGAAATCATCCAAGAGTGGATCCCCGCCGGCAGCCGCGTGCTCGACCTGGGCTGCGGCGATGGCGAACTGCTGAGCTGGCTGCGCGACAACAAGCAAGTCACCGGCTACGGCCTGGAAAACGACCCGGACAACATCGCCCAGTGCGTGGCCAAGGGCATCAACGTGATCGAGCAGGACCTGGACAAGGGCCTGGGCAACTTTGCCAGCAACAGCTTCGACATCGTGGTGATGACCCAGGCCCTCCAGGCGGTGCACTACCCGGACCGCATCCTCGACGAAATGCTGCGCGTAGGCCGCCAGTGCATCATCACCTTCCCCAACTTCGGGCACTGGCGCTGCCGCTGGTACCTGGCCACCAAGGGCCGCATGCCGGTGTCGGACTTCCTGCCGTACACCTGGTACAACACGCCGAACATCCATTTCTGCACCTTCGAAGACTTCGAAGCCCTGTGCAGTGAGCGTGAAGCCAAGGTGATCAACCGCCTTGCCGTCGATCAACAGCATCGTCACGGCTGGGCAAGTAAACTATGGCCCAATCTGTTGGGCGAAATCGGTATTTACCGGGTCAGCAGTCCTGGCCTGACGGACCACAAGATTGCCGTCTAATCATCTTCAAGAGGGACGCTCATGAAACGCCTGGCTGTATTTCTATTGACCGCGTGCCTGGGCGCCAGCGCCCTGGCCGCCGACGCTATCGATGCCAATCGCAAGAAAGACTTCGGCGATATCACCGTCCACTACAACACATTCACCTCCAGCTTCCTGCAACCGGAAACCGCCCAGGCCGTCGGCGTGGTGCGCAGCAAGGAAAAGGGCTTGATCAACGTGACGGTGATCAAGGGCGTGACCCCGGTGGCCGCGCAAGTGACCGGCACCATCAAGGACTTGGGCGGCAAGAGTGAAGTCCTGACGTTCAAGCAGATCAACGAGAAAGGCGGCATCAATTACCTGGCGCCCTACTCCGTGACGCAGCGCGAATACAAGACGTTTACCATCAACGTTGAAACCGGCGGCAAAGCCCATAGCTTCCAGTTCAACCAGGAACTGTTTCCGGCGGAATAATGAACCTCACCCAACTCGTACTGGCCAGCCATAACGCCGGCAAACTCAAAGAACTGCAAGCCATGCTCGGCGACTCCGTGCAGTTGCGCTCGATTGGCGAGTTCAGCCAGGTGGAACCGGAAGAGACCGGCCTGTCGTTCGTCGAGAACGCCATCCTCAAGGCACGCAACGCCGCACGCATCTCCGGCTTGCCGGCGCTGGCGGATGACTCGGGGCTGGCCGTCGATTTCCTCGGCGGCGCACCGGGCATTTATTCGGCGCGCTACGCCGACGGCAAGGGCGATGCCGCCAACAACGCCAAGCTGCTGGACGCGCTCAAGGACGTACCGGACGCCGAGCGCGGCGCACAGTTCGTCTGCGTGCTGGCCCTGGTACGGCATGCCGATGACCCGCTGCCGATCCTGTGCGAAGGTCTGTGGCACGGGCGCATCCTGCATGCGGCCAGCGGCGAGCATGGGTTTGGCTATGACCCGTTGTTCTGGGTGCCGGAACGTAACGTTTCCAGTGCCGAACTGAGCCCGGCCGACAAGAACCAGATCAGCCACCGTGCCCGCGCAATGGATTTGCTGCGCCAACGCCTGAGCCTGAAATGACCCTGAACACCTCTGCGCAGCCGCTGATCCACGGCGGCGCGCAAACACCTCGGGCGGCCTTGCCTGTGCTGCCGCCCCTGGCGCTGTATATCCATATCCCGTGGTGCGTGCGCAAATGCCCTTATTGCGACTTCAACTCCCACACCGCCAGTAAAGTGCTGCCGGAAGAGGAGTATGTGGACGCCCTGTTGGCCGACCTCGATCAGGACCTGCACGCAGTGCATGGCCGCGAACTCAGTTCGATCTTCTTCGGCGGCGGCACGCCCAGCCTGTTCAGCGCCGCAGCGTTGGGGCGGTTGCTCAAGGGCGTGGAAGCCCGCATCCCGTTTGCCGGCGATATCGAGATCACCCTGGAAGCCAACCCCGGCACATTCGAGCAAGAAAAGTTCGTGGCCTATCGCAAGCTGGGGATCAATCGCCTGTCCATCGGTATCCAGAGCTTCCAGCAGGAAAAGCTTGAGGCCCTGGGCCGCATCCACAATGGCGACGAAGCCGTACGTGCCGCCGGCATGGCGCGCCAGGCCGGGTTCGATAACTTCAATCTGGACTTGATGCACGGGCTGCCCGATCAGTCCCTGGACGATGCCTTGAGCGACTTGCGCCAGGCCATCGCGCTGAAGCCGACGCACTTGTCCTGGTACCAGCTGACCCTGGAACCCAACACCGTGTTCTGGAACCAGCCGCCTGCACTGCCGGAAGATGACACCCTGTGGGACATCCAGGAAGCCGGCCAGGCGTTGCTCGCCGAACACGGCTACGCGCAATATGAAGTATCGGCCTATGCCCAACCAGGTCGCCCGGCACGGCATAACCTCAATTACTGGAGCTTCGGTGACTTCATCGGCATCGGTGCCGGCGCACACGGCAAGCTCAGCCATCCGGACGGACGCATCGTACGCACCTGGAAGACCCGTGCACCGAAGGACTACCTAAACCCGGCCAAAAGCTTCCAGGCCGGCGCGAAGGAGCTGACCAACGAAGAGTTGCCATTCGAGTTCCTGATGAACGCCCTGCGCCTCACCGAAGGGGTCGATGCCAGGCTCTACGCCGAGCGTACCGGTCTGGATCTGGCGAGCCTCGATGAAGGCCGCCGCGAGGCAGAACAAAGTGGCTTAATGCAGGTCGAACCGTCACGCCTGGCGGCGACCGACCGCGGGCAACTCTTTCTCAATGATCTGTTGCAGAAGTTTTTGAGCTGACGCTCTTAAGGAAATCGAATGGATTTGGTACTCGACCTGCTCGCCACCGTATCCCGCTGGAGCCGCAGCAACCTGTCGGAAATCTCCCTGGCCCTCGTGGGCTGCCTGCTGGTGCTGTTCGGCGCCGATATCAAGGGCTGGATCGAAGCACGCCTGGGCAGCATCGCGGGTGCGTTGCGCGTGCCGTTGATGGCGCTGGTGTGCATGATCGGCAGCGGCGCGGCGCTGATCTATGCCACGCCGTGGATTGTGCGGGGGTTGAGCCAGTTCAATAACTACAGCCTGGCGCCGGTGTTGATTGTGGTGCTGGTACTGATTGGTGTAGTCGCAGACCGCCGCTGATCCAAGGCACACTGCGAAAACAAATGTGGGAGGGGGCTTGCCCCCGATTGCAGTGGGTCAGCTACAGATAAGCTGACTGATCCACCGCTATCGGGGGCAAGCCCCCTCCCACATTTGATTGCATTTGAAGCCAGGGGCCGGTTACGCCAACTTCTCGAACTTCAAATCCCACACCCCATGCCCCAACCGCTCACCACGACGCTCGAACTTGGTGATCGGCCGCTCGGCCGGGCGTGGCACGCATTTGCCGTCTTCAGCCAGGTTGCGGTAGCCGGGGGCGACGTTCATCACCTCCAGCATGTACTCCGCGTAGGGCTCCCAGTCGGTGGCCATGTGCAGGATGCCGCCCACTTTCAGCTTGGTGCGTACCAGTTCCGCGAAGGAGGCCTGGACGATGCGGCGCTTGTGGTGACGGGCTTTGTGCCATGGGTCCGGGAAGAACAGCATCAGGCGGTCTAGGCTGTTGTCGGCGATGCAGCGGTTGAGCACTTCGATCGCGTCGCAGTCATAGACCCGCAGGTTCGTCAGGCCTTGGGTCAACACGCCGTTGAGCAGCGCGCCGACACCTGGGCGGTGGACTTCCACGCCAATGAAGTCCTGGTCCGGCGCAGCGGCGGCCATTTCCAGCAGGGAGTGGCCCATGCCGAAGCCGATTTCCAGGGAACGCGGGGCCGAACGGCCGAACACCTGGTCGTAGTCCACCGGCGCGTCGGCCAATGGCAACACGAACAGCGGCGTGCCTTGCTCCAGGCCCTTTTGCTGGCCTTCGGTCATGCGACCGGCGCGCATCACAAAACTCTTGATGCGGCGGTGCTTGGACTCGTCGCCTGCTTCCAGGGTGTTCGGCGTTTCGTTTGATTCAGTCATCAATGGCTCTTACTTGATCAGACCATCCAGCGGCGAGGAGGCGCTGGCGTAGAGTTTTTTCGGCATGCGGCCGGCGAGGTAGGCCAGGCGGCCCGCGACGATGGCGTGGTTCATGGCTTCGGCCATCAGGATCGGTTGCTGGGCGTGGGCGATCGCCGAGTTCATCAGCACCGCGTCACAGCCCAGTTCCATGGCGATGGTTGCGTCGGAGGCCGTGCCCACGCCCGCATCCACCAGCACCGGGATCTTGGCTTCTTCGAGGATGATCTGCAGGTTGTACGGATTGCAGATACCCAGGCCGGAACCGATCAGGCCGGCCAGTGGCATCACCGCGATGCAGCCGATTTCCGCCAGTTGGCGCGCGATGATCGGGTCATCGCTGGTGTAGACCATCACGTCGAAACCTTCCTTGACCAGGGTTTCGGCGGCCTTGAGGGTTTCGATCACGTTGGGGAACAGGGTTTTCTGGTCGGCCAGCACTTCCAGCTTCACCAGGTTGTGGCCGTCGAGCAGCTCACGGGCCAGGCGGCAGGTGCGCACGGCCTCAATGGCATCGTAGCAACCGGCGGTGTTCGGCAAGAAGGTGTAGCGATCCGGCGACAGCACTTCAAGCAGGTTCGGCTCGCCTTCGATCTGGCCGAGGTTGGTGCGGCGCACGGCGAAGGTGACGATCTCGGCGCCCGAGGCTTCGATGGCCAGGCGGGTTTCTTCCATGTCGCGGTACTTGCCGGTGCCGACCAGCAGGCGGGACTGGTAGGTACGCCCGGCCAGAACGAAAGGCTTGTCGCTACGAACGATGCTCATGGGAAATCCTCGGAATGGGGTGAGGTTCTGCAGAAGTCAGGAAACTGCGCGATCAGCCGCCGCCGATGGCGTGGACCACTTCGACCTGGTCGCCTTCGGCGAGTAAGGTCTCGGCGTGCAGGCTACGCGGGACGATATCCAGGTTGAGTTCCACTGCGACGCGCCGCCCGGTCAGGTCCAGGCGGGTCAGCAGGGCCGCAACGGTTTCACCGTCGGGCAGTTCAAAGGATTCGCCGTTTAACTGAATGCGCATGCCACGGGCCGCCATCGTTTTTAGGGGTCGGCATTCTAGCCCGATTGAGGTTGCCGGCCCAAGTCCCTTGGTCAGGCTGCCTGCAAGCGCCACGCCGCCAGGCCCAGGAAGAACCAGCCAAGCAGGAAGGCCAGGCCGCCAAACGGCGTGATGATCCCAAGCTTGCTGATGCCGGTCAGGGTCAGTACATACAGGCTGCCGGAGAACAGCAGGATGCCAACGGTAAACGAGATGCCCGCCCAGCTGACCAACCGGCCAGGGATATGCGCCGCCAGCAGCGCCACGCCGAACAGCGCCAGGGTGTGCACCAGTTGGTAGGTCACGCCGGTGTGGAAAATTGCGAGGTACTCGGCGCTCAGGCGGTTTTTCAGGCCGTGGGCGGCGAAGGCCCCAAGGGCGACACCGGTGAAGCCGAAAAAGGCAGCCAACATCAGAAAGCCACGCAGCATGAGGAACTCCAGTCAGACTCAAAGGGCCGGGTCTGTATAATGGCCCGCTCAACGGGTTCGGCCAAGCCATCTCTATGCTGCGTCTCCTCTTCAAACGCTTTCTCAACGTCGTCAAATGGTTTGCCATCGGCAGTGTGCTGCTGGTGCTGCTGTTTCGTGTCGTCCCGCCGCCCTTCACCGCGCTGATGGTGGAGCGCAAGGTCGAATCCTGGTTCGACGGCGAACCCATTGACCTGCAGCGCACCTGGGTATCGTGGGACGAGATCTCCGATGACCTCAAAGTGGCGGTGATGGCCGGTGAAGACCAGCGCTTCCCGCAGCATTGGGGCTTTGATTTCGGTGCGATCCAGGCGGCGATCCTGCACAACGAGCGCGGCGGCTCGATTCGCGGTGCCAGTACGTTGAGCCAGCAGGTGTCGAAGAACCTGTTCCTGTGGGCCGGCCGCAGCTATTTGCGCAAAGGCCTGGAAGCCTGGTTTACCGGGTTGATCGAGGTGTTGTGGCCCAAGCAGCGGATTCTTGAGGTGTACCTCAATAGCGTGGAGTGGGACGAAGGCGTGTTTGGCGCGGAAGCGGCGGCGCGGCATCACTTTGGGGTGAGTGCCAAGGGGTTATCGCGGCAGCAGGCCAGCTATCTGGCGGCTGTTTTGCCCAATCCACGGGTGTGGAGTGCCAGCCATCCGACGGCGTATGTGGCAAGGCGCGCAGCTTGGATTCGTCAGCAGATGAGTCAGTTGGGTGGAGACGGTTACCTGGTCGAACTGAACAACTCCCGCAAGGCGCCCTGGTCCGACTGACACAACAAAAACAAATGTGGGAGGGGGCTTGCCCCCGATAGCGATGGACCAGTCACCTTGATGTTGACTGACACTCTGCTATCGGGGGGCAAGTCGAATCGTCGCACCGCCCCTCCCATATTTTTAGGCTGCGATGGACAGTTTCAGCTTGTTCATCGCGCTTTTCTCAAGCTGACGAATCCGCTCGGCCGAAACGTTGTACTTCTGCGCCAGGTCGTGCAGCGTGGCTTTTTCTTCTGCCAGCCAGCGCTGGTAGAGGATGTCACGGCTGCGGTCGTCCAGCACTTCCAGCGCTTCGTGCAGGTTGTGGTTGGAGTTGTCGCTCCAATCCGCATCCTCCAGCTGACGCGCCGGGTCGTAACGGTGGTCTTCCAGGTAGTTGGCCGGCGATTGGAAGGCACTGTCGTCGTCCGCTTCAGCAGCGGGGTCGAAGGCCATGTCGTGGCCGGTCAGGCGGCTTTCCATCTCGCGCACTTCACGCGGTTCCACACCAAGGCTTTCGGCCACGCGGTGGACTTCCTCGTTGTTCAGCCACGCCAGGCGTTTTTTCTGGCTGCGCAGGTTGAAGAACAGTTTGCGCTGGGCCTTGGTGGTCGCGACTTTCACGATGCGCCAGTTGCGCAGGATGAACTCGTGGATTTCCGCCTTGATCCAGTGCACGGCAAACGATACCAGGCGCACACCCATCTCGGGGTTGAAGCGCTTTACAGCCTTCATCAGGCCGACGTTGCCTTCCTGGATCAGGTCAGCCTGAGCCAGGCCGTAGCCGCTATAGCTACGGGCGATATGTACGACAAAACGCAGGTGGGCGAGCACCATCTGCCGAGCCGCCCCCAAATCCTGCTCATAGTAGAGACTCTCGGCCAGTTCACGCTCCTGCTCGGGCGTCAGCAATGGAATGCTGTTGACCGTGTGCACATAGGCTTCCAGGTTCGCACCCGGGACCAAGGCATAAGCAGGTTGCAAAGAAGTGGTCATACGAAAAAACCTCCGACTCACATAACTCGTGCAGTGAAGCACTGCGAAAATTGACCGGGAACCGTAGGACAAGTTCCCTAAACCACCAATACGGTCAATACAAACGAAACCACATTAATCTGACATTAACTACTTAGGTGCCAGCTCACGTAAATGACGAGCGACCGCAATCCAAGCACCGATATACCCCAACAATACCGCGCCAAGCAAGAGACTCAGACCATCGGCTACCGGCACGCCAGCCAGGGCGAAATCACTGCCGTAGAGTCCGGCAAGCCCGACAACCGCGTCGTTCAGCCAGTCCAGGCCAAAAGCCAGCACGCCCCAGGACAAAATCCCGGCACCAAAGCCATAAAGCGCGCCCATGTACAGAAAAGGCCGACGCACATAGCTGTCCGTGCCGCCGACCAGTTTAATCACTTCTATCTCGGTGCGACGGTTTTCAATATGAAGACGAATGGTATTACCTATCACCAAAAGTAATGCAGACACCAACAGCACTGTCAGACCGAACACAAAGCGGTCGCCCAGCTTGAGGATCGCGGCCAGGCGCTCTACCCAGACTAGATCAAGTTGCGCTTGTTGCACCTTGGGCATCTCTGCGAGTTTTTGTCGCAGGGCTTCCAGCGCCGGCTTGTCGACTTCGTTCGGCGTCACCAGGACCACGCCCGGCAGCGGGTTCTGTGGCAGCTCCTTGAGCGCCTCGCCCAGGCCGGATTGTTGCTGGAACTCTTCCAGCGCCTGATCGCGACTGATGTACTCGGCATCCGCCACGCCGGGGATGTTCTTGATGTCGTCGCGTAATGCTTCGCCATCTTTGGCACTGGCGTCGATATTCAGGTACAGCGAAATCTGCGCTGCGCGCTGCCAGGAACCGCCCAGGCGCTCCACATTATTAAGCAGGAGCGACAGGCCCATCGGCAGGCTAAGGGCCACTGCCATCACCAGGCAGGTGAAAAAGCTGCCGATCGGCTGCTTGCCCAGGCGGCGCAGGCTGTCGACCAGGCTGGCGCGATGGCTTTCGATCCAGGCGCGCAGCAAGGTGCTGAAGTCCGGGCCGTCGTCATCGTGGTCGTGTTTTTTCTTCGGCGGTTGCGGGTCGGCCGGTTTCGGCGCCACGCGCTCGGAGACTTTAGGGCTGCGTGTTGCACTCATACGCCGGCCTCCCCGTCACCGATCAGGCGGCCGCGTTGCAGAGTGAGCATGCGATGGCGCATGCGCGCGATCAGTGCCAGGTCGTGACTGGCGATCAGCACGCTGGTGCCCAGGCGGTTGATGTCTTCGAATACGCCCATGATCTCGGCCGCCAGGCGCGGGTCGAGGTTACCGGTGGGTTCGTCCGCCAGCAGCAGGGCCGGGCGGTGGACGATAGCGCGAGCGATACCGACGCGCTGTTGCTGGCCGGTGGACAGGTCGCCAGGGTAGAGATCGGTCTTGTCCGACAGCGCCACGCGCTCCAGGGCCGAGTCCACGCGCTTGACGATCTCGGCCTTGGACAGCCCGAGGATCTGCAACGGCAGCGCCACGTTGTTGAACACGGTGCGATCGAACAGCAACTGGTGATTCTGGAACACCACGCCGATCTGGCGGCGCAGGAACGGAATCTGCGCGTTACTGATGGTGGCCAGGTCCTGGCCCGCCAACAGCAACTTACCGGTGGTCGGACGCTCCATGGCCAGCAGCAGGCGCAACAACGTACTTTTGCCTGCGCCGGAGTGACCGGTTACAAATAGAAACTCGCCGCGACGCACTCGAAAGCTCAGCTCATGCAAGCCGACATGCCCGTTCGCATAGCGTTTACCGACCTGTTCGAATCGAATCATGAACGCTCCCGCTCGGCAAACAGTGCCTGTACAAAGGGTTCGGCTTCAAAGGTGCGCAGGTCGTCGATGCCTTCACCGACGCCGATATAACGAATCGGCAACCCGAACTGCTTGGCCAGGGCGAAGATCACGCCGCCCTTGGCCGTGCCGTCGAGCTTAGTCAATGCCAGGCCGGTCAGTTGTACCGTCTGGTTGAATTGCTTGGCCTGGCTGATGGCGTTCTGGCCGGTGCCAGCGTCCAGTACCAGCAGAACCTCGTGCGGCGCGTCTGCGTCGAGCTTGCCGATCACACGGCGAACCTTTTTCAGCTCTTCCATCAAATTGTCTTTGGTGTGCAGGCGACCGGCGGTATCGGCGATCAGCACGTCGATGTTACGGGCCTTTGCGGCTTGCACGGCATCGAAGATCACCGAGGCGGAATCGGCGCCGGTGTGCTGGGCGATGACCGGGATCTTGTTACGCTCGCCCCACACCTGCAGTTGTTCAACCGCGGCGGCACGGAAGGTATCGCCGGCTGCCAGCATGACTTTCTTGCCTTCGGACTGCAGCTTCTTGGCCAGCTTGCCGATAGTGGTGGTCTTGCCGGCGCCGTTGACGCCCACCACCAGGATCACGAAAGGTTTTTTCGGGGTGATCACCAGCGGCGCTTCCACCGGCTTGAGCATCGCGGCCAGCTCGGCCTGCAGGGATTTGTACAACGCGTCGGCGTCGGTCAGCTGTTTGCGCGCGACCTTCTGGGTGAGGCTCTGGATGATCACGGCAGTGGCTTCGACGCCCACGTCGGCGGTGAGCAGGCGGGTTTCGATGTCTTCCAGCAGTTCGTCATCGATGACCTTCTTGCCCAGGAACAGGCTGGCCATGCCTTCGCCAATGCTGGCGCTGGTCTTGCTCAGGCCTTGCTTGAGACGGGCGAAGAAGCCGGTCTTGCTGGTTTCGACAGGTGCGACGACGGGCTCCGGCTCGACAACAGCAGGCACTGTCACCTCGGCCACAGTCGGAATCGGCGGGGCGATGTGCTCAGCCTGCACATCTTCGACCAGCGCCACGGGCTCTTCAGCCACCGGCAGTTCCGGCCACGGTTTGTGCTCGGGTTCCGGCTCGGGTTCCGGGACAGCCTCGACGACCGGCTGCAACACCGGCTCGGCCATCGGCAATACCACCGGCGCCGGGGTTTCGGCAACCGGTTCGGCTTCTACTGCTGGCTCAGGGATAGGTTCAGGTTGAACCGGCGGGTGTTCGTCGACGGTTTCCTGCGGTTTTTTGCGCAGCCATCCGAACAGGCCTTTCTTCTCGCCAGCCGCGGCTGGGGTCTTCTTGTCGTCGTTGGAACCAAACATGGAGACGGCTATCTCAAGGTAGCGACGCGCCAAGGGGCGCGCCGGTAAATAAAATTCGATGCGTAACAGACTGTTTTTTAGCCAGCTCGTTCATGCGCAACATTTTGAAGGCCAAAATAGGGCCTCAACAAGACGGCCGCAGTGGCCGTCCCTCAGTCGGATCAGTATCCTAGCACCTCCTCGCCCGCCGACGCTAAGACCAAGCGGGCAGCCCAACAGGTTTAAAAACGAATGAATGCTCTAGCCCGCCGCGCCGCAGGCCTGCTGTTCAGCACAGTTTGTCTGCCTCTTTCAGCCTTGGCTGCCGACCCACAACCCACCCATGAATTCACCCTGGACAACGGCCTCAAGGTGGTCGTGCGCGAAGATCATCGCGCCCCGGTGGTGGTTTCCCAGGTCTGGTACAAGGTCGGTTCGAGCTACGAAACCCCGGGCCAGACCGGTTTGTCCCACGCCCTGGAACACATGATGTTCAAGGGCAGCGCCAAGGTCGGCCCCGGCGAAGCCTCGCTGATCCTGCGCGACCTGGGCGCCGAAGAGAACGCCTTCACCAGCGATGACTACACCGCTTATTACCAGGTGCTGGCCCGCGACCGCCTGGGCGTCGCCTTCGAGCTGGAAGCCGACCGCATGGCCAGCCTGCGCCTGCCGGCCGACGAGTTCAGCCGCGAGATCGAGGTGATCAAGGAAGAGCGCCGCCTGCGCACCGACGACAACCCGATGTCCAAGGCCTACGAGCGCTTCAAGGCCATGGCATTCCCGGCCAGCGGCTACCACACGCCGACCATCGGCTGGATGGCCGACCTGGACCGCATGAAAGTCGAAGAGCTGCGCCACTGGTACCAATCCTGGTACGTGCCGAACAATGCCACATTGGTGGTGGTCGGCGACGTCACCCCGGACGAAGTGAAGAACCTGGCCCAGCGCTACTTCGGCCCGATCCCCAAGCGTGACGTGCCATCGGCCAAGATCCCGATGGAACTGGCCGAGCCCGGCGAGCGCCTGCTGACGATGCATGTGAAAACCCAATTGCCGAGCGTGATGCTGGGCTTTAACGTACCGGGCCTGGCCACCGCCGAAGACAAGCGTTCGGTGCAGGCCCTGCGCCTGATCTCGGCCTTGCTGGACGGCGGCTACAGCGCCCGCATCTCCGAACAGTTGGAGCGTGGCGAAGAGCTGGTTTCCGCTGCGTCCACCAACTACGACGCCTACACCCGTGGCGATACCCTGTTCATGCTGAGCGCCACGCCGAATCAGCAGAAGAAGAAAACCGTCGCCCAGGCAGAAGCCGGCCTGTGGCGCCTGCTGGAAGAGTTGAAGGCCAAGCCGCCGACCGCCGAAGAACTGGAACGCATCCGCGCCCAGGTCATTGCCGGCCTGGTCTACCAGCGTGACTCCATCACCAGCCAGGCCACGGCCATCGGCTCCCTGGAGACTGTCGGCCTGTCCTGGAAACTGATGGACACGGAGCTCGCCGACCTGCAAAGCGTGACCCCGGAAGATATCCAGAAAGCCGCGCGCACCTACTTCACCCGCGAACGTCTGAGCGTCGCCCATGTTTTGCCTGAGGAGACCGCTCATGAGTGATCGCAAAAGCAGCCGCCTGATCTTCCCCGGCCTGATCGTCGTCACCCTGATTGCGGCGAGCGCCGTGTATTTCCTGCGTCCGAGCGAGTCCGTCGCCAGCCAGGCACTGGAAAAAGCCCAATCGAGCAGCAAGCTGCAATCCCTGGCGGAACTGGACGACAAGGCGCCGACCAACCGCAAGCTCGACGTACAGACCTGGACCACCGCCGAAGGCACCAAGGTGCTGTTCGTCGAAGCCCATGAACTGCCGATGTTTGACATGCGCATCCTGTTCGCCGCCGGCAGCAGCCAGGACGGCAACGTACCCGGCCTGGCGCTGATGACCAACGCCATGCTCAACGAAGGCGTACCGGGCAAGGATGTGAGCCAGATCGCCCGTGATTTCGAAGGTCTGGGCGCGGACTTTGGCAATGGTGCATACCGCGACATGGCGCTGGTGTCCCTGCGCAGCCTCAGCGACAGTAGCAAACGCGACGCCGCCCTGAGCCTGTTTGACCAGGTGATCGGCAAACCGACCTTCCCGGCCGACTCCCTGGCCCGGATCAAGAACCAGATCCTCGCCGGCTTCGAGTACCAGAAGCAGAACCCCGGCAAGCTGGCCAGCCTTGAACTGTTCAAGCGCCTGTACGGCGACCACCCTTACGCGCACCCGAGCGAAGGCACGCCCGAGAGCGTGCCAAAGATCACCATCGCGCAGTTGCAGGCGTTCCACGCCAAGGCTTACGCAGCAGGCAACGCGGTGATTGCGGTAGTGGGCGATCTGACCCGCGCCGAAGCCGAAGCCATGACGGCCAAGGTTTCTGCATCGCTGCCCAAGGGCCCGGCGCTGCCAAAAATTGCTCAGCCGACCGAACCCACACCGGGCCTGACTCGTATCGAGTTCCCGTCCAAACAGACTCACTTGCTGTTCGCGCAACTGGGCATCGACCGTGCCGACCCGGACTACGCAGCCTTGTCCCTGGGTAACCAGATCCTCGGCGGTGGCGGTTTCGGCACTCGCTTGATGAGCGAAGTGCGTGAAAAACGTGGTTTGACCTACGGCGTGTACTCCGGTTTCTCGCCGATGCAGGTGCGTGGCCCGTTCATGATCAATCTGCAGACCCGCGCCGAAATGAGCGGCGGCACCCTGCGCCTGGTCGAGGACGTGGTGGCCGACTACCTCAAGACCGGCCCGACGCAAAAAGAACTGGATGACGCCAAGCGCGAGCTGGCCGGCAGTTTCCCGCTGTCGACCGCCAGCAACGCCGATATCGCGGGGCAGTTGGGCGCGATGGGTTTCTACAACCTGCCGCTGACCTATCTGGCAGATTTCATGAAACAATCCCAGGCCCTGACCGTAGAGCAGGTCAAGGCTGCAATGAATAAACACTTGAGCGCCGACAAGATGGTCATCGTGACCGCCGGCCCGACGATTGCGCAAAAGCCACTACCGCCCCCCACTGATAAACCCGCCGAGCAGCCGCTCGGGGTTCCGGAGCATTAATGGCCAGTTCATCTCGCCCGAAAAAACCTGTCCACAACGTGCATAACGGTGTGGGCCAGCTGCGCATCATTGGCGGCGAATGGCGCAGCCGCAAGCTGAGCTTCCCCGACGTCGTAGGCCTGCGCCCGACGCCTGACCGCGTGCGTGAAACCCTGTTCAACTGGCTGGCTCCATACATTGCAGGCGCCAAGGTATTGGACCCGTTCGCTGGCAGTGGTGCGCTGTTCCTGGAGGCGCTGTCCCGTGGCGCCGCCCTGGGTCAGGCGCTGGACGCCAGCAATGTGGCGGTGTCCAGCCTCAAGGAACACCTGGGCACCCTGCGCTGCACCACCGGCCAGGTGCAAACCGCCGACGCCCTGCGCTACCTGGAAACCCAGCCGGCCAGCGAGTTCGACGTGGTGTTCCTCGACCCGCCGTTCAACCAGAACTTGCTGCCAACCGTGTGCGCATTGCTGGAAGATCGCCAATGGCTGGCAGCGGATTCGTGGATCTACACTGAAAGCGAGACCGCCCCTTCTACCCTGGGCTTGCCGGCCACCTGGCGCCTGCACCGGGAACAGAAGTCCGGACGGGTGTATTACGCGTTGTGGCAACGCAGCGCCGCCTGACCTCTGTTTGTGGCGAGCGGGCTTTCTGTAGTGAGCGGGCTTGTTGTGGCGAGCGGGCTTGCCCCGCGTTGGGCTGCACAGCAGCCCCACCAAGAACACCGCGATTGCTCAGTTAGAACATCATTCTGGTTTTGGGGCCGCTTCGCAGCCCAACGCGGGGCAAGCCCGCTCGCCACAGTTAAATGCATCCGCAGCAGAGCGTGTCATGACCCCTTCTTCCGACCTGTTCACCCCCGCCTTCGGCCTCGGCAACCCCCACCTGCAAACACTGTGGGGGCCGCTGTGGCGCCCTACCACCCACATCGAACGCCAACGCGAACGCCTGTGGCTGGAAGACGGCGACTTCCTCGACCTCGATTGGCATGGCCCCCATGACGCGCAAGCACCGTTGGTGCTGGTACTGCATGGGTTGACCGGTTCCTCCAATTCGCCCTACGTGGCCGGTCTGCAAAAAGCCCTGGCTGCGCAAGGCTGGGCCAGCGCGGCGCTGAATTGGCGTGGCTGCTCGGGCGAACCAAACCTGTTGGCGCGCAGCTATCACTCCGGCGCCAGCGAAGACCTGGCCGCGGCGATTGCCCATCTGCGCGCCAAGCGACCGCTGGCGCCGCTGTATGCGGTGGGTTATTCACTGGGCGGCAATGTGCTGCTCAAGCATTTGGGCGAAACCGGCGAAGCATCAGGGCTGCAAGGCGCGGCGGCGGTATCGGTGCCGTTTCGCCTGGACCAGTGCGCGGATCGCATCGGCCTGGGATTCTCGCGGGTTTATCAGAAGCATTTCATGCGGGAAATGCTGGCCTATATCCGCGTCAAGCAACGGCGCTTTCTAGAGGATGGTCGTGCGGAGGGGTTGAAGACGCTTGAGGCCCTGGGCTCATTGGACAAGATGCGCACGTTCTGGGACTTCGACGGCCGGGTCACCGCGCCGCTGCACGGTTTCCTGAACGCCGAGGACTATTACCGCCGCGCCTCCAGTCGCTATTACCTGAGCGATATCCGCACGCCGACCCTGATCATCCAGGCCGCCGATGACCCGTTTGTGTTTGCCCACAGCCTGCCCGAGGCCAGTGAGCTGTCGGACTGCACCGAATTCGAATTGCTGGCCAAGGGAGGGCATGTCGGTTTTGTCGATGGAACACTGAAGCGCCCCGGTTATTACCTGGAGCGCCGTATTCCGGCCTGGTTGCTCAGTCGCCGGTAGCGATGGCCCGTGCCGGATCGGTGATCCACTCGCTCCACGACCCTGCATACAACTTGCCCAACGGGTAACCGGCCAGGCTCAGGGCAAACAGATTGTGGCACGCCGTCACCCCTGAGCCGCAGTACGCCACCAGTTCATCCGGCGAGCGACCTTGCAGTTGGGCGGCGAAGCGTTGCTTGAGTTGGTCTGCCGGCAGGAAGCGGCCGTCAGCCCCCAGGTTTTCGTTGAACGCCGCGCACTGCGCCCCAGGGATGTGCCCGGCCACCGGGTCGATCGGCTCGACTTCACCGCGAAAGCGCGGCTGTGCACGGGCGTCGAGCAAGGTCAGGCCGGGTTGGCCCAGGCGTTTTTGCAGGTGTTCGGCATCCAGCACCAGGCGATTATCTGGCGTACCAACGAAGGCGCCCGGCTCAACCACCGGCGCGTCCAGGCTCAGCGGGAAACCCGCCGCATGCCAGGCCTTGAGGCCACCATCCAGAATAAACACGCCATCGCGCTTGCCCAGCCACGCCAACAACCACCAGGCCCGTGCGGCATAGGCACCGGGGCCGTCGTCATACAGCACGATATCGGTGTCGGCGTTGATCCCCCAGGCACGCAATTGCTCGGCGAAGGTATCTGCGGCCGGCAACGGATGGCGACCGGTCACGCCCTTGATCACCGGCCCACTGAGGTGGCGTTCCAGGTCAGCGTACTGCGCGCCCTCGATATGCCCTTCGGCATAGCTGCAGAGCCCGTAGTCAGGGTCTTCCAGGGCAAAACGGCAATCGAGGATCACCAACCCGCCGGCCTTCTGGCGCTCGGCCAATTGCTGGGGGCTGATCAGTTGGGCAAGCGGCATGACGGACTCCTATGAACAGATTCGGGAAAGGTCCTACTTCACTTCTTCCAATGCCTGATTCAACGGCACGTAAAATTCTTTGAACAACGCATCCACGGCCTCCTTCGCCTGGGGCGTGACAAACCCCGCCTCCAGCACCAGCACCTGATACACCCCGCGCTTGATCGCCTCGGCGCTCAGGTGGGCGCAGTTTTCATTGGTGGTGCACAGAAAGCGCACCCAGGAGGTGAGGATGATCCAGGCATTGAGGGTCAGGGCTTCGGTTTGCACCGGGTCCATATTGAGGATGCCAGCGTCGACAAACCCTTGGTAAATGGCGCCGCCCTGGGTCAGGCAGCGCTGGGAAAAGCGCCGGTAGCCGGTGGCCAGTTCCGGGTCGCTTTCCAGCAGGTGTTCGAGGTCGCGGTGCAGGAAACGGTAGCGCCACATACCGGCCAGCACGGCCTGCAGGTAGAAGCGCTTGTCTTCGACGGTGACGGCGCGGCCTTGGGGTGGGCGCAGGAAACTGTCCACCAGGGCTTCGTATTCACGAAACAGCACGGCGATGATCGCCTGCTTGTTGGGGAAGTGGTAGTACAGGTTGCCCGGCGAAATTTCCATGTGGGCGGCAATGTGGTTGGTGCTCACACTGCGCTCGCCCTGCTGGTTAAAAAGCTCCAGGCTGGTTTGCACAATGCGCTCGCTGGTCTTTACTCGTGGTGCCATAGGGGATCAGCTTCTGTACACGTGATAAGGCATCTTACGGCCTATCCTTGCACGGATAAAACCGGATGTTGCTGCAATGTTATTTGACAATTTAGAGTAATGACTCTAAAAATCCAGGCAGACCTATAACAATCGGGAACGCCGCCATGTCTGCCAACGTTGCCTACCTGCAAGATTCCCAGGCACTGGACTCACTCCAGCGCCTGTTCGACACCCAGCGTCGTGCCTACGCCGCCAACCCGATGCCATCGGCCGCGCAGCGCCAGCAATGGCTCAAGGCCCTGCGCGACCTGCTCAGCGACGAGCGCCAGGCACTGATCAACGCGATCAGCCAGGACTTCAGCCACCGCAGTGCCGACGAAACCCTGTTTGCCGAACTGATGCCCAGCCTGCATGGCATTCACTATGCCAGCAAACACCTCAAGGGTTGGATGAAACCATCCCGGCGAGCTGTAGGCATTGCCTTCCAACCGGCCTCGGCCAAAGTCATCTATCAACCGTTGGGCGTAGTTGGCGTGATCGTGCCCTGGAATTACCCGCTGTACCTGGCCATTGGTCCGCTGGTCGGCGCGTTGGCGGCGGGCAACCGGGTGATGCTCAAGCTCAGTGAGTCCACCCCCGCCACTGGCGATTTGCTCAAGGTGCTGCTGGCGAAAATCTTCCCCGAAGACCTGGTGTGCGTAGTGCTGGGCGAAGCCGAGGTGGGCATGGCGTTTTCCAAGCTGCCCTTCGACCATCTGCTGTTCACCGGCGCCACCAGCATCGGCAAGCATGTGATGCGTGCGGCGGCCGAACACCTCACACCGGTCACCCTGGAGTTGGGCGGCAAGTCGCCGGCCATCGTGTCTGCGGATGTACCACTCAAGGACGCCGCCGAACGCATCGCCTTCGGCAAGGCGTTGAACGCCGGCCAAACCTGTGTCGCGCCCGACTATGTATTGGTGCCGGAAGACCGCGTCGACGGCTTCGTCGAGGCCTACACCCAGGCCGTTCGCGGATTTTATCCGACCCTGGCCGACAATCCGGACTACACCGCCATCATCAACGAACGACAACTGGCCCGGCTGAATGCCTACGTCAAGGACGCCACCGACAAGGGCGCCACCCTGATCCCGCTGTATGACCAGGGCCAGGCGCGGCGCATGGCCCACAGCCTGTTGCTGAATGTCAGCGATGACATGACCGTGATGCAGGACGAGATCTTCGGCCCGGTGCTGCCGATCGTGCCGTATCGCGGTATCGACCAGGCCTTTGCCTACATCAACCAACGCCCTCGCCCACTGGCCCTGTACTACTTCGGTTACAACAAGCGCGAGCAGGACCGCGTGCTCCACGAAACCCATTCCGGCGGCGTGTGCCTGAACGACACGCTGCTGCATGTGGCTCAGGACGACATGCCCTTTGGCGGCATCGGCCCGTCGGGTATGGGCCACTATCACGGGCATGAAGGCTTCCTGACGTTCAGCAAAGCCAAGGGGGTGCTGGTGAAACAGCGCCTTAACGCGGCGAAGCTGATCTACCCGCCCTACGGCAAAGCCATCCAGACGTTGATCCAGAAGCTGTTCGTTCGCTGAAACCGCCACCCACGGGATACCAATAACAATGAACCCTAGCCTGACTGATTCACCCGTGCTGTCGCGGCGCGGCGTCTTGAAGATTGGCCTGTGCGCCAGCGCCTTCCTGGCTACCGCCGGGTTGGGCGCCAGCCTCAGCGGTTGCTCCAGCAGCACGCCGGCCAGCGGTTTTGCCATGCTGCGCAGCAGTGACTTGCCGTTCCTGCGCGCGGTCATCCCGGTGCTGCTCGAAGGCGTGGCCAGCGCCCAGGAAGTTGCCAGCGGGATTGAAGACACCCTCAAGAAGCTCGACTTCAGCCTGCAACACCTGTCGCCGGAGATGTTCAAGCTTACCCAGCAACTGTTCGACGTATTGGGCATGGGCGTCACCCGTGGACCGTTGACCGGAATCTGGGGCAGTTGGGAAAACGCCAGCGGCGAGCAGATCCGCAACTTCCTGCACCGTTGGGAAAACAGCTACCTGAACCTGCTGCGCATGGGCCAGGGCTCGCTGCTCAAGCTGGTGATCATGGCCTGGTATTTCCAGCCGGCGTCCTGGGCGCATTGCGGTTACCCCGGTCCGCCGAAGATTTGATTCGCCGCCCTCCCATAAAAACAAGAGACGACCCTGATGCCCGTACCCGACCTGTTCCGCGACGGCATGGCCCGTGGCTGGAAAACCCACAATGGCGCCACCCTCGATAACGACCTGACCCTGGAAGCCGATGTGGTGATCATCGGCAGCGGTGCCGGCGGCGGCACCACTGCCGAAGTCCTCAGTGCCGCCGGCTACAAGGTGCTGCTGATCGAAGAAGGCCCGCTCAAGACCAGCAGCGACTTCAAGCTATTGGAGGACGAGGCCTACACCAGCCTGTACCAGGAGGGCATCGGTCGCATGAGCAAGGACGGCGCCATCACCATCCTGCAGGGCCGGGCCGTGGGCGGCACTACGCTGATCAACTGGACGTCCAGCTTCCGCACCCCGGACGCCACCCTCGCCCACTGGGCCAGCGAGTACGCCGTGAAGGGCCACAGCAGCGCCGAAATGGCGCCCTGGTTCGAAAAGATGGAACAACGCCTGGGCATCGCGCCCTGGGCCCTGCCACCCAACCCCAACAACGATGTGATCCGCAAAGGCTGCGAAAAGCTCGGTTACAGCTGGCATGTGATCCCGCGCAATGTGCGCGGCTGCTTCAACCTGGGCTATTGCGGGATGGGCTGCCCGGTCAACGCCAAGCAATCGATGCTGGTGACCACCATCCCGTCCACCCTGGAAAAAGGCGGCGAGCTGTTGTACCTGGCCCGCGCCGAGCGCCTCAAATACAGCGGCGACACCATCAGTAGCCTGGAATGTATGGCGATGGACGAGCGTTGCGTGGCGCCTACCGGACGCAAGATCACGGTGAAGGCCAAACATTACGTGCTCTCGGGCGGCGGCATCAACAGCCCCGCGCTGCTGATGCGCTCGGACGCGCCCGACCCGCACTCGCGGCTGGGCAAACGCACATTCCTGCACTTGGTGAACTTCTCCGCCGGGCTGTTCGACGAGGTGATCAACCCGTTCTACGGCGCGCCGCAGTCGATCTATTCCGACCATTTCCAGTGGCAGGACGGCACCACGGGGAAAATGTCGTACAAGCTGGAGGCGCCGCCCTTGCACCCAGCGCTGGCCAGCACCCTGCTCGGCGGTTACGGCACCCAGAACGCCCTGGACATGAGCCAATTGCCCAACACCCACGCGATGCTGGCGCTGCTGCGCGACGGCTTCCACCCCGACAGCCCGGGCGGCAGCGTGGAGCTACGTGGCGATGGCACGCCGGTGCTCGACTACCAGGTGTCGGACTACGCCTGGAATGGCTTGCGTCGTGCCTTCCACAGCATGGCCGAGATCCAGTTCGCGGCGGGCGCCAAGTCGGTCAAGCCGCTGCATCACGATGCCCGCTACGTAAAAACCCTGGGCGAAGCGCGCACGCTGATTGAAGGCCTCAATCTGGAACTGCATCGCACCTGCCTGGGCAGCGCCCATGTGATGGGCGGTTGCGCCATGGGCGAAGACCCGAAAAATGCAGTGGCCGACAGCCTGGGTCGCCATCATCAGTTGCGCAACCTGTCGATCCACGATGGCTCTCTATTCCCCACCAGCATTGGGGCCAACCCACAATTATCGGTGTACGGTTTGACCGCCCAACTGGCGACAGCCTTGGCCGAACGTCTGAAAACAGCGTGAAAAAACACGGTATTCGCCGTGTCTATAGTGCTTTCTTCTGCATAAGTTGACTTTCCCGACCGGGACGGCTGCGATACCATCCGGTTCCCCAACGGACTCCGCCAGGACGACGCGATGAACCGAGTGTTGTACCCAGGTACCTTCGACCCGATTACCAAAGGCCATGGCGATCTGGTCGAACGTGCCTCACGCTTGTTCGACCATGTGATCATCGCGGTCGCGGCCAGCCCCAAGAAAAACCCGCTGTTTCCCCTGGAACAGCGTGTGGAGTTGGCGCGTGAGGTCACCAAACACCTGCCCAATGTGGAAGTCGTGGGCTTTTCCACACTGTTGGCGCATTTCGCCAAAGAGCAGAACGCCAATGTGTTCCTGCGCGGCCTGCGTGCAGTGTCGGACTTCGAGTACGAGTTCCAGTTGGCCAACATGAACCGCCAACTGGCGCCGGACGTGGAAAGCCTGTTCCTCACACCGTCGGAACGCTATTCGTTCATTTCCTCGACGTTGGTCCGTGAAATTGCCGCTTTGGGCGGAGATATCACCAAGTTCGTGCACCCGGCCGTGGCGGATGCACTGACCCTGCGCTTCAAGAAATAAGCCCCCAATCGGCGCCTGCTCGCACTGCGGGCGCCAATGCGGCACAATTGCGCGCATTAGTTTTCAGATGCCTTGGCGGACGGCCCTGGCAGGAGTTTCCATGTCCCTGATCATCACCGACGATTGCATCAACTGCGACGTCTGCGAACCCGAGTGCCCGAACGCCGCAATTTCCCAGGGCGAAGAGATCTACGTGATCGACCCCAACCTGTGCACCCAGTGCGTCGGCCACTACGACGAGCCTCAGTGCCAGCAAGTGTGCCCGGTGGATTGCATCCCGCTGGATGAAGCCCATCCAGAGACGCAAGAGCAACTGATGGAGAAGTACCGCAAGATTACCGGTAAGGCCTGACCCACCTTTAGCGCCTGTCATGACCTCATCGGGGGCAAGCCCCCTCCCACATTTGGATTGCGAACACTTTCACTGTGGGAGGGGGCTTGCCCCCGATGGCAATATCAGCAATCACCCATCAATCAGCTCTGGCACTTAGGGCAAAACACACTCGCGCGCTGTCCCAGCACCACATTGCGCAATTCGCTGCCGCAGACCTTGCACGCCTCGCCGCCCCGGCCATAGACGAACAGTTCCTGCTGGAAATACCCCGGCTGCCCGTCGCCGCCGATAAAGTCGCGCAACGTGGTGCCGCCACGCTCGATGGCCGCCGCCAGCACGCGCTTGATCTCGATCGCCAGCTTCAAATAACGCGCTCGCGAAATACCACCCGCCTCACGACGCGGATCGATCCCCGCCGCAAACAGCGCTTCCGTCGCGTAGATATTGCCCACACCCACCACCACCGCGTTGTCCATGATGAACGGCTTCACCGCCATCGACCGCCCACGGGACAGCTGGAACAGACGCTCGCCGTCAAACAGGTCGGTCAGCGGCTCCGGCCCCAGTCGGATCAGCAGTTCATGGTTGTGCGGGTCCTGGCTCCAGAGCATCGCGCCAAAACGCCGAGGATCGGTGTAGCGCAGGGCCAGGCCGGATTCGAGCTCGATATCCACATGTTCATGCTTGGCCGCCGGCATGCCGGCCTCTACCAGACGCAGGTTGCCCGACATGCCGAGGTGGCTGATCAAGGTGCCCACTTCGGCATTGATCAACAGGTACTTGGCCCGCCGCTCCACCAGCACGATGCGCTGCCCGGACAGGCGCACATCGAGGTCTTCCGGGATCGGCCAGCGCAGGCGCCGTTCGCGCACCACCACGCGGCTGACCCGCTGGCCTTCCAGGTGGGGCGCAATCCCGCGCCGGGTGGTTTCGACTTCTGGTAACTCGGGCATAGGTGCCTCTTTAAGGAAGGATCAGTGGGCGCCCAGTTCGCGGATCGACAATTTCATACTCTCGAAGTCGTAGTCCGACAGCCCCACGTAGTCCAGCACCAGGTGGCCGATGGTATTCCATTCATGGTCCACCGTCTGGCTGCCCAGTACACGGTAGGACGAGCAGATATGCTCGGCCATTTTCAGGATCGCCAGCAGGTTCTTGAGCTGCGGAGTGCGCGACGACTCATCGCTGAAGATCGCCAAGGCGTTGTGGTGGTTGGCGATGGCGTCGGTCACATGCTGCGGCAGGCGCCAGGATTTGGCGGTGTAGTAGCCGACCACGGCATGGTTGGTGTTGAACGCGTTGTTCTCGGTGTCGACCACGCGGCAATCGGGGCCGGCATTGGCATACGCCTGCTCCAGCACCGCCATGTAGTTGGGGAAGCGCTTGAGCATCAGCGGCACGCCACAGTCATGGAACAGGCCCAGGGCATAGGCCTCGTCCACCGCCTGGGCGCCGGTGCGCTTGGCCAGGGTGAGGCAGGTCATGGCCACATCCTGGGCGGTGTCCCAGAAGCGGTTGAGGGTGACGATGGTGTCGTCGCTCATCTCGCCCTTGATCGACAACGCGTTGATCAGGTTGATGATCGAACGACTGCCCAACAGGTTCACTGCGCGCTGGATCGACGCGATCTTGTTGCTCAGGCCGTAATAAGACGAGTTGACGATCTTCAGCAGTGCGCCCGACAGGCCCGGGTCCTGGGAGATCAGCCGCGCGATCACTTCCAGGTCCGGATCGGGCATGTATTGCTCCATCTGCAAATCCACCATGATTTGCGGCTGGGGCGGCACGCTGATGCCCTGCAGGGCCTGTTGGATCTGTTCGGCGGAAAGCTCTTGGGACATAAGTACATACTCTGGGCTAGGCGGCGATTCTAACCTCTAAGCAAACCTGACCGACACCCAAATGCCCGATTGAAACCGGACTAAATATGGGAGGGGGCTTGCCCGATGGCATCACCGCCGTACGTCAGATACACCGCGCCGCCTGCATCGCGGGCAAGCCCACGCCCACATGAACCGCGCCGCAACAGGTATACTCCCGCTCTTTTTTCCGGAGCGACGTCATGTCCCTGCCAAGCCTGCGTCTCAAAGCCAACGCCGATCGTCGTTTGCGCAACGGCCACCTGTGGGTCTACAGCAACGAAATCGACGTGGCCGCCACCCCACTCCACGGTTTCCAGGCGGGTGACCAGGCCATCCTCGAAGCGGCCGGCGGCAAGACCCTGGGCATCGTGGCCATGAGCCCGAACAACCTGATCTGCGCCCGCCTGCTGTCGCGCGACATCAAGTTGCAGCTGGACAAGTCGCTGCTGGTGCACCGCCTGAACGTCGCCCTGTCCCTGCGTGACCGCCTGTTCGACAAGCCGTTCTACCGCCTGGTCTACGGCGACTCCGACCTGTTGCCGGGCCTGGTGGTCGACCGTTTCGGCGACATCCTGGTGGTGCAGATCGCCTCGGCGACCATGGAAGCCCATAAAGAAGACGTGATCGCTGCCTTGACCCAAGTGCTCAAGCCAAGCGGCATCCTGTTCAAGAACGACTCCGCCGCGCGCGATGCCGAAGGCCTCAACCGCTACGTCGAAACCGTGTTCGGCCTGGTGCCGGAGTGGGTAGCGCTGGAAGAAAACGGCGTGAAGTTCGAAGCCCCGGTAATCCAGGGCCAGAAAACCGGCTGGTTCTACGACCACCGCATGAACCGCGCCCGCCTGGCCCCGTATGCCAAGGGCAAGCGCGTGCTGGACCTGTACAGCTACATCGGTGGCTGGGGCGTGCAGGCTGCGGCCTTCGGCGCCAGTGAAGTGTTCTGTGTCGACGCCTCCGCCTTCGCCCTCGACGGCGTGGAGCGCAACGCCGCGCTGAACGGCTTTGCCGAGAAGATGACCTGCATCGAAGGCGACGTGTTTGAAGCCTTGAAAGAACTGAAAGCCAGCGAAGAACGCTTCGATGTGATCGTCGCCGATCCACCGGCCTTCATCAAACGCAAGAAAGACATGAAAAACGGCGAAGGCGCCTACCGCCGCCTCAACGAGCAAGCCATGCGCCTGCTCAGCAAGGACGGCATCCTGGTCAGCGCGTCGTGCTCCATGCACTTGCCGGAAGATGACCTGCAAAACATCCTGCTGACCAGCGCCCGTCACCTGGACCGTAATATCCAGATGCTCGAACGTGGTGGCCAGGGTCCGGATCATCCGGTGCATCCGGCGATTGCCGAGACGCGGTATATCAAGAGCATTACGTGCCGGTTGTTGCCGAATAGCTGATGCCGCTGGCCTGTAGGGGCCTCCGGGTTCCTACAGGCTTTCAGGAAGTTTCGCTCAAAACCAGGCTTTGACTTTCCTCTACTCAGACTCGATCCTCGACTCCCTCACGGAATCGAGGCTCGCCCATGTCGACGGCAATCACACAGGCTGAAAAACCTTTCATTGTTTTCTGGCTGATGACCATGACCCTGCTGGGCGTCTTCCCGCTTGACGTCGTGCTGCCTTCCTTTCCCGCCCTGGCGGAACACTTCTCCACCTCCACCACCCAGGTCGCCCGCTCGGTCAGCCTGTTCGCCATTGGCTTTTCCTGCGCCATGCTGTTGATCGGCCCGCTGTCCGACAGGATCGGCCGCAAGAAGCTGCTACTGGCCAGCATGCTCGTCGCAATCATGGGTGCGGCCGGGTGTTTAACCGCCAGCACGACCGCCCAATTCCTGTTCTTTCGCGTCATCCAGGCCATGGGTTGCGGCGGTTTCATACTGTCCCAAGCGTTGGTGCAGGACCTTTTCTTCGGCAGAGAACAAGAGCGGTTGCGGATCGCCATGGCTACGGCCGGGGGAATTTTCATTTCGGTTTCCCCGCTGCTGGGCGCGTGGCTGCAACTGCACGGGGGGTGGCAAGCCAGCTTCTATCTGTTTATAGCGCTCTGTGCAGCCACCCTGATCATGGCTCACCGGCTACTCCATGGCGGCTTGCCTCAAGCGGCACCAAGCCGCCAAAGCATGTTCAAGGCCTACACCAAGGTCTTCGCCAGCCGGCACTTCGCCAGCTATGCCACGATCTCCGCGATTACCTTCGCCTGTCATTTCTCGTTCATCGTTGTGTCACCGCTGATTTTCATGGACCAGTTGCAGCTGACGCCCCACGAATACTCGTTGACCCTGCTCCTCTACGGCGCCGCTTATGTACTGGGCGGTGTCAGTGCGGGCTTGTTGCACAAGCGACTACCGGCCGCGACCCAGATGGCCACCGGGCTGGTGCTGATCGCGATCTCGGGCATCGTCATGCTGGTCCTCGCCTATCAGTTCGGCTTATCAACCCCGACCGTGCTGGTGCCCATGCTGCTCTGCACAGCAGGCACGACCATCACCCGCCCCATTTCCAATTCCAAGGCCATGAGCTTGTTTCCGGACAATGCAGGGACGGCGGCCTCAGCGGTGGCGGCAGTGCTATTCATTGCCGGTGGTCTTATCAGTGCATTCATCAGCACCTTTACCCACCATCTGAGTACCGCGCTGGGTCTGTGCTTTCTGATGCTGAGCGCCGTCGCCCTGGCCCTGAACGCATGGGCGCGGCGTCACCCGCACGTCCCGTAGCCGCTATCTTCACGGTTTCGGTCATTCCCTCCCGCCGCCAGCGGTGTAGAATCGGCCTATTCATCGCCAGTCATCCCCCGGCGGGTTTATGAGCTCGAGGCCCAAGCAAGCGGCGATCCCGCGACGCGAGTGGCAACTTCCGGACACACGGCCATTTTTCGGGTGTTCCAGACGTCAATAGAAGCTCACTCCCTTTTGATACCGATTAGCCGCCCGGAGTGCTCCATGCCAGATTACCGCTCGAAAACATCCACCCACGGCCGCAACATGGCCGGCGCGCGCGCACTGTGGCGTGCCACGGGGATGAAAGATGACGACTTCAAGAAGCCGATCATCGCGATTGCCAACTCGTTCACCCAGTTCGTACCCGGCCACGTCCATCTCAAAGACCTGGGCCAACTGGTCGCCCGCGAGATCGAACGCGCCGGTGGCGTCGCCAAGGAATTCAACACCATCGCCGTGGATGACGGCATCGCCATGGGCCATGACGGCATGCTGTATTCCCTGCCGAGCCGCGAGATCATCGCCGACTCCGTGGAATACATGGTCAACGCTCACTGCGCCGACGCCATCGTCTGCATCTCGAACTGCGACAAGATCACCCCTGGCATGCTGATGGCCGCCCTGCGCCTGAACATCCCGGTGATCTTCGTCTCCGGCGGCCCGATGGAAGCCGGCAAGACCAAACTCGCCTCCCACGGCCTCGACCTGGTCGACGCCATGGTCATCGCCGCCGATTCCAGCGCTTCTGACGAGAAGGTCGCGGAATACGAGCGCAGCGCTTGCCCAACCTGCGGCTCGTGCTCCGGCATGTTCACCGCCAACTCGATGAACTGCCTGGTGGAAGCCCTGGGCCTGGCCTTGCCGGGCAACGGCTCGACGCTGGCCACCCACAGCGACCGCGAGCAGCTGTTCCTGCAGGCCGGCCGCACCATCGTCGAGCTGTGCAAGCGTTACTACGGCGAGAACGATGAGTCGGTATTGCCGCGTAACATCGCCAACTTCAAGGCGTTCGAGAACGCCATGACCCTGGACATCGCCATGGGCGGTTCCACCAATACCATCCTGCACTTGCTGGCCGCGGCCCAGGAAGCCGAGATCGATTTCGACCTGCGCGACATCGACCGCCTGTCCCGTCACGTGCCGCAACTGTGCAAGGTCGCGCCGAACATCCAGAAGTACCATATGGAAGACGTGCACCGCGCCGGCGGAATCTTCTCGATCCTCGGTTCGCTGGCTCGTGGCGGCCTGCTGCACACCGATCTGCCGACCGTGCACAGTCCATCCATCGCCGAAGGCATCGCCAAGTGGGACATCACCCAGACTGACGACGAAGCCGTGCACACCTTCTTCAAGGCTGGCCCGGCCGGTATCCCGACGCAAACCGCGTTCAGCCAGTCGACCCGTTGGGACACCCTCGACGACGACCGTGAAAACGGCTGCATCCGCAGTGTCGAGCACGCCTACTCGAAAGAAGGCGGTTTGGCCGTGTTGTACGGCAACATCGCCCTGGATGGCTGCGTGGTGAAAACCGCCGGTGTGGATGAGTCGATCCATGTGTTCGAAGGCAACGCGAAGATCTTCGAAAGCCAGGACAGCGCCGTGCGCGGCATCCTCGCCGACGAAGTGAAGGAAGGCGACATCGTGATCATCCGCTACGAAGGCCCGAAAGGCGGCCCGGGCATGCAGGAGATGCTGTACCCGACGTCCTACCTGAAATCCAAGGGCCTGGGCAAAGCCTGCGCCTTGCTGACCGACGGCCGCTTCTCCGGCGGTACTTCGGGCCTGTCCATCGGCCACGCTTCGCCGGAAGCCGCTGCCGGTGGCGCAATTGGCCTGGTGCAGGACGGCGACAAGGTGCTGATCGACATTCCGAACCGCTCGATCAACCTGCTGATCAGCGACGAAGAACTGGCGGCACGCCGGGTTGAGCAGGACAAGAAGGGGTGGAAGCCAGTGGAGAAGCGTCCACGCAAAGTGACTACCGCATTGAAGGCTTACGCCCTGCTGGCCACCAGTGCCGACAAGGGTGCTGTGCGTAACAAGGCGATGCTTGACGGTCTGTAAGCTGCGCCCATAAAAATGCCCCGTCACGTGCGGGGCATTTTTTTGCCTGGCGTTCTGACGCTGTAGTTTTTCATACGCCGGCCGATAACAGGCGCAACTGTATTCTCAAGGAACTTACCCGCATGGATGCCCGCTTTACCGCTCTACGCCCAGCTGCATGGGCGCTTTCCCTATTGGCGTTGGCCGGTTGCAGCTCGCTGCAAAAGCCTCAGGTGGACCCAGGCCTTGCACTCTTCAACGAAGCCATGACACTGCCGGCGCTCGACTACACCATCCTGCGCAACGGCGACAGAGTCGCGTACTCCGTCGACTTGCAGCAAAACCCGATCTCTGTGCAGTTCGACGCCTACTGCACACAAGGTCCTGGAAGGATGTTCTACCCCACGCGCACGGGCCTGCGGGCTTTTACTCCCTCACCGGCAACAGGCGTCGACCTGCCAGCGGCACAGGCCCAACAACTGCAGCAAAGCGCTCAATTGCAGAGCGTATGCAAGGCACGCCCCGTGCCCGACTGGCGGGTGCTGCAAACCTCTGCCGATCAGGGCTGGCTGCTGATCGACCGTAACAGCGTGCAGCAGCAAGGCAGTCAGATATCCGTCTGGGCCACAGAGGATTACCTGCACTATCAGGTCGCCAAGACCGCATCGTTGTTTACTCAACGGCAGGAGCGGCTGACCCTGGATTGCACACAACGCACCATTACGTTGATGAGCCAGTTCAACCTCGATGAAACGCGCCAGATGATCAACGGCGAAATCCGTCGACAATTCAAGCCGCAAGCCTTGGATCAAGCTTCCGGCGAACATGCCCAGCTCTTCAAGGCTCTGTGCCAGGCGCCGGTGGAGCTGGCCCGGTTACCCGCTTTCAAGGCGCGCCAGGCATTGCCACCCGCTGCCAGCGCAACCAATGCCAACCCAGCCGTACTGGCGGCCATCCGAGCGCTCGGCCTGCCTGCGCCAACCCGCACCCTGAGCGAGCTGGCCTACGACTATGACGCCGTGCTCTTCAACAACACCCGCGTGGGCGACCAGACCAAGCAGACATTCATCAGTGTCGACAAAGCATCGGGTCAGACGCTGGTACAAACACGCGACTCGGCACTTGGCTTTAACCAGGAGCTGACCTTCCAAGGCCTGTTTGATCTGGACAGCCAAGGTCTCGACCGCAAAACAGGCACTGACAAGGTGAAGACACGCCTCTTGGTTGGCCTGAGCTTTCAAGGCGATTGGCGTAACTTGCCCCTCGCCAGTGAGGTGAGCTACACCCAAACGTGGTCAAAATCCATCAACCCCGATGGCAGTCCTTCGCCGGAGAACAGCGAGCCAAGAACCGTGACCTGCAAGGTCGCTCGGGAAATCCCGGCCGCCACCCTGACCCCGGACCTGAAGGGGCAAGCAAAGGTACTCGACTGCGTTCAGATGAAAGGTTGGACTTACCAGGCAGCCTACCTGAGCGACTATGGGCTGTTCATCAAATTGGGTGAGAACGCGTTGGTTGCGCAATGGAACTGGCATTTGAAATCGGTGAAGTGACGCGCGATAGCGTGGGTTGTTTGATCCCATGAAAATGCCCCGCCACGTGCGGGGCATTTTTATTCCGGTTGCACTCAGAACTGTGGGGTGTAGGTCATGGTGAACATCACATTGCGCGGGTCGCCATAGTAGTTACTGCCCCAGTTCGCGTTGTACGCCGGGATGTAGTACTTCTTGTCGAACATATTGTTCAGGTTCGCCGCGACGGTGAATTCCTGGTTGATCTTGTAGGCCACCCGCGAATCCCACAGTGCATTGCCCGGCACGCTGAAGGTGCGATCGTAGGCGACGGTGCTGCTTTGCGCCGTTACGCCAGCGCCGACGCTGACCTTCTGCCAGTCCCCCGGCAACTGGTAATCGCCCCACACCTTGAGCAGGTGCTTGGGCGTCCAGGTGCTGAAGACCTTGCCTTCGTAGGTGTCGTCCTTGAGGAACTTGGTGGTGTTGTACGTGTAGCTGGAGACCAGTTGCAGACCCGGCAGCACTTCACCGCCCAATGTGGCTTCAAAACCCTGGCTGCGGACCTTGCCCGAGGCCACCGAGCAGTACCAGCCATTACAGTTCATCGGCCCTTGCAGGTCCTGGACGCCACGATTTTCCTGGTCGTAGCGGAAGATCGCGAATGAAGTGTTGAGGCGGCCATCGGCCAGTTCACCCTTGATGCCCAGCTCGTAGTTCTTGCCCTCGATAGGCTTGAGCAGAGATCCCGAGGTGGTCAGGTTGGTTTGCGGCTCGAACGCATCGGCGTAGCTGGCGTAGGCCGACCATTGATCGTTCAGGGCATAGACCAGGCCTGCATACGGCGTGACCTTGCCGGAGGTTTGCGTGGTGCTTTCCTCGGCAACGCCGTACACGCCCTGGCGGCCGTTCTGGCCAATATAGGAGTACTCATACCAACTGGTGCGCGCGCCGAGGATCAGCGTGAGCGGGTCCAGCACCTTGACGCGCCAGGTGCCATAGATGCCTTTCTGACGGATGTCATACCAGCTCTTCGAGGCGTTCCCCGCCTGGAACAACTGGTATTTGTCGCGCTGCACACGGTTATGGTCGATGTTGAAAATATCCGCGCCATTCGTTGCCGCCCGCGCCCACTGGTCGTCGGTGGTGAGTTTGGAATAGTTGGCGCCCAGAACCATTTCCTGTTGGAAACCCAGGCCGTCGAACTTGCCGTTGACATACACATCCGCGCCGCGACTTTTGGTATTGAAGTCGGTCACCCAGTCGATGTAGCGCACATTGCCCGTGTCGCCGGGGTTGGGGACAGTATCCCACGTCGCCTGGTAGGTCGCGTCGTTGTGTTCGTCCATCGCCACCAGCGCGGCCTTCACCTTCCAGTCATCGTTGAAACGATGCTCCAGGTCGGCGAACACCTGGGTCTGGTTGTTGACGGCACGGTTCCAGCTGGCGCCGACAAAGGTCGAGCGCGGCAGGCCGATATCACTGCCATTGGCGTAGCGGGGCAGCGACATGAAGTTGGGGCGTGAGTGGCCTTTCTGGTTGCTGATGCCGACGCCCACGGTGGTGTCTGGCGTGAAGTCGTAGTCGACGGCGCCATAGACGGTCTGATTCCAGCCGCCCGCGTAGTCGACGAAGGAGTTGGTGGTGTCGTAATCCGCCACAAACCGGCCGCGCAAGGTGCCTTCCGGGTTGAGCGGGCCACCGGCATCGACTTGGGTGCCGTAGTGGTCCCACGAGCCGGCCTTGGCGGTGATGGTCACTGTCGGTGCCTGCTGGCCACGCTTGCGCACCAGATTCATGGTGCCGCCGGGGCTATTCGCGCCTTGCAGCAAGGCCGCCGGGCCGCGCAGGGTTTCGACGCGGTCATAGATCGCCATGTTTTCCGTGAGGTAGCTGCCCAGCGTATAGGTGTTACGCGGGATTCCCACGCCGTCGTATTGCAGCGTGCCGACTTCGAAACCACGGGAGAAGATGAACATGCCAGGGCCAGGAGATTTGGTCGCCGTCAGGCCGGGCGTGCGCTTGACCACGTCGGAGAGCTTCGTGGTGTTCTGGTCGTCCATCTGCTTGCGGGTCATGACGCTGACCGACTGCGGGATGTCCTTGAGTTTCTGCTCGCCCTTGCCGATGGTCACGGCACCCGTGGTGTAGGAGCCGGTGCCTTCGGTGGTGACGCCCAGGCGCTCGGCGCTGATGGTGGTGGCGCCGACTTCGAGGGCGCCACCGGCGTCCACACGCTTTTCCAGGGTAACGGTATCGGCATTGATAAACGCCGCACTCAACCCCGTGCCGCCGAGCAGTTGCCCCAAGGCTTCACGCTGCCCCAGGTTGCCCTTCACCCCCGGTGACACCACACCCTGGGTCAACTCACCATTCACCAGTACCTGCACCCGTGTCACTGCCGAAAATGCCGCCAGCGCACCGTCCAGGCTTTGCCCCGGAATATCGAATCGATAAGTCTGGGCCTGGGTGGTTTCGGCGGCCTGCAGATACAGCGGCGCAGTGCCGCAGGCCATGGAAATAGCCAGTGCCAGCAAGGGCCGCGCGGCGAATCGGTGTGCCATGGATGGTGCTCCCCGGTGCAAAAAAGTCTGTGATCGGCGCCGCACTACTTGAGAGTGCTTACTATTTACGCCTCAGTGATCAAGGACGATGGCTTGCGGGGAAACCCTGAAAATATTTTGCAAAAGTTGCCGCTAAGAGGCTTTGCCTTCGCGCAACACCAGTAAATACGGGGTGTAGTGCTCAGCGCGCAGGTTGAGGGTGTATTCCAGCGCCTTGATCACGGCTTCCGGTTTGTCGATCTCGAACACGCCGGACACCACGCGATTGCGCAGCGCATCGCCCAGCACCAGGGTCTTGCCAGGCCAGTAGCGGTTCAACTCGCTGACCACTTCCGACAGCGGTTGTTGGCGGAACACCAGTTGTCGCTGGCGCCAGGCGAAACCGCTGGCCGCATCGAAACCGTGGGCCTCGGCAAGGTGCTGGCCCTGATATTCCACGGCCCGTCCCGGCTCCAGGTAGACCGGCTCACCGGCGCCCGCGCTGACCTGCACCTTGCCCTGCGCCACTTGCACCCGCGTCTGCGCATCCCGCCTTGCCACGCTGAACTGGGTGCCGACCACCGTCACCCAGCCCTCGCCGGACTGCACCACGAAGGGCCGCGCCGGGTCTTTGGTCACGCTGAAAAAACCTTCCCCGCGCAACAGACGAATCTGACGCTCACCGCTGCTCATGCGTACCTGAACGGCGCTGTCGGTATTGAGCTGCAACTGGGAGCCGTCCGCCAACTCGACTGTGCGCGTTTCGCCGGTGCCGGTGGCGTAGTCCGCGCGCAGGCGGTCGAGCCAGGGCGTGTTCTGCACGGTCAACCCAACCGCCAGCAGCACGGCAGCGGCATAAGCCCAACGCCGCGCGGGTTTGCGCCACGCGACCTGCTCGGCGCGGCGGATCAGCCGTGCCGGTTCACGCAAACCGCCGAGCATCGCCTGCACTTCCTGCCACGCGTCGTCCTGGGGCTGGCCCTGCCCGAGCCAGGCGGCAAAAGCGTCCATCTCGGCCGGGGTCACGTCCTCGGCCTGCAAGCGGAAGTACCAGGCGGACGCTTCTTCGAACAACGCGTCGGCAGTGGGTAACGCAGTCATGACCGACGTCCTTGTGTGTCGCAGGCGAGCCGCGTCTTGATGTAGGCACGGCATTCAATCAAGGCGCGGCGCAGTTGGTATTCCACGCTGCGCGGGCTGATCGACAGGCGTTCGCCAATCTCGCGATAGGAAAGTTCGTCGACATGATAGAGCAGGAAGATCTGCCGAGTCGCTGCGGGCAACGCCAGGATTGCGTCCTGCATCAGTTGCTCCTGCTGGTAGGCGGCCAGTTGTTCGTCGGCACCGGGGTTGCCGCACGGCAGTTCTTCGCTGGGCTCGCCGGCATCCAGGCGCTCACGGCGGATGGCCTGGCGCTGGTGATCGCGCACCAGGTTGCTGGCGATGGTGAAGAGGAAGGCTGGCAGGTTGTCGATCTTCTCGCCGGAGTCCAGACGTGCCAGGCGCAGGAACGATTCCTGGGTCAGGTCGGCGGCCACCTGGGCGCTGCCGGTGCGGCGGGTGACGAAGGCTTCGAGGGCTTTCTTCTGCTCCGCGAACAGGCGCGCTATCTGCGAATTCCAGGAGGACACAGCACTACCTTGAGAAGAACGGAGGGTTCAGGAAGTGCGCACGCTAGCAGATGATGAGATTGGTTCGCAATTGATATCTATTTTTGCTGTAGCTTTTGGCCTGTCAATCAGATAGCTATCGGGGGCAAGCCCCCTCCCACACTGACTGCATTCTCATGTTGGAACTCGGTCAACTGTGGGAGGGGGCTTGCCCCCGATAACAAGCGCCGCGGTGTTACTGGATTTCATCAGGCTTGACGATCACCCAGTTCTTGTCCGCCGTCACCGGCAACCCTTCCTTGGCCTGCGCCGCCGCGTGCTTGGCGATCATGCCGTTCAACTGGGTCATGTATTTGTCCTTGCGGTTGATCCACAGGTGGATACCACCCTTGGCCACGTCCACGTCGTGAAACAGCATGTAGCCATCGCTGGTCGGGGTGTCGCCACCCACCAGTACCGGCTTTTTCCATTCGTCGATGTAGGTGAGGATCGCCGCGTGCTTGCCGGCCATCCAGGTCGCCGGGGTCCACAGGTAGGGCGTGAGTTCCAGGCCCAGGTTGGCCTTTTCGTCATACTTGCCGGCGGTGATCTGTTTGCGCGCGGTGGTCAGCTCGCCGGTCTTGCGGTCCTTGAGCAAGGTGGTCACGCCGATGACGTTCTCGGGCTTGACGTTGTAGCCGTACTTCGGATCGGCGGCGACCATGCGCACCAGCTCTTCGGAAGCGGCGGTCATCACATACACCTCGATGCCGTTTTCCATCAGTTTGTTGTATAGCTCGGCCTGGCCGGTGAAGACTTTCGGCGGTTGCACCTCGGACTTCTTAACGGCGTCGCCTTCGAAATAAGTGACGGGCACGGGCTTGCCGGAGGCCATCAGCTCATCGACCTGCACTTTGAGCTCCTTGAGGGTGAACCCCGAGAACACCTGGGCAACCCACGGGTAGCAGACCATGTCGTCCACTTCGCAGAGGCGATAGTAGTAGCTGAACAGACTTTCCTTATGGTCGGCAGTGTCTTTGAACGGCATAAGCTTGAGCGACGGATCAAGGCTGTCGCGGGTAATCAAGCCCTTGTTTTCCATGTAGGGCAGCAGGGACTCTTCGAGGTCGTAGCGGTAGCTGGTGTTGTCCATGTCGAACACCGCGAAATTGCCCTTGTTGGCGTTGGCGGCGATCATTTTGTTCAGTTGCTCGGCGGCCGGGGCCGGCCAGTGTTTCAACTCGGTGGCGGCCATGGTTGGCCCGGCAAGGCCCAAGCACAGTGCGGCGGCAAACAATCTCGAAGCGAGCTTCATATGCGTTTCTCCCTGAGTGAAAAACATCGACGCTAACAAATCCCTGTGACAGTTATCGCCCGAGCACGACCGCTTGCGTCGTGAACGCGCCAAGGACATGTGCCTGAGCGTCAAAGGCTTATTCCAAAAACGACAGTCACCATTCCATATCGGTATTAAATCAATATATTTCAAGCTGTTAGGCTTTCCGGTTCGCAATCGCAGGCTCGCGCGATTGGCTGCCTTCTCAACGGAGCTTCAATGAATCTGCCCCTGATTCTCAACTTACTGGTGTTCGTGGCCCTGTTGCTGGGCCTGGCACAAACCCGTCGCACAAACTGGAGCCTCGCCAAGAAGGTGCTGCTTGCCCTTGTACTCGGCGTGGTGTTCGGCACCGTGCTGCACACGGTCTACGGTGACGGCAACCCGGTACTCAAGGCCTCCATCGGCTGGTTCGACCTGGTCGGCAACGGTTATGTGCAACTGCTGCAAATGATCGTGATCCCGCTGGTATTCGCGTCGATCCTCAGCGCCGTGGCACGCCTGCACAACGCCTCGTCCCTGGGCAAGATCAGCTTCCTGACCATCGGCACGCTGCTGTTCACCACCGCGATTGCGGCGCTGATCGGCATCGCCCTGACCAACCTGTTCGGCCTCACCGCCGAAGGCCTGGTGGCCGGCACCCAGGAAATGGCGCGCCTGCAAGTGATCCAGAGCGATTACGCGGGCAAGGTCGCCGACCTGAATATCCCGCAACTGCTGCTGTCGTTCGTGCCGGCCAACCCGTTCGCCGACCTGGCCCGGGCCAAGCCGACCTCGATCATCAGCGTGGTGATTTTCGCCGCATTCCTGGGGGTTGCCGCGCTGCAACTGCTCAAGGATGACGTGGAAAAGGGCCAGAAAGTCCTCAACGCCATCGACACCCTGCAAGCCTGGGTGATGCGCCTGGTGCGCCTGGTGATGAAGCTGACGCCGTATGGCGTATTGGCGCTGATGACCAAAGTGGTCGCCGGCTCCAACCTGCAAGACATCATCAAGCTCGGCAGTTTCGTGGTGGTGTCGTACCTGGCCCTGGGCCTGATGTTCGTGGTGCACGGCCTGCTGCTGTCCCTGGCCGGGATCAACCCGCTGCGCTTCTTCCGCAAGGTGTGGCCGGTGCTGACCTTTGCCTTCACCAGCCGCTCCAGCGCGGCGGCGATCCCGCTGAGCATTGAAGCGCAGACCCGTCGCCTGGGCATCCCGCAATCCATCGCTGGGTTTGCCGCCTCGTTCGGCGCGACCATCGGCCAGAACGGTTGCGCCGGCCTCTACCCGGCGATGTTGGCGGTGATGGTCGCGCCGACCGTGGGCATCAACCCGCTGGACCCGCTGTGGATCGCGACCCTGGTGGCGATTGTGACCTTGAGTTCGGCCGGTGTGGCCGGCGTGGGCGGCGGTGCGACCTTCGCCGCGCTGATCGTGCTGCCGGCCATGGGCTTGCCGGTGTCACTGGTGGCGCTGCTGATTTCCGTGGAGCCGCTGATCGACATGGGCCGTACGGCGTTGAACGTGAATGGCTCGATGACGGCGGGGGCGATTACCAGCCAGGTCATGGGGCAGACGGACAAGGCGTTGTTGAATGCGGATGAGCATGCGGAATTAGCGCAAGCCTGATAGATAGCAATCGGGGGCAAGCCCCCTCCCACACTTGACGGTCAAGATGTGGGAGGGGGCTTGCCCCCGATGCTTTTAAGCTTTTTCCCAGACTTCAAAGTTGTAAGCAGGCTTATCACCTTCAGCTGGATTCTCCAGATTGGAAACCAACTTCCACTGGCCCCGATCAAACTCCGGAAACCAGGCATCCCCCTCCGGGCTCAACGCCACCCGCGTCAAATACAGCCGATCCGCCTGCTCCAGCCCCTGCGCATACAACTGAGCACCGCCAATCAGCATCAGCTCGTCAACGCCTTGCGCCGTTGCCCATTCCTCAGCGCGCTCTAGCGCGGCCTCCAGAGACGGAAAAACTTCCGCACCTTCCAGCGCCAGATCGGTCTGACGGCTGACCACGATGTTCAAGCGCCCCGGCAACGGTCGGCCCAGGGAGTCCCAGGTCTTGCGCCCCATGATGATCGGCTTGCCGAGCGTGGTGGCCTTGAAATATTTGAAATCCCCCGGCAAATGCCAGGGCATGCTGTTGTCGACGCCGATCACACGGTTTTCACCGAGGGCTGCGATCAGGCTTAAAGGGAGAGTTTTTTTCATGGCGACGAGAATACCAGAGCCCCGAGCCAGGGGTTATGCTCCAGGCTCACAAACACGACAGGACAACGCGTGACTCCTTTGCACACACTCTGGCTGACAGAAACCGTGCGCCTGCGCGAAGAACACGCCGGCCCTCTGGAAGACCTGGAAGCCAGCCGCCTGGCCCGCACCGTCGGTGGCGACCTGCCGACGCGCATCCAGCACCGCGCCCTGCACCTGGCCGAGCGCGATGGGCTCACGACCGCCCTCACCCGCTGGTTGCAAGGCGCACGTCTGGCGCTGGTGCTGCTGGCGGTCGTCGCGGTGATCAGCGGTGCGGGCCTGGCCTTTGCCGCGCTGGGCAACGGTCTGGTCCCGGTGAATGTGTTCTGGGCCTTGGGCAGCTTGCTCGGCTTGAACCTGATCCTGCTGATCAGTTGGGCCTTGGGCCTGCTGTTTGCCGGTGAACACAGCGCCAGCCTGGGGCGACTGTGGTTATGGCTCAGCGAAAAACTCGCCCGTGACGCGAAGGCTGCGCAGCTGGCGCCCGCACTGCTGCTATTGTTGCAACGGCAGAAACTCAATCGCTGGGCCGTAGGTGTGCTGGTCAATAGCCTGTGGTTGCTGGCGTTGCTCAGCGCCCTGGTGATTCTGCTGACACTACTCGCCACCCGCCGCTACGGCTTCGTGTGGGAAACCACCATTCTCGGCGCCGACACCTTCGTCGCCGTCACCCAGGCCCTCGGCGCCCTGCCCGCCCTGCTGGGCTTCAATGTGCCGACTGTCGAGATGATCCGCGCCAGCGGCGATTCCGCGCTGAATATCGAAAGCGCCCGCCAGGCCTGGGCCGCATGGCTGGTGGGCGTGCTGCTGGTCTATGGCCTGCTGCCCCGGTTGATCCTTGCCCTGCTTTGCCTGTGGCGCTGGAAACGTGGACGCGCCGCCCTGCGCCTGGACCTCAACCTGCCCGGCTACAGCCAATTGCGCGAGCGCCTGATGCCGAGCAGTGAGCGCCTCGGGGTCAACGATGCCGCCCCCGAACAACTGCATCACGTCAGCGGCGGCGTCAGCGAACTGCAAAGCGACGGCGCGCTGCTGGTGGCCATCGAACTGGACGACCTGCGCCCCTGGCCGCCCAAACTGCCGCACAACGTGAAGAACGCCGGGATCCTCGACAGCCGCGAATCGCGCAACAAACTGCTGGAACAACTCACGCGCTTCCCGCCCGCACGTCTGGCCATCGCCTGCGACCCGCGCCGCTCGCCGGATCGCGGCAGCCTGGCGCTGATCGCCGAACTCGCCCGCAGCGCCACCGCCACCCGCGTGTGGCTGCTACAAGCGCCGCCCGGCCAGGCCCTCGACGCCGAGCGCCTGGGCGACTGGCACACCGCGCTGCAACAGCTTGAATTGCCCTTTGCCGACTGCGCACCGCTGAACTGGCTGGAGACCGGTCATGACTAAGCCCCTGAAACTCGCCGTGGTCGGCCACACCAATGTCGGCAAGACGTCGCTGCTGCGCACCCTTACGCGAGATGTGGGCTTCGGCGAAGTGTCCCATCGTCCCAGTACCACACGGCATGTTGAAGGCGCACGCTTGTCGGTGGACGGCGAAGCCCTGCTGGAGCTGTACGACACCCCCGGCCTGGAAGACGCCATCGCCCTGCTCGATTACCTGGAGCGCCTGGATCGCCCCGGCGAACGCCTCGACGGCCCGGCGCGCCTGGCGCGGTTCCTGGAAGGCAGCGAAGCGCGCCAGCGTTTCGAACAGGAAGCCAAGGTGCTGCGCCAACTGCTGGCCTCCGACGCCGGCCTGTATGTGATCGACGCCCGCGAGCCGGTACTGGCCAAATACCGCGACGAGCTGCAAGTGCTGGCCAGTTGCGGCAAGCCGTTGCTGCCGGTGCTCAACTTTGTCAGCAGCAGCGACCACCGCGAGCCGGACTGGCGCGAAGCCCTGGCTCGGCTTGGCCTGCACGCGCTGGTGCGCTTCGACAGCGTGGCACCGCCGGAAGACGGCGAGCGGCGCCTGTATGAAAGCCTCGCCCTGCTGCTGGAAAACGCACGGCCGCAATTGGAACGGCTGATCCTGGATCAAGGGGCGCAGCGCCAGGCCCGCCAGCAAAGCGCCGCCCGGCTGATCGCCGAACTGCTGATCGACTGCGCCGCCTGCCGCCGTAGCGTGGTCACCGAAGATGAACAACACGCCATCGGCGACCTGCGCAAAGCCGTGCGCCAACGCGAACAAAAGTGTGTGGAAGCGCTGCTCAAGCTGTTCGGCTTCCGCCCGCAGGATGCCGCCGCCAGTGACTTGCCGCTGCTGGACGGGCGCTGGGGCGACGACCTGTTCAACCCGGAAACTCTAAAGCAACTCGGCGTGCGCGTCGGTGGCGGGATCGCCGCAGGCGCAGCGGCGGGTGCCGGTGTGGATCTGTTGGTCGGCGGCCTGACCTTGGGCGCCGCCGCCCTGGCCGGCGCCATTGCCGGTGGCGCGCTGCAAACCGCACGCAGCTATGGCAGCCGGCTGCTGGGCAAGATCAAAGGCCAGCGCGAGCTGACCGTGGACGACAGCGTATTGCGCCTGCTCGCTCTGCGCCAACGCCAGTTGCTCAAGGCCCTGGACCTGCGCGGCCATGCGGCGATGCACAGCATCAAGGTCGACACGCCCCAGGACAAGACCTGGCGCGAGGGCAAGTTGCCGGATGCATTGCACAAAGCCCGCGCCCACCCGCAGTGGTCGTCGCTCAACCCTCACCCTAGGCTCAGCCAGGCTGAGCGCCAGGAACAGGTCGAAGCTCTGGCCCGGCGCCTCGACGAAACCTAAGCCGCCAGCACCTGCCGCGCCTTGGCCTTGAGCACCTCGAGGTCGAGCACCGGCACGTGCATTGCCTTGGCCTGCTCGTCCCAATGACGCATGCGCAGGCTGATCTCGCAGAGCGGATCTTGTTCAAACGCCTGCGCCTCTTCCTGAGTCATTACACCGCCCTGGTACCCGAGCGTACGGCGGCTGGCTTCGCTCAGGCGGGCGTAATAACCCGGCTGGCTGAAGGTCAGGTAGCGCTTGGCTTGCACGTGATACTCCACCAGTTTGGCCATGCGCTCGCTGAAGCCTGCACGACGCAAGTAATCGGCGCCGAGCTGCTCATGACTGACCACGCCATAGCCGCCCATGTTTTCGCCGCCCTCGCCGCACAAGTGCCCGATATCGTGGAAAAACGCCGCCAGCACCACTTCATCATCGAAGCCTTCGGCCATGGCCAACTGTGCGGCCTGGGACATGTGCTCGATCTGCGACACCGGCTCGCCGATGTAATCCGCCGTGCCGTGCTGTTCGTACAAGCCGAAGACTTCGGCGATGGTCTGTTCCGGGTTGATCACGCCGCCCCCCACAAGGTTGTGATATTTCGCTCAGCCATTGCCGGCCCCACGCTCATGCCCACACCGGTGTGCATCAACGCCGCGCTCACACCCGGCGCCGCCCGCAGGAACGAAAACGGCGCCGGCCCGCGTGAGCCGTACACGCCCTGCCAGCGCTCCACGACCTGGATCTTGCAGCCCAGGGTCTGCTCGGCCAGCGCGATCATCCAGTCATCGACCTGCTCGGCATTGAACGGCGATGCATCGCTGCCGTAGTCATGGGAGTCACCGATGATCAGTTCGCCATGGGGCGTCGGGCTGATCAGCAAATGGATACCGTGCTCATGCAGGTGCGGTGCCTCCCGCAGGATTTGCGCCTGCACCGGCGCGGCTTCCGGCAGGTCGGCAAAGGCACCGTAATGCACGCAGCTCAAGCCGGTGAGCAACGCGTGTTGCAGGTTCAGGTTCACCGCTGGCCGCGCGCGCAGCATTTGCAGGCGGCAGATGCTCGGGTTGAGTTCGGCCATCGCTTCGGCCAGCAGGGTCTGGTAGTCGTGGCCGGAGCACACGATGATCTGTTCAGCGCGAAAGCTGCCTGCCGTGCTGTGCAACTGGCCCGGTTCGACGTCGCGCACCAGCGTAGAGAAGTAAAACTGCACCTTCAGCTCTTGCGCCAGGTAGTTGATCAGCGCCGGGATCGCTTCGCGCGAATAGAGTTGCTGATCGTCCTTGCCATGCAACGCAGCGCGGTGATGGCGGAACTGGCCGCCGTACAGGTCCTTCATCGCTGCGCCTTGCAGCAGGTCGACGTTGTAGCCGTGTTCCTGCGCACGGCCAGCGCAGAACGCTTCCAACAGATGCTCTTCGGCTTCGGTGCGGGCGAACAGGTAGGCGCCGTTGCGCTTGAGTTGCAGCCCGGCGACCTGCGCCCAATGGCCCCAGATCTCACGGCTTTCGCGTGCCAGGTCGAGCATCGGCCCCGGTGGTTGGCCGGTCACCAGCGCCTGGCCGAAGTTGCGCACCGAAGCGCCCAAGGGCGTGGCGCTGCGTTCGAACACCTTGACCTTGAGGCCGCGTTTGGCGGCGGCGTAGGCGTGGGACAGGCCGAGGATGCCGGCACCGATGATCAGCAGGTCGCTGTGGTGTGTCATATCGTGATGTCCTGTTTTGCAGACCGCCATCGGGGGCAAGCCCCCTCCCACAGTTCGATTAGTGTGGGAGGGGGCTTGCCCCCGATGAGGCCAGTAGCCCCAACGAAAAACCTTACTGCCCTGCCACTTTCTCCGACTTGCCGTCATAGCGCTTGCGCCACTCGGTCAAGATGCTGTCGCGGTTCTTCGACGCCCAGGCAAAGTCGTTCTTGATCAAACGCTGCTCGTAGTCGGCCGGCAATTCGGTCTGCGGCTTGGCGATACCTGGCTGGGCGAGCACGGCAAAGTTGTCCTTGTACAGCTCCATGGCCGCCGGGCTGGCGGAGAAGTCGGCGAGCTTCTGCGCGGCGTCCTTGTGCGCGGTGCCTTTGATCACCGCGGTGGCTTCAATATCCCAGCCCAGGCCTTCCTTCGGCAAGATGATGTCCAACGGCGCGCCCTGGCGTTTCAGCTGTACCGCCGGGTATTCAAACGAAATGCCGATCGGGAATTCACCGGAAGCCGCCAGCTTGCACGGCTTGGACCCGGAGTGAACGTACTGACCGATGTTCTGGTGCAGGTCGTCCATGTACTGCCAGCCTTGCTTTTCGCCGAAGGTCTGCAGCCAGGCGCTGACGTCAAGGAAACCGGTGCCGGACGAAGCCGGGTTGGGCATGACGATCTTGCCCTTGTACTCAGGCTTGGTCAGGTCCTGCCAGCTCACCGGCTTGGTCAGGCCCTGTTTCTCGGCTTCAACGGTGTTGAAGCAGATGGTCGCCGCCCACACGTCCATGCCGACCCACGCCGGTGGGTTGGCGGCATCGCGATAGTTCTTGCCGATCTTGTCCAGGTCCTTGGGCGCGTAGTTGTCCAGCATGCCTTGCTGGTCGAGGATCGCCAGGCTGGAGGCGGCCAGGCCCCACACTGCGTCGGCTTGCGGGCGGTCTTTCTCGGCCAGCAGCTTGGCGGTGATGATGCCGGTGGAGTCACGCACCCATTTGATCTCGACGTCGGGGTTAGCCTGTTCGAAGGCCTTTTTGTAGGTCTTCAATTGCTCGGCTTCGAGGGCCGTGTACACGGTCAACTCGGTTTTTGCGGCAAAGGCATTCACGCTGAATGCCGTGAGTACCGCCGCGACCAGCGCCAGGGGCTTGAACATGGAACACCTCCTTCAGGATTATTGCCCGGGCGCGGTCTGGCGCCAGGCTTGGGAGCGGCGCAACGCGCCACGTGAAGCCCACGCCAGCAGCAGCGAAACGCCGGCCGAAGTGAACAGGATCAGGGTCGACATGGCCGCCGCACCGCCCACGTTGCCGGCGTCGTCCATGTTCAGCACGGCAACAGCGGCGAGGATGGTGTCGGGGCTGTAGAGGAAGATCGCGGCGGACACGGTGGTCATCGCCGACACAAACAGATAGCGCACGATGTCCAGCAGCGCCGGCAGGCAGATCGGCACCGTCACCTTCAAGTAATGCCGGTACAGCGGCGCCTTGAGGGACAGCGCGGCGGCTTCGAACTCGGCGTCGAGCTGGCGCAGTGCGGTAGTCGCGGTCATCTGTGCAGTGGTCAAATAATGCGCAATGGTGCACACCACCAGCAGGGTCATGGTTCCGTAGAACACATGCAGCGGATTGCCGTTGAGGTTGAAAAAGAACACGTAGCCCAGGCCCAGCACCAGGCCCGGCACGGCCATCGGCACGAAGCTGAGCATGCGCAGGGCCAGGTTGAGGCCCTTCTGGCCCTTGGTTTTTTCCATCAGGTAGGCGCCGGTGAAGATCAGCACGCTGCCGATCAACGCGGTGCACAGGGCCAGGGTCAGGCTGTTGCGGTAAGCCAGCCAACCGCCGCCGGCTGTGTCCTCGAACTGGTAATGGTTGAGGGACAGCGACAGGTTGTACGGCCAGAATTTCACCAGCGAGGAATACACCGCCATGCCGAACACCAACAGCAATACCGCGCAGATCAGCAGCACGATGGCCAGGTAGCAGGCGTCCCGCAAGGCCGACGGCACCGGTTGAAACACTTGCGCACGGCCGCTCATCGAGTCGCCGTGACGGCGGCGCAGCCAGGCATCCACCCCAAAGCTGAACAACGCCGGCAACAGCAACACCATGCCGATCAGCGCACCGCGCCCGAACTGCTGCTGGCCGACCACCGCCTTGTAGGCCTCCAGGGCCAGCACCTGATAATCGCCACCCACCACCACGGGCACACCGAAGTCGGTGATGGTCAGGGTGAACACCAGGCAAAACGCGGCGAACACCGCCTGGCGCGTGGCCGGCCAGGTGATGCTGCGAAACGCCCGGGCCGGGCTGGCGCCCATGCTGGAGGCGGCATCGAACAGGCGTGCATCCGCCAGGGACAGCGCCGACAGCAGAATCATCAAGGCATGTGGGAAGGTGTAGATCACCTCCCCCAGCACAATGCCCCAGAAACCGTAGATGTTCTCCGAAAGCAGCCCGCGCAGCATGCCCTGGTTGCCAAACAGATAGACCAGCGCAATGCCCGGCAGCATCGACGGCGCCATCAGCGGCAGCAGTGACATACCGCGCCAGATCGCCTTGCCGGGAATCAAGGTGCGTTGCAGGGCGTAGGCAAACAGGTAGGCCAGCGGTACGACGATGGCCGCCACGCTCAGGGACACTTTCAGGCTATTGCCCAGCAGCCAATGGAAGTTGGCGCTGGTCACCAGCTCCCGCGCCGCCACCAGGCCACCGCCCTGCCCGGCCTCGCTGCTGAAACCGCGCCAGAAGATCGCCAGCAACGGCATCAATACAGCGATACCCAACAGCAACAGCCACAGCAGTTTGCCGCCGACGACGAAAATTCTGTCGCCGGTTTCGGCGCGGGAAACCTGGCGTGGCAGTGTCATCACAGCAGCCATCTCAGGCAAACACCTGCAGGCTGTGCGGCGGCAAGGCCACCCAGATGTGCTGTGCCCCCAGGCGCGGCATGGCTTCCGGGGCCAGTTCGGCGAGCAGCGGGTGGCCGGGCAATTGCTCCAGCTCAAAGCTCATGCGGCAGCGGTTGCCAAGGAAGGTGATCTCGCGCACCTTGGCCGGGAACAGGTTTTCTTCATGCACCGACGGGTTGACGCTGATCGCCTCCGGGCGACAGAACAGGCGCCCGGACTTGGCCATGGCGGCATCGTCGGCCAGGCGCATGTTCATCCCGCCGACCTGGGCGTGACTGGCACTGTTGCGGCTGAACGGCAGCCAATTGCCCTGGCCGACAAACTCCGCCACGAACGGCGTGGCCGGACGGTCGTAGATCTCCTGGGGCGTGGCGTATTGCTCGACCTTGCCGTTGTTCATCACGGCGATGCGGTCGGCCATCAGCATCGCTTCATCCTGATTGTGGGTGACCATCAGCGTGGTAATGCCCAGGCGCCGTTGCAGTTGGCGCAGCTCGGTACACAGATGCTCACGCACGCGGGCGTCGAGGGCCGACATCGGTTCATCCAGCAACAACAACGAAGGCGCGGGCGCCAAGGCACGGGCCAAAGCGACGCGTTGCTGCTGGCCGCCGGACAGCTGACCGGGGTATTTCTTTTCGCTACCGACCAGGCCGACCAGTTCGAGCATCTGGCCGACGCGCTGGCGCACTTCATCGCGACCACTGCCGGTGAGGCCGTAGCCGATGTTCGCTTCAACGGTGAGGTTGGGAAACAACGCGTAGGACTGGAACAGGATGCCGTAGTCCCGCGCCTGGGGCGGCAGCAGGGAAACATCGCGGTTGCCCAGGTAAAGCTCGCCGCTGTCCTGGCGTTCCAGGCCGGCGATACAGCGCAGCAAGGTGGTCTTGCCGCAACCGGACGGGCCCAGCAGGCACACCAGCTCGCCAGCGGCGACGTCCAGGGACACGTTGTCCAGCGCGGTAAAGGCGCCGAAGCGTTTCTGGATACCCCGCACCTTCATGGGCGCACCGGGTTGGGTCAGGGCTGTGTTCATGCAAGGCACCTCATCGAACGGATGAAGGCCATGCTAGGGGGGCAATGCGTCCCTGGTGTGGCAGAAAGGCAAAACCCGGTGATAGTGGTATTCGTGGATTTGGGTAGGCAATATTTCTTCCGGAGAACCTAAATAACGCCACACCAGTAAGATCACGAAACAGAAGCTGAATCACTGGACACGACTTACCGCTGTTTACTGACACCCAAACCAGCTACGATCCAGCATCAATCGCTTTTGAAGTGGACTCAAAAATGATAAAAAACGTTGACAGGGTAGTCTCAATAATCAGTTTACTTGTCGGTCTCTCCAGCGTCGCCATCAGCATATATCTGACATCTCCAGAGAGTAACGCAAATATCGTTTCACTCTCTGGATGGATCGCGTCTGCGGTTATTACCCTAGCCCTAAGCATCACAGCATTTAGAGCTCTAGAAAAATTTGAGGACGATTTAATTCTTGCCAAAGACGAGGCAATAAAATTCAAAAACGAATCCATGAAATATCAGAACGACCTAATCTCCCAACAAAACGATCTCGTTTCTTATAGAAATATTTCAAACTCTCTTTCCTCAATGATAAATCCAGAGCCTCTAAAAGACACAATCAGAAATAAACTTGCAGCTCACTTAGAGAGCCAAGCGGAACGGAGGGACGAGCGATGAACATCAACTTCAAAGATTTTAAATATTACCCGATAATTCGTACACGGCAAGCTGAGCTCAGCGGTTATTCGCATCTTGACGAAAAATCTAAAGACAGCCTTACTCCGGTGATAATTTTAGGGAAATGGCGTAACTCTGACGGATGTGAAAAAGCCATTGCAAAAATCACTGAATGTGTAGGTCAGCGAAACTATATTCTAGACCTTACTAGAGAAATCCAGCATCAAAACCAAGCCGTAAGAGACCTCATGAATCCTGAGGATAATTTTAAAAGCTGGATTAGTTTTGTTGAAAAAAATGAGAACATTATTCCTACTGTACAATTCACACCAGGAGCAAAGGGCCGTGAAATTGTCAGGCAGGCACTTAATTTAGAGCGTCTACAACGCCCTCCTGTATTCCGAATTAAAGACTTTAAAACAGATTTAGAACACACTCTAAACTCCTTGTATGCTCTGGAGCAACCCGAAAAATCTCTAATAATTATAGATGCCGGATTCATTAGAGACATATCAACAAAAAACATCAAACCTGGGGTACTGGAAAGCATATTAAAAACAATAAACACAATAGTTGAAGAAGTACCAGAAGTCCCACGAGTACTAGCTGGCACTAGTTTCCCAAGATCAGTAACACCTTTCTTAAATGAAAAAAGCGAAACATCAGGGAAAATAGATATTTTAGAAAATCTATTATTCGAAGAAATTGGCTCAGATATAGTAATTTATGGGGATCATGCATCCATACATTCAGTGGTTTACGATGACCTTGGGGGAGTATTTCTGCCTCGATTAGATATACCTAGCGACGGATTTTGGTTTTTCGAGCGCCGCCCTCGGACCAAAGGTGAAGGTTTCATAGATGCAGCGGCAGTGCTATTAAGAGAACACCCTGAAATTGCCGAAAGCGAAAGCTGGGGCGCACAGATGTTAAAGAATACAGTTAGCCGAGTCGGCGATACAATAAATGCACCGGTGACGGCAATTTCCGTCCGAGTAAATCTACATATAAACTATCAACTGGAACGCCTTAAGGTTGGCGTTCCAGAAAATGAAGACGATTGGATCTTCTAGTATTAGGAAGGAACCAATACAAAACGGGGGATATTTTCAGGAATGTCCCCTTTTGGGAAAAACCTAGATAGGTTTATTTCTCGCCGCTCAACATTCGCACCCAACGCTCTTGGGCATTTAAATAGTTCCTCCATCTCTTTTCGCCGAACCTTTGAACGGCTAAGGTTATCCATTTCATTAGGAGAGACGACGCCATCAGAGCATGTAGCGAAAAACAGAGAACTCGTTTTTTCATACCTGAGCTTTATTGCCCTAAGCATAAAATCTCTAATTATTGAAATCGGTATATCTAAAGCTAACGCAGTCAAATTCTCACGAGAAAGCCTTGAAAGATACGTATATTTCTTGTGAGCTCTTACTAAATCTATTAATTCAGACTTCAAAAGAAAATCACACAAGAAACCAACATCTCGTACCCGGTCAAGTCTTCCTGGACGTATTACTTGAAGCCGGACCTTACCATTGAGATCTAATGACGCCTTCCAAACACCTATTTTTTCATTACTTTGCAATGCATGCTCAACAAACTTTTCAGACACAACCAAAATTAGCTTGTCGAACCTTGATGAGTAGTCCGAAACCTGCCCCTCTAATCTACGAAGCGTATCTAAGTCACTTTTGATCTCGAAAGCATGGAGATTTCCATTAACCACCGCCAAATCAGCACGTCGAGCCCCATGAGAAAAAACCATCTCATTTATAAGTACCGCGCCATCACTATTAACCTTGGTCTGAATTTTCGCGATGACTGCAGCTTTAATCATCTGCTCATTCAACATATATAAACCATAATAAAGTTATAAAAACACACGATCAGCATTCACGTACCAAAATAACACAGCCCGGCCATTCGGTAACGACAGAAAATCTGGCCGCCTTGAGAGCGCAATTGACTCCCAAACCTCAGCAGACATCCATAAATTTGAGCATATAGCCGACTGATTTTCATCTTCAACATCCTGACATTTCCTGCGCCAGCCCCAGAAAAGCCGCCGGCAGGCGAGCACTTTTCCGTTCTTTGAGGCAGTACAGATACTCCGGAATCTGCGGCGCGTTCTCGATGGTCAGCACGCGCAATTGCGGGTCATGGGGCACTTCCTGGCGGGCAATGATGCTGATGCCGATGTTGCGCAGCACCGCTTCACGAATCGACTCGCGGCTGCCGATTTCCAGCAGCGGTCCGAAGCTCACACCTGCGCTCTGCAACAGTTCTTCGGTCAAACGTCGCGTGGTAGAGCCCGCTTCACGCATCAACAGCGTGTGCCCGGCCAACGCGTTGAGCGGCACATGGTCGAGCTTGGCCAACGGATGGTTGCGGTGCACCGCCAGCACCAACGGGTCGGTGCCCAGTACGCGGCGAATCAGGCGTGGGTCTTCCAGCAATTGCGAGGAGGCGGCAACGTCGACGCGGTAATCGTCCAGCGCTTCGAGCACCTGCTGGGAGTTGCCGATTTCCACCGACACTTCCACCTGCGGCAGGCGTTCGCGAAAGGCTTTGACCAGGTCGAGGATGTAGTACGGCGCCGTCGCGGCAATCCTCAGTGCGCCCTGGACCTGGCCGTTGTTGCGCAGGAAAAACTCGATATCCGCTTCCTGCTGCAACAGCGCCTTGACCATCGGCAGCAGCCGCGCGCCCTCGTCGCTGACGGTGAGGCGACGCCCGCCACGGTAGAACAATTCAATACCGTATTGGCTTTCCAGATTGCGGATCTGGGTGGTGACCGTGGGTTGGCTCAGGCCGAGTTTTTTCGCCGCCTGGGTAATGCTGCCCAGGCGGGCGACCATATAAAACGCCTTCAACTCGGCACTCAGCACACCACCCTCTCATCGTCTATTTGCGCAACAGGCGCAGGCCGTTGAACACCACCAGCAAGCTCACGCCCATGTCGGCGAACACCGCCATCCACATCGTGGCCATGCCCAGGAAGGTGACCGCGAGGAAGATCGCCTTGATCACCAGCGCCAGGGCGATGTTCTGCTTGAGGATACTCGACGTTTGCCGCGACAGACGAATGAAAGCCGGAATCTTGCGCAGGTCATCGTCCATCAAGGCCACATCAGCAGTCTCGATAGCCGTGTCGGTACCCGCTGCAGCCATGGCAAAGCCGATCTCGGCGCGGGCCAGGGCCGGGGCGTCGTTGATGCCGTCGCCGACCATGCCCACGCGGTGGCCTTGGCCGTAGAGGGTTTCGATGGCTTGCAGCTTGTCGGTCGGCAACAGGTCGCCCTGGGCCTGGTCGATGCCAACCTGCGCGGCAATCGCCTGGGCGGTGTGGGTGTTGTCACCGGTAAGCATCAGAGTCTTGATGCCCAGTTCGTGCAACTGCTGGATGGCTTCGCGGCTGCTGTCCTTGACCGTGTCGGCCACGGCGAACAGCGCCAGTGGGCCGGACTTGTCGAGCAGCAGCACCACGGACTTACCTTGTTTCTCCAGGGCGAAGAGTTTTTCTTCCAGCGCCGGCGAGCACAGGCCCAGGTCTTCCACCAGGCGGTGGTTGCCCAAATGGAAGGTTTCGCCGTTGATCTCGCCGCGCACGCCACGACCGGCCAGGGCGGCAAAGTTATCCACAACGTGGGTAGGCAGATTTTTATCCACAGCCGCATTGGCGATCGCCAGCGACACCGGGTGATCGGAACGCCCAGCCAGGCTGGCGGCCAATGCCGGTGCGCTGTCTTCGACGTTGGGGAATAGCGCCAGGTAATCGGTTTGCACCGGTTTACCGTGGGTAATGGTGCCGGTCTTGTCGAGAGCCAGGTAATCGAGCTTGTAACCGCCCTCCAGGTACACGCCGCCCTTGATCAGGATGCCTTTGCGCGCTGCCGCCGCGAGGCCGCTGACGATAGTCACCGGGGTGGAAATCACCAGTGCACACGGGCAGGCGACCACCAGCAGCACCAGGGCGCGGTAGATCCAGTCGAACCAGGCGCCGGCCATGAACAACGGCGGGATCACCGCCACGCCCAGGGCAAACAGGAACACCGCCGGGGTGTAGATTTTCGAGAAGCTGTCGACGAAGCGCTGGGTCGGTGCCCGTGCGCCCTGGGCCTGCTCCACCGCGTGAATGATGCGCGCCAGGGTGGAGTTGTTGGCGGCGGCAGTGACTTTATATTCCAGGGAGCCAGCCTGGTTGATGGTGCCGGCGAAGACTTTGTCGCCCACGGTCTTTTCAATCGGCAGGCTTTCACCGGTGATCGGCGCCTGGTCGATGGTGGATTGGCCAGCGGTGACTTCGCCGTCCAGGCCGATGCGCTCGCCAGGCTTTACCTGCACGATGGCGCCAAGATCGATACTCTTGACCTCTTGCTCAGCCCACGAACCATCAGCCTGTTGCACGGTGGCCTGCTCGGGCGTCATCTGCATCAAGCCGCTGATGGCATTGCGCGCACGGTCCAGGGATTTGGCTTCGATCAACTCGGCCACGGTGAACAGGAACATCACCATCGCCGCTTCCGGCCACTGGCCGATCAGGATCGCACCGGTTACCGCGATGCTCATCAGGGCATTGATGTTCAGGTTGAGGTTTTTCAGGGCAATCCAGCCCTTCTTATAGGTGGTGAGCCCGCCACTGAGGATCGACACCAGCGCGACGATGGCAATCACCCAGGTCGGCGCGGCGCTGGTGAAGTGCAGCACTTCGGCGCCCAACGCGCCGATGCCGGACAACGCCAGCGGCCACCAGTGTTTCTTGGCGGGCGGTTCGGCGGCGGGTGTGCCTTCTTCGATGGGATCGGCCTGCATGCCCAGGGACTTGATGGCGTCAATGATCGGCGCCGTCGTCGGCAGGTCGTGGGTGACACCGAGGATGCGGTTGATCAGGTTGAATTCCAGTTGCTGCACACCCGCAAGCTTGCCCAGTTTGTTCTGGATCAGCGTCTGCTCGGTGGGGCAGTCCATGGCTTCGATGCGAAAGGTGCTCAGCCGCGAGCCGGCGGTGGGCGCTTCGCTCAATTGCACCAACGCCGGGGCCGGGGTGCCGGAACAGCAGGAGCCACCGTGGCCATGGTCATGCACGGGCGTGAGTTTTTTCGGGCCATGATCGTGATCATGTTCGTGTTTATGCGGGGTGTGGATGGAATCGCTCATTCTGTCGCGTCCGTAAAGGTGCCTGTTGCCAAGTAAAGACCCTGTAGCCACTATAGGGTCAAGCACCCATTTGGAGATTGTTGCGATGAAGATCGGCGAACTGGCCAAACTGACCGACTGTCCGGTGGAAACCATCCGTTACTACGAGAAGGAAGGCCTGCTGCCGCCGCCGGCGCGCACCGATGCCAACTACCGCGTATACACCCAGGCACACACCGAGCGGTTAGTGTTTATCCGCAATTGCCGCAGCCTGGACATGACCCTGGAAGAAATCCGCAGCCTGCTGGGGCTACGGGACAGCCCCCAGGACCAGTGCGAAAGCGTGAATGCGCTGATCGACGAGCATATCCACCACGTGAAAGCGCGGATCGATGGGCTGTTGGCGTTGCAGGAGCAATTGCTGGACCTGCGCCAGCGCTGTGGTGGCGGGGATCACTGTGGGATTTTGCAGCAACTGGAGGTCAGCGGAGGTGTTGCCGCCAGCGAGGCCGAGCCCTCACATGTGGGCAGAAGCCACGGCCATTAACTCAAGGCAACACGGTTCCAATGTGGGAGGGGGCTTGCCCCGATGGGGAGTTTCAGCCACCCAATACTTGGCTGATCCACCGCTATCGGGGGCAAGCCCCCTCCCACGCAAGCCCACACTTTAACACCAGGACAGTCGCTAGATGGCGACGTCAGCCTTGATGCTTGGGTCGGCGTCGTAGCCCACGATCTCGAAGTCTTCGAACTTATAGTCGTAGATCGACGCAGGTTTGCGCTTGATCACCAGTTCCGGCAGCTTCTTCGGCGTGCGCGCCAGCTGGGTGCGGATCTGGTCCATGTGGTTGCTGTAGGCGTGGGTGTCGCCGGTGGTGACGATGATCTCATGGGGGATCAGGTCGCACTGCTGGGCCAGCATATGGGTGAGCAAGGCCAGCGCGGCGGTGTTGTACGGCAGGCCGAGGAAGACGTCGGAGCTGCGGATATACAACTGCATCGACAGGTGACCGTCATGCACGAACGCCTGGTACAGCAGGTGGCACGGTGGCAGGGCTTGTTTGCCGTTGCGGGCGTTTTCCTGGGGGCTCTTGGTTTCGTCCGGCAGGTACTCGACGTTCCAGCCGTGGAACAGGATGCGGCGGCTGTTGGGGTTGGTCTTGAGGGTGTGGACCATGTAGTCGATCTGGTTGATCGTGCCGCCGTCCTTGGTTGGCCAGGCGGTCCACTGTTCGCCGTACACCGGGCCCAGATCGCCGTCTTCGGTGGCCCATTCGTCCCAGATGCGCACGCCGTTTTCGTTCAGCCACTTGATGTTGGTGTTGCCGCTCAACATCCAGATCAGTTCATTGGCAATGCTTTTGAAGTGAAGCTTCTTGGTGGTCAGCAGCGGGAAGCCGTCGGCCAGGTTATGCCGATACTGACGGGCAAACACGGCTTTGGTGCCGGTACCGGTGCGATCGCCCTTGGTCAATCCATTGGTCACGACGTCGTTCAGTAGCTCGAGATATTGCTTCATGTTGGTACCCGTATCGTTGAAGCCCAGGCCAGATAAAGACCTGGGCATTCGAATTTAAAGCGCGGTGTTCTTCAGAGGTTGCGGGCGGTTGTACGCCCACCACAGCAGGCCCAGGCCACCGATGATCATCGGCAGGCTGAGGATCTGGCCCATGGTCACCCAACCGAACGCCAGGTAGCCCAGTTGCGCATCCGGCACACGCACGAACTCGACGATAAAGCGGAAGATCCCATAGAACAGCGCGAACATGCCGGAAACCGCCATGGTCGGGCGCGGTTTGCGCGAAAAGATGTACAGGATAAGGAACAGCGCCACGCCTTCCAACGCAAACTGGTAGAGCTGCGACGGGTGGCGCGGCAGTTGCGCCGGATCGCTGAACGGCGGGAACACCATGGCCCACGGCACGTCGGTCGGCTTGCCCCACAACTCGGCGTTGATGAAGTTGCCGATACGCCCGGCGCCCAGGCCGATCGGCACCATCGGCGCGACGAAGTCCATCAGTTGGAAGAACGACTTGCCGTTGCGGCGACCGAACCACCAGGCAGCGATCATCACACCGATAAAGCCGCCGTGGAACGCCATGCCGCCTTTCCATACTTCGAAGATCAATGTCGGGTTGGCGATGTACGCGGACAGATCATAGAACAGCACGTAGCCGAGTCGCCCGCCGACAATCACCCCCATCGACAGCCAGAAGACCATGTCGGAGAGTTTCTCCTTGGTCCAGGTCGGGTCGAACCGGTTCAGGCGTCGGGAGGCCAGAAACCAGGCACCGCCGATGCCGATCAGGTACATCAACCCGTACCAGTGGATTTTCAGCGGACCGATGGCCAGGGCCACCGGGTCGATCTGCGGGTAAGGCAGCATTGCGACTCCTCGTTAAATCATTCGTTAGGCGTGCGGACCATGCCGGGCCGCGATTAAGCCTGCATTACTCAAGGTTTTTCAAAGCAAAAAGTTCAAACCGACACAGAACAGCAACCCGGCGAACAACCGCTTGAGCAAACGCGGCGACAAGCGATGCGCCAGGCGTGCGCCGAAACGGGCGAACACCATGCTGGTCAGGGCAATGCCCAACAGCGCTGGCAAATACACGAACCCTAGACTATGAGCGGGCAACAGCGGGTCATGCCAGCCCAGAATCATGAAACTTAATGCACTGGCCATCGCAATCGGCAAGCCACAGGCCGATGAAGTGGCCACCGCCTGCTGCATCGGCACGCTGCGCCAGGTCAGGAATGGCACGGTCAGCGAACCGCCGCCAATTCCGAAAATCGCCGAGGCCCAGCCGATAAACGTCCCCGCCACGGTCAGGCCAACCTTGCCCGGCACCGTACGGCTGGCCTTGGGCTTGACCTCCAGGGCCAGCTGCACGGCCACCAGCAAGGCAAACACGCCAATGATCTTTTGCAGGTGCGGGCCGGAAATCGCCTCGGCAGTCAGCGCGCCAAAGCCGGCGCCAATCAGGATGCCCACGGTCATCCACACAAAGATCGGCCAACGCACCGCGCCCCGCCGGTGGTGTTCACGCACGGCATTCACCGAGGTAAAGATGATCGTCGCCAGGGAAGTACCCACCGCCAGGTGGGTCAGCACCTGCGGGTCAAACCCCTGCAAGGTGAAGCTGAACACCAGCACCGGCACGATGATGATCCCGCCGCCCACGCCGAACAGCCCGGCGAGCACGCCCGCACAGGCGCCGAGCAGCAAATACAGCAGAAATTCCATGGGAGCCCCCGAACCAAGTCCGGCATGTTAACGGATGGAAGGCATGCGACCCAACTGGATACGATGGAACGCCTCTGCTTGAGTGGGTAGAGTGGTTGAAAACACAAAAGGGATCGCCTGATGTGCCTGATTGTTTTTGCCTGGCGGCCGGGCCACGCCCAGCCGCTGATCGTCGCGGCCAACCGCGATGAGTTCTACGCCCGCCCCAGCCTGCCGCTGGCCCAGTGGCCGGATGCGCCACAGGTGTACGCCGGCCGTGACCAGGAAGCCGGTGGCACTTGGCTGGGCGTGAACGCCGACGGGCGCTTCGCTGCCCTGACCAATATCCGTGATCCTCATCAACCGCCGGCCCGTAAGTCACGGGGGGAATTAGTGGCGCGGTTTCTCAACGGTTCGCTGCCGATTGACGAATATTTAGCCGATGTTAACGGCCGTTCGATTGAATATGCCGGATTCAATCTGCTGGTGGGCACGCGGGATGAGCTGTGGCATTACAACGCCAACCATACCGAGCCCACGCGCCTGAAGGCCGGGGTGTATGGGCTATCCAACGCGGGGCTGGATACGCCGTGGCCTAAGTTGCTCAAGGCCAGGGCGGCGTTGAGCGCGCTGTTGGATGATCCGCAGCCGGAGGCACTGTTGGGGATTTTGAGTGATCCGCAGACAGCGCCGTTTGCCGATCTGCCAGATACAGGGGTGGGGTTGGCGACGGAAAGTTTATTGTCGAGCGTGTTTATCGCCAGCCCAAGTTATGGGACCAGGGCGAGTACGGCGTTGATCGTGAATGCGGATGGGTCGCGGCGGATGGTGGAGCGCAGTTTTGGGCCGCATGGTGGGCGGCTTGGCGAGGTTGAACTCAATATCTAGCCACACCACAAAACCAAATGTGGGAGGGGGCTTGCCCCCGATAGCGGTGTGTCAGCAACACATTTGCTGCTGACACTCCCTCATCGGGGGCAAGCCCCCTCCCACATTTTGATTTGTGTCAGGCCTTACAAGGTTTTGGCCGAGGCCGGGTTGATCATCCGCGTCAGTCCCAGGTTTTTCAAGGCTAACTGCAACGAGCTGTGGATAACCTGCGGGTTGTCGATAGTCATCAACTTCGCCAGCAGCTCCTTGGCCATGCTCAGCTCCACCTGGCGCAGCATCCACTTCACCTTAGGCAAGTTGGTGGCGTTCATCGACAGGCTGTCAAAGCCCATCGCCATCAACAGCACCGCCGCCGCCGGGTCACCAGCCATTTCGCCGCAGATGCTCACCGGCTTGCCTTCGGCATGGGCGTCGCGCACCACATGTTGCAGGGCTTGCAGCACCGCCGGGTGCAGGTAGTCGTAGAGGTCGGCCACCCGTGGGTTGTTACGGTCCACAGCCAGCAGGTATTGAGTCAGGTCGTTGGACCCCACTGACAGGAAGTCCACCTGCCGCGCCAGTTCCTTGGCCTGGTACACCGCCGCCGGAATCTCGATCATCACGCCAATCGGCGGCATCGGTACGTCGGCGCCTTCGTCGCGTACTTCGCCCCAGGCACGGTGGATCAGGTGCAGCGCCTCTTCCAGCTCATGGGTGCCGGAGATCATCGGCAGCAGGATGCGCAGGTTGTTCAGGCCTTCGCTGGCCTTGAGCATGGCGCGGGTCTGAACCAGGAAGATTTCCGGGTGGTCGAGGGTGACGCGAATGCCGCGCCAGCCGAGGAACGGGTTGTCCTCTTTGATCGGGAAATACGACAGTGACTTGTCGCCGCCGATGTCCAGGCTGCGCATGGTCACCGGCAACGGATGGAAGGCCTGCAGTTGCTCGCGATAGATCGCCAGCTGCTCCTTCTCGCTCGGGAAACGCTGGTTGATCATGAACGGCACTTCGGTGCGGTACAGCCCCACCCCTTCGGCGCCACGCTGTTGCGCACGAGCCACGTCGGCGAGCAGGCCGGTATTCACCAGCAGCGGCACACGGTGACCATCGGTGGTCACGCATGGCAACTCGCGCAATGAATCGAGGCCCAGCGCCAGTTGCTTCTCTTCCTCGACCACTTCGGCGTATTGCTTGCGCAGCACTTCGCTGGGGTTGGTGAAGACTTCGCCGCGATGGCCATCGACAATCATGTCGATACCATCCACCTTGGAATACGGCAGGTCCACCAGGCCCATCACCGTCGGGATGCCCATGGCCCGGGCCAGGATCGCGACGTGGGAGTTACCCGAGCCGAGTACCGACACCAGGCCGACCAGTTTGCCTTCCGGCACTTCGCCAAGCATCGTCGCGGTCAGCTCTTCGCTGATCAGGATGGTGTTGTCGGGGTAGACCAGGTTGGTGGTGCGATCTTCCTGCAGGTACGCCAGCAGACGGCGACCGAGGTCGCGCACATCCGAGGCCCGTTCGCGCAGGTAGGCGTCGTCCATCAGTTCGAAACGGTTGACGTGATCGGTGACCACCTGGCGCAGCGCACCCTGGGCCCACTGGCCGGTCTTGATCACGGTCTTGACTTCATTACCCAGCGACGCGTCGTCGAGCATCATCTGGTACACGTCGAACAGCGCGCGCTCTTCGGGGCGCAGTTGGGTGGCCAGCTTGGTCGACAGGTTGCGCATGTCGGCGCGCACGCCTTCCAGGGCGGTCTTGAACAGTTTGATTTCAGCGTCGATGTCGGTGACGGTCTTGTCCGGCACCACGTCCAGATCCGCCGGCGGCAGCATGACCACCGCCGTACCGACCGCAGCGCCTGGCGAACCGGGTACACCAACGAACTTGGCTTCCTGGATACCCTTGCCTTCGCGCCCCAGGCCGCGAATCGAGCCAGTGGCCTCGGCGTGGGCGATAACCCCGGCGAGCTGCGCGCTCATGGTCACGAGGAAGGCTTCTTCACCTTCGTCGAACTGACGGCGCTCTTTCTGCTGGATGACCAACACGCCGACGACGCGGCGGTGGTGAATGATCGGTGCCCCAAGGAACGAGGCGTAACGCTCTTCACCGGTTTCGGCAAAGTAGCGATAACGCGGGTGATCGGCCGCGTTTTCAAGGTTCAGGGGTTCTTCACGCGTCCCCACCAGGCCCACCAGACCTTCATTGGGCGCCATGCTGACCTTGCCGATGGAGCGCTTGTTCAAGCCCTCCGTGGCCATCAGCACAAAACGGTTGGTCTCGGGGTCCAGCAGGTAAACCGAGCAGACCTGGCTGCCCATGGCTTCCTTGACGCGCAACACAATAATCCCCAACGCCGCCTTGAGATCCTTGGCGGAGTTAACTTCCTGGACGATCTTGCGCAGCGTATTGAGCATGGCTCGGGGTCGAACTCCGTCGTCAGTCGCGCGCTAAAAGGCGCGGGGCAAGCTCTTTGAGCGCGCGACGATAAACCTCGCGCTTGAATGTCACCACCTGGCCCAACGGATACCAATAGCTGACCCAGCGCCAGCCATCGAACTCCGGTTTACCGGTCAAATCCATCCGCACCCGCTGCTCATTGGAGATCAGGCGCAGGAGAAACCATTTCTGCTTCTGGCCGATACACAGCGGTTGGCTGTGGGTACGCACCAGGCGTTGCGGCAAACGATAGCGCAACCAGCCACGGGTACAGGCCAGAATCTGCACATCTTCGCGCTCAAGGCCGACTTCTTCGTTCAACTCGCGGTACAAGGCGTCTTCAGGGGTCTCGTCGGGGTTGATTCCACCTTGAGGAAACTGCCAGGCATCTTGGTTGATTCGGCGAGCCCATAGCACCTGTCCGGCATCATTCGTAAGAATAATCCCGACATTAGGACGGAAACCATCGGGGTCGATCACGGCAACAACCTCGCAAACGCATGTCGCCGCATTGTTCCACAAAGGTTGATGAAGCGGCAACGAGGCTTCGTACCTTATGTGCACTCTTGTGAAAAGACCGTATTCTGGACGCCTTTTTACAGACTTTTCAGCGAGTAACTGCAATGCGCCTGGCTTTATTCGACTTGGACAACACCCTTCTCGGCGGTGACAGCGATCACGCCTGGGGCGATTACCTCTGTGAACGCGGGATTCTCGACCCGGTGGCCTACAAGGCCCGCAACGACGAGTTCTACCAGGATTACCTGGCCGGCAAGCTGGACAACGCCGCCTACCTGAACTTCTGCCTGGAGATCCTCGGCCGCACCGAGATCACCCAGTTGAACGAGTGGCACAACGACTATATGCGCGACTGCATCGAGCCGATCATGCTGCCGCTGGCCATTGAGCTGCTGGCCAAACACCGCGCCGCCGGTGACAAGTTGGTCATCATCACCGCCACCAACCGTTTCGTCACCGCGCCGATTGCCGCACGCCTGGGCGTTGAAACCTTGATCGCCACCGAGTGCGAGATGGAAAACGGCCGCTACACCGGGCGCAGCACCGATGTGCCGTGCTTCCGTGAAGGAAAGGTGACCCGCTTGAACCGCTGGCTGGAGGAAACCGGGTACAGCCTGCAAGACAGCTATTTCTATAGCGACTCGATGAACGACTTGCCGCTGCTGGAGCAAGTGACTCACCCGGTGGCGGTGGATCCGGACCCGAATCTGCGGGCCGAGGCCGAGAAACGCGGCTGGCCGGTGATCACGCTGCGCAGCTGATGAAGCTATCGGGGGCAAGCCCCCTCCCACACTTGATCGGGTTCACACGGTCAAAATGTGGGAGGGGGCTTGCCCCCGATGCAGACGACGCGGTCCAAAGCCTTAAACCGGCTTGGCGCCCATCAGACCGGCAATCGCCACAAACCCCGCCAGACTGACCACCGCCAGCACCAGCGTGAAGTTCAGGCTACCACCCTCGCCTTTGCGCAGGCGATTGAGCCGCGCCACCAGCCAGAACCAGGCCAGCGCCGCCACGGTATAGAGGATGCTGGAACCCAGGATCCAGGTCTGGCCCAGCGGCCAGCCAACCAGGTGCACCAGCCACCAGCCGGTAAACGGCATGCTGACCACGCACGCGCCCATCAGCAACCAGACGAACGCCCACGGGCGCTGCACGGTCACCGCCGGGCCGGCGCTGCGTTTGCGCCAGGCCAGCAGCGCCAGGCCAAGGCCACTGAGCAGCAACACCACGGTGGCTGCCATGTGGATAACTTTCAGGGTGGTCAGGGTTTCCATGTGTCGTTTTCCTTGAAGGCCGCCCCTTCAGCGTAGTCGCTCAACCGAGGAACAGTTTGTAGGCCGGGTTATCGCTTTCATCCCAGTACGGGTAGCCGATGGCTTCCAGGGCGGCCGGTACCAGGTGACGTTCATCCGCCGGCACTTGCAGGCCGGCGACTACACGGCCGTCTGCTGCGCCGTGGTTGCGATAGTGGAACATCGAGATGTTCCAGCGCCCGCCCAATTTGTTAAGAAAGTTGAACAACGCCCCCGGACGCTCCGGAAACTCGAAGCGCAACACCACTTCATCGCTGACCTTGGCCGCGTGCCCGCCCACCATGTGACGAATGTGCAACTTGGCCAGTTCGTTCTCGGTCAGGTCCAGCACCGGGAACCCCTGGCGGGTCAGACTGGCGATCAGGGCACTGCGCGGATCGTTTTCCGGATGGGTCTGTACGCCGACAAAGATGTGCGCCTCGCTGCCGGAGTGGTAGCGGTAGTTGAATTCGGTGATCTGGCGTTTACCCACGGCCTCGCAGAACGCCTTGAAGCTGCCGGGCTTCTCGGGGATGGTCACGGCGATGATGGCTTCGCGGCCTTCACCCAGCTCGGCGCGTTCGGCCACGTGGCGCAGGCGGTCGAAGTTGACGTTGGCGCCGGAGTCGATGGCGACCAGAGTCTGTCCGGTGACGCCACGGGTCTCGACGTACTTCTTGATCCCGGCCACGCCCAAAGCCCCTGCCGGCTCGGTGATGGAACGGGTATCGTCGTAGATGTCCTTGATCGCCGCACAGATCTCGTCGGTGTTCACGGTGATCACTTCATCCACATAGTCCTTGCAGATGTCGAAGGTGTGCTGGCCGATCTGCGCCACCGCCACGCCATCGGCAAAGATGCCCACGGTCGGCAGCACAACGCGCTCGCCAGCAGCCATGGCGGCTTGCAGGCAGTTGGAGTCGTCCGGCTCGACGCCGATGATCTTGATCTCGGGGCGCAGGTATTTCACGTACGCCGCAATACCGGCGATCAGCCCGCCGCCGCCCACCGGTACGAAAATCGCGTCCAGCGGCCCTGGATGCTGGCGCAGGATCTCCATCGCCACGGTGCCCTGCCCGGCAATGGTGTGCGGATCATCGTAGGGGTGGATATACACGTAGCCTTTTTCGTCGACCAGTTTGAGCGAGTAGGCAAGGGCTTCCGGGAACGAATCGCCATGCAGCACCACTTTGCCGCCACGGGAGCGCACGCCTTCGACCTTGATTTCAGGCGTGGTCTTGGGCATCACGATGGTGGCCTTGACCCCCAGCACCTTCGCCGCCAGGGCCAGGCCCTGGGCATGGTTGCCGGCCGACGCGGTGACCACGCCGCGCGCACGTTCTTCGGCGCTCAGTTGGGTCAGCTTGTTATAGGCGCCGCGAATCTTGAACGAGAACACCGGCTGCAAGTCTTCACGCTTGAGCCAGACCTGGTTGCCCAGCCGCTCGGAGAGCTGACGGGCGGTCTGCAACGGTGTTTCTACGGCAACGTCGTAAACGCGCGAGGTGAGGATCTTTTTGACGTACTGTTCAAGCATCGGCGGATATCACTGGGCGGGTTGGGCAGGGCCAAGGAGTCTAACCCAGCGTTTGGGCGGGCGACCACACGAATCCAGAGGTTTTGTTGGGTTATACTCGCGCCCCTCGATAACTCCCCGCCCGTTCCGGAGCCCGCATGACCCAGGATCAACTCAAACAGGCAGTGGCCCAGGCCGCCGTCGATTTAATCCTTCCTAAACTCGACGACAAGAGCATCGTCGGTGTCGGCACCGGCTCCACCGCCAACTGCTTTATCGATGCACTGGCCCAGCACAAGGGCGCATTCGATGGCGCCGTGGCCAGCTCCGAAGCCACCGCCGCACGCCTCAAGGGCCACGGCATTCCGGTGTACGAGCTCAACACCGTGAGCGACCTGGAGTTCTACATCGACGGCGCCGATGAAAGCGACGAACACCTGAACCTGATCAAGGGCGGCGGCGCAGCCCTGACCCGCGAGAAGATCGTCGCGGCCGTGGCCAAGACCTTCATCTGCATCGCCGACGCCAGCAAGCTGGTGCCGGTGCTCGGTGCCTTCCCGTTACCAGTGGAAGTGATCCCGATGGCCCGCAGCCACGTGGCCCGCGAGCTGGTGAAGCTGGGCGGCGACCCGGTGTACCGTGAAGGTGTGCTGACCGACAACGGCAACATTATCCTCGATGTGTTCAACATGCAGATCACCAATCCGGTGGAGCTTGAAACGCAGATCAACGCGATTGTCGGCGTGGTCACCAACGGCCTGTTCGCGGCGCGTCCGGCCGATGTGCTGCTGCTGGGCACCGCCGAAGGCGTCAAAACCCTCAAGGCTTCTTGAAGACGTAGAACAGGTTCGGCTCGCTGACGAGGTACAGCGCGCCCTCGTCATCCATGGCGATGCCTTCGGCCTGCGGCACTCGCTTCGTCAGGCCATGGCGTCCGTTGAGCAGTGACAGACTGCTCAACGGGCGACCGTCGATATCCAGTTCCAACACCAGAAACGACTCATCCGACAGCGCCAGCAGATGGCCGCTGCGCTCATCGTATTGCAGGCTCGACAGGTCACGCACAAACAACCCGGCGTCGCGCTTGGGGTTATTGATCACGTGTACCGAGTAGGTTTTTTCCGGTTTGAAATGCGGGAAGCCATGCACCTCATAGATCAGCATCGGGTCGCGCTCCTTGGCCACGAACAGGCGCTTGCCCACCGAGTCGTAGGCCAGGCCTTCAAAGCCCTTGTTGCCACCGACGTGCAGGCCCAGGGTCATCTGCTCCGCGTCAGCGGCGTCGAGGAATTGGGTGTCATCGTCCACATGCACCTTGATCAGCCGCTGCTGGCGCTCATCGCTGATGACATAGATGTTGTCGCTGATGAACTCCACGGCTTCGGCATCGCCGAACCCGATCAAGGGGATGCGCCGCAAGATCTTGCCTTCCAGGGACAACTCGATCAGCTCGGCGTTTTTATTGGTGACGGTGAACAGGCTTTTGCGCACCGGGTCGTAGGTCAGGGCCGAGACATCGTCGTCGAGCCCCTCAATGGCCTGGGCCTCCAGCGTGACGCGGTAGTCCGCCAGCCCGATGGAGCGTTCGTCCGCTGGCTGGCGCCATACCTGCCAATTGAACCAGGCACGTTCGAACAGGCGAAAATGCTGCGCAACGGCCCCGGCGCTGACCAGGGCGATCAGCGCAAGCATGATGAACAGGGGTTTGGGGCGGGCTAGTCGTTGCATCGGGCGGGCTCAAATTCAAAAGTGGCGAATGAATATCACGCCCATCTGAATTTAAACTTAAACACGCCCGGATGTCTGGCAGATGCCGCTCACAGAGACATATCTGACGTAATCGGTGTGCTATTTCTGCTTTTCGAACCGATAGAACAGGTTTGGCTCACTGACGATGTACAGCGTGCCCTCCTCGTCCATGGTCACCCCTTCGGCACGGGGAATGGTGCGCTTGAGGCCGTTGAAACCGCCGAGCAGGGTCATGAAGCTGACTTGCTGGCCCTTCTCGTCCAGCTCCAGCAACAGATGGGAGTCGGCCGACAGCACCAGCAAATGCCCGGTACGCGGGTCGACGGACAGGGCCGAGAGGTTGCGCATGTCCAGTTCTTTGCTCGCCAGCGTTTGTTTATCGCCCGCCAGGGTCGGGCCGCCGTCGCTTTTCCAGGTAAACAGCGCGGGCGGGCGCTCTTCGCCAAGGATCAACTGCTGGTTACGCTTGTCCCAGGTGATGGCTTCGAAGGCCTTGTTCTGGTCCTTGGACGGGCCTAGGTCATAGCTGGTGAAGTCGGCCTTGTTCAGTTGGGTGGTGCTCGCATCGACCTTGACGATGGTCAGGGTGTGCTGGCGCTCGTCGACCACCGCCAACAGGCCATTCTCCATCACGGTCACGCCTTCCGGGTTGTCCCAGCCGTTGAGCGGCATCTTGCGCAATACATCGCCTTGCAGGCTCAACTCGGCCAGGAACGGGTTTTTGCCCATCACGGAAAACAGGGTTTTGGTCTGTGGGTTGTAGGCAACGTCTGACGCTTCGTCCTTCTCCATCCCGGGTAAGAGCTTGCCATCGATGACCGCATGGTAGTCCGGCAGCCATACGCTCTGCTGGCGTTCAGCCGGCGTCTCAAAGCGCTCCAGCACCCACAACACACCGCGATCATCCCAGTGCAGGGCCCAGGCCACGCCATACAGGATCACCCCTGTCAGCAACAGCCAGGAATACCAGCGCATGGCAAAACGGGAACGCGGCTTGGGTGAAGCGGAGGGCAGGGACACGGCCATTGGGCGCTTTTTCCGGAAAGTCAGCGTTAGGTGATAGCACAGGAACAACGGGCCTGCGCGAACGAGGCTGAGGATTATCCGGATGGCGTGTGAAAAAAATGCAAAAGCCTGGGATGTGGGAGGGGGCTTGCCCCCGATTGCTGAGTGTCAGGCAACAGATGTTTGACTGATAAACCGCCATCGGGGGCAAGCCCCCTCCCACAATTTTGACCGCGTTTTGTCAGTGCTTAACGAACAACGCTTTCAAAACGATGCTGGCCCGCCAGTTCCAGCACCAACTCATCCCCCACATTCAGCGGGCCTACACCGGCCGGGGTGCCGGTGAGGATCACGTCGCCCGCCTGCAGCGAGAAGCAGCCGGCCATGTGCTGGATCATCGGGATGATCGGGTTGAGCATCTGCGCGCTGTTGCCGTCCTGGCGCAACTCGCCATTGATGGTCAGGCGGATGCCGATGTCGGTCACGTCCGCAAAGGTACTGCCCACCACGAACGGCGCAATCACCGCCGCGCCGTCGAAGGACTTGGCGATTTCCCACGGCAGGCCCTTGGCTTTCAACTCGGCCTGCTTGTCGCGCAGGGTCAGGTCCAGGGCCGGGGCGAAGCCGGAGATGGCATCCAGCACTTCTTCACGGCTGGGCTTGTTCGACAATGGCTTGCCGATCAACACCGCGATCTCCGCTTCGTAATGCACCGAACCGCGCTCGGTGGGGATAGTGAAACTGTCGCCCAACGGCACCACACAGCTGCCCGGCTTGATGAACAGCAACGGTTCGGTCGGTACCGGGTTGTCCAGTTCCTTGGCATGTTCGGCGTAGTTACGCCCGATACACACCACTTTCCCCACCGGAAAGTGGATGTTGGTGCCGTCGACATACTTGTGCTGGTAGCTCATGGAACGACTCCTTCAGGGCGATTAAACAGCGAAGATCTTGCCAGGGTTCATGATCCCGTTCGGGTCGAACACCGCTTTGACAGCCTTCATGTATTCGATTTCAACCGGCGAGCGACTGTAGGTCAGGTAATCGCGCTTGGTCATGCCAACGCCGTGTTCGGCGGAGATCGAGCCGTTGTATTTCTCGACGGTTTCGAACACCCACTTGTTTACGGTGGCGCACTTGGCAAAGAACTCGTCCTTGCTCAGGTTTTCCGGCTTGAGGATGTTCAGGTGCAGGTTGCCGTCGCCGATGTGGCCGAACCAGACGATTTCGAAGTCCGGATAGTGCTCGCCGACGATCGCGTCAATTTCCTTCAAGAACGCCGGTACTTTGGAGACAGTCACCGAAATATCGTTCTTGTATGGGGTCCAGTGGGAAATGGTCTCGGAGATGTACTCGCGCAGTTTCCACAGGTTGTGCAGCTGGGTTTCACTCTGGCTCATCACACCGTCCAGCACCCAGCCTTGTTCCACGCAGTGCTCGAAGGTTTCCAGTGCGTGGTTGGCGACTTCTTCGGTGGTTGCTTCGAATTCCAGCAGCGCATAGAACGGGCACTCGGTTTCGAACGGCGCCGGCACGTCGCCACGGCCCATGACCTTGGCCAGGGCCTTGTCGGAGAAGAACTCGAAGGCGGTCAGGTCCAGCTTGCTCTGGAACGCGTGCAATACCGGCATGATCGAATCAAAGTCAGTAGTGCCGAGCACCATGGCGGTGAGGTTTTTCGGCGCACGATCCAGGCGCATGGTGGCTTCGACCACAAAGCCCAGGGTGCCTTCGGCGCCGATGAACAGTTGGCGCATGTCGTAGCCGGTAGCGTTCTTGATCAGGTCGCGGTTCAGCTCCAGTACATCGCCCTTGCCGGTGACGACCTTCATGCCGGCCACCCAGTTGCGGGTCATGCCGTAGCGAATGACCTTGATTCCGCCGGCATTGGTGCCGATGTTGCCGCCAATCTGGCTGGAACCCGACGACGCGAAGTCCACCGGGTAGTACAGGCCTTTTTCTTCGGCAACGTTCTGCAATTGCTTGGTGACCACGCCCGGCTGGCACACGGCGGTGCGGTCGGTGAGGTTCACGTCGAGGATCTGGTTCATGTAGTCGAACGACACCACCACTTCGCCATTGGCCGCCACGGCAGCGGCCGACAGGCCAGTACGCCCACCGGATGGCACCAGCGCCACCTTGTGGGTATTGGCCCAACGCACGATGGCCTGGACCTGCTCAGTGGTCTTGGGGAAGACGATGGCGGTCGGGGCGGGTGCGAAGTGCTTGGTCCAATCCTTGCCGTAAGCCTCCAGGGAGTCTGCATCGGTCAGCACTTTGCCGGGCTCAACCAGGGTCTTTAGCTCATCAATCAGGGCAGGATGGGTCATCGACAGAACTCTCGAACAATTCATGGTCATCCTGAGAACGCTTCACGTCGCAGGAATGAGTGTTTAGCGGGGCGCGTATGCTAGCATACCGCCCCCGCAGGACAGAGCCCAAAGGCGTTTCTGCGGTGACGGCTTTCCTGCCGTCCGGGTCAGCTTAAGCGATCCGATTCCCTGCCATTTTTCTCCGGGATACAGGTTTACGCAGATGAGCAAGACTTCTCTCGATAAGAGCAAGATCAAGTTCCTTCTTCTGGAAGGCGTCCACCCATCGGCCGTCGAAGTACTGAAGGCCGCCGGGTACTCCAGCATTGAGTACATCACCAGTTCTCTGCCGGAAGCCCAGCTCAAGGAAAAGATCGCCGACGCGCACTTTATCGGCATTCGCTCCCGCACTCAGCTGACCGAAGAAATCTTCGATCACGCCAAGAAACTCGTGGCGGTCGGCTGTTTCTGCATCGGCACCAACCAGGTCGACCTCTCTGCTGCGCGCGAGCGCGGCATCGCGGTGTTCAACGCACCGTACTCCAACACCCGTTCCGTGGCGGAGCTGGTGCTGGCCGAGGCCATCCTGTTGTTGCGCGGCATTCCCGAGAAGAACGCTTCCTGCCACCGTGGCGGCTGGATCAAGAGCGCGGCCAACTCCTTCGAGATCCGCGGCAAGAAGCTGGGCATCGTCGGTTACGGCTCGATCGGCACTCAGTTGTCGGTCCTGGCTGAAGGCCTCGGTATGCAGGTGTTCTTCTACGACACCCTGACCAAGCTGCCATTGGGCAACGCCACCCAAGTGGCCAGCCTGACCGAGCTGCTGGGCATGTCCGACATCGTGACCCTGCACGTTCCGGAAACTGCCGAGACCCAGTGGATGATCGGCGAGAAGGAAATCCGCGCCATCAAGAAGGGCGGCATCCTGATCAACGCCGCACGCGGCACCGTGGTCGAGCTGGACGCCCTGGCCGATGCGATCAAGGACAAGCACCTGATCGGCGCCGCCATCGACGTGTTCCCGGTTGAGCCTCGCTCCAACGACGACATCTTCGAAAGCCCGCTGCGTGGCCTGGACAACGTGATCCTGACCCCGCACATCGGCGGTTCCACCGCTGAAGCCCAAGCCAACATTGGCCTGGAAGTGGCCGAGAAGCTGGTCAAGTACAGCGACAACGGTACCTCGGTATCGTCCGTGAACTTCCCGGAAGTGGCCCTGCCGGCTCACCCTGGCAAACACCGTCTGCTGCACATCCACCAGAACATCCCTGGCGTGATGATGGAGATCAACAAGGTCTTCGCGGAAAACGGCATCAACATCTCCGGTCAGTTCCTGCAGACCAACGAGAAGGTCGGCTACGTGGTGATCGACGTCGACGCCGAGTACTCGGACCTGGCGCAAGAGAAGCTGCAGCACATCAACGGCACTATCCGTAGCCGCGTGTTGTTCTAAGGTTTCGACCGCACCACGAAAAAGGGAGCCCCTCGGGGCTCCCTTTTTTGCATCTGAACAAATCTTACTTGACGTTAACCGTGATCACTTTCGAGGCTACAGTGGGCTCGAACTGGCGGTGCACGTTATCGCCCGCCACCAGTTGCAAGGTGTGCTTGCCTGGGGCCAGTGTCAGTTCGGTTTCGGTTTGCGCCTTGCCGAAATGGATAGAGGTGGCGGTGGCCGGGATCGCCTCGTCTGCTTTGAGCGACTTCACGTCCTGGTCGACCAGCAGGTGATGGTGACCGGCACCGGGCACCTGCTTGTCGATCGGTTCCAGGTCCAGCCCCTTCACGCCAAACTTGACGGTGAAGGTCTTGTCGACGGTGGCGCCATCTTTGGGCGAGACGATAAACACCTCGGCGCCCTTGGGTGCGGGGGTGCGGGGAACATCAGCAGCGTTTGCCAACATCGAAGCACCCAGCATCAGGGAGGCCAGGGTGGCACGGGACAAAAGGGCTTTCATTCGCTTCTCCAGTTTTTCTGTGAAATCTGTAGGGTTAAGACAACTTCGCGACAAATTGCTGTCCAAGGCACTCAACACCATAGCAAAGCGATGCTGACCGGCGCCTCGCACATAAAAATTCTCTAGGAGTGACCATGCGCTTTTCGCCTGGCCTGTTACTGCTGCTTCCCCTTCTGAGCCCCCTGGCTCACGCCGAGCTGGTCGATGATGTGTTCGATCGTGGCGAACTGCGCATCGCCCTTGAAGCCAATACACCTCCGTTCAACTTCAAGGAAGGCGACAAACTCACCGGTTTCGAAGTGGAACTGGGTGAACTGCTGGCAAAGGAAATGGATGTGCGCTCCTCGTTCATCACCACCGATGACGTCGACTTGCTGCCCGGCGTGGCAACCGGCAAGTACGACGTGGCCATCAACCATATCGCTAAGACTGCCGACCTTGAGGATCAGTTCGATTTCAGCGAGGTTTATCGCGAGAAGCCTGATTTGGTGATCCCGTTCCAGAAGGGTAACCCGGCGTTCAAGACGAGCCTGGACGGGGCGCTGAAACGGGTGAAGGAGGATGGCCGATTAAAGGCGCTGTCGCAAAAGTGGTTTGACGCAGAGGCCCCGACTACAGCCGCGCCAGTGCCCGCGCAGCCTCAGGCAGCTCCAGCTCACTGAACACCTGCACGCCGTGGCGCTTGAGCAGTGCCGCGGTTACGCCCTCGCCACTCACTTTCACGCCGGTAAAAGTGCCGTCATAGGTGAGCAGGTTGCCACAGGACGGGCTATTGGCCTTGAGCACGGCGATGCGGATAGCGTGGCGTTGAACCAGAGCCAGTGCCTGGCGGGCACCATCAAGGAACGCTGCGCTGAAATCTTCGCCCTCGGCCGTCAGCACCTGGGCACGCCCCTCCCACACATCCACACCCTGCCCGCCTGGGATCTCGGCAGCAGGTCGTGGCGTTGGCAAACCACCCGACACTTCCGGGCAGATCGCAACCACACGCCCCTCGGCCTGCCACGCGGCTAACTGGTCGAACGGCCCGCTGGCGCCACCGTCATAACGCACCTTGTGCCCGAGCAGGCAGCGGCTGATCAGAATCTTTTGCATGCTCAGAACGGCTCGTTGCCCCGCCGGCGAAACCAGCCGGTGAGGGACAGGCGTTCGCGCGTGGCGGGCATCACTTCGTGGGGCACCTCGCCCGACAGGAACACCACCAGGCTACCGCCGGTGGGCACCACGTCATATTCGACGCCGTTTTTGAGGTACATGCGCAACTGGCCGCCATGTTCGGGCAGCCAGGCATCGTTCAAGTAGATCACCGCCGAGACCATGCGCCGGTCATCGTCACGGAAACGATCCAGGTGCTTGAGGTAAAACGCCCCCGGCGGGTACATCGCGAAATGGCTTTCGAAGTCTTCCAGGCCCAGGAACAGGCCACGGTTCATGGCCAAGCGCAGGCTGTCCATCACCGCCATATAGGTGTCGCAAACCGCCGCATCGCCCTCTTCCAGCCACTGGATGTGGTCACCGCGAATGCCTTCACGGATCTCCTGGCTCGGGCCGCGCCCTACCGCTGCCGGGGCCAGCTCACCTTCGGCCTTGCGTTTACGGCACTCAGCCGCCAGTTCCAGGGTCAGAGCCTGGGGCAGGAAGCCGTCCTGTCGGGACCAGCCCTTTTCGGCCAGGTCGTCGACAATACATTGCAGCAAGGGGTGATCGAAGGGCATTTGCATGGCGCGCATAGTATCCATACGCCTGTGAATCCGACAGAGCCGCCGAGCGTCTGAATGCACTTTAGTCAGGTGACTGATAGGACTTCTCGACAAATCCTACGCCCGACACGGACAATAGTGGCCGACTGACAGGAGTCCCTATGCGTCGTTTGTTTTTTTCCTTGCTGATGTTCTGCGTTTTGCCCGCCTGGGCAGACGGCCATGACCAGTTGTACAAGGTCGCCGGCTGGGCCGAACAACGTGCGCATTTCAATGACGCCCTCAGTGCCGCCCAGCAACGCTATCGCAATAGCCTGCCGCCGGCGGTGTACCAGGCGCTGGTGGACAACAGCAATAAACGCTTTGCCGCCCAGGCCATGGACCAGCGTGCCGAAGCGCAATTGCGCAAACACCTGGCGGACCCTGCGCCTGCCTTGGCGTTTTTCCAATCGCCCCTGGGCCGCAAGATTGTCGCCGCCGAATTGCTCGCCACCCGCCGTGACCAACTGGCGAAAAACGCCCAGGGTTTGCCGAAAATCGAAGCCGGCGCCACACGCAGCCTGATCATCGGCCACCTGGCCCAGGCCCTGCCGGCCCGTGAAGCCGGCGCGGAAGTCAGCCTGGCGATTGCCGGCGTGGCGGCCGACAGCCTGAGCCAGATGATCCCCGGCCTGCTGGGCGGCGGCCAGGCCCAAGGCATGTTGAACGGTCAACGTGAACGGTTGATGCAGCAGATCGACAAGGATCTGAACAACACGCTGCTGTACGTCTATCGGGATCTGTCCGACCCGGAGTTGGAAGAATTCGCGACGTTTGCGGAGTCGCCGGAAGGTAAGGCGTATTACCAGGCAGCCCTTGCCGCTATTCGCGCGGGCCTGGCGGTCGGCCAAAGCACCTCAAGCCTTGCGCAGTAAAAAATGTGGGAGGGGCAAGCACCCTCCCACATTTGGATCGTCTTAGTTCAGGTGCTGGGTGAGATACCTGAAGTACTGCTCGCGAATCTCCGGAATCTCATTGGCCAAGTGATGCCTGCCACGCGGCAGCATCAACACCTCCGGCTGGTCGAACTTGCTCCGCAACACCTGCAGGTTGTGCTGCCAGTCCACCGTCATGTCTTCTTCACCCTGCACGATCACCGGCCGCCGAGGGCTGCGCGGTGCGGCTTCGATGTGTTTGATCCAGCGCGCCAAGGAGCCCACCCAGGCGGTCGGCAACTGGCGCGGCTGCAGTGGGTCGGCTTCAAGGAACGGTTTGAACGCGGGGTCGTTGGTGTTTTCGCTGAACCGCCGCGCAATGCCTTTGACGAAGGGGCGCAGCAGGTAATAGCTGACCTGCGACCAGCCCCACGCACGCGGCCGCACCAGGGGGGACAGCAGGAAGGTCTTGCCCTGGGCGGGGCTGTCGGCGCCGTGGTGGAGCAGGTGGTCCACCACCACCGCGCCGCCGGTGCTTTGCCCGAACAGGTGCCAGGGTTGTGGTAATTGCAGGGCTTCGGCCTGGCTAAACAGGGCCTGCACCACGTGCTGGTACACCGCAAAATCGTCGATGCTGGCACGCGCGCCGCTGGACAGCCCATGCCCGGGCAGATCGCAGGCGATCAACACGAAGCCCTGGTCCAGCGCCCACTTCACCACATGACGGTACAGCCCCATGTGGTCGTAGAAGCCGTGGAACATGAACATCGTGGCCACCGGTGTGGGCGGCCACCACACTTGCGCGACCACCTCGAATCCATCCACCTCGAAGCGCCCCAGGCGACTCACCGCCTGGTCCAGCCCATAGAAACGCTGGTAGACCCGTGCCTCGGCTGAAAGCGGTTGCGCATCCACCAGGGGCTGCAAGCTTTCGCGCAGATGATCGGGGTCAAAGGTGACAGGCATAAAGGCTTCCAGACTGGCGGCGAAGATGAATATCGAGCTGCGATATTCATCTGTCAGGACAAGCATGGCAAGCTACGCGACCTTCGAGGATACATCTGAATGCGACAGCCCTACCGCACCGCTCTATTCGCCAGCCTGATCCTGGTTATCTGCGCCGGCGTGCTGTGGGCGGCGTATGACTGGTTCCAGGGCCGCTACCTGCGCGCCTTCAGCGAACACACGGCGGTGTTTTCCGGTGATCCATTGAAGCTGCCCGCCGACCTCGCCGGCCCCGGCCCGATCCGCCTGGTGCACTTCTGGGACCCAGCCTGCCCGTGCAACGTCGGCAACCAGCAGCACCTGGGCGAGTTGATCGAGCAGTACGCGCGCCAAGGCGTCGAGTTCTACGCCCTGCAAAAGCCCGGCAGCCACGGCCAACTGCCCGACAACCTGCGCACGATGAAAACCCTCACCGCCCTGCCCGGCGCCGACCAGGTGCCGGCCAGCCCGGCCGTGGGGATCTGGGATCGCACAGGCAAGCTCGCGTATTTCGGGCCCTACAGCGAGGGCCTTACGTGCAATTCCAGCAACAGCTTTATTGAGCCGATCCTGAAGGCCCTTGAAGCGGGGCGCGAGATAAATGCTACTCACACCCTGGCGGTGGGCTGCTATTGTTCGTGGCCAAAAGGCTCGTAACCCGCCTCTCTCTTGGTAAGGAATGTTCATGAAGCGCGTCTTGCAGGTGTTCGCGGTTCTGGTCGTGCTGGCTGCCCTTGGCGCAGGCGCATACGTCTATAGCAAGCAGCCCACCCGCCAGGGCACGGTGACGCTGGCCAACCTGCAAGGCTCGGTCACGGTGCGCTACGACGACCGTGGCGTGCCGCATATCCGCGCCGAGAACGAAACCGACCTGTATCGCGCCCTGGGCTATGTGCATGCCCAGGACCGTCTGTTCCAGATGGAAATCATGCGGCGCCTGGCGCGTGGCGAACTGGCCGAAGTGCTCGGGCCGAAGGTGCTGGAGACCGACAAACTGTTGCGCAGCCTGCGCATTCGCGACCGCGCCGCGACCTATGTGGCGCAACTGGATCATGAGTCGGCGCACTGGAAGGCCCTGCAAGCCTATCTGGACGGGATCAACCAGTATCAGGACAGCCACGCCCGCCCGATGGAGTTCGACGTGCTGGGCATCCCCAAGCGGCCGTTCACCGCCGAAGACACCATCAGCGTCGCCGGGTATATGGCCTACAGCTTTGCCGCCGCGTTTCGCACCGAGCCTTTGCTGACTTACGTACGCGACCAGTTGGGCAGCGACTACCTGAAAATCTTTGACCTCGACTGGCAGCCCAAGGGCGCCCTCAACCTCGCCGCCAGCGACTGGCAGACCCTCGGCGCCCTCGCGTCACTGAGCGAACAGGCCCTGGCCGACAACGGCCTGCCGCAGTTCGAAGGCAGTAACGCCTGGGCCATCAGCGGCAACCGTACCAAGAGCGGCAAGCCGTTGCTGGCGGGTGACCCGCATATTCGGTTCTCGGTGCCGTCGGTGTGGTACGAAGCGCAGCTGTCGGCGCCGGGTTTCGAGCTGTATGGCTATCACAACGCACTGGTGCCGATGGCATTCCTGGGACACAACCTGGATTTCGGCTGGAGCCTGACCATGTTCCAGAACGACGACCTCGACCTGATCGCCGAGAAGGTCAACCCGGACAATGCCAACCAGGTCTGGTACCACGGCCAGTGGGTCGACATGACCCGCACCGAGCAACAGATCGCGGTAAAGGGCCAGGCGCCGGTGACGTTGACCCTGCGCCAATCGCCCCACGGCCCGATCATCAATGACGTGCTCGGCGAGAACGCCGGCAACACCCCGATTGCCATGTGGTGGGCGTTCCTCGACACCCAGAATCCGATCCTCGAAGGCTTCTACCAGCTCAACCGCGCCGACACCCTGGCCAAGGCCCGAGCCGCTGCAGCCAAGGTGTCCGCGCCGGGCCTGAATATCGTGTGGGCCAACGCCAAGGGCGATATCGGCTGGTGGGCGGCGGCGCAACTGCCGATTCGCCCGGCCGGAGTCAACCCCGGTTTCATCCTCGATGGCAGTACCGAACAGGCCGATAAACCGGGTTTCTACCCCTTCAGCGCCAACCCGCAGGAAGAAAACCCGGCACGCGGCTATGTGGTGTCGGCCAATGCTCAGCCCGCGTCGCCCACCGGTATGGAGATCCCCGGCTATTACAACCTGGCCGACCGTGGCCAGCAGTTGAATGCGCAGTTGAGCGACAAGAGCGTGAAATGGGACGTGAACAACAGCCAGGCCTTGCAACTGGGCACCACCACCGCTTTCGGCCCGCGCCTGCTGGCGCCGCTGTTGCCGGTACTGCGTGAGGTGGTCAAGGACCCGGCACAGTTGAAACTGGTGGAGCAGCTTGCACGTTGGAAAGGTGACTACCCGCTGGACTCCACCAGCGCCACGCTGTTCAACCAGTTCCTGTTCAACCTGGCCGACGCGGCCTTCCACCCGAAACTCGGCGACGGCATGTTCAAGACCCTGCTCACCACCCGCGTGATCGACGCCGCCCTGCCACGCCTGGCCGCCACGCCGGACTCACCGTGGTGGGATGGCAAGCGCGCCGACACCGTCAAGCTCGCCTGGGACAACAGCCTCGCGCACCTCAAGGCCACCCTCGGCGATGACCCGGGCCAATGGCAGTGGGGCACCGCGCATACCCTGACCCACGGCCATCCATTGGGCATGCAGAAGCCTTTGGAAAAGGTGTTCAACGTCGGCCCGTTCCCTGCGCCGGGCACCCATGAAGTGCCGAACAACCAGTCGGCCATGATCGGCCCGGCGCCGTGGCCGGTCACCTACGGCCCCTCGACCCGCCGCTTGATCGACTTCGCCGATGCGGCTCACGCACTGACCATCAACCCGGTAGGGCAAAGTGGCGTGCCGTTTGACCGACACTACAGCGACCAGGCCGAAACCTACATTGAAGGTGGCTACGAACAGGCGCATTTCACCGATGAGGAAGTGACAGCCAATACGCGCGGGACACTGAAGCTGTTGCCCGCGCGCGCGCCGCAGTAACCGGCGCCTATACCGGCGCCGCAAAGTTAAGCCGGAACTGTTGCGGCGTCACGCCCAGGCGGCGGTTGAACACACTGCGCATGTGCTGGGCGTCGCGAAAGCCGCATTGGTAGGCCACGGTCTTGAGCGGTGCGGGGCTGCTTTCCAGCATGACCCGCGCCGCATCCACCCGCGCCCGCTCGACAAACTCCGCCGGCGTGATCCGCGCCTCACGGGCAAACACCCGGGAGAAATTGCGTGCGCTCATGTTCGCGGCCTTGGCCAGATCGGCAATGGTCAGGTCCCCGGTCAGGTTCGCCAACACATACAACTGCACCAGCGCTACCGCCGAGGTCGTTTCGGCGTGGGGCGTCAGAAACGGGCTGAACTGCGACTGCCCGCCCGACCGCTGGGTGAACACCACCAGGCGCTTGGCCACGTTCAGCGCGACTTCCGGGCCATGATCCTGGGCCAACAGATACAACGACAGATCGATGCCCGCCGTGACCCCGGCCGAGGTGTAGAGACTGCCGTCCTGCACGTAGAGACGGTCGGCTTCGACCTGAGCCGTGGGGCACAAGCGCGCCAGATCCGCCGCATCGTTCCAGTGGGTGGTGACGGCTTTCCCGTCCAGCAGCCCGGCGCGGGCCAGCAGGAAAGCGCCGTTGCAGATCGAGCCGAAGCGCTGCGCACGCGCCGTGGCGCCACGCAACCAAGCATCGAACTCGGCGCCGAAGTCTTCGAAGGGCAACTGCGGACCACCCGCCACCAGCAGCAGGTCATACGCTTGCAACGCTTCGCTGTAGTGCCGGTGGGCCTGCAATGACAGGCCGTTGGAAGCAACCATGTTGCCGTGACCGAAGCCGATGACGTCCAACCGGTAATGATCCTGCGACGGCAGAAAACGGTTGGCTTCGCAGAACACGTCCATGGGACCGCTCACGTCCAGTGACTGGACGCCGGGGAAGATCAGGATGGCGACGGTTTTTTGCATGGGTAGACCTTTATGTCCGGGCGAACGCAAAACCCTGCGGGAGCTGGCTTGCCTGCGATGCAAGCGACTCGGTCCATCAGGTATACCGAGGTGATGATATCGCAGCGGTGCGGCGATCCGACAAGCCAGCGCCCACATTTGACCGAGTACACCCTTGGCGTGATATGCCAGCACATTGGCCGGGATCGCTCCCCCGCCGCGATGGCCCCTTGGCGGGCACGCGAACAGACTGGACTCATCAGCGCCACCCCCGGCGCTTTGTTGAGGAGAACCACCATGACCACCACCATCGCCGGCATCCCGATTCCGGACAGCGCCCTGGCCAAGGCCACCACCGAATACATCCGCGACGTCGAATCCGACCTGCTCTACCACCACTCGCGCCGGGTATTCCTGTTCGGCGCCTTGAGCGGTGAACGCAAGCAACTGGCCTACAACCCGGAGCTGCTTTACGTCGGCGCGATGTTCCATGACTTGGGCCTGGTGGAGGGGCATCGCAGTGACAACGAGCGCTTCGAAGTGGATGGCGCCAACGCCGCAGCCGTGTTCCTCAAGCCGTACGGGCTGAGCGATGACGATATCGAACAGGTGTGGCTGTCCATCGCCCTGCACACCACGCCGGGCGTGCCGCAGCATTTGCGCCCGACTGTGGCACTGGTGACGGCCGGCGTCGAAATGGACGTGCTGGGCATGGACTACGCCGCGTTTTCCAGCTTGCAGCGCGAAGCCGTGGTGCATGCGCACCCACGCGGCGAGGGGTTCAAGGAGTGCATCATCTGCGCGTTTGCCGACGGCTTGCGCCATCGTCCGCAGACCACGTTCGGCAACGTGAAGACGGACGTGCTGGTGGATCAGGAGCCGGGGTTCAAGCCGATGAATTTTGTGGAGGTGATCCGTAAGTCGCCCTGGACTTGAAATGCAGTCAAACGTGGGAGGGGGCTTGCCCCCGATAGCGGAGCATCAGCCACATATCCATTGGCTGACACACTGTCATCGGGGGCAAGCCCCCTCCCACATTTAGACCGGTGCAGCTGCCCGGCGCTTGTCCGGCTGCTGCCAGCCATCGGCAGCGGCTTCTTCAATCGCTTGCTGAATGGCCTTCTTGCGCATCTCTTCGGCACGCCGGCTGAAGAACCACACCAGGAAGGTCACCAGCGACACCGCCAGCAGGATCAGGCTGGCCACGGCGTTGATTTCGGGTTTGACCCCAAGGCGCACCGCCGAGAACACTTCCATCGGCAGGGTCGTCGAGCCCGGGCCCGATACGAAACTGGCAAGCACAAGGTCATCCAGGGACAACGCGAACGACATCATGCCGCCCGCCGCCAGCGACGGCGCAATCATCGGGATGGTGATCAGGAAGAACACCTTCCACGGCCGCGCACCCAGGTCCATCGCCGCTTCTTCGATCGACAGGTCCAGCTCACGCAAGCGCGCCGACACCACAACCGCCACATACGCCGCGCAGAACGTGGTGTGGGCGATCCAGATGGTGACGATGCCACGCTCCTGGGGCCAGCCGATCATCTGCGCCATGGCCACGAACAGCAGCAACAGCGACAGACCGGTGATCACCTCGGGCATCACCAACGGCGCGGTCACCAGGCCGCCAAACAGCGTGCGGCCCTTGAACTGGCTGATGCGCGTCAGCACGAAGGCCGCCAGGGTGCCCAGCGCTACCGCGGCCACTGCCGTGTAGCAGGCGATTTCCAGGGAACGCGCTACCGAACCCATCAACTGGGTGTTGTCCAGAAGGCCCACGTACCACTTGATCGACCAACCGCCCCACACTGTTACCAGCTTGGATTCGTTGAACGAGTAGATCACCAGGATCAGCATCGGCAGGTAGATGAACAGCAACCCCGCCACCAGCATGAAACTCGAGAAACTGAAGCGCTTCATACCTTGCCCTCCATCTCTTTGGCTTGGCTGCGGTTGAACAGGATGATCGGCACGATCAGGATCGCCAGCATCACCACCGCCAGGGCAGAGGCCACCGGCCAGTCACGGTTGTTGAAGAACTCTTGCCACAACACTTTACCGATCATCAGGGTTTCCGGGCCGCCCAGCAGTTCCGGGATCACGAACTCGCCCACGACGGGGATGAACACCAGCATGCAACCGGCGATGATGCCGTTCTTGGACAGCGGCACGGTGATCTTCCAGAAGCTGTTGAAGGTGCTCGAACCCAGGTCCGAAGCGGCTTCCAGCAGGCTCTGGTCGTGTTTCACCAGGTTGGCGTACAGCGGCAGGATCATGAATGGCAGGTACGAATAGACCACGCCGATATACACCGCGATGTTGGTGTTGAGGATCTGCAGCGGCTCGTTGATCAACCCGATGGACAGCAGGAAGCCATTGAGCAAACCGTTGTTGCTGAGGATGCCCATCCACGCATACACGCGGATCAGGATCGCGGTCCAGGTCGGCATCATGATCAGCAGCACCAGCACGGTCTGCATCTCTTTGCGCGCACTGGCGATGGCATAGGCCATCGGGTAGCCGATCAACAGGCACAGCAGCGTGCTGAAGAACGCCATTTTCAGCGAGCCCAGGTACGCAGCGATGTACAACTCGTCGTCGCCGAGCATCGCGTAGTTGCCCAGGTTGAGCACCAACTGCAGTTTCTGCTCAACGAAGGTGTAGATCTCGGTATACGGCGGGATCGCCACGTCGGCTTCGGCAAAACTGATCTTCAGGACGATGAAGAACGGCAGCATGAAGAACAGGAACAGCCACAGGAAGGGAATGCCAATGACCGCATGACGGCCACTGGGCGTTATTCGTTGCAGGCGGCGCTTGAGCTTCTTCATGTTCATGAGCGCAGTACCACGCCGCTGTCGTCTTCCCACCATACGTAGACCTGGTCACCCCAGGTTGGCCGCTGGCCACGGCGCTCGGCGTTGGCCACAAAGGACTGCACCAGCTTGCCGCTCGGCAACTCCACGTAGAACACCGAATGGCCGCCCAGGTAGGCAATATCGTGCACCTTGCCGCTGGACCAGTTGTGCTCGCAGGTCGGCATTTCGGTGGTGACCAACAGTTTTTCCGGGCGGATGGCGTAGGTTACCGACTTGTCTTCCACCGAGGTGGCGATGCCGTAGCCCACATAGATGTCGCGGTCCAGGTCCGGGCACTTGAGCACCGCGTGGCCTTCGGCGTCATCGACCACTTGGGTGTCGAAGATGTTGACGTTGCCGATGAACTCGCACACCAGGCGGCTGGTAGGCGTTTCGTAAATGTCGATCGGGCTGCCGATCTGGGCGATCCAGCCCAGGTGCATGATCGCGATGCGCTCGGCCATGGTCATGGCCTCTTCCTGGTCGTGTGTCACCATCACGCAGGTCACGCCCACGCGCTCGATGATCTCCACCAACTCCAGTTGCATCTGCGAACGCAGCTTCTTGTCGAGAGCGCCCATGGGCTCATCGAGCAACAGCAGTTTCGGACGCTTGGCCAGGGAACGGGCCAGGGCCACACGCTGGCGCTGGCCACCGGACAACTGGTGCGGCTTGCGCTTGGCGTACTGGCTCATCTGCACCAGTTTGAGCATCTCGGCCACGCGGGCGTCGATCTCGGCCTTGGGGATCTTGTCCTGTTGCAGGCCGAAGGCGATGTTCTGCGCCACGGTCATGTGCGGGAACAGGGCGTAGGACTGGAACATCATGTTGATCGGCCGCTCGTAGGGCGGCATGTCGGTGATGTCCTCGCCGTCGAGGTAGATGCGGCCCTCGGTCGGGCGCTCGAAACCTGCGAGCATGCGCAGCAAGGTGGACTTGCCCGAACCCGAACCGCCGAGCAGGGCGAAGATCTCGCCCTTCTTGATTTCCAGGGACACGTCGTCCACGGCAATCGTCTCGTCGAACTTCTTCGTGACCCGGTCGATTTTGACCAGCACCTTCTTCGGTGTCTGGTCCCCTTCGAGGGCTTTCTTATAGGCGCCGGAGGCAACTGCCATTTACGAAACTCCCAACAAAAATTTCTGTGCGCCCGAGGCGGGCGAACCTTGGATAGTTTGAGCCTTACTTGCCCGTCTTGACCTTGGTCCAGCTACGGGTCATCAAACGTTGCACTTTCGGGGGTAGCTCGAAGTTGACGAAGGTCCTGTCGAGTACCGCCTGCGGTGGGTAAACCGCTTCGTCCGTGCGTATCGATTGCTTCATCAGTTTGTCCGCCCCTGGGTTAGGGTTGGCGTAACCGACGTAATCACTGACCTGGGCGATCACCTCAGGTTGCAGCAAATAGTTGATGAAGGCGTGGGCTTCTTTGACGTTGGTGGCATCCTTGGGGATGGCCAGCACGTCGAACCACAGGTTGCCGCCTTCCTTCGGAATCGCGTAGGCGATGTTCACGCCCTTGCCCGCTTCGCTTGCGCGAGCCTTGGCCTGGAACACATCGCCGGAGAACCCGGCCGCCACGCAGATGTTGCCGTTGGCCAGGTCCGAGATGTATTTGGAAGAATGGAAGTAGGTCACGTAGGGCCGCACTTTGAGCAGCTTGGCTTCGGCCTTCTTGTAGTCTTCAGGGTTCTCGCTGTTGGGGTTCAGGCCCATGTAGTTGAGCACTGCCGGCAGCATTTCGTCCGCCGAGTCCATGAACGACACGCCGCACGTCGCCAGTTTCTTCATGTTTTCCGGCTCGAACAGCACGGCCCAGGAATCGATATGGTCGACGCCCAGCACTTCCTTCACTTTATCGACGTTGTAGCCGATGCCATTGGTGCCCCACAGGTACGGTACGGCGTACTGGTTGCCCGGGTCGTTCTTTTCCAGGCGCTTGAGCAGCGCCGGGTCAAGGTTGGCGTAATTTGTCAGCAACGACTTGTCGAGCTTCTGGAATGCCCCGGCCTTGATCTGCTTGCCCAGGAAGTGGTTGGACGGCACCACCACGTCGTAGCCGGTACGCCCGGCCAGCAGCTTGCCTTCCAGGGTTTCGTTGGAGTCAAACACGTCATACACGGGCTTGATGCCGCTGGCCTTTTCGAAGTTGGCCAGGGTGTCGTCGCCGATGTAATCCGACCAGTTATAAATATGCACGGTCGGTGCGGCCTGTACGCTCAACGTCAGCGTGATACCTGCACCCACCAGCATGGCTTTGCGAAATAAAGAAATTGGCAAGTGGAGGTCCTCTTAAATAGTTGGGCCCAAAGTTGTTGCCCGGCAACAAAACCGGCGCGCAACTTACCCTCGATAAACCGATCCGGCAAAACTTTCTGTTATTTAATTTGTGAGAGGGGCAGTCAAACTGCCCCTCCACCGGTTTCAGCGCTTACTTACCGGACTTGATCTTGGTCCAGCTGCGTGTCATTTCACGCTGGGTCGCAGCCGGCAGGTCGGCAATGGCGTAGAGCTTGGCCTGCACATCCGCTGGCGGGTAGATGCCCGGGTCGCTGGTGATATCTTTTTCGACCAGTGCGGTGGCCTTCTCGTTACCGTTCGGGAAACGCACGCTGTTGGTGATCGACGCCATGACTTCCGGCTTGAGCAGGTAGTTCATGAACTTGTAGGCCGCGTCGACGTTCTCGGCATCTTTAGGGATGGCGACCATGTCGAAGAAGCTGCCAGCGCCTTCTTTCGGAATGTCATAGGCCACCTTGACCTTGCCACCGGCTTCGGCCGCGCGGGACTTGGCCTGCTGGATGTCACCCGAGTAACCCACGGCAACGCAGATGTTGCCGTTGGCCAGGTCGGAAATGTACTTGGACGAGTGGAAGTAGCCGATCGAAGGACGGATCTTCAGGAACAGCGCTTCGGCCTGCTTGAGGTCGTCTTTCTTCTGGCTGTCGGTCGGCAGGCCCAGGTAGTGCAGCGCGATCGGCAGCATTTCGGTTGGCGAATCGAGGAAGCTCACGCCGCAGCTTTTGAGCTTGGCGATGTTTTCAGGCTTGAGCAGCACGTCCCACGAGTCGATCTTGTCCACGCCCAGCGCGGCCTTGACCTTCTCCGGGTTGTAGCCGATACCGATCGAGCCCCACATGTACGGGAAGGCGTGCTTGTTGTCCGGGTCGCTGACCGACACGGCCTTGAGCAGGGATTTGTTCAGGTTGTCGTAGTTGGACAGCTTGGACTTGTCCAACTCCTGGTAGACACCGGCCTTGATCTGCTTGGCGAGGAAGTTGTTCGACGGCACGACAATGTCGTAACCGGACTTGCCTGCCAGCAACTTGGCTTCCAGGGTTTCGTTGCTGTCAAAAACGTCGTACACCACCTTGATGCCCGACTCTTTTTCAAAGTTGGCGATGGTGTCCGGTGCAATGTAGTCGGACCAGTTGTAGACGTGCAGCACTTTATCGTCTGCCTGGGCCGCGCCCGCCATTGCGCCCATCAGGGACAAGGCGAGGAGGGTCTTGCCAGCGTTCTTCAAACCTAATGCCTTCATTTGGTGATGCTCCGATTTTTTCTTTTTTGGGCCACAAGCTTTCAATGTTGAGTAGCCCAGCCAAAGGGCAACAAAACAGGGCGACAGTCTGGCAAGTTCCGAGGCCGGCTTTCAACCAAAGCCTCATTTATAACTGCCCTGAACGCAGCACCCGAAAGCCGCTGCGTTCTGAGCCTAGCACTTAGCCCTGCAATGCCGCCAAAGTCAGGTCCAGGCACTGCCGAGCCTTGGTCACCAGCTCGTCGATTTCTGCCTTGCTGATCACCAGCGGCGGCGAAATGATCATGGTGTCGCCCACGGCGCGCATGATCAGGCCATTTTCGAAGCAAAACGTGCGGCAGATCATGCCGACACCCTTGCCTTCGTAGCGCTTGCGGGTGGCCTTGTCCTGCACCAGTTCAATGGCACCGAGCATGCCCACGCCGCGCACTTCGCCCACCAGCGGATGATCCGCCAACTCCCTCAGGCGTTTCTGCAAATACGGTGCCGTTTCATCATGCACACGGTTAACGATTTTTTCATCGCGCATGATGCGGATGTTTTCCAGCGCCACTGCAGCGGCCACCGGGTGACCGGAGTAGGTGAAGCCGTGGTTGAAATCACCACCTTCGTTGAGCACCGCCACCACGTCATCGCGCACGATCAGGCCGCCCATGGGGATGTAGCCCGAGGTCAGGCCCTTGGCGATGGTCATCATGTGGGGCTTGAGGTCGTAGAAGTCGCTACCGAACCACTCACCGGTGCGGCCGAAACCGCAGATGACTTCGTCGGCGATAAACAGAATGTCGTACTTGGCGAGGATTTCCTTGATGCGCGGCCAGTAGGTGGCCGGCGGCACGATCACGCCACCGGCACCCTGGATCGGCTCGGCAATAAAGGCGCCGACGTTGTCCACGCCCAGCTCCAGGATCTTTTCTTCCAACTGGTTGGCAGCCCACACGCCGAATTCTTCGGGGCTCATGTCGCCGCCTTCGCCAAACCAGTACGGCTGGGCGATGTGAGTGATGCCCGGGATCGGCAAGTCGCCCTGCTCGTGCATATAGGTCATGCCGCCCAGGCTGGCGCCGGCCACGGTGGAACCGTGGTAGCCATTCTTGCGGCTGATGATGGTTTTCTTGTTCGGCTGGCCCTTGATCGCCCAGTAGTGGCGGACCATGCGCAACATGGTGTCGTTGCCTTCGGAGCCGGAACCGGTGAAGAACACGTGGTTCATGCCGGCCGGTGCAATGTCGGAAATGGCCTTGGCCAGTTCCAGCACTGGCGGGTGAGCGGTCTGGAAGAACAGGTTGTAGTACGGCAGTTCTTTCATTTGCCTGGCGGCGGCGTCAGCCAGTTCATCGCGGCCATAACCGATCGCCACGCACCACAGGCCGGCCATGCCGTCGAGGATCTTGTTGCCTTCGCTGTCCCACAGGTAAACGCCGTGGGCTTTGGTGATGATCCGTGGGCCTTTCTCTTTCAATTGCTTGAAGTCGCTGAACGGCGCCAGGTGGTGATCGCTGCTCAAGGCTTGCCATTCACGGGTTTGCGGGTTGTTGCTGGACATACCAATCTCCTAGACTTTTCAGTAAAGGGCGCGCCGTTCAAAGGGCGCGCCCGGCGTATCAGACGGCAAAGAGCAGGAATTCCCGCTCCCACGAACTGATCACGCGCTTGAAGTTTTCATGCTCGGCCCGCTTGACCGCGACGTAGCCTGTGATGAATTTCTGCCCCAGGTATTTCTCGATAGTCTTGCTGTTTTCCATGCGCTCCAGGGCGTCTTCGATGGTCAACGGCAGGCGCAGGTTGCGCCGCTCGTAACCACGGCCCACCACCGGCGCGCTCGGGTTATGGCCTTCGACCATGCCGATGTAGCCGCACAACAGGCTGGCGGCAATCGCCAGGTACGGGTTGGCGTCGGCGCCCGGCAGGCGGTTTTCCACACGGCGGTTCTGCGGGCCGGCATCCGGTACGCGCAGGCCGACGGTGCGGTTTTCTTCGCCCCACTCGACGTTCACCGGCGCCGAGGTGTCGGGCAGGAAGCGGCGGAACGAGTTCACGTTGGGGGCAAACAGCGGCAGCAGTTCAGGAATGAATTTCTGCAGGCCGCCAATGTGATTGAGGAACAGCTGGCTCATGGTCCCGTCTTCATTGGAGAAGACGTTCTTGCCGGTGGCGATGTCGATGATGCTCTGGTGCAGGTGCATCGCGCTGCCAGGCTCGCCGGTCATCGGCTTGGCCATGAAGGTGGCGGCCACGTCGTGCTTGAGCGCGGCTTCGCGCATGGTGCGCTTGAACACGAGGATCTGGTCGGCCAAGGACAGGGCATCGCCGTGACGGAAGTTGATCTCCATCTGCGCCGTGCCGTCTTCGTGGATCAGGGTATCGAGGTCCAGCTCCTGCAGTTCGCACCAGTCGTAGACGTCTTCGAACAGCGGGTCGAATTCGTTGGCGGCTTCTATAGAGAAAGACTGGCGACCGGTTTCCGGGCGGCCGGAACGGCCGATCGGCGGTTGCAGCGGGAAGTCAGGGTCTTCGCAGCGCTTGGTCAGGTAGAACTCCATCTCCGGCGCCACGATGGGCTGCCAGCCTTTGTCGGCGTAGAGCTTGAGGACCTTCTTGAGCACGTTGCGCGGCGACAGCTCGATCGGGTTGCCTTGCTTGTCGTAGGTGTCGTGGATCACCTGGGCGGTCGGCTCGATGGCCCAAGGCACCAGGAACACGGCGTTCTGGTCGGGGCGGCAGATCATGTCGATATCGGCCGGGTCGAGCAATTCGTAATAGATGTCGTCTTCGACATAGTCGCCGGTCACGGTCTGCAGCAGAACGCTTTCGGGCAGGCGCATGCCCTTTTCGGCAATGAACTTGTTGGTCGGCGAGATCTTGCCCCGGGTGATGCCGGTGAGGTCGCCAATCATGCATTCGACTTCTGTGATCTTGTGGTCTTTCAACCAATCGGTGAGCTGGTCGAGGTTGTTACTCATAAATGCCTCTGGGCTGGGTTTCCTGGCATCCATTAAAGGCCAGGCGTTGTTTGACGCAGCATCCGCGTCGTTTTTTCGTTCAGGGTAGGAGCTTACCTGCCATTTGCTGCTGCGTTGCATTCCTCACGCCAAAGTTGTGCGCAATCTTGAGCAGCACGCAGGGCGCACGCCGCTCTCTGACAAATGAGGAAGCAAAAAAGAGGGTAGACCGGGCGTCAAGAATATTGGCCGGGGGGCGCGCTATCATGCGGGAGGAAAATACGGATGACACAGCCTGGCTGAAGCAGGCCAAGACGCCGTTGGGCGGCAGGTGAAACATGAAGCACCCCGGTATTATTGCTGTTATGGGTTTGAATCGAGCTTAGCCTTGTTCATTTTTTTACACAACACCCCCGTAAAAAATACAACACGGCCCGCTCAAGCCTGCGAGTCCCAAGCCTCTCAAACCCAAAAAACCGCCCCAAAAAGCCCCAAAAAAGCCTTCACGGCGCTTTTTTAGGGCAAAAAAGGCCTCGCTTGACTTCGGCATGCCGTTCGGGTTGACTGAAACCAGAAAAGATCAATGATTGATATTTTTAACAACAAAGGTGTTGCATCATGTCGGTACCCCCGCGTGCCGTTCAGCTTAACGAAGCGAACGCGTTCCTTAAGGATCATCCTGAGGTTCTGTACGTAGACCTTCTAATTGCGGATATGAATGGTGTGGTGCGCGGCAAGCGCATCGAACGCACCAGCCTCCACAAGGTTTACGAGAAGGGCATTAACCTGCCTGCCTCTTTATTTGCCCTGGATATCAACGGCTCTACGGTGGAAAGCACCGGCCTGGGCCTGGACATCGGTGATGCTGACCGAATCTGTTATCCGATCCCCGACACCCTGTGCAATGAACCCTGGCAAAAGCGCCCCACCGCGCAACTGCTGATGACCATGCACGAACTGGAAGGTGAACCTTTCTTCGCCGATCCGCGCGAAGTGCTCCGCCAAGTTGTAAGCAAATTCGACGACCTCGGTCTGACCATCTGCGCCGCCTTCGAGCTTGAGTTCTACCTGATCGACCAGGAGAACGTGAACGGCCGCCCACAACCGCCCCGCTCGCCGATCTCCGGCAAACGCCCGCACTCGACACAGGTCTACCTGATCGACGACCTCGACGAATATGTCGACTGCCTCCAGGACATCCTGGAAGGTGCGAAAGAACAAGGCATCCCGGCCGACGCCATCGTCAAGGAAAGTGCCCCGGCGCAGTTCGAAGTGAACCTGCACCACGTGGCCGACCCGATCAAGGCTTGCGACTACGCGGTACTGCTCAAGCGCCTGATCAAGAACATCGCCTACGACCATGAGATGGACACCACCTTCATGGCCAAGCCGTATCCGGGCCAGGCAGGCAACGGTTTGCACGTACACATCTCGATCCTGGACAAAGACGGCAAGAACATTTTTGCCAGCGAGGATCCCGAGCAGAACGCCGCATTGCGTCACGCGATCGGCGGTGTGCTCGAGACCCTGCCCGCCCAGATGGCGTTCCTGTGCCCCAACGTCAACTCCTACCGTCGTTTCGGCGCACAGTTCTACGTGCCGAACTCGCCGTGCTGGGGCCTGGACAACCGTACCGTGGCGATTCGCGTACCGACCGGCTCGTCCGATGCCGTACGTATCGAACACCGCGTGGCCGGCGCCGACGCCAACCCTTACCTGCTGATGGCTTCGGTCCTGGCAGGCGTGCACCACGGCCTGACCAACAAGATCGAGCCTGGCGCACCAGTGGAAGGCAACAGCTACGAGCAAAACGAGCAAAGCCTGCCGAACAACCTGCGCGATGCATTGCGCGAGTTGGACGACAGCGAGGTGATGGCCAAGTATATCGATCCTAAATACATCGATATCTTCGTCGCCTGTAAGGAAAGTGAGCTGGAAGAGTTCGAACACTCCATCTCCGACCTTGAGTACAACTGGTACCTGCATACCGTGTAAGCGGTTGCGACTGTAAATGTGGTGAGCAGGCTTGTTGTGGCAAGCCCGCTCGCCACAACAAGCCTGCTCGCCACAACAAACTCGCTCACCACAAAAGCCCTCGCCCCAGGTATGGATCATCTTCAGGCTCTGCGTACAATGCCCGCTGCCTTGTAGGAGACTTCCATGACCACCCGCCCCGCCGCCCTTCGCAAACCCCGCGCCCGCAGTCAGGCCCGGATCGACGCGATCCTCGACGCCGCCCGCACCTTGCTGGCTGCCGAAGGCGTGGCGGGTTTGTCGATCTACGGCGTGGCCGAGCGGGCGCAGATTCCGCCGTCGTCGGTGTATCACTTCTTCGCCAGTGTGCCGGCGCTGTTGGAAGCTCTGACCGCCGATGTGCATGCCGCTTTCCGGGCGGCGATTCAGGCGCCCATCGACCACGACTCACTCAAGCATTGGCGCGACCTGTCCTGCATCGTCGAACAGCGCATGCTCAGCATCTACGAGCATGACGCCGCCGCACGCCAGTTGATCCTGGCCCAGCATGGGCTGACCGAAGTGACCCAGGCAGATCGTCAGCATGATCTGGAGCTGGGAGATTTGATGCTCGCGGTGTTCAACCGGCACTTCGAAGTGCCGACCTTGCCGAAAGACGTGGATGTGTTCGCGCTGGCGCTGGAGTTGAGCGACCGCGTGTATGCACGCTCGGTGCATCAGCATGGGTTGATCACGCCGCGCATGGCGGAGGAAGGGATGCGAGTGTTTGATGCCTATGTAGGGCTGTACCTGCCGCCCTATCTGCCCAAGCGTTAATTTTGTAGGGGCTGGGCCGGCCTCATCGGGGGCAAGCCCCCCTCCCACACTTTGACTTGTGAATACATTCAAAATGTGGGAGGGGGCTTGCCCCCGATGGCGGTCTCAAGCGCGATCACAACTTGGCGATCGACACCTCGGTGGATTTCACGAAGGCAATCACTTCGCTGCCAATCACCAGCTCCAGCTCTTTGACCGAGCGGGTGGTGATCACGGAAGTGACGATGCCGGACGCGGTCTGCACGTCGATTTCCGACAGCACGTCGCCTTCGACGATTTCCTTGATGGTGCCTTTGAACTGGTTACGCACGTTGATGGCTTTAATAGTCATGGTGTTCTTCCTTCAGGGGACGAGTGAGTTATTGAGCCCAACGCAATTGCGTAGGCAGCGGTGAAACAGGTTCGGGTTCCGGTGGCGAGCCGGGCAACGACAGCACACGGTTGAGCACTTCAGCTTCCAACGCGGCCAGGCGATGTGAGCCCCGTGCACGCGGGCGTGGCAGGTCGACGATCAGGTCGAGGCCGATTTCGCCGTCTTCGATCAGGATGACGCGGTCGGCAATTGCCACGGCTTCGCTGACATCGTGGGTTACCAGCAACACGGTGAAGCCATGCTTCTGCCACAGGTTTTCGATCAGTTGCTGCATCTCGATGCGGGTCAGGGCATCCAGCGCCCCCAGTGGCTCATCCAGCAACAGCAGGCGCGGTTGGTGGATCAGCGCACGGGCCAGGGCCACGCGTTGCTTTTGCCCACCGGACAGCGCCGCCGGCCACTCGTTGGCACGTTCAGCCAGGCCGACCGCCTCCAGGGCTTCCAACGCTTTGGGGCGCCAATCGCCTTTAAGGCCAAGGCCGACGTTGTCGATGATCTTTTTCCATGGCAACAGGCGCGCTTCCTGGAACATCAACCGCGTGTCTTCAAGCGCTTCGCTCAGCGGTGCGGAACCGGCCAGCAGCTCGCCGCCGCTGGCTTTGTCCAGCCCGGCCAGCAGGCGCAGCAAGGTACTTTTGCCGCAGCCACTGCGGCCGACCACCGCCACGAATTGGCCGGCAGGTATGTGCAGGTCAATCTCCTTGAGCACTTCCCGTGCGCCAAAGGCCTTGCGCAACTTGCGTACCGCCAGGGGGATGCCCTTGAGCAGGCGCGGAGGTTGTTGAGCTGTCATGCCGCCCCCCCTTTATTCACTTGATAGGCCGGGTGCCAGCGCAGCCACACACGCTCCAGGCCACGAGCAGCCAGATCGGCGAGTTTGCCGAGGATGGCGTACATCACGATAGCCAACACCACCACGTCGGTTTGCAGGAATTCACGGGCGTTCATCGCCAGGTAGCCGATGCCGGAGCTGGCCGATATGGTTTCCGCCACGATCAGCGTCAGCCACATGAAGCCCAGGGCAAAGCGCACGCCCACCAGGATCGACGGCAGCGCACCCGGCAGGATCACCTGGCGGAACAGGCTGAACCCGGACAAGCCGTAGCTGCGCGACATCTCCACCAACGCCGGGTCGACATTGCGGATGCCGTGGTAGGTATTCAGGTAGATCGGGAACAGCGTGCCGAGGGCAACCAGGAAAATCTTCGCCGTCTCATCAATGCCGAACCACAGGATCACCAGCGGAATCAGCGCCAGGTGCGGCACGTTGCGGATCATCTGCACCGAACTGTCCAGCAGGCGTTCGCCCCACTTCGACAAGCCAGTGATAAAGCCCAGGACCAGGCCGATGCTGCCGCCGATCACAAACCCCAGGCCGGCACGCCAGCCACTGATCGCCAGGTGCGTCCAGATCTCACCGCTGGCGACCAGATGCACGCCGGCAGCAATCACGGCACTGGGCGCCGGCAGGATACGGGTCGACAACCACCCCGCCGACACCGACAACTGCCACACCGCGAGCAATAGCACCGGCAGTACCCAGGGCGCCACGCGGTGGCTTAGTTTTTCATAGCTCATGGGGCGGCCTCAGCTCTGTGACGCAGCTTTGGGAAGGATATCGTTGGCGACCATCTCGCCGAACGGGCTGACGTAGCCGGCGCTTTTCGGCAGCTCGGGTCGCTCGATATCCAAGTGAGGGAACAGCAATTCGGCAACGCGATACGACTCTTCCAGGTGTGGATAACCGGAGAAAATAAACGTGTCGATACCCAGCGCGGCGTACTCCTTGACGCGTGCCGCCACGGTCGGGCCATCGCCCACCAGCGCCGTCCCCGCACCGCCACGCACCAGGCCAACGCCGGCCCACAGATTGGGGCTGACTTCGAGGTTGTCGCGGTTGCCGCCATGCAACGCCGCCATGCGTTGCTGGCCGACAGAATCAAAGCGTGCCAAAGAGGCCTGGGCACGGGCGATGGTGTCGTCATCCAGGTGGGAGATCAGTTTGTCGGCGGCCTTCCATGCTTCTTCGTTGGTTTCACGCACGATCACATGCAGGCGGATACCAAAGCGCACGGTACGCCCGAGCTTGGCGGCCTTGGCGCGTACCTGTTCGATTTTTTCCGCGACAGCGGCCGGTGGTTCACCCCAGGTCAACACCATTTCCACCTGCTCGGCTGCCAGGTCCTGGGCCGCTTCGGAGGAGCCGCCGAAGTACAGTGGCGGACGCGGTTGCTGGATCGGCGGGTAAAGCAGCTTGGCGCCTTTGACGCTGATGTGTTCGCCGTCGTAATCCACGGTCTCGCCTTCCAGCACACGGCGCCAGATGCGGGTGAATTCCACCGAGGCCTGGTAGCGCTCTTCATGGCTGAGGAACAAGCCGTCGCCGGCCAATTCTTCCGGATCGCCGCCGGTCACCAGGTTGAACAACGCACGGCCACCGGACAGACGATCCAGGGTCGCGGCCTGACGCGCAGCCACCGTCGGGGAAATGATCCCGGGGCGCAGCGCGACAAGGAATTTCAAGCGCTGGGTCACCGGGATCAGCGAAGCGGCCACCAGCCACGAGTCTTCGCAGGAGCGCCCGGTCGGGATCAGCACCCCACCGAAGCCCAGGCGATCGGCGGCCTGGGCCACTTGCTGCAGATAACCGTGGTCCACGGCGCGAGCGCCTTCGGCGGTGCCAAGGTAATGGCCGTCGCCGTGGGTAGGCAGGAACCAGAAAATATTGAGGCTCATGGAGTTGTCTCCTGAAGAAGTCGGATTACGGCGCGTTGGCAACGGCGGCGGGTGGCGTCCAGATCACGTCCTTGATGCTCAAGGGTTTGGGGATCAATTTGAGTTGGTAGAAGCTGTCGGCGATTTTCTGCTGGGCGGCGACCACTTCCGGGGTCAGGAACAGCGCGCCGTAGCCCTGGCGTTTTACCGAGGTCAGGGTGATGTCAGCCGGCAGACCGAGCAGCGGTGCGACTTGTTCGGTGACTTCCTGGGGGTTGGCCTTGGACCATTCGCCCACGGCGCGTACTTCTTCCACCAGCGCCTTGATCACTTGCGGGTGTTGTTCGGCATACGGTTTGGTCGCCAGGTAGAACTGATGGTTGTCGGCGATGCCGGTGCCGTCACGCAGGGTGCGGGCCTGCAGTTGTTTCTCGGCGGCGGCCTGGTACGGGTCCCAGATCACCCAGGCGTCCACACTGCCACGCTCGAAAGCGGCACGGGCATCGGCGGGCGGTAGGAATACGGTTTGCACATCGGTGTATTTCAGGCCGGCATCTTCCAGGGCCCGCACCAGCAGGTAGTGCACGTTGGAGCCTTTGTTGAGCACGATCTTCTTGCCCTTGAGCTCGGCCACGGATTTGATCGGTGAGTCTTTCGGCACCAGGATCGCTTCGCTGGTCGGCGCCGGTGGTTCGTAGGCCACGTAGAGCAGGTCGGCACCGGCAGCCTGGGCGAACACCGGCGGGGTTTCGCCGGTCACGCCAAAGTCGATGGAGCCGACATTCAGGCCTTCAAGCAGCTGGGGGCCGCCAGGGAACTCGGTCCACTGGACATTCACGCCCTGGGCCGCCAGGCGTTTTTCCAGGGTGCCCTTGGCCTTGAGCAGCACCAACGTCCCGTATTTCTGATAGCCGATCCGCAGGGTCTCGGCCGCTTGAGCTTGAACAATGGCGCCGAAGGACACAGCCGCAGCAAACAGTGCGACCAGACCACGACGCAAGATGACAGTGCGCATGGCGCTCTCTCCAAAAATGCGATTAGGGGTTTTGGCTGCACCTGCTTGGCCGTTGGCGGCTGAGTAAGGTGAGTGTTTCGGTATATCAGTGAGGCTCAGATGCTCCAGCGAGCACTCAACAAACGTTCGTTCAACACGTGGGGGTCCAGCGGTTTCGGGCGACGGGCCATGGCGCCGTACAGTGTTTCCAGGGCTTCGTGCAAACGCTGTTCGAGCACTGGCACCAACTGCGCCTGGGCACTGCCTTCGCCATACGCGATCTGGCTGTCTTCGGCAAAGATGCCGTGGAGCAATTCCTGGGCCTTCAGCGCCGACAGCACCGGCTTCAAGGCATAGTCCACCGCCAGCATGTGGGCGATGCTGCCGCCGGTGGCCATCGGCAACACGATCTTGTGGGCCAGGGCGCGTTCGGGCAGCAGGTCCAGCACGGTCTTCAGCGCGCCGGAGAACGAGGCCTTGTACACCGGCGTAGCGATCACCAGGCCGTCAGCGTTAGCCACTTGTTGCAACAGGTCGATGACCTTGGGGCTGTCGAAGCGCGCATGCAGCAGGTCCTCAGCCGGGAAGTCCCGTATCTGGTAACTCACCACTTCTACGCCTTTGTCTTGCAACCACTGACGGGTTTTATCCAGCAATACCCCGGAGCGGGAGCGCTGGCTGGGGCTGCCTCCAAGTGTTACGACCAACATGCAGGAATTCCTTGAGCAGGTGTCGGCGGTTCGCTGTGTGGCGATGGCGCCAAGATGGAACAGACCTTATCAGCAGATTCATATATCTATAAATCTTATTTTTTCATTTGTTTATTCTTTAAATGCATATGCCAGATATGAAATCGCAGCCGAAAAAAAAGGCCGTCGAAACGGCCTCAAAACCCCTGCTATGTGATCAGCGATTCGGTTGTGGTGTCAGGCGCAGGTACGGCTTCACCGCGCGATAGCCCTTCGGAAAGCGCTTCTTGATCTCTTCCTCATCCTTGAGCGAAGGCACGATCACCACCTCATCACCGTCCTGCCAGTTGGCGGGCGTGGCGACCTTGTGGCTGTCGGTGAGCTGCAACGAGTCGATGACCCGCAGGATCTCGTGGAAGTTGCGCCCGGTGCTGGCCGGGTAGGTAATGGTCAGGCGGATCTTCTTGTTCGGGTCGATCACGAACAAGGAACGCACGGTGAGGGTGTCACTGGCGTTGGGGTGGATCAGGTCGTAGAGGTCGGACACTTTGCGATCGGCGTCGGCCAGGATCGGGAAGTTGACAACAGTGCTCTGGGTTTCGTTGATGTCTTCGATCCACTTGTGGTGCGAATCCACGGGGTCGACCGACAGGGCGATGGCCTTGACGCCGCGCTTGGCGAATTCGTCCTTGAGCTTGGCGGTGAAACCCAGCTCGGTGGTGCACACCGGGGTGAAATCCGCCGGGTGGGAAAACAGCACACCCCAGCTATCGCCCAGCCATTCGTGGAAACGAATCGTGCCGGCGCTGGAATCCTGTTCGAAGTCGGGGGCGATATCGCCCAGTCTTAGGCTCATGGTGTGGCTCCTGGTGAGTGCTTATGGAGCCCACTGTGCATGGATTGTGGATTATTTAAAAAGAATAAATATCAATTTATCTAGACGATAAAGGAATATTAAAAATCTGTTCATTGGACGCGGGGGCAGACGAGGAGCAACATCGTTTTCAAGGTTCGAGAAGGCCTTGAGACGCTGTACAAAGAGGGGTCAGGAAGGGCCTGCGGGGGTTTGGCCCGACTTGAAAGCAAGACACCCTGCCCGGTGTTGCACCGGGCAGGGCTTTACAGGCTTACAACAGCGTCACGCTACTAGAACAGTGGCAGCGAGTAGCTGACGATCAGGCGGTTTTCGTCCTGGGAACGGGTGTTCGCCAGGTCGGTACGCCACATAGCGTTTTTCCAGGCAACACCAAGGTTTTTCAGCGGGCCTTCCGGAATCACGTAGGCAACAGTGATGTCGCGCTCCCACTCGGATTGACCAGTGGTTTCGGCACGGCCGTTGTTGTTGGCGATGGTGTCGATGTCGCTACCTTTCAGGTAGACAACACCAGCGGTCAGGCCAGGTACACCGACTTTTGCGAAGTCATAAGCGTAGCGAGCTTGCCAGGTACGCTCGCCAGCGCGGGCGAACTTCTGGATCTGCATGTCGGTAGTGATGTAAGCCGACGAGCCGTCGCCCTGGTTCAACCAAGGGAAGTCGCTGCTACCATTGCTGACCTGGTAACCACCACCGAAGGTGTGACCGGCAACGGTGTACAGGAACAGGCCGCTGTACAGGTTGTTGTCGACCTTGCCTTTACCCGCGTTGAAGTTGTTGTAGTTACCGCTGGAGTAGTAAGCGGCAGTGTTGCCGTTCTTGCCATCGTCCGAGCTGTTGAAATAACGCAGGTCAGACTTCAGAACGCCTGGACCGATTGCCCAGTTGTGGGTCAGACCAAGGAAGTGCTGCTTGTAGAAATCTTCCAGATTGCCGTAGTAGTACTGGGCAGTCAGGTCTTTGGTCAGCTTGTAGTCACCACCGGCGTAGTAGAACTTGTTGCTGAACTTGCCGGCGTTGTAGTTGGAGCTACCGTTGGCGCCGCCAATCGACAGGTTTTCGTTATTGCTGGAGTTACGGCCCTTGGCCTTTTCCACCTGACCGGCCACCAAGGTCAAATCCTTGATGTCGTTGGTGGTGATCTGGCCACCTTGGAAGGTTTGCGGCAGCAGACGACCATCGTTGGTCACGATAACCGGCAGTTTTGGCTGCAGGGTGCCCAACTTCAGTTCGGTCTGGGAGATCTTCACCTTACCGGTCACGCCCAGGCTGGCGTAATCGTGGACAGCTTTGTTGCCGTCGCTTGGGAAGATGGTACCGCCCGAAGCAGTGCCAGTGTAGTTACCGTGATCAGCACGGCTCGAATCCAGACGCACGCCGTACAGACCGATCGCGTCAACACCGAACTGCACAGTACCTTGGGTGTAACCCGAGATGAAACGTAGATCGAAGCCTTGGCCCCATTCAGCGTTTTTGCTACGCGTGTTGGACGTGGCGTTAGGGTGACCGTCACGGTTATCGGTGTTGATGTAGAAGTTACGCAGCCCCAGTGTTGCCTTACTGTCTTCGATGAAACCGGCGGAGTTTGCCTGCTGGGCAATCGCAGCCAAAGCTACGGCCAACGCCAATGTTGACTTCTTCATGTACCGCTCCTCTCATTTCTAATTTTTGTATTTCTTTGGTCTCGGGTCTGACGCCCTCGATCCACAGATGCCCGATTAGCGCCAGATAGTGACCACCAAGTCAATCGTAACCTTGTGTGTCTACTACCTTCGTCTAATCGCAGTTGATTTGGTCCCTGCAGGGTAATGAGTTTTTCATACACCCAAAAAGAATTATTTCATTCTTTTTCATACGATTCGGGAATAAGCCTTTGCATGACGCGAACCCGTCAGCGTAGACGAACCGCTTCACAAGCTAATTCCTAAAGGGTATTTGTTAGCACTTTTTTAGATCGATTAGTGTGGCCGTAAGGTTGCATACGTCACCCACGATCAAAAAGGCGACGCCATCATGGCCAAACGCATATCCTCCCGTCAATTTGTTACAGTTTTTGTGTCACTAATAGTTTCTTTTGGTGTCAAAGCGGCCGATTTGCCCATCGGCTAGAAAATTGCCTGGCGCCATTCAACAGTGGGCCGGAAGTCGTAACCGCCATCGCCTCGGGCGACGTGCAAATCGGCAACCTCGGTTCCAGCGCCGCTGCCGCAGCGGCATCACGGAATCTATCCATCGTCGCGTTCATCGTATCGGCCCAGATCAATACTTCTGAAGCATCGGTGGTGCGTAAGGACAGCCACATTGACGCACCCAAGGATTTGTTCGGTAAAACCATCGCGACGCCGTTTGTCTCAACCTCTCATTAGTAGATTCGAAACCGCTGCAGAAAATCGCGAAAATGACAGGCACCGACGCCGCAGACATTCATGAGCTGCTAGCCGGCACGACATTCCCGGATGCCCAGGCACAACAAACCGATGCGCTGCCAAAAGGCGGCACGGCGAAGGCGATCGGGGAGACGGCGCAGCTCTTGGAGTAACAGGGAAAGGTCGAGGTAGTGCTGCCGGATGACTCGGCCTTCGTGACCGACAAATTCGTCAAGCCCTGCACCCTGTAGGAGCCGGTTAACCGGCTCCTACAGGGTGTGGGTTACAGGGCCTTCTCGAAGATCTTCGAATTACGCTGATAGTTGTACAGCGACGCCCGCGCCGACGGCAGGCGGTCGACACTGCTCGGCACAAACCCCCGCTCACGGAACCAGTGCGCGGTGCGGGTGGTGAGGACAAACAAGGTCTTCAACCCCTGCGCCCGGGCACGGGCTTGGATGCGCTCCAGCAACACATCGCCACGAGCGCCATGGCGATATTCCGGGTTCACTGCCAGGCAAGCCAGCTCTCCCGCGTCCGAATCGGCGATCTGATACAGCGCTGCACAGGCGATGATCATGCCTTCGCGCTCCACCACGCTGAACTGCTCGATCTCACGTTCCAGCACTTCCCGCGAACGGCGTACCAGGATGCCCTGCTCTTCCAGCGGGCTGATCAGGTCGAGCAAACCGCCGACATCCTCAATCGCCGCTTCGCGCACCTGCTCGAATTGCTCCTGGGCCACCAGCGTACCGCCGCCGTCCCGGGTAAACAGCTCGGTGAGCAAGGCGCCGTCTTCGGCATAGCTGACAATATGGCTGCGCCCTACTCCACCCCGGCACGCTTCGGCGGCGGCATCGAGCAATTCGGCCTGATAGTTGGTTTTACCCAGGCGCTGCAGGTGAGCCGGCACCTGTTGCGGGCGCAGCTCGCGTACCAGGCGGCCGTTCTCATCGATCAAGCCCATATCGGCGCCAAACAGCAGCAGTTTGTCGGCGCCCAGGTCGATGGCGGCGCGGGTCGCGACGTCTTCGCAGGCCAGGTTGAAGATCTCACCGGTGGGCGAATACCCCAGCGGCGACAGCAACACGATGGAGCGCTCATCCAGCAAGCGATTGATACCCTTGCGGTCGACGCGGCGCACTTCGCCAGTGTGATGGTAGTCCACGCCTTCGAGTACACCGATCGGACGTGCCGTCACCAGGTTGCCGCTGGCAACGCGCAGGCGCGAGCCCTGCATCGGTGACGAGGCCATGTCCATCGACAGGCGCGCTTCGATGGCGATACGCAGATGGCCGACCGCGTCGATCACGCACTCCAGGGTTGCGGCATCGGTGATGCGCAAGCCTTCGTGGTAAGCCGGGGTCAGGCCCCGCGCTTCAAGGCGCGCTTCGATCTGTGGGCGCGAACCGTGGACCAGCACCAATCGCACACCCAGGCTGTGCAGCAGCACCAGGTCGTGGACGATATTGCCGAAGTTGGGATGTTCCACACCATCGCCAGGCAGCATGACCACAAAGGTACAGTCGCGGTGGGCATTGATGTAGGGGGACGCATGGCGAAGCCAGTTAACGTAGTCGGGCATAGAACCTGGGCCTGTAATAAAAAGCAGCCGAGAAAGGATGAATCGTGAAAGCGCACGGCGGGCTGATGGTTATCGTCGGAACAGGCTTGGCGACACGCTCACTCTCCTTCTATGTACGAACAGGCAGGGGTTAATTTATGCAGGTTTCAGGCAGTAATGTTCGATCAGTTCCCGCAATAGACGCACTGTAGGCGTCAAGCGTGACATTTCGAGGTATTCGCCCGGCTGGTGTGCGCAGGCGATGTCGCCGGGGCCGAGCACCAGGGTTTCACAACCAAGGCGCTGAAGATAAGGCGCTTCGGTGCCGAACGCTACTGCTTCGGCACGATGGCCGGTCAATCGTTCCGCCACCCGTACCAGTTCGGCATCTTCCGGTTGCTCGAACGGCGGTACTTCGGGGAACAGGGGCGCATAGTCAATCTTGACCTGATGGCGCTCGGCCACCGGCTGGAGCTTCTGGCGGATCGCATCGCGCAGCACCTGGGGGTCCATGCCCGGCAGTGGGCGCAGGTCGAACTCCAGGGAACACTGGCCGCAGATGCGGTTGGGGTTGTCGCCGCCGTGGATGCAACCGAAGTTCATGGTCGGTTGCGGCACGCTGAACTGAGGGTTGCGGTACTCGCGCTGCCAGGCCAGGCGCAGGCCGCGCAGTTCGCCGATGGCGTCGTGCATGGCTTCAAGCGCGCTGTGGCCCAGGCTCGGGTCCGACGAGTGGCCGCTTTGGCCAAGAATATCGATGCGTTCCATCATCACGCCTTTGTGCAGGCGGATCGGCTTGAGGCCGGTCGGCTCGCCGATCACCGCTGCGCGACCCAGCGGGCGGCCCGCTTCGGCCAGTGCGCGAGCGCCGGACATGGAGCTTTCTTCATCACAGGTGGCGAGAATCAGCAGCGGCTGTTTGAACGGCTGATCCAGCAGCGGCAACACCGCTTCGATGGCCAGCGCGAAAAAGCCCTTCATGTCGCAGCTGCCCAATCCTACCCAACGGCCATCAACTTCCGTCAGCTTGAGCGGGTCGGTCTTCCACAGCGCTGCGTCATAAGGGACGGTATCGCTATGACCCGCCAGCACCAGGCCTCCGGGCCCACTGCCGTAACTGGCCAACAGGTTGAACTTGCCGGGGCTGACTGGCTGGATGTCGATGGCGAAACCCAGATCCCCCAGCCAAGCGGCGAGCAAGTCGATCACCGGGCGGTTGGTCTGGTCGAGAGACGCCTGGGTGCAGCTCACGGATGGCGCGGCAATCAACGCGGCAAACTGCTCTTTCATGGACGGTAACGGCATGCTCGGCCTCTCGACTTCCCGGATGAGCCTCACTATAGAGCCATCTGCACGACACAATAAACCGTTGCGGCGCGTTGCCGGGCTCAGTCCTGTACACTGCACGACCTTGGCAGCCACTCACTTCCCCGGCTGCGCTCCCGATCCTGGATGTTCCGGCCATGCAAAAAGAAACTGAAATCAAGCTCCGCGTCAGCCGCGAGACCCTCGCCGCGCTGCGTGAGCACCCGCTCCTGAAAAAACGCAACAAAAGTGGCTGGGAACGCCGTGAGTTGATGAACCAGTACTTCGACACCCCCGAGCGCGACCTGGCCCAGGCCAAAGTCGCCCTGCGCCTGCGCAAGGACGGTGACGACATCATCCAGACCCTCAAGACCCGCGGCCAGAGCGTCGCCGGCTTGTCGGAACGTAACGAATACAACTGGGAACTGCCTAAAGCCAAGCTCGACGTGAAGAAGCTCGACGGCGAATGCTGGCCCGAGCAACTGGCCGAGCTGGACAAAAAGACCCTCAAGCCGATCTTCACCACCGACTTCGTGCGTGAGCGCGCCGAAATCGCCTGGGGTCGCGGCAAGGCCAAGGTGGTGATCGAAGCCGCCCTGGATCTGGGCCACGTGGTGGTCGGCAAGCAGAAAGAAGAAATCTGCGAGCTGGAACTGGAACTGCGCGAAGGCGAACCGGCCGCCCTGCTGGAGTTGGCCGCCGAGCTGGCCGCGACCCTGGCGTTGATGCCGTGCGATATCAGCAAGGCCGAGCGCGGCTACCGCTTGTACGACGCCAGTAGCTACTCCCTGAGCCTGCCGGCGCCGCAGATCCACGCTGAAATGCCGCTGGACGATGCCTTCGCTGCGATCATGTGGCACCTGCTGGGCAGCAGCCAACGCCTGGCCGAGCAATACCGTTTCAATGGCCACTGGCGCCTGCTGCAAGACTGGGTCGACAACCTCGGCGAACTGCGGGCCCTGGTCGGCAGCCTTGGCCAGGCGGCACCGCGTCAGTCCACCAGCGAACTGCGCAGCGCGCTCGATGCCCTGCTGGAAGACTGGCGTCCACTGGTACAGGCCGGTGATGACGACGAGGACATCCGCAAAGCCGCACCGGAACAGTTCGCCGAAGAACTGGACGACGTGCGCTGGGGCCTGTTCTCACTGAACGCTTCACGCTGGCTGCTCGCCCGCAGCTGGACCGCCGACCGCACCGTGCGTGGCAACCGCCAGGGCGCCGCGCAAATCACCAACTGGCTGCCGCGCCTGCTGGCCGACGACGCTGTCGCCCTGCAACTGCCGCGCTACCAGCAACAGCCGGAAGACCTGGCCGAGCAACTGCCGCGTATCGAACGCATCCAGGCCTGGCTGCACCATGCGCGCCAGGTGGTCGACATTCCGGAACTGGACCGTCTGTACGGCGAGCTGAACAAGCTGGTGCAACTGGCCAACCAGCCGATTACCGATGAGTCGCTGGATGCGCGGATGCATCAGGCGATTGCGGTGTATCAGAACCGGGCGTGGAAGACCTTGCTGCGCCTGTAAGGACGCTTTCGCGGGCAAGCCCGCTCCCACACTGACTGGGTTCACACATAGAAATCTGTGAACCCAATCCAATGTGGGAGCCGGGCTTGCCCGCGATGAGGCCATCCCTGTCAGCGCAGTACTGGCAGGCTGGTGGTGGACTTGATCTCGGATAAAGCCACAATCGAATTAACCTCCTGAATCCCCGGCACCATCGACAGTTTCTCGAAGAAAAACCGCTCATACGCCTCGATGTCCGAGGTGACGATACGCAGCAGAAAGTCCACCGCCCCCATCAGCACATAACACTCCAGCACTTCCGGGAACCCGCGAATCGCATCGGTGAACTCGGTGAAGTTGGAGCGGCCGTGGGCGTTGAGTTTCACCTCGGCGAATATCTGCGTGTTGAGGCCGATCTTCTTGCGATCCAGCAAGGTCACCTGGCCACGAATCACGCCCTCTTCCTTGAGCCGTTGGATACGTCGCCAGCAAGGCGACTGGGACAGGCCGACCTGTTCGGCGATCTGCGCGCTGGAGAGAGAAGCGTCTTCTTGCAACAGGGCCAGGATACGGCGGTCGTAGGCGTCCAACTCGCTGTGCATATAAATACCCTCCATCGCACTTATTCTGAATTGATTGATTCGATTTTCGACAAATAAGGCCCATCTTAGATAAGAAATCTCCCGTCGCGAATGTAAAAATTTCTCCAGTCGAATCCGGAGCTTTCCCATGCATGCCGTCGAAACCAACCACCCCGCCACCCGCGTCGATGCGTGGGCCGTCAACAGCGCCCATTGCCAGGCCCATTACCACATCGTCGCCGAGGCGGAGCCCGACGTTGTGTGCCGGGTACTCAACTATTTCGCTCTGCAATTCCTCACGCCACAGCAGGTTACAGTCAACCGCGAAGAAGACCTGTTGAACATCGCCATCGTGATGGACGGCCTGAGCTGGCACCGCGCCCAGGTGATCGGTGAAAAGATTCGAAACCTGATCAGCGTGTGCACACTGGACGTGTGGTCGGCTGATTCCGTGGCGCCTCAGGCAGTGATGGCGGTTGCTCAGTAAGACCCTGCAATACACGCCGGGAGGAAGATATTCAGGGGCTGGCTAGCCTGGGATTTACGCACACTGCCCTCAGGAAAATCTCCATGCCGGTTGATCAACGATTGGAACTGCGTCAGCTGCTGCCGGCTTTGCTCGAAGGGCGAGTGATCACCCCGGAAGTTGCACAGCAGTTGTCGGCGCTGCCGGCCAGCAACACCTTGCATCCCCTGGAAAGCATCGCAGCCCTTGGCCCCAGTCTGGAAACCCTGACCGAATGGCTGGCCCAACATGCCGGGCAACCGTACCTGCGCATCGATCCGTTGAAGATCGATGTGGCGACGGTCGTGCCGCTGATGTCCCATGCGTTCGCCCAACGCCACGCCATCCTTGCAGTGGCGGTGGACGCGCAGACGGTCACCGTCGCCAGCGCCCAGCCCCACGTCACCAGTTGGGAAGCCGGGCTGGCGCAGGTGCTCAAGCGCTCGATCAAGCGTGTGGTTGCCAACCCCCATGACATAACGCGCTGTATCGGCGAGTTCTACCGGCTGGCGAAGTCCGTCAGCGGCGCCGATCAAAAAGTTGCGGCACCGGGCAACAACGAACTGCTCAACCTCGGCGCCAGCGACCAGGAGCCGGATGCCAACGACGCGCATATCGTCAACATCGTCGACTGGCTGTTGCAGTACGCTTTCGGCCAGCGTGCCAGTGATATCCACATTGAACCGTGCCGTGAACAGGGCCGTGTGCGCTTTCGCATCGACGGGTTGTTGCACGACGTCTATCAGTTCCCGCCCCAGGTCACGATGGCAGTCGTCAGCCGCCTCAAAAGCCTGGGCCGCATGAACGTGGCGGAAAAGCGCAGGCCCCAGGACGGCAGGGTCAAGACCAAAAGCCCGACCGGAGCGGAAGTGGAACTGCGCCTGTCCACCTTGCCCACGGCATTTGGTGAAAAGCTGGTGATGCGGATCTTCGACCCACAGGTGCTGCTCAAGGGCTTTGACCAGCTTGGTTTATCGGTTGAGGACCAGCAACGCTGGCAAGCCATGACGAGCCAGACCAACGGCATCATCCTGGTCACCGGCCCTACCGGTTCAGGCAAGACCAGCACCCTCTACACCACGCTCAAGCAATTGGCCACGCGGGAAGTCAACCTGTGCACGGTGGAAGACCCGATCGAGATGGTCGAGCCGGCGTTCAACCAGATGCAGGTTCAGCACAATATCGACCTGACCTTCGCCAGCGGCATCCGCGCCCTGCTCCGCCAGGACCCGGACATCATCATGATCGGCGAGATCCGCGACCAGGAGACCGCCGAAATGGCGATCCAGGCTGCATTGACCGGGCACCTGGTGCTGTCGACCCTGCATACCAACGATGCGCCCAGCGCCATCAGCCGCCTGCAGGAGCTGGGCATTGCGCATTATTTGATCAAAGCCACCTTGCTCGGCGTAATGGCGCAGCGTTTGGTGCGGGTTCTGTGCCCCCACTGCAAGCGTGCGTTGGGTGACGCCCATGAAGCGGTCGGGTGCGTTGAATGTCGACACAGCGGTTATCAGGGGCGGGCCGGCGTTTACGAAATCATGGTTTTGAACGAAGCGCTCAGGACTTTGATCACGCCTGGGGCCGATGTGCAGGCCCTGCGCCAGGCAGCAGTGACTCACGGCATGCGCAGCTTGCGTATGGCCGGCATGCGGAAGGTCGCGGCGGGGCTCACCACGATGGCGGAAGTCTTGCGGGTGACTCCCGGGGATTCGGTAACAAATCCTTTGTTTGTTAAGCAGTGAAACCGTTCTTATCGGTGACAACACCGTTACAATCGCCCAACGTCGTTTCACTGACACCATCAGATAGGGAATCGCTATGCAGATCGGAACCGTACTGCTTCTTTTCGTGGGGCTGGCCATCGCCATCCTGTTCATGGGCTTCAAGGTGGTCCCCCAGGGCTACCAATGGACGGTCGAGCGTTTCGGCCGTTACACCAATACCCTCAAGCCTGGCTTGAACATCATCATCCCGGTCATGGACCGCATCGGTCGCAAGATCAACGTGATGGAAAGCGTACTGGATATCCCGCCCCAGGAAGTCATCACCGCCGACAACGCCACCGTGCAGATCGACGCCGTGTGCTTTTTCCAGGTGGTCAACACCGCCCAGGCCGCCTACGAGGTGAACAACCTCGAACACGCCATCCGCAACCTGCTGCAAACCAACATCCGTACCGTGCTCGGCTCCATGGAACTGGATGCCATGCTCAGCCAGCGTGACGGCATCAACGAAAAACTGCTGAAGACCGTGGACGAAGCCACCGCGCCATGGGGGATCAAGATCACCCGTATCGAGATCAAGGACATCAGCCCGCCCGCCGACCTGATGGCCGCGATGTCGGGCCAGATGAAAGCCGAACGGATCAAGCGTGCGCAGATCCTCGAAGCCGAGGGCCTGCGCGCCTCGGCGATCCTGACGGCCGAAGGCAAGAAGCAGGCACAGATTCTCGAGGCCGAAGGTAGCCGCCAGGCGGCGTTCCTTGAATCCGAAGCCCGTGAGCGTCAGGCCGAAGCCGAAGCCCGCGCCACACAGGTGGTATCGGAAGCAATCGCGTCGGGCAACGTGCAGGCGGTCAATTACTTCGTCGCACAGAAATACATCGACGCCCTGGGCAAGCTGGCTTCGGCCAACAACAGCAAGGTCATCCTGATGCCGCTGGAAGCCAGCCAGGTGATCGGCGCAGTTGGCGGTATCGGCGAGATCGTCAAGGCAACGTTCGACAACAAGAAAGGCTGAGGCCAGCGCCATGTGGGATTTCCTGCAGCATCTGTCGTTCTGGGATTGGCTGGCACTGGGCACGGTACTGCTGATTCTTGAGGTATTCGGCGCTGGCGGTTACCTGTTGTGGATGGGTATCGCCGCGGCGGCCGTGGGCGTGATCAAGTTTCTGGTGCCACCCCTGGGGCTGGAATGGCAACTCCTGCTGTTTGCCGTGTTGTCGATAATGACGGCGGTGTACTGGTGGAAACGTCAGCGCAGCAGCGCCAAGGCCAGCGACCAGCCGGGGCTCAACGAACGCGGCTCCGAGCTGATCGGCCGCACCTTCGTGGTGCACCAGGCGATTGTGGATGGCCGGGGCAAGGTGAAAGTCGGTGATGGCGTGTGGATGGTGACCGGCCCGGACAGCCCCGTAGGCGCTCAAGTACGGGTGGTTGGCCAGGAAGGCGTGGTGTTAAGGGTTGAAACTGTTTAGTCAGTGATGGAACTCGATTGGGCTAACTACAATCATAAAGTACAGATAACCCACCCGGAGTCACCCATCATGCGTCTCAAATATGCTGTCGCAACCCTTGCTGTGCTTTCCCTCCCTGTCGGATCAGCCATGGCCGACAGTTTCTGGCGCAATGTCATCTCGTCCGGCGCCACTACCGGCTCGACGTACCTGACCTTCAAGGACCACAAGCTGGTGGTCGCTGCACAAGACGACGCAGGCAGCTTCGTTGCCAGCGACGGCGGCATCCGTGGTCCATACCTGGAAGCAGCAATGCAGAAAGTTCGCGCTGACAACCCTGGTCTGCAGGCCACGGACATGGAGTTGGCCAACGCCATCCTTGCGAAAAATGCTGTCACCGAGTGATTCCATCGCTCTGAAAAATGCCGCTGTTGAAGCGGCATTTTTTTGTCCACGTTTTTCCCCGCGCATGACAATTCATTCACGGGCGACAGGCTATATTCAGTCAACCCGTGCAACCATGCCGGTACTGATACCTCGCTTACTCATCGCCAACCTGAAACGGATGCCTTCGTCGTCATGAGCCAACTGCCCTTCCTGCCGTTTTCCAAACCCACCATTGATGAAGCCACCATTGCAGCGGTCGGCGATGTACTGCGCTCGGGCTGGATCACCAGCGGGCCGAAGGTCCAGGCCTTCGAGGCGCAGTTGTCGGAGTACCTTGGCGGTCGGCCGGTGCGCACCTTCAACTCGGGCACCTGCACCATGGAGATTGCCTTGCGCATTGCCGGCATCGGTCCGGGCGATGAGGTCATCACCACGCCAATCTCTTGGGTGGCCACGGCCAACGTGATCCTGGAAGTGGGCGCTACGCCGGTGTTTGCCGATATTGACCCGGTGACCCGCAATATCGACCTGTCCCAGGTGGAAGCGGCGATTACCCCGCGCACCAAGGCGATCATCCCGGTCTACCTGGCCGGCCTGCCCCTGGATATGCCGATGCTGTATGCACTGGCGAACAAGTACAACCTGCGCATTATCGAAGATGCGGCGCAGGCGCTGGGTTCCAGCTGGGATGGCGAGCGTATTGGCGCCACCGGGGATTTTGTGTCGTTCAGTTTCCAGGCCAACAAGAACATCACCTCTTCCGAGGGCGGCTGCCTGGTGTTGAACAACGCCGAAGAGGCACGGCTGGCGGAAAAATACCGCCTGCAGGGCGTTACCCGCACCGGCTTCGACGGCCTCGACGTGGATGTATTGGGCGGCAAGTTCAACATGACCGACATCGCCGCCGCCATTGGCCTGGGGCAATTTGCCCATATCGAGCAGATCACTGCTCACCGCCAGAACCTGGCGCGGCACTACTTCAAATGCTTTGGCAGTGACTTTGAAGAGCAGTACGGCGCACAACTGCCGCCGGCAGACTTCGAGAACAGCAACTGGCACCTGTTTCAACTGGTGCTGCCGGAACGTCAAGACGGTCTGCCAGCCCGCGCCACCTTCATGGAGCAGATGCAGGCTCATGGCGTCGGCATTGGCTATCACTACCCGCCGATCCACCTGCTGAGCCTTTATCGGGCACAGGGGTTCAAGGAAGGCATGTTCCCGGTGGCGGAGAGAGTGGGGCGTTTGATCGTGTCGTTGCCGATGTTTACGGCGATGACAGAGGCGGATGTGGAGCGGTCGGTGGCAGCCGTGAAGGCGGTTCTACAGCCCTGAAAACACATTGCGGGAGCCGTTTGACCGGCTCCCGCAACAGGATCACTCGCCGATGGCGGCTTTGTAGCCGGCAGCATCCAGCAATTTTTCCAGGTCAGCCGGGTTGCTTGGCTTGAGCTTGAAGATCCAAGCGCCGTAGGGATCAGAGTTCAGCAGCTCCGGGCTACCACTCAGTTCTTCGTTGACGGCAATCACTTCGCCTGCAACCGGGGCGTAGATATCCGAGGCGGCCTTGACCGACTCAACCACACCCGCCTGGCCAGTCGCGTCAAACTGGGCGCCCACTTCGGCCAACTCAACAAACACCACATCACCCAACGCTTCCTGGGCATGGTCGGAAATACCGACGGTGACGGTGCCGTCAGCTTCCAGGCGTGCCCATTCGTGGCTTTCGGCAAAACGCAGGTCGGCAGGGATATCGCTCATAGTCTGTGTCCTCAAGAAGTAATGTCAGCGGCCTTCGGCCTGCCGGAAATAGGTTAGATCAAGGTTTTGCCATGGCGCACGAAGGTCGGTTTGACCACTCGAACCGGGTACCACTTGCCGCGGATTTCCACTTCGGCCCGATCAGCGGTTGCCGTCGGTACACGCGCCAGCGCAATGGATTTGCTCAGCGTAGGAGAGAAACTACCACTGGTGATCTCCCCTTCGCCAATATTGGCGATACGAACCACCTGGTGAGCACGCAAAACCCCGCGTTCTTCCAGCACCAGCCCGACCAGTTTGAACTGCACACCAGCTGCTTTTTCCGCTTCCAGTGCGGTGCGGCCAATGAAATTACGCTCGGCCGGTTCCCAGGCGATGCTCCAGGCCATATTCGACGCCAGGGGCGAAACCTCCTGGTGGATGTCCTGGCCGTACAGGTTCATGCCCGCTTCCAGGCGCAAGGTATCGCGGGCGCCGAGGCCGATGGGTGAAATACCAGCGCCCACCAGGTCATTGAAAAAGCCCGGTGCCTGATCGGCAGGCAGGACAATTTCCAGGCCGTCTTCGCCGGTGTACCCGGTACGTGCGATAAACCAGTCACCATCGGCGCGGCCTTCGAAGGGCTTGAGCTGGTGAATCAGGGTGCTGCGCGATTGAGTGACCAGCTCAGCGATCTTCTGCCGGGCGTGGGGGCCTTGGATGGCCAGCATCGCCAACTCGGCGCGCTCATGCAGTTGCACCTGATAGTCGCCCAGTTGCGCGTGCATCCAGGCCATATCCTGGTCGCGGGTGGCGGCGTTGACCACCAGCCGATAGGCGGCCTCGGTGCGGTAGACAATCATGTCGTCCACCACGCCGCCCTGCTCGTTGAGCATGGCGCTATACAACGCACGGCCGCAGTCGTGCAGGCGTTCGACATCATTGGCCAGCAGGTGCTGCAGCCATTCCTTGGCCTGGGGGCCGCTGACATCGATCACGGTCATATGAGATACATCGAACACCCCGCAGTCGCGTCGCACCTGATGGTGCTCCTCAACTTGCGAGCCGTAGTGCAGAGGCATATCCCAACCGCCAAAATCGACCATTTTCGCGCCGAGGGCGAGATGCAGGTCATACAGAGGCGTACGCTGTCCCATGGGTTTCTCCTTCCGGGCTTGGCGAAGGTGCGCGGAGCTACTGTCCGCGCTGAACACCTTGATTCACAAGGCCTGCAGCCACGTCCAGCGACCCGCTCCAAAAGACGAAGCGCACCGAATGCCGCGCATTGTAGCCGCAAGCCGTAGGACTGGCACCTAACCGATTTGCCGTGCAGAGCGTCGGATGAGCCCGATCACGGGCAACAGGCCCACCAGCACCAGGGTCAACGCCGGCAAAGAGGCCCGTGCCCACTCGCCTTCGCTGGTCATTTCAAAGATCCGCACCGCCAGCGTGTCCCAGCCGAACGGGCGCATCAGCAAGGTGGCAGGCATTTCCTTGAGCACATCAACAAACACCAGGAGTGCTGCGCTCAACGTCCCCGGCAACAGCAACGGGAGATACACTTTGCAAAACAGTCGTGGACCACTGACGCCAAGGCTGCGTGCAGCTTCCGGCAGGGACGGACGGATACGCGCCAGGCTGTTTTCCAACGGCCCATAGGCCACCGCCAGGAAACGCACCAGATACGCCAGCACCAACGCCGACAGGCTGCCCAGCAACAACGGCTTGCCCGCCCCGCCGAGCCAGCCGGACAGCGGCACCACCAGTTCACGGTCCAGATAGCTGAACGCCAACATGATCGATACCGCCAGCACCGAGCCCGGCAAGGCATAGCCGACGTTGGCCAGGCTGATACCGGAACGGATCGCCCGTGTCGGCGCCAGGCGGTTGGCGAACGCCAGTACCAGCGCCACGCTGACCGTGATCAAGGCCGCGATGCCGCCCAGGTAAAGCGTATGGAGGATCAGGCCCGAATAGCGCTCATCCAGATCGAAGCGGCCGCGCTGCCAGAACCAGGCCACCAGTTGCAGCATCGGGATGACAAACGCGCAGGCGAACACCAACCCGCACCAACTGCTGGCTGCGGCCGCCTTGACCCCGCGCAGGTGGTACAACGCCTTGCCCCGTGGCCGCTCATTGCCCGGCCGGCTGGCGCCGCGGGCGCGCCGCTCGCCGTACAGCACCAGCATCACCACCAGCAGCAACAGGCTGGCCAGTTGGGCGGCGCTGGAAAGACTGAAGAAGCCGTACCACGTCTTGTAGATGGCGGTGGTGAACGTATCGAAGTTGAACACCGAGACCGCGCCGAAATCCGCCAGGGTTTCCATCAACGCCAAGGCGACTCCAGCCCCAATCGCCGGGCGCGCCATGGGCAGAGCCACGTGCCAGAACGCTCGCCATGGCGATTGCCCGAGCACCCGCGCGGCCTCCATCAGGCCTTTGCCCTGGGCCAGGAATGCGGTGCGCGCCAATAGATAAACATAGGGATAGAACACCAGGACCAGAACGATGATCACACCGCCGGTGGAGCGCACCCGTGGCAGGCGCAGCCCGGTGCCGAACCATTCACGCAACAGGGTTTGCACGGGGCCGGAGAAGTCCAGCAGGCCGACAAATACAAAGGCCAGCACATAGGCAGGAATGGCGAACGGCAACATCAGTGCCCAATCGAGCCAGCGTCGTCCGGGGAATTCGCAGAGGCTGGTCAGCCAGGCCAGGCTGACGCCCAATAGGGTCACGCCAATGCCGACGCCCAGCACCAGGATGAGCGTGTTGCCCAGCAGGCGCGGCATCTGGGTTTCCCACAGGTGCGACCAGACCTGTGCATCGATACTTTGCCAGGACAGCAACAGCACGCTCAGCGGCAGCAGCACCAGGGCGGCGACGGTAAAGACCGGCAGGTACCAGCGGCGTTGGGCGGGGTGGGCCAAAGTCAGCTCTCAATGAATGTCTTAAATTCAACTCAATTCAATGTGGGAGGGGGCCTGCCCCCGATGGCGGTGGATCTGTCCATGATGAGTGAACTGATATATCCCGCTATCGGGGGCAAGCCCCCTCCCACATTTTGACCCGTAGTGTGTCAGTTCCAGCCGGCGCGATCCATCAACCGGATCGCCTCAGCCTGGCGCTTGCCCGCGACTTCCACCGGCAAGGTATCCGCGACGAACTTGCCCCACGTCGCCACTTCGGCTGACGGCGGCACCGCCGGGTTGGCCGGGAACTCCTGGTTCACGTCGGCAAAGATCTTCTGCGCCTCAGGCGTGGTCATCCACTCCACCAGCGCCTTGGCGGCTTCCGGATGCGGCGCGTGCTGGGTCAGGCCGATACCCGACAGGTTCACGTGCACGCCACGGTCGCCCTGGTTCGGCCAGAACAGCTTCACGGCCAGGTCCGGCTTCTGCTTGTGCAGGCGGCCGTAGTAGTAGGTGTTGACGATACCCACGTCGCACTGCCCGGCGTTAATGGCTTCGAGCACGGCGATGTCATCGGAGAACACGTCGGTGGACAGGTTGTTGACCCAACCCTTGATGATTTCTTCGGTCTTGGCCGCGCCGTGGGTTTCGATCAGGGTGGCGGTCAGCGACTGGTTGTAGACCTTTTTCGCCGTACGCAGGCACAGGCGGCCTTCCCATTGTTTGTCGGCCAGGGCTTCGTAGGTGGTGAGGTCACCCGGTTTTACCCGGTCGGTGGAATAGGCGATGGTGCGTGCGCGCAGGCTCAAGCCGGTCCAGGTGTGTTTTGACGAGCGATATTGCAGGGGAATGTTCTTGTCGATCACCGGGGAGGTGAACGGTTGCAGGATACCCATCTGCTCGGCCTGCCAGAGGTTGCCGGCATCAACGGTGAGCAACAGGTCGGCGGTTGCGTTTGCGCCCTCGGCCTTGATGCGCTGCATCAGCGGCGCTTCCTTGTCGGTGATGAACTTGACCTGCACGCCGGTTTTTTGGGTGTAGGCGTCGAAGACCGGCTTGATCAGCTCATCGATACGCGAGGAGTAGACCACCACTTCGTCGGCGGCCTGCACGGTGGTGCTGCCGATCAGGGTGAGTGCCAGGGCAGTCAGGAGGCGCTTGGGTGCCAACATGGGTGCGGTCTCTCATTTGCAAAAAGAGGGCAAATGATAAGGACTCACATTTGGTAGCGCTCGGTGGAGGCGTTACCAGATGTTGCATGACGGATATTGCTTGTAGGCTGATGGCCTCATCGGGGGCAAGCCCCCTCCCACAAGGGGTCGCATTTCAATATCAGGGTTTGGCAAGGTCCGGGAGATCGCCAGTCAGGCCGAGAGCCTGGCGTACGAACACGGCCTTGGCCTCGGGCATCTGGTCGACCATCTTCAGCCCGGCGTTGCGCAGCCAGCGCAGCGGTAGTTGATCGGCCTGGAACAACCGCTCAAAGCCCTCCATCGCCGCCATCAGCGCCAGGTTATGCGGCATGCGTCGACGCTCGTATCGGCTCAGCACCTTCACGTCCGCCAGGCGCTCGCCGCGCTCGGTCGCCGCCAACAAGACTTCAGCCAATGTCGCCGCGTCAAGGAAGCCCAGGTTCACGCCCTGCCCCGCCAATGGGTGGATGACGTGGGCCGCGTCGCCGATCAATGCCAGGCCTTCGGCGACGTAGCGTTTGGCGTGGCGCTGACGCAACGGGACACACACGCGCGGGTCGGCGCTCAGCACCGTACCAAGGCGCCCTTCAAAGGCGCGCTCCAGTTCACGGCAGAAACGCTCATCATCCAGCGCCATCAAGCGCTCGGACTCGGCCGGCGTGGTCGACCAGACGATCGAACACCAATCCTCATGCCCATCCCGCACCAGCGGCAAAAATGCCAGCGGGCCGGTATCGGTAAAGCGTTGCCACGCCGTACGCTGATGCGGCTGGCTGCTGCGCACGCTGGTAACGATGGCGTTATGCAGATAATCCCATTCGCGGGTGGCGGTGCCGGTCAGGCGGCGTACGGCGGAGTTGGCACCATCGGCGGCCACCACCAGCGGCGCGCGCAATTTGCGCCCGTCGGCCAGGGTCAGCAGCCAGTCATCGCCGGAGCGGCGCATCTGTTCCAGGCGCGCATTGGCCAGCAGGCCCAGGTCGCAGTCGTGCAGACGGTCGAGCAAGGCATCCTGCACCACGCGGTTCTCGACGATATGCCCGAGCACCTCGGCATGTACGCTGGCCGCCGAGAAGTGGATCTGCCCGGTGCCGCTGCCGTCCCACACCTGCATCTCGCCATAAGGGCTGGCGCGGCGCGACAGGATGCCGTCCCACACGCCCAGACGTTCGAGGATGCGTTGGCTGGCAGCCGACAAGGCGCTCACGCGGGGTTCAAACGCCGCGTCACGGTCGAACGGCTTGACGCTCAGCGGGCTGCCGTCGAGCAGCAGCACCTGCAGGCCGCTGCCCTGCAATGCCAGCGCCAGGGCGCTTCCGACCATTCCGGCCCCGACAATCAGCACATCTGCGCGCATATCCATGCTTTAAGCCTGTCTCACTGGCGGCTTGCGCCGCACGTAAAGGGTTTTGTCGACCCGCGCCACCAGGGTGCCGGAGCCGTCATGAATCTGCACCTCGAGGTGGGGCAGGTACTTCTCGCCACCTTCGGTGTGTCGACGGATCTCGTCCAGCAAGGTCTCGTCGATGGAGAATTCGGCATACACCGGACCTTTGCCGGGCGAAATGAAATCGATACTCGCAGCCTTGTCCCACACGATGTAGTCGCGGCCCAGGTTCTCCATCAGCATCAACATGTAGAACGGGTCAACCATCGAGTACAGGCTGCCGCCGAATTGCGTGCCGACATAGTTGCGGTTGTACCAGCCCAGGCCCATGCGCACTTTGACGTGACGAAAATCGGCGCTCATGTGCTGCACGCTGACCCCCGCGCCCAGATACGGCGGGTACAGGGTCATGATCCAACGCAACAACCGCGCCTTGCCCAGACGCGCGATCAACCACTTACGCATCGGGGCGCGTGCCCAGGCCCATGGCCTGCCGGGCGAACCAGCGCTTGGCCGGCGGCAACAGGTCCAGGCCCAGCAAACCCAGGTTGCGCCCCACCGCGACCAACGGTTGGGCGCTGCCAAACAGGCGGGTGACCTGGTCGGAGAAGCCCACGGTCAGGCTCTGGTCCAGGCGCTGGCGCTCGCGATAGCCCTGCAAGGTGGCTAAATCACCCGGCACCTGCGGCCCGGCCAGCAAGGCCTCGGCCAGGGCATTCGCGTCACGCAGGGACAGGTTGAAGCCTTGCCCGGCAATCGGGTGCAGGCTGTGGGCGGCATTGCCAAGGATCGCCAGGTGCGAACGCACCTGCTCCTCGGCTTCCACCAGCGTCAGCGGATACAGGTGGCGGGCACCGACCTGCTTGAGGGTGCCCAGGCGATAGCCGAACACACCCTGCAATTCACTCAGGAAACTGCGCTCATCGAGACTGGCCAGGCGCTGCGCATCCATGCCGATGCGGGTCCAGACCAGCGCGCAGCGGTTGTCTGGCAGCGGCAGCAAGGCCATCGGGCCTTCATCGGTGAAGCGCTCGAACGCCTCGCCGTTGTGGGCTTCGCTGGGGGTGATGTTGGCGATCAGCGCGCTCTGATTGTACGGGCGGGTTTTCACGCCAATGCCCAATTGCTCGCGCAGGCCGGAGCGGCCGCCGTCGGCCAGTACGGCAAGATCACACTCCAGCACGGTTTCATCATTGAGGGTCAGGCGGTAGCCATCGGGCAGCGGCTCCATGCGTGTGACCTCGGCCGGGCAACGCCAGCTGACCACGTCTTTGTCCAGGCCTTGCCACAGGCATTGGCCCAGCCAGGCGTTTTCCACCACGTAGCCGAGGGCCGGCACGCCCTCCTCCATCGCGGACAGACGTGCAGTGGAGAAACGCCCACGGTCGGACACATGGATCTGCTTGATCGGCTCGGCGCGGCGGGAAATGTCCTGCCACAGGCCCAGGCGCTGATAGATCTGCCGGGCGCCGAAGGACAGCGCCGACGAACGTGCATCGTAGCTCGGCTGGTAGCTGTCGCCCGGCGCGAAGGGTTCGATCAGCACGATCTTCCAGCCACGGGCCCTGGCCCCGGCCTGCAACGCCAGTGCCAGGCTGGCACCCACCAGGCCGCCGCCGATGATCGCCAGGTTAACCCGGCTCATCGGGCAGCCGCCATCAGCGCTTCGATGTCGGCGACGGTCTTGGGCACACCGCCGGTCAGGATTTCACAGCCTTGCTTGGTCACTACCACGTCGTCCTCGATGCGTACGCCAATGCCACGCCATTTCTTTGCCACGTTCTGGTTGTCCGGCGAAATGTAGATCCCCGGCTCCACGGTCAACGCCATGCCGACTTCCAGCACACGCCATTCACCGCCCACTTTGTATTCGCCCACATCATGTACATCCATGCCCAGCCAATGGCCGGCGCGGTGCATGTAAAACGCCTTATAGGCTTCGCTGGCGATCAGTTCGTCGACGTCACCCTGCAACAATCCCAGCTTGACCAACCCGGCGGTGATGACGTGCACGGTCGCCTCATGCGCCTGGTTCCAATGCTTGTCCGGGGCGATCTCGGCGAAGGCCGCTTCCTGGGAGGCCAGCACAATCTCGTAGATCGCCTTTTGTTCCGGCGAGAACTTGCCATTGACCGGCCAGGTGCGGGTGATGTCGCTGGCATAGCAGTCGATCTCGCAACCGGCGTCGATCAGCACCAGGTCGCCGTCCTTGAGCACCGCATCATTCTGCTGGTAATGCAGGATGCAGCTGTTGCGCCCGGCAGCGACGATGGAGCCATAGGCCGGCATTTTTGCGCCGCCCTTGCGAAACTCGTAATCAAGCTCGGCTTCCAGGCTGAACTCATACAGCCCGGCCCGGCTGGCCTGCATCGCCTTCACGTGGGCCGCGCAGGAGATTCGCGCCGCCTCGCGCATCACTTTCACTTCCGCCGCCGATTTATACAGGCGCATGTCGTGCAACAGATGATCCAGGGCAACGAATTCGTTCGGTGGCTGGGCGCCCAGGTGGGCTTTGGAGCGGATCACGTTGATCCATTCCATCAGGTGCCGGTCGAACTCGGCATTGCTGCCCATGGCCGAGTACACCCGGTCGCGGCCTTCGATGAGGCCGGGCAGGATGTCGTCGATATCGGTGATGGGGAAGGCATCGTCGGCGCCAAAGTCACGGATCGCGCCTTCGGTGCCGGCGCGCAGGCCGTCCCACAGTTCGCGTTCGGCGTTGCGTTCGCGGCAGAACAGCACGTACTCGCCGTGCTGGCGACCGGGCATCAGCACGATCACCGCTTCCGGCTCGGGGAAGCCGCTCAGGTACTGGAAGTCGCTGTCCTGGCGGTAGACGTGCTCGACATCACGGTTGCGGATCGCCACGGCGGCGGCCGGCAGGATCGCGATGCTATTGGGTTCCATCTGCGCCATGAGCGCCTTGCGGCGCCGGGTGTATTCCGCTTTCGGGATATGGATCATGGGCAGATGGGTTTCCTTTCTTAGTGCAGCGACGGCTTGGGTGCAGCCGGCTCAGCCGATTTTTTGGTCTCGGTGAACAGCAGCAGCGGCGCGACGCGCAGGTATTCCATCACTTCCATGTAGTCGCCCTCACCGTCTTCGGACTCTTCCAGGGCGTCTTGCACCTGGGAGATGGCTGCCAGGTCCTGCAGCACTTCCTTGGCGTCGGTGCTCAGTTCCAGGCCGCCGGCGTTCACGCCGAAGCCGTGGAGGAAGCCCTGGCACCATTGGCCCAGTGCGGCGGCACGCTCGGTAAGCGGCGCGTCGTCGGTCGGCAGCAGCAGGACCACGGTGACGTCATCACCGGTCAGCTCGCCCTTGACCATCTCTTGCAGGCCGATCAGCGCGTTGCGCACGTTGTCGGTCGGTTCGGTTTCCAGCAGCTCGGCCACGTCGGCCAGCCAGTTGTCGGCATCAAAGCCGACGCCGGTACAGCTACGGCCCAGCAACACGCCGTGCAGTTCGGCTGGTGAGCAGGGGTGGCCGCTGGCGCTCAGCAGTTTGGAGAAAGCATCGTACGGGGAGTTCTGAATAGGCATGGTGAGCTAGGCGCCAGACGGCGCAATGTCTAGAATGGAGCGCTGTATCCTAGCACCGGCAGACGTACCAAGACTATCAAGGGCGTCAGATCGTTTATCCTGCAGTTGCCATTCATCAGACAAATCCAGTGGAACCCAATGGAAGACACCGACCTGCAAGCGCTGATGGCCAGACTCGAATTGCTAATTACTCGGGTCGAGCAACTTAAGAGTCAAAACGGACTCCTATTAGCTCAGGAAAAGACCTGGCGCGAGGAACGCGCTCACCTCATTGAAAAAAACGAAATCGCCCGGCGTAAGGTCGAATCGATGATTTCGCGCCTGAAGGCCCTGGAGCAAGACTCATGAGTTCAAGCAATAGCGTCACCGTGCAGATCCTCGACAAAGAATATTCGATCATCTGCCCCCAGGAAGAGCGCAACAACCTGGTGAGCGCCGCCCGCTACCTGGATGGCAAGATGCGTGAAATCCGCAGCAGCGGCAAAGTCATCGGCGCTGACCGCATCGCCGTGATGGCCGCCCTGAACATTACCCACGATCTGCTGCATAAGCAGGAACGCCCTGACGTGCAGGCCAGCGGCTCGACACGTGAGCAGGTGCGTGACTTGCTGGAACGTGTCGATCTGGTGCTTTCCAGCGACCCGGAAGCACCCAAGGGCTGATTGCCGCGACGGTTTAAGGTATACTCGCCCCACTCCCTGGCGTGTTTGCCAGTCGGCGATGTCCCTGAGCCGATTCGCACTACCCTGGAAGTTGCACGTTGGGCTGGTGTGCATGTCCGCTAGACGGAAAGCCTTAAAGCCTACTGCATCTTCCACCTTGAACTTTCGGGTTCAAGGGCTAAGTCGACAGCGGCTCTGTCGGGGAGCCTGAATTCCCAAACTCAATGCCAGTCTCCGGACTGGCATTGTTTTATGAGCCGAAACCATGACCGAACCTGCGCCGCTTTCCCGTCCGCAACTTCGACGCATGTTGCGCAAAGCCCGCCGCGCCCTCACGCCGAGCGAGCAGCGCAAGGCCGCCCAGGGCCTGTATCGGCAACTGGCACAGCATCCGCTGTTTCGCCGGGCCAAGCATATTTCTTTGTATCTACCGACGGACGGTGAAATCGATCCGCGCTTGCTGCTGCGTGCAGCACAGCGCCGGGGCAAAGCCACCTACCTGCCGGTACTCAGCGCCTGGCCCCGCACCAAGATGGTGTTTCAACGGGTGAGACCTGGGGAAAAGCTGCTGCCCAATCGCTTTCGCATCCTGGAACCACAGGGGAATATCAGCCGCCAACGCAACATCTGGGCGCTGGACCTGGTGCTGCTGCCGTTGGTGGGGTTCGATGATGTCGGCGGACGCCTGGGCATGGGTGGCGGGTTCTACGACCGCAGCCTGGCTTATCTGGCGCGCCGCCGGAGCTGGCGCAAGCCAACACTGCTGGGCCTGGCCCATGAATGTCAGAAGGTCGGTCGATTGGCACAGGCAAGCTGGGATGTGCCGTTGGCGGGCACCGTCACCGATAAGCATTGGTATATTGCGAAGACGCCACTGGAGTCAGCGGCGCCTTGAAGAAGGGTCAGCGCTTGAACGGTTGCGGCTGCTGCTGAGCCAGTTCAACGGGCGCATCGGTCTTGTTCGACCACAAGCTTTGGGCATACCCGGTGGTCACGACGCCCAAACCAAACAAAATCACCAAAATCCATAGTAAATCCGGTTTACGTTGCATCGATTGCCCCCCTTCAGGCATCTCGTACACGATGACAACAACGTTCCAAAGTAGTCCGTTGCAGCTGCGTCAAGCTTTAAAAGCCGGCATTCTGCGGTAACGTGAACCAACACGCAAACCTTGGCGCCAACCGACTGTCGGTTTGTCATTAAATTGCAGGACAACTTGCCCACTGCTTATTTCAGGAGCCCGAAAATGGCCTATTGGCTGATGAAATCCGAGCCCGACGAACTCTCCATCAAAGGCCTGGAAAAACTCGGCGAAGCCCGCTGGGACGGGGTGCGCAATTACCAGGCGCGTAACTTCCTGCGGGCCATGGCGGTGGGTGACGAGTTTTTCTTCTATCACTCCAGTTGCCCGGAGCCGGGTATTGCCGGCATCGGCAAAATCATCGAGGCGGCCTATCCGGACCCCACCGCGCTGGAGCCCGAAAGCCACTACTTCGACGCCAAGGCCAGCCCGGAAAAAAATCCGTGGAGCGCGATCAACGTCGCCCATGTCCAGACCTTTCCCAAGGTGCTCGGCCTGGGCTATCTCAAACAGCAAACGGCCCTTGCCGAATTGCCTCTGGTGCAAAAAGGCAGCCGGCTTTCGGTGATGCCCGTCACGCCCGAGCAATGGGCCGCCGTCATCAACTTGATTTGACTGACCGGCGTCAACGCCGCACCGGGGCAAACCGCTCACACTAGGACGCTAACGCCGCAGGAAGCAGCCATGTCGACGAACCACCACACCTCCCGCCTATTCGCCGTTGCCCTCATCGCCCTGTTGCTGGGTGCCGGCGGCTTCGGTTATTGGCGCTCCACCCAGGACCGCCTGCCCGAAGGCCTGAGCATGGGCAATGGGCGCCTGGAATCCACCGAAGTGCAGATCGCTGCCAAGATCCCCGGGCGCCTGGCCGAAGTACGGGTGGACGAAGGCGATAAGGTGCTCAAAGGCCAACTGCTCGCGCGCATGGACACCCGCACCCTCGAAGCCCAACGCGCCCAGGCCGAGGCCGAAGTGCTGCGCGCCAAGGAAAACTTCGCCGCTGCCGAGGCCAACGTACAACTGCGCCAGAGCGAACAATTGCTGGCCAACCAGGAACTCAAGCGCACCCAGGAGCTGTACAAGCGCGGCTTCGCCAGCAGCCAGTTGATCGACCAGCAGCAAGCCCGGCAGAACACCGGCAACGCCGCGGTGACTGCCGCCCAGGCCCAGGTCAATTCGGTGAAAGCCGAGATTGGCGCCGCCCAGGCCCAGGTCGCCCAGCTCACCAGCGAGATCGACGACAGCAGCCTGCGCGCGCCCATCGACGGAATCATCCAGCTGCGCCTGGCCGAGCCCGGCGAAGTGCTCGGCGCGGGTGGCCGCGTGCTGCTACTGATCGATCCTAATGATCAGTACATGAACCTCTACCTGCCCGCTTCCGTGACCGGCCGCCTCACCGTCGGCAGCGACGCACGCATCCTGCTCGACGCCCTGCCCGACCAGCCGCTGCCGGCCAGGATCAGCTTCGTCGCCGCCAAATCCCAGTTCACCCCCAAAGAAGTGGAAACCCGCGACGAACGCCAGAAACTGGTATTCCGCGTCAAACTGCGCCTGACCCAACCCAGCGCCGTGCCCCAGGCCAAACCGGGCATGCCCGGCGCCGGTTATGTGCGCACGGCTGACATTGACTGGCCGGCCAACCTGCAATGACCGCCCTGGCGCTGCAGGCCACGGGGATCCATCATCGCTACGGCAAGCAACAGGCCCTGGTTGATATCGCTTTCAGCCTGCCGGCTGGTACGCGCTGCGGGTTGATCGGCCCGGATGGCGCAGGCAAGTCGAGCCTCCTGGGCTTGATCGCCGGGGTTAAAAAGCTCCAGGACGGCCAGTTGCAGGTGCTCGGCGGCGCCATCGAAGATCGCCGCCACCGCAACAGCCTGTACCCGCGCATTGCCTTTATGCCCCAGGGTTTGGGCGGCAACCTGTACCCCGAGCTGTCCATCAGCGAAAACATCCGCTTTTTTGCCACGCTGTTCGGCCTGTCCCAAGCCGATTGCGACCAGCGCATGCACAACCTGCTGCTGGCCACCGACCTCGCGCGTTTCGCCGAACGCCCGGCGGGCAAGCTCTCCGGCGGCATGAAGCAGAAGCTCGGTTTGTGCTGCGCGCTGATCCACGACCCGGACCTGCTGATCCTCGACGAACCCACCACCGGCGTCGATCCGCTGTCACGTCGGCGCTTCTGGGAACTGGTCGACAGCGTACGCAGCGAACGCCCGCAACTGACGCTGCTGGTGGCCACGGCCTACATGGAAGAGGCCGAGCAGTTCGAACACTGCCTGATGCTCGATCGCGGCAAGCTGATCGCCGATGGCCTGAGCAGCGACTTGGCCGCCGCGACACCCTGCGGCAAGCTGGACGAAGCCTTCACCCACTTCCAGGGTGACAGCGCTCACGACAACCAGCCGCTGGTGATCCCGCCGAGGCAAAGCGACAACACCGATATCGCCATCGAGGCCCATGACCTGACCCTGCGTTTTGGCGATTTCACCGCAGTGAACAAGGTCAGCTTCGCCATTGGTCGCGGCGAGATCTTCGGCTTCCTCGGCTCCAACGGCTGCGGCAAGACCACCACCATGAAGGTCCTCACCGGGCTGATGCCGGCCACCGAGGGCAGCGCGACGCTTCTGGGCAACCCGGTGAACGCCAAGGACCTGGCCACCCGCAAGCGCGTGGGTTTCATGTCGCAAAGCTTCTCGCTGTACGGCGAACTCAGCGTGCGCCAGAACCTGGTGCTGCATGCGCAACTGTTCGACCTGCCCAAGGCGGACAGCGGCCCGCGCATCGATGAGCTGATCCAGCGTTTCGACCTCGGTGACGTCGCCGAGCAACCGTCCGGCGAGCTGCCCTTGGGCCTGCGCCAGCGCTTGTCATTGGCGGTGGCGGTGCTGCATCGTCCGGAAGTGCTGATTCTCGACGAGCCCACCTCGGGCGTCGACCCGGCCGCCCGGGATGACTTCTGGCGATTGCTGATCGAGCTGTCCCGCGAGCAAGGCGTGACCATCTTCCTGTCCACCCACTTCATGAACGAAGCCCAGCGCTGCGACCGCATCTCCTTGATGCACGCGGGCAAGGTGCTGGCCTGCGATACGCCGGATGCGCTGCAACAGCAATTCCACGGCGATACGTTGGAAGCGGCGTTCGTCACCTGCCTGGAGCACGCCCAGGGCGAAGCCGAGCCTACCGTGCCCGCCAAGACTGTCAGCGAAACCAGCACACCGCCCATGAGTAAACGTGGGTTCAGCCTGGCCCGCCTGGTGGCCGTAGCCAGCCGCGAAGGCAAGGAACTGCTGCGCGACAGAGTGCGCATGGCCTTCGCCCTGCTGGGGGCGATGTTCATGATGGTGATCTTCGGCTATGGCATTTCCCTGGATGTGGAAAACCTCGCCTTCGCCGTCTACGACCAGGACCAGACGCCGCAAAGCCGCGCCTACCTGGAGGCGTTTCGCAGTTCGCGCTATTTCGCCGAGCAAGCGCCGATCCAGGACTCGACTGAACTGCACCGGCGCCTGCAACGTTCAGAAATCAAACTGGCCCTGGAGATCCCGCCGGGTTTTGGTCGCGATCTCTATGCCGGCCGCCAGCCTACGGTGGCCGCGTGGCTGGACGGCGGCATGCCGTTTCGCGCGGAAACCAGCCGTAACTATGTCGAGGCCGTGCATCAGGAGAACCTGCAGCAACTGGCCGAACTGAGCAGCCTGCCGCGCAACACCCCGGCCGCCGCCAGGCTGGAAACGCGCTTTCGCTATAACCAGGACGTGGTCAGCGTGAATGCCATAGGCCCCGGCGTGATGGCGCTGATCCTGGCATTTATCCCGGCCATGCTCACCGCGCTCGGCATCGTGCGCGAAAAGGAGCTGGGCTCGATCACCAACTTCTACGCCACGCCGCTGACCCGACTGGAGTTCCTGCTCGGCAAACAGGCACCGTACCTGGCCGTGAGCCTGGTCAACCTGGCGGTATTGGTGGCGATGAACCGCTGGCTGTTCGGCGTCCCCTTCAAGGGCAGCGCCCTCACCCTGGCGTTCGGCGGCCTGCTCTACGTGCTGGCGACCACCAGCATGGGCCTGCTGATTTCGGCCTTCACCCGTACGCAGATCGCGGCGATCCTCGGCACCATGATCATCACCAGCTTGCCGACGATCCAGTTCTCCGGGCTGATCGTGCCGCGCTCGTCCCTGGAGGGCGCGGCAGCCTTGATGGGTATGCTGTTTCCGGCGGGGCACTTCCTGGATATTGCCGTGGGCACCTTCACCAAGGCCCTGGACCTGCGCCAGTTGTGGCCCCAGTGCCTGGCGCTGTTCGGGTTCTTCGTCGGGTTTACCGGGCTGAGCCTGGTCATGCTCAAGAAGCAGGAGGCCTGATGCATAAGTTCGCGCACATTCTGCGGCTGGGAATCAAGGAACTGACCAGCCTGCGCCACGACAGCGTATTGCTGCTGTTTCTGTTCTACGCCTTCACCGTCGCCATCTATATGCCCGCCGCCGGTTCGGTGATCGGTGTGCACAATGCCAGCGTAGCGTTTGTCGATGAAGACCACAGCGCCCTCTCACGGCAGATGGCCGAAGCGCTGCAACCGCCCGAATTCCAGGCGCCTGCACCGTTGGCCTATGACCAATTGGACAGGGTCATGGACAGCGGCAAGTACACCTTCGTAATCAATGTGCCGGCGAACTTCCAGGCTGACCTGTTGGCGGGGCGCCAGCCGGGGGTGCAGGTGAATGTGGATGCCACGGCGATGAGCCAGGCGTTCATGGGGGCGGGCTACATCGGGCGGATTTTCCAGCGGGAACTGCTGACCTACAGCGGACAAGCCGATGCCGCCAGCAGGGCACCCGCGCAGCTCACTACCCGGGCGCTGTTCAACACCAATCTGGAGGGCGGCTGGTTCCTGGCGGTGATCCAGATCGTCAACAACATCACCATCCTCGCCATTATCCTCACCGGCACTGCCCTGCTGCGTGAGCGTGAACACGGCACCCTCGACCACCTGCTGGTGCTGCCGCTGACGGCGCTGGAAATCATGCTGGCAAAAATCTGGAGCAACATGCTGGTGGTGGTGCTGTGCACCTGGCTGTCGCTGGAGGTGGTGGTCAGAGGCTTGCTCGGTGTACCACTGGCCGGATCGCTGGGGTTATTCCTGTTCGTGACAGCGCTGTACCTGTTTGCCAGCACGGCGCTGGGGATTTTCCTCGCCACGCTCGCCCGTTCGACGCCGCAATTCGGCCTGCTGGCGATTCCGGTGATTATCCCGATGCTGTTGCTCTCAGGCGGCAGTACGCCGCTGGACAGCATGCCCGAGTGGTTGCAGTGGGTGATGCAGGGGTCGCCGTCGACGCATTTTGTGAGTTTGAGTGCGGCGATTCTGTTTCGTGATGCGGGGGTGAGCGTGGTGTGGCCGGACTTGCTGGCGCTGGCGGGGATTGGGTTGGTGTTTTTTGTGGTGGCGTTGGCGCGGTTCAGGAAAAGCCTGGCTTCCTGAGGCGCCTGTACCGCCGTCATCGGGGGCAAGCCCCCTCCCACATTTGATCGCATTCCAACTGTGGGAGGGGGCTTGCCCCCGATAGTCGCGTAGCGACTTATTGGATGATCAGGTTGTTGAACAACAGGTCTTCCACCACCGGTTTGCCGGTTTCGTCGTTCATCACTTGCTGGGTCTGCTTCAGGGCTTCCTGGCGCAGTTTTTCCTTGCCTTCGACGGTGCTCATCGCCTCATTGGTCTGCTGGGTGAACAGCGCCACCAACTGGTTACGGATCAACGCATCGTTGGCTTTGACGGCGGCGGCCGCTTCGGTGCCGGTCACGCGCAGGGCGATGTCGGCCTTGAACACCTTGAGTTTCGCCGTGCCATCCAGGCCGTAGTTGCCCACGAACGGCGGGCTCAGGCTGATATAGCTGACCTTCGGCGCCTCGCCTTCTTTGGCTTCTTCGGCCTGGGCCGCCATCGGCAAGGTCAGGGCCAGCATCAACAGGATCCACGCTTTCACAGTTCATTCCTCACATTCGGTTGCCGGGTAGCATAACGCTAGCAAGGCAGAGCACAAGCTTATGGCGGCTTATCAGGCCTGGGCATGCTCGTTGACCCACGGGCGTACCCTCCTACACTTATCGGCCACGACGCCAAAAGGAATAGTCCGATGAAAGCTGTGCTGTGCAAAGCCTTCGGCCCTGCCGAAACCCTGGTGCTGGAAGATGTCGCAAGCCCTGCGATCAAGAAGAACGAAATCCTGCTGGACGTGCACGCGGCCGGGGTCAACTTCCCGGATACGCTGATCATCGAGGGCAAGTACCAGTTCAAGCCGCCCTTTCCGTTCTCGCCGGGTGGCGAGGCGGCAGGCGTGGTCAGTGAAGTGGGCGAAAAAGTCGGCCACTTGAAAGTCGGTGACCGGGTCATGGCGCTGACCGGCTGGGGCAGCTTTGCCGAACAGGTCGCGGTGCCGGGCTATAACGTACTGCCGATCCCGCCGAGCATGGATTTCAACACCGCCGCCGCGTTCAGCATGACCTACGGCACGTCGATGCACGCACTCAAGCAACGGGCCAACCTGCAAGCCGGCGAAACCCTGCTGGTACTCGGCGCTTCCGGTGGCGTGGGCCTGGCCGCCGTAGAAATCGGCAAAGCCATGGGCGCCCGTGTGATCGCCGCCGCCAGCAGCGCCGACAAACTCGCGGTGGCCAAGGCCGCCGGCGCCGATGAGTTGATCAACTACAGCGAAGCCAGCCTGAAAGACGAGATCAAGCGCCTCACGGACGGCAATGGCGCCGATGTGATCTACGACCCGGTGGGGGGCGACCTGTTTGACCAGGCCATCCGCGCCATCGCCTGGAACGGCCGCTTGCTGGTGGTGGGGTTTGCCAGCGGGCGCATTCCGGAGTTGCCGGTGAACCTGGCGCTGCTCAAGGGCGCGGCGGTGGTAGGGGTGTTCTGGGGTTCGTTCGCTCAGCGCCAGCCGCAGGATAATGCGGCGAACTTCCAGCAGTTGTTCACCTGGTACGGCGAGGGCAAGTTGAAGCCGTTGGTGTCGCAGGTGTATCCGCTGGAACAGGCCGCCCAGGCAATCAATGACCTGGGGCAGCGCAAGGCGGTTGGTAAAGTGGTCGTCCAGACTCGATAAAAAATTTGAAATAGGGTCAATGTGGGAGGGGCAAGCCCCCCTCACACATTTTGATCTCCGGTGTTCGTAAGGGAACATTCATTAGGGTTCATTTCTTGTTGTTTACAGATAAGAGGCGATGCTATTTTCGGTAACGAAACTGTAACATTCGCATCCGCAGTCAAAACAAGAAATCTGGAGCTCTTGAATGTTTGCTTTCTTTCGTCCTGCCGCACATCAGGCGCCCCTGCCTGAAGAAAAAATAGACAGTACCTACCGACGCCTGCGCTGGCAGATCTTCGCCGGTATTTTCTTCGGTTACGCCGGGTACTACCTGCTGCGCAAGAACTTCTCCCTGGCCATGCCTTACCTGATCGACGAGGGCTATACCCGCGGCGAACTGGGCCTGGCGATGTCGGCCATCGCGATTGCCTACGGCCTGTCCAAGTTCCTCATGGGCCTGGTGTCCGACCGCTCCAACCCGCGCTACTTCCTGCCCTTCGGCCTGCTGGTTTCCGCCGGGGTGATGTTCATTTTCGGTTTCGCACCTTGGGCGACGTCCAGCGTGACCATGATGTTCATTTTGCTGTTCATCAACGGTTGGGCCCAGGGCATGGGCTGGCCGCCAAGTGGACGGACCATGGTGCACTGGTGGTCGCAGAAAGAACGCGGCGGCGTGGTGTCAGTGTGGAACGTGGCGCACAACGTCGGCGGCGGCCTGATCGGCCCGCTGTTCCTGCTGGGCATGGCCTGGTTCAACGACTGGCACGCGGCGTTCTACGTACCGGCCACCGTGGCGTTGCTGGTCGCGGCCTTTGCCTTCATCACCATGCGCGACACCCCGCAATCGGTAGGCCTGCCGCCAATCGAGCAATACAAGAACGATTACCCGGAAGGCTACGACGCCAGCCACGAAGACGAATTCAGCGCCAAGGAAATCTTCGTCAAGTACGTGCTGCGCAACAAAATGCTGTGGTACATCGCCTTCGCCAACGTGTTTGTCTACCTGCTGCGCTATGGCGTACTGGACTGGGCACCGACCTACCTGAAAGAAGCCAAGCACTTCACGGTGGATAAATCGTCGTGGGCGTACTTCTTCTATGAGTGGGCCGGTATCCCGGGCACGCTGTTGTGCGGCTGGATGTCGGACAAGATCTTCCGTGGCAACCGTGGCCTGACCGGCATCGTGTTCATGGCGTTGGTGACCGTGGCGACCCTGGTGTACTGGCTCAACCCGCCGGGCAACCCGATGATCGACATGATCGCGCTGTTCTCCATCGGCTTCCTGATCTACGGCCCGGTGATGCTGATCGGCCTGCAGGCGCTGGAACTGGCACCGAAGAAAGCCGCCGGCACCGCTGCGGGCTTCACCGGCCTGTTCGGTTACCTGGGCGGCTCGGTGGCAGCCAGTGCGGCCATGGGTTACACCGTGGACCATTTCGGCTGGGACGGTGGTTTCGTGCTGCTGATCGGCGCGTGCCTGCTGGCAATCGCCTTCCTGATCCCAACCCTGTGGCACACCAACAGCGTCAGCTCGGCGCGTTAACCGCCTGGGCAATCCTTTGCACAGCGCTTGAGCCGCGCCTCCAGGTTCTTATCTGGCATGGCGTGGCTACGCAGGGCGTTGACGGTCTGCTCGACATAATCGCGAGTGGTGCCGTAACGCCCGCAAGCGCTTTGCAGCACATGGTTCAGCACGATATCGGGCAAGTTACCGGCGTAACTGGGCAAGTGCCGTTCCAACACAAACCCCAGCGCCTGTACGGTATTGCCATCTTCCAGACGGCAGCTGAGCCAGTGTGGCCGGTAGGACGGGTAAGGCATCTCGCGCTGCCACAGGGCGTACAGCGAGGCCTCCAACTGATCGTCCGGCAAACGGTAGGCAAACCCGCTGCAGGAGCCGCCGCGATCCAGACCAAACACCAATCCCGGCAACTCCGGTGTCCCCCGATGCTCATGGGACCACAGGTACAGACCCCGGTGATAACCGTGGACCCGTGCCCGCACCCGCTCGGTCGAGGAGCATTCAGGGCGCCAGATCAGCGAACCATAAGCGAATAACCAGACCGGCCCACCCTTATGCCGCGCCATAGTGGCCTGCATCGAGCTCATCAACTGTTCGTGAGTGAGTTGCGGCCCAAGATCGAGCCGCGGAGGGTAAGCCAATTGCAAAAGATCGGATTCAATAACGGTCATGGCAAATCGCTTAGGTCTCCTGTGCTTTACCAGTTGTAGGCAACTTTACCGTAATAGAACGCACCGCTGTAACCGTATGGCGAAAAAGTGCTATAGGCCAAATTCCCACCGCTGCTGGCAAACGCGTTGACCTTCTCCGGATATTTATCGGTGACGTTGTCGCCGCCCAGGGTGAAGGTCCAGTTCTTCAACTTGTAGTCCGCCGACAAATCCAGTACCCAGGCCGCCTTGAAGGTCTGGTCGTTGACCTTGTCTGCCTGGTAGCTGGTGAATTCACCATAGCGCACCAGGTTACTGTGCAGCGCCCAATTGCCGAATGTGAAGTCGTTACCCAGGCTCAGCTTGTGCTCAGGCGTGGTATCGCCCAACAAACCGCTCTTTTCGCGACGGTCTACCCGCACCAGGTTGGCACCCAGGCTGTCGAGGATGGCGGGGTTGGGCTTCACGTCCGTCACTCGGGTGTGGTTGTAGTTGTAGCCTACGGTGCTGTTCCAGCGGATGCCGTTATCGAACTGATAGCGATAGTTGGCCACCAGGTCGACGCCGTCGGTGCTGGTGTCGGTGGCGTTGGTGAAGTAGCGGGCAGTGGTGTAGTTGATATTGCCGACACCATTGGCGCGCAGATAGGCCTGGGTGGCCGGGTCCAGGTTAAGGTTGGACGACAGACTGATACGGTCGCGGATATCGATGCGGTACACGTCCACCGTTACCGTCAGGTCGTCGGCAGGTTCCAGTACCAGGCCAAGGCTGTAGTTGCGCGACTTCTCGGCCTTGAGGTCTTCCGCGCCCAGCAGGCGAGCCACCTGGCTCGACGCCGGGAAGGTGCCGGCCTCGCGGATATCACTGCCGATCAATTGCGACGAGGTAAACGCAAAGTTCTGCTGCGCCAGGGACGGTGCGCGGAAACCGTTGGAGATACTGCCGCGCAAGGCCACCTGCGGGGTGAAGTCGTAACGGGCCGACAGCGAGCCGCTGACATTGGAACCGAAGTCACTGTAATCCTCATGCCGCACGGCGGCCGATGCGCTGAGTTTTTCGGTGAAGTTGGTTTCCAGGTCCAGGTACTGGGCCCAGTTGTGGCGCGAACTGCTGCCGGCGTCGGCATCACGGAAGCCACCGAGGCCCGAGCTGCCGGTCTGGTAGTAGGACGCCGGTTCACCCGCTTCAATCTCGTAACCCTGGCGCAGGTATTCACCGCCAAAGGCCACGGAGACCGGATATGGCAGCAAGCCCACGTCGAACTCACGGGACAGGTCGAGGCTGACTTGCTTCTGGTCGTTGCTCAGGGTGCCGTTGTCGAACTTGCGCGGCGTGGCCAGGCCCAGGGAGGTGTTGATGGTTTCCGTGCCCAGCTCGTATTGGTTCTTGCCGTAGTTGGCCGACAGGTCGTAATGCCAGTCGTAGGCCAACAGCCCACGCAGGCCCACCACCAGCGAGGTGTCTTCCAGGTTGCCCTTGATCAGCGGCAGATAACCGTTGGGGTTGAGCGCCGGGATGTTATTGGAAGCGTTGCTCGCCCGGTAGAACGCCGCCGTCTCACCGCGCCGCTTACTGTAGCCGCCGAAGGTGTAGAACTCGGCGGCATCGTTGAACGAATATTCCGAGTTGAACTGGAACTTGCCCTCATTGGTGGCCGGCTCGCCCTGGCGGAACACGCGCTGGCCGTAGGTGGTGGAGCCGACACTGCCTGGGCGGTAATCATCTCCCGCACGGTTGGTGTAATCGTTATCGGCACCTTCGGCCGAGAGGTTGATAAAGCCGTTATCGCCCAGCGCCAGGCCAGTATTGCCGCTGACATTACGCTGGATACCGTCGCCCTTCTTGTATTCGCCGAACTTGGTAGAGATCGAGCCACCATGGTCGGCGTGCTTGAGGATCACGTTGATCACCCCGGCAATGGCGTCCGAGCCGTAGCGCGCGGAAGCGCCATCGCGCAGCACCTCGATATGGTCTACCGCCGACAGCGGGATCGCATTCAGGTCCGCCGGCGCCGAGCCGCGACCCACCGCACCGCCCAGGTTGACGAACGCGCTGGTATGGCGACGCTTGCCATTGACCAGCACCAGCACCTGATCTGGCGACAGGCCACGCAACTGCGCAGGACGCACCAGCTCAGCACCGTCCACCAGGCTCGGGCGCGGGAAGTTGATCGACGGAATCAGCCGCGCCAGCACGGCGCCCAGCTCATCGGAGCCGGTGCTGCGCAGGGTATCGCCGGAAATCACATCGATGGGTGACAGCGAAGCACTGGCCGTGCGCTCCTGGGCCCGGGTGCCGGTGACGATCACGGTGTCGAGCCTGGGTGCATCGGTAGCCGAGGTTTCGGCCGCGAAGACAGGATTGAAACCCACGGCGGTCAGCAAATTGGCTGACAAAATCGCCGTGTAAAGCGCGTGTTGCTTGTAGCTCCCCATACCGCTCCCCTTTGAATCAAAAAACCAGAACATCGCGTTCTGAGTTCATACGATCGGTCCGGCTGGCGGGCGGTGGCGGTCAGTGATTGGTGGTTGTGAATGAGTCGGTAGTCCGTTGCGATATAGCTTAAGGATATTCATGTAACAAATTAAATACCTTTAAAGCATAAGCGATTGCATATGCAAACTCGCCCATTCGTCAGGATTGCGCGTGCCAATCCCGGTAGTTTCAGCCCCGGTTCAGCCTGGGAACGCGCCAAGCCGTCAAAATAGCGCACACGTCACGACCCACCTAGCCGCCTGTCAAACCGACTATCGAGGTCGCACCCATGAAAAAATTCCGACTGCCTGGCCTGCTGTTCCTGGCCCAGGCCACCACCGCTCTGGCGGGCGAAGCACCAGCCACCGAGGACGACAAAGGTTTCTGGTACGCCCAGACCAGCGTCTACACCCGGCACTTTGCGCCGGACCCGGACCACAACAACAACCAGGACCTGATCGGCCTGGAGCGCAATGAAACCTCAGGTTTTGTGTATGGCGGGGCGACGTTTCGCAACTCGTTCAGCCAGCGCTCGTTCTACGCGTACGCGGGTAAACGCTACGACCTGGCGGACTATCCGGTGTACCTGAAGCTGACCGGTGGGGCGATCCAGGGATATCGCGGCAAGTACCGCGACAAGATCCCGTTGAACCGTTTCGGCGTGGCGCCAGTGATCATTCCGTCGGTGGGCGCCCATTACGGGCCGGTAGCGGCGGAATTGGTGTTGCTGGGGTTCAATGCAGCGATGGTGACGACCGGCGTACGATTTTAAGCACGCGGCGCATAGGCAAACACATCAGCTCGCATCTGGTGCGCATCCATGCCGGCTTCGACCAACGCATCCAAGGTGCCATAGACCATGGCCGGTGAGCCGCTGGCGTAGACGTGCACCGACTTGAGGTCGGCAATATCTTCGCACACCGCTTCATGCAACAACCCGCAGCGCCCTTCCCAACCGCACAGATCGCTGACGACTTTGTGCAGGAACAGGTTGGGCAGTTGCAGCCACTGATCCCAGTGTTCGATCTCGTAGAAATCTTCCGGTCGACGCACGCCCCAGTACAGGTGCACCGGGTGCTTGAAGCCGGAGGCGCGGCAATGTTCGATCAGGCTGTGCATCTGCGCCATGCCGGTGCCGGCGGCGATCAACACCAGCGGCCCATCGGGCAGCTCGGCCAGGTGGGTGTCGCCAAACGGCAGCTCGACGCGGGCCATCTGGTTGCGCTGCAGTTGCGCAAGCAAAGTGCGCGCGCTGTCCTCGCGAGCCAGTACATGTAACTCCAGCTCACGCCCGGCATGAGGCGCCGACGCCAGGGAGAAGGCGGATTTCTCGCCATTCTCCCGCTCGATCATCAGGTATTGCCCGGCGTGGTAACGCACCGCCTTGCCAGCCGGCGCACGCAGGCGCACCCGCCACACATCGCCACCGACCTCTACGCATTCACTCAATTGGCACGACAGCTTGCGCAACGGCAACTCTCCCGGCGCCAGCACGCCATCCCACAACACAATGCAATCTTCCAGCGGCTCGGCAATACAGGTGTAGAACTCACCGTGATCACGCACTTCACCAGCCTGCTGCACGCGGCCTTCCACCAACAGCGCGGCGCACACATGGCACACACCGTTGCGACAGGCCTGTGGGCACTCGTAGCCCAGGCGGCGTGCGCCTTCGAGGATTCGCTCGCCAGGGACCAGCTCCAGCACGGCGCCGGAAGGTTGCAGGGTTACACGCATCAATCTATTCCCAATTCTTTCCAGATCGCATCGACACGGGCAGTGACGGCTTCATCCTTGACGATCACCCGGCCCCACTCGCGGGTGGTTTCACCCGGCCATTTGTGGGTGGCATCCAGGCCCATCTTCGAACCCAGGCCCGACACCGGCGAAGCGAAGTCGAGGTAGTCGATTGGCGTGTTGTCGATCATCACCGTGTCGCGCTTGGGGTCCATGCGCGTGGTGATGGCCCAGATCACGTCGTTCCAGTCGCGGGCGTTGATGTCGTCGTCGGTGACAATAACGAACTTGGTGTACATGAACTGTCGCAAAAACGACCACACACCGAGCATTACCCGCTTGGCATGACCTGGGTACGACTTTTTCATGGTCACGATGGCCATGCGGTACGAGCAGCCTTCCGGCGGCAGGTAGAAGTCAGTGATCTCCGGGAATTGCTTCTGCAGGATCGGCACGAACACTTCGTTGAGTGCCACGCCGAGAATCGCCGGCTCGTCCGGCGGCCGGCCGGTGTAGGTGCTGTGGTAGATCGGTTTGATCCGATGGGTGATGCGCTCGACGGTGAACACCGGGAAGCTGTCGACTTCGTTGTAGTAGCCGGTGTGGTCGCCGTAAGGGCCTTCATCGGCCATTTCACCCGGGTGGATCACGCCTTCGAGGATGATTTCGGCAGTGGCCGGTACTTGCAGGTCGTTGCCGCGGCATTTCACCAGCTCGGTGCGGTTACCGCGCAGCAGACCGGCGAAGGCGTATTCGGACAGGCTGTCGGGCACTGGGGTCACGGCACCGAGGATAGTGGCGGGGTCGGCACCCAGGGCCACGGAGACCGGGAAGGGTTTGCCGGGATGCTTATCGCACCACTCACGGTAGTCCAGCGCGCCGCCACGGTGGCTCAACCAGCGCATGATGACCTTGTTGCGGCCGATCACTTGCTGGCGGTAGATGCCGAGGTTCTGGCGGTCCTTGTTCGGGCCTTTGGTGACGGTCAGGCCCCAGGTGATCAGCGGGCCGACGTCGCCGGGCCAGCAGGTCTGCACCGGCAGCATGGCGAGATCGACGTCATCGCCTTCGATGACCACCTCTTGGCACACCGCGTCCTTGACCACTTTGGGGGCCATGGCAATGATCTTGCGGAAGATCGGCAGCTTCGACCAGGCATCTTTGAGGCCCTTGGGCGGCTCGGGCTCCTTGAGGAAGGCCAGCAGCTTGCCGATCTCGCGCAATTCGCTGACCGACTCGGCGCCCATGCCAAAGGCCACGCGCTCCGGCGTACCGAACAGGTTGCCGAGCACCGGGATATCAAAGCCGGTCGGGTTCTCGAACAGCAGCGCCGGGCCCTTGTTACGCAGGGTACGGTCGCAAATCTCAGTCATTTCCAGCACCGGGGAAATCGGCATCTGAATACGTTTCAACTCTCCGCGCTGCTCAAGTTGCTGCACGAAATCCCGAAGATCCTTGAATTTCATTAACCATGCCACCCGTAAAATAGGCGTACATCCTACCTGCTCTGAGGGCGGCTGGCAGCTTAATTGGCCGTTAGCCCTCGTGATTGCAGCGAACGAAACAACGGCTCCAGGAAGGCCTCGACGTGCCGCGCACCGACATCAGAGAGGTGATTGTCATCGGTGTACAGCGCTCGGCCGTTGAACTCAACCCGGCACAAGCCATCGGCGCCGCACAGCAAGGGCGCGGGGTCGAGCACCGTGACACCGCTGTCGGCCGCTGCCAACTCGTCAAACAGCTGGGAGATAAAGGCTTGGCGCTTGAGGTGCTCGGCCACGGGCAGGCCTTCTCGGTCCACCGGCCGGTGCATCATCGCCAGGCGACTGAGCCGGTAAGGCACGATGATTTCCTGCAGCGGCACCTCCTTGATCAGCCAGACTCTATGGCCTGCGGCGCGCAAATCCTTGATGCGCTCGCGCAGCCCCTCAGCGAAGCGTTGCTCAGCGATGGCACGCACGTATTGACCTGTCGCGGGGTCCTTGAGCGCGTGCTCTTTGTCACCTGACATCTGCCCATAGAGGTACAAGCTCCAGCGCGCCGCCAGCACCACATCGCTGAAGGATCGCTCGGCCAGCGCTTTTTCCACGCGATGATTGAAATGGGCGCAGCGGGCAATGTTTTCCAGGCCATCCAAAGGCACGCAACCCGCAAAACTGGCCTCTACCAGGCTGATGTCGTGCCGCTTGGCCGCCATCTCAAGTGCTGGAATCAAGGCCGTGGCGTGACTGTCACCCCATACCAGTGCGGAAACCGCGCTGTCTTTAGAACCGAAATAACAGAACAGCCGCTCGTCGGGCGTGTCTTTGTCGGCCATGCACGCCATCAACTCCGGGCTCCACTTTTTTGCCTGGGCATAACGCAGGGCCTGCTCGGATAAGCGCGATGGCACACCGTCGGCCTTGCGCAACGCCACACCTGTGATGCCGAGGCACAGGATCCCGACGCACGCCGCCGCCAGAATCGCCTTACGCCCGGGCAGCAGGCGCTTCTCCCGAAACGGAGTTTCCACAAAACGCCAGGACAGGTAGCCCAACACCAGGCTCAGCAGCATCAGACCGCCCAGTTCCAGCGGGCTCAGGCCATCAACCGCGGCATAGCTGGCATACACGAACACCGGCCAGTGCCACAGGTACCAGGAGTAGGAAATCAACCCCACGCCCACCATCACCCGTGAACTCAGCAGGCGCCCGACCCAGGTGGGTTGCTGGCCGTTGGCCCAGATCAGCCCGACCACACCCAGCACCGGCAACAACGCGGCCGCGCCGGGAAACGGTGTGGCTGAATCGAAGACTAAAACGGCGATCAGTATCAGTGTCATCGACAACAGGCTGATCCCTTGGGCCAGAGCGGGCGACGCTCGCCATTCACGCAGGGGCATCACCGCCAGCATGGCGCCGGCCAGCAACTCCCAGGCACGCAGATGCAACAGGTAGAACGCCTTTTGCGGCGCATGGGCCACCGCCCACAGGCTCATGCCGAACGACACCAGCAAAATCCCGAATAGCGCCAGGCGCCAATGCTTCAGGCGACTGGCCAGCACGGTCAACAGCAGCGGGAAGATGATGTAGAACTGCTCTTCGACCGCCAGCGACCAAGTGTGCAACAACGGCTTGATGTCGGAGGCCGCCTCAAAGTAACCGTGCTGGCGAGAAAACAGCAGGTTGGAGGTGAAGATCGCCTGGTAGTGCACCGACCGCCCAAGCTCCTCGTAGTCCTTGGGCGCCAACAGGAACCAGCCCCCCGCCAGGGTGGCCGCCATCATGACAAACAGCGCCGGCAGGATGCGCCGGGCACGCCGCGCCCAGAAATCCACAAAGCTGAAGCGCCCGGCCTGGCGTTCCCGACAGATGATCGAGGTGATCAGGAACCCTGAAATCACGAAAAATACATCTACACCGACGAAGCCGCCTGTTACACCAGGCACCCCAAAATGGAACAGCACCACAGCCAGCACTGCAACGGCGCGTAGCCCATCGATGTCTCTTCGGTAAGCAAGAACAGTCATAAAACGTAGTCAACCTGATACGAATGGGAGTGAGCGTAGCCTCACTCCCCTTTTTTGTTTCTTAACTGACACTTATGCCGCACAAACCTCCCTTTTTTGGCGCAAAAAAATGGCGCCCCTTGGTGCGCCATTTTTTCGACCTGAAACGTCGTACTACTTACGCTTCATCGACAGGAAGAACTCGTCGTTGGTCTTGGTGGTTTTCAGCTTGTCGACCAGGAACTCGATGGCGGCTACTTCGTCCATCGGGTGCAGCAGCTTGCGCAGGATCCACATGCGCTGCAGTTCGTCGTCAGCGGTCAGCAACTCTTCGCGGCGGGTGCCGGAACGGTTGATGTTGATCGCCGGGAACACGCGTTTTTCCGCGATGCGACGATCCAGTGGCAGTTCCATGTTGCCGGTACCCTTGAACTCTTCGTAGATCACTTCGTCCATCTTCGAACCGGTTTCAACCAGTGCGGTGGCGATAATGGTCAGCGAGCCGCCTTCTTCGATGTTCCGCGCGGCACCGAAGAAACGTTTCGGTTTCTCCAGGGCGTGGGCATCGACACCACCGGTCAATACCTTGCCGGAGCTCGGGATCACGGTGTTGTAGGCACGGGCCAGACGGGTGATGGAGTCGAGCAGGATCACCACGTCCTTCTTGTGTTCGACCAGGCGCTTGGCCTTCTCGATCACCATTTCGGCAACCTGCACGTGGCGGGTTGGCGGCTCGTCGAACGTGGAGGCAACCACTTCGCCGCGCACGGTGCGCTGCATTTCGGTTACTTCTTCCGGACGCTCATCGATCAGCAGCACGATCAGGTGAACTTCAGGATTGTTACGCGCGATGTTCGCGGCAATGTTCTGCAGCATGATGGTCTTACCGGCTTTCGGCGGGGCGACGATCAGGCCACGCTGGCCCTTGCCGATCGGGGCGCACAGGTCGATCACACGACCGGTGAGGTCTTCGGTGGAACCGTTACCGGCTTCCATCTTCATGCGCACGGTCGGGAACAGCGGGGTCAGGTTCTCGAAGAGAATCTTGTTTTTCGCGTTCTCGGGACGATCGAAGTTGATCGTGTCGACCTTGAGCAGGGCGAAATAACGCTCGCCTTCCTTCGGTGGGCGGATCTTGCCAACGATGGTGTCACCGGTGCGCAAGTTGAAGCGACGGATCTGGCTTGGCGAGACGTAGATATCGTCTGGGCCGGCGAGATAGGACGCGTCAGCAGAGCGGAGGAAGCCGAAGCCGTCCTGGAGAATCTCCAGCACGCCATCACCGGAGATTTCCTCGCCGCTTTTCGCGTGCTTCTTGAGCAGGGAGAAAATCACGTCCTGCTTGCGCGAACGGGCCATATTTTCTATGCCCATTTCTTCGGCCAATTGGAGCAGGTCGGTAATCGGCTTTTGCTTGAGTTCAGTCAGATTCATATAGGAATGACGTAATCATTTATGGAGGGGGGAAATTAAGCTTTTGGCTTAATGAGGCCGCGCCGCAGAGAAGGCGACAGGATCGCGTACTAATCGAAAAGGAATGCGTCGGCGACGGCTTGCAGGGGGCAGTGGAGAAACCAGTGCGGGGCCGAATGTACCACCTGAGTTTCGGAGCGTCTAGCCCTGTTTCACGAAAAAGCCCCGCTATTTTGCGGGGCCTTTTTGACGACGCTTAGATGTTCGCGTCCAGGAAAGCTTGGAGCTGAGACTTCGACAGCGCGCCTACCTTGGTCGCTTCGACGTTGCCGTTCTTGAACAGCATCAGGGTCGGGATGCCACGCACGCCGTGCTTGGCCGGGGTTTCCTGGTTGTCGTCGATGTTCAACTTGGCAATGGTCAGCTTGCCTTCGTAGGTGGTCGCAATGTCGTCCAGGACTGGAGCGATCATTTTGCAAGGGCCGCACCATTCAGCCCAGTAGTCAACCAGCACCGGGCCTTGAGCCTTGAGTACTTCGGCCTCAAAGGTCGCGTCGGTGACGTGCTTGATAAGATCGTTGCTCATGGATGTCTCCGGATTGTAAGCAAAAAAAACGTGGCCCATCATAGCCGCCCTTCCCCCGTTCAGGAAGCCGCCTCTGATTGAGTCTTCCTATGATGGCCCATGAGTCTGGGTATAGCCCAACTCAGGGCGTTATGGGAGTCACGAAGGCTATGCCGGTGCGCAACGCCGCATTGCGTACGTGCTCCTGCATGGTTTTTTGCGCCGCCGCGCTGGCGCGCCGGGCCAGCGCGCGCACTATCCGGCGATGCTCCTGCCAGGTTTCCATGGCACGCTCCGGTCGGATGAACGGTAGCTTCTGACTCTCCAGAAAAACTTCGGCACTCGCGCTCAGAATGCTCACCATCGCCTGGTTGCCGCTGGCGAGCAGGATGCGCTGGTGAAATTCGAAGTCGAGCCTGGCGGCGGCTTCGAAGTCGCCGGCCTTGAGCACCTTGCGCATGGCCTCGACATTGTCTTCCAGGCTGTCCAACTCATCGAGGGTCAGCGTCACCGCCGCCAACCCCGCCGCAAAACCCTCCAGGGCATAGCGCAACTGGAAGATATCCAGTGGCGTAGCCTGCGCCGCGAAGGGCCAGGCGAACCCCGGTGACTCCTCGACCGCCTGCACGAACACGCCCTTGCCCGGCTGCACACTGACCACACCCAACGCACTGAGGGACGACAATGCCTCACGCAACGACGCTCGGCTCACCCCCAACTGCACTGCCAGATCACGTTGGGACGGCAGTGCATCGCCCGGCCCGAAGCCTTGCTCCTTGATCAGTTTGCGGATGGCCTGCAGGGCCGCTTCCGGTACGGCTTGGGCAATGGAATTCATAAAAAAAGTCAAGTTTCCAGTCAACTGAGTGGCTAGTTGTAAAGCTATTCGTGGCGGGCGGCAAGCCACGCCCCAAAGGGGCTCGCGGGGTTTTGCCGACGCTCGAAAACAGTGCGCAAAGCCCCGACACTGTTCAGACCAGTCCGACCACCAGAACTCAACAAATACTGGCCCTGCAGACCATTCTGAGGTTGATGGCATGGGCCGTGCACTGGGCAAACCCAGAAAATCCCTTCGCCCTTCTCGGAGAGTTGCCATGACCAAACGCTACAGCGCCCTGCTTACTGCCCTGTTTGCCAGCCTGATGCTGAGCCAGGCACCCGCCCAGGCCAATGGTCTGGACGACATCGTCGCCCGTGGCACCCTCAAGGTCGCCGTACCCCAGGACTTCCCGCCCTTCGGCTCGGTCGGCCCTGACATGAAGCCACGTGGCCTGGACATTGACACCGCCAAGCTGCTGGCCGACCAGCTCAAGGTCAAGCTGGAACTGACCCCGGTCAACAGCACCAATCGTATTCCGTTCCTCACCACCGGCAAGGTCGATCTGGTGATCTCCAGCCTGGGCAAGAACCCTGAGCGGGAAAAGGTCATCGACTTCTCCAAGGCCTACGCGCCGTTCTACCTGGCCGTGTTCGGCCCGCCTGAAGCCGCCATCAGTAGCACCGACGACCTCAAGGGCAAAACCATCAGCGTGACCCGTGGCGCCATCGAAGATATCGAACTGACCGCCGTCGCCCCCAAGGAAGCCACGATCAAGCGCTTCGAAGACAACAACTCGACCATCGCCGCCTACCTGGCCGGCCAGGTCGACCTGATTGCCAGCGGCAACGTGGTAATGGTGGCGATCAGCGAACGCAACCCAAAACGCGTACCCGCGCTGAAGGTAAAGCTCAAGGACTCGCCGGTGTACGTGGGCGTGAACAAGAACGAGCCGGCATTGCTGGATAAGGTCAACCAGATCCTGGTCGCGGCCAAGGCCGATGGCAGCCTGGAAAAGAACGCTATGCAATGGCTGAAAGAGCCACTGCCCGCCGATCTCTGAAAGCGGAGCTGACTCATGGCGTATCAATTTGACTTTGTGCCGGTGCTGGCCAACACCGACCTGCTGCTGCGCGGCGCGCTGTTCACCCTCGAACTCACGGCCATCGGCGCCATCCTCGGCGTGGCCCTGGGCACCGTTGGCGCTGTGGTGCGGGCGTGGAAGATCCAGCCGTTCGCCTGGTTCTTCGGCGTTTATGTCGAGTTGATCCGCAACACACCGTTCCTGGTGCAGTTGTTCTTCATCTTCTTCGGCCTGCCGTCGCTGGGGCTGAAGATCACCGAGTGGCAAGCCGCCGTGCTGGCGATGGTGATCAACCTGGGGGCCTACTCCACGGAAATCATCCGCGCCGGTATCCAGGCCATTCCTCGCGGGCAGCTGGAAGCCGCTGCGGCGCTGGCGATGACGCGCTTCGAAGCCTTCCGCCACGTGGTACTGCTGCCGGCGCTGGGCAAGGTGTGGCCGGCCCTGAGCAGCCAGATCATCATCGTAATGCTCGGCTCGGCGGTGTGCTCGCAGATCGCCACTGAGGAACTGAGCTTTGCCGCCAACTTTATCCAGTCGCGCAACTTCCGTGCGTTCGAAACCTACGCCCTGACCACCCTGGTGTACCTGTGCATGGCGCTGATGATTCGCCAGTTGCTCAACTGGATCGGTCGCCGCTTCGTGATGAGGAACAGTCGATGAGTGATTTCTCGTTCTGGGACATCGTGCGCAACCTGGCCACCGGCCTGCAATGGACGCTGCTGCTGTCACTGGTGGCGTTTGTCGGGGGCGGCGTGATCGGCTTGCTGGTGATGACGATGCGCATCAGCCGCAACGCCTTCCCACGCAATGTGGCGCGCACCTATATCGAACTGTTTCAGGGCACACCGCTATTGATGCAGCTGTTCCTGGTGTTTTTCGGCATAGCCCTGCTGGGTGTGGATATCTCGCCCTGGCTGGCGGCGGCGATTGCCCTGACTCTGTTTACCAGCGCTTACCTCGCCGAGATCTGGCGCGGCTGCGTCGACTCCATCGCCCCCGGGCAATGGGAAGCGTCGGCCAGCCTGGCGCTCAACCCGCTGGAGCAACTGCGCTATGTGATCCTGCCCCAGGCACTGCGCATTGCCGTAGCGCCGACGGTGGGCTTCTCGGTACAGGTGGTCAAGGGCACCGCCGTGACCTCGATCATCGGCTTCACCGAACTGACCAAGACCGGCGGCATGCTCGCCAACGCCACCTTCGAACCCTTCATGGTCTACGGCCTGGTGGCCCTTGGTTACTTTTTACTCTGCTACCCCCTGTCCCTCAGTGCCCGCTACCTGGAAAGGAGACTGCATGCCTCTGCTTAGAATTTCCGCCCTGCATAAGTATTACGGCGATCACCATGTGCTCAAGGGCATCGACCTGACCGTGGATGAAGGCCAGGTGGTGGCGATCATTGGCCGCAGTGGCTCGGGCAAATCCACATTGCTGCGCACGCTCAACGGCCTGGAGTCCATCAACGACGGCGTGATCGAGGTCGATGGCGAGTACCTCGACGCCGCCCGCGCCGATCTGCGCAGCCTGCGGCAGAAAGTCGGCATGGTGTTCCAGCAGTTCAACCTGTTCCCGCACCTGACGGTAGGCGAGAACGTCATGCTCGCGCCGCAAGTGGTGCAGAAAGTATCGAAGGCCAAAGCGGCGCAATTGGCCAGGCAAATGCTGGAGCGCGTCGGGCTGGGTGAAAAATTCGACGCTTACCCCGATCGCTTGTCCGGCGGCCAGCAACAACGCGTGGCGATTGCGCGCGCCTTGGCCATGTCGCCCAAGGTGCTGTTATGCGATGAAATCACCTCGGCCCTCGACCCGGAACTGGTCAATGAAGTGCTCAGCGTGGTGCGCCAATTGGCCAAGGACGGCATGACCCTGATCATGGTGACCCACGAGATGCGCTTCGCCCGTGAAGTCGGCGACAAGCTGGTGTTCATGCACCAGGGCAAAGTGCATGAGGTGGGCGATCCCAAAGTGCTATTCGCCCACCCGCAAACCGCCGAGCTGGCGAGCTTCATTGGTTCTACGGAACAGCCGGGCTGACCAGTTCGAATTGGCCATGGCCCTCCAGCAGCGTCTCCCGAGGCACCGCGAGGGCATTGGCCGGCAGTTGAACCGTGACCTCTACTTGGGCTGTCAGCCGACGGCCCATCACCGGCGTACCGCTTGCGCTTGCATACAACGTACGACCCGGTAGCAGCTGTCCGCTGGAGGTGTCATCGGACTGCCACGATACCGGCCTGCCATCGACCTGAGCCTGCCTCAGGTTCAAGGTGAAACGCCCTTGTCGCCCGAACTGAAAGCCCTGTGCATCGGCGGCGACACTGCTGAAACGCAGCGCCATTGCCGAAGGATCCGCGCAAAGCACGCTCAAGTGCAGCGTACGCGGCGTGTCCAGCGTCATTAGCGCCCTGCCGGAGGAGGCTTGCGCAGGGCGAATCACGCCATAGTCGACACGGGGCTCACTCAGGGTCATCCGGCAGTTTTCAGCCTGCGCCTGGGTCGTCACCAGGGCTACCCACAACAGCCACAGGTTCCTGTGCTTAGCGAACATGGCAGACCACCGGTGCGGTTTCATAGAGTTTGTCATCGTCAGGCTCTTGCTCCGGGTTGACTTGCAGCACGCAGGATTGCGAATCCGGCAGTGAAACCTTCAAGGTTTGCGGACCATCGATATTGCTGAGGAAAATCATGCCGTCACCCACCACACTGGTCACAAAGGTGTTGTCCTGACCGAACACTGCAGCGCCTTGAGGCAGTGGCCGACCCCGTTCATCCTGGGCTTCAAGCAACAGACGACGGACTTTCACCACATCAAAGTTGAGAATATTGACTGACCCCCGACCGGCAGCGAGTACCTTGGTGCCGTTCTTCAAGTCGACGCGCTTGGGCAGCGACTGGGTCTGCACCTGCAGGTGGTTGTTGCTGTAGGCCTGCAGCCCGGGGATCACCGCCTGGCCACTGAAATCGGTCCATACCGGCCCTTGGGGCGTGGAGACCTTGGCCGCTCCGATATCTCCCACCGACACAATGCCAAAGGTGTCCTGCACGGTATACGGCGAGAAGGTCACCCCGTGCTCATGGGCCACGATGCCGCCTTGCAGTTGGCCGGAATAGTTGGTGTTCGTCGGGTCACGGCTGACGCCCAGGGTCACGCGGGTATACCGCGGCAAGGCACCCACACGAGCGCGCACGCTTTGTTCTCGTTCTTTCACGTCCCGATCGACACCGACCTCATAGTTCACATAGTCGTTGACCCGCTCGCTGAGGGCGGTGCCAGCTTCCAGCCGGTCACCTCGACGACTGACGTAAGTGGTCATGCGCCGATCAGTGCCGAGGGGCACCGTGACCTGCAGCCTGACCGACGTGCCCTCGTCCAGCCGCTCGTCGCGGCGGCCACCTCGAACCGGGTCATGGCGCCGAGGGGCGGTCGCACCGACCTGGGCGTCGGCAATCAGTGCGACCCCCACGCCTTTGAAGGTGTCGTTCCACGAGGCAAAGAGGTGATCGCTGGATTGCCCGTCAAACTGAGAGCTACGGGTGAAACCGAGGGAGAATCCACCCAGGTATGGGGCCGTCCAGCTCAAACCTGCCGTGTACTGGCGCTTGAAACGGGCATCGAGGCTGTACCCCCGCGAAGCCTGACCGGCGTCCAGTACCTCCCGGTAACCGCGACTCTGTACCGAAGCGCTCAGGTTGATATCAAGATTGGCGAATAAAGGAGCCCCCAATGACAGCGTGCTACGCGTGCCACCCACCTCATCTTGAGCATCACGGGAAAGGTTATGGCGCACGCCCACGGTCATCTGATGGAAAAACACACTGCTGAGGGTTCCACCTGCCGATTGGTACTCATCGGTACTCAGCAGACCGAAACCCAACGACGAGCGCTGGCCCAGCCCCCAGGTGCCGCTGCCCATGGCAACCACGGGCGAATCCTGGTTGTCGATGGACGTTTCACGCACCTTGCCGAGGGAAAAGTAATATCCCGGCTTGATCGGAGCCCCACCCCGAAAGGACGCAGCGGGCACCACGAAACTGCGCGTTGCCCCACGCACGTCAATCACGCTCACATCAAGGTCACTGGTGCTGTTCAGCAACGGTAAACCGGTCAGCCTGAACGGACCTTCCGGCACCAGGGTGGAATGGATCAATGCGCCTGATTGACGAACTTCCACCCGCGACTGGCTTTGAGCCAGCCCTTCAACCACGACATTGCTGTCGCCCGCACCGCTGCGCTGCTGGCCGTCTGGAGAGAACTGCACGCCGGTCAGTTGCACACCGCCAAAAATCGGGTTGTTGCTGGAAATCTGCCCCACCTGGAAGGTCGACTGCAACGCCGCGATATCACGCTGGGCATAGGCGCTTACCTGTTCGGTACGCGTCTTGCCATTGTCGGAGATATAGAACTGGCGGCTGCGAACGATCCAGTTACCCAGGTTGAATCCCGCCTCCGTATAGGCCGATACGACGCGACTTGGCCTACCGCGAGAGTGGGTATCAAAACCCCATACGTCGTAGTTGAAGATGGCGGCCGCGCCACCCTCGGAAAAATCCCCGCCCTCCCACTCCGGCGCACGCAGGGACTGGGTCGGCACCACCAGGGCGACCTCATCGCTGCTAGGGCGCAGACGCACCATGGTCGCCGGGTATTCTCCAACAAAATCATGGCAGGCCTGGTCAGGGGTGATGCCCTCGCGCAGAAGCCTGGACGGGGTGACCAGACCGGCTTTTGCCAGCAACGCAGGAGTGAAGCACAACTGGCCCTGATAATCGAAACGCGCGTCAACCAACCCCAGCGGCGTGCCATTGACTCGCAGCCCGACGACATGGACACCTTCGCGAAAGCGCGCTGCGCTGCGAAAGTATTCAGAAACCTGTGGATCTATTCCAAGAGAGGTCAACGCGGCCAAGTCAAACCCCTGCCCCAGCCCAACCGCTGCGCTGGTGCCGGGCAGACTCCAGAGCGTCGCGAGCCCCAGCAGAATCCTGGAGCGAGCCTGGGAAACACTGCTCGGCACGCTATTGGCAGAGCGACGGGTAGGCCTGATCTTTTTCATAGGCCCGTCAATCCGCACCAGCCGTAACGGGTGCGCGGTAACTGTCCACCGTAAACCCGTAGACCGTGGCCGGGTGAATCTCCACCGCCACCACTCCCGCCACCGAGCCTGCCGACGCGAGCGTCAGCACTTCGCCCGGCAGGATGTAGGTTCTCGGCAACGTTGCCACGCTTGCCTGCGGATGCAGCTGCACTTCCATCCCTAGGCGGACGACGTAAGCGCTGTTGTTGTGGACCCTCAACTGATCTCCTTTACGCTCCCATGTCAGCAACTGCCAGGGCGCGTCATGCCTGGGCAAGCCTTTGGGATGCAGGATCAATGGCAGGCTCTGGCGCAGGGTGATACCAATGGTCGCACCGCCGGGTGCACGTGCCTCAGGGATACCTTCAAAGGAAACGCGTTTCAGGCGCTGGGTCTTGAGGGGTTGCTTTGTAGTACTGATAAAGCGAACAAGTTGGGTGTCGCCCGCTTCGACCCGTGTAATCGGGGGCGTCACGATCAACAAGTGTTCGGGGTCTTCGGGTATGTTTTGTATGACGGAATGAAGCAATGCAGGGCCAGGGTCCGTATTTTTAACATTAAGCGTTGCCTCGCCCTCTTCCTCATTCAGAATGACAACGGTTGTTTCGGGCTGCATTCCGTCTGCCATGGCCATACCGCACGAAAAAAGAGACAAACCTATATATCGCAGCAACGAAATAACGGTTATTGATAAACCATTCACCGATTTTCCCCACAACCAAAAGAAGTCGAACACCAACAAATGCACACATTACAACTACCGACATTTAACAGAGACAGGTAAGTATCTCTGGATAAATGTCGGCCGTTAATGATGTTTTTAGATGTAATCCACTAACAGACTGGTGCGACCGTCCAGCGTTACATCGCGGGCCAGGTCCAAATCGTTCGCGCGGTTGATAACGGCCTTCACTTCAAGCGTGCCTGTAAGCGTGGTAACGAATGCAGGTACCGCAGTGGCACCGCTACGCCATGAATACTGGGCTGGCGATTGCGCGACTTTACCGTCACTGATCTGCCAGGACGCGCCCTGACTGCTCCGCATGATGGGGCTCAGGCTCCCAGTGGACGATCTCAGGTCCTTGAGCGTGACGGAGTACCCACCAGTGCGCTTGCCATTGGCAAGGCCCAGGCTGTAGTTCTGCGCCTCGGTGAACCCGGCACCGAGGATACCTACCACCTTGCTTTGGGCAGGTTGCAGGTCTGTGAGCGCCACTCGGAACTGCGCTGGGCTCTGGCCGCAACTGATGCTCAAGCTGACCGTTTTAGCTGCAAGAGGATTGAACTGCGTCGGGGACAGGTTTGCGGCTGGAATTGTCTGATAATCGACGATGCCGCCTCCAGCGAGGCTGAGGTTGCAAGCCACTGGCTTGATAGTCCCCCGTACAATCAGTTCGGCAACATTCGTAGCATGAGCCCCAATACTTGCGGCCAAGCAAAGAGCACCCACTGTCACACCAAGCATTTTTTTCATGATCAACCTGTCATCTGTAATGAGTAGGTGCATTTACGACAGCCGAAAACTCCGACCATAAATAAATAACACCACGGCGAAATTGCCGGGTGACAGTCTGTCGTTTTGGCTCGTGATTAAAGAATCAGATGGGGCGCCAGTTGTTGTGGGAACCGTAAAGACAAGCAGTGAGCCATGTCAAAATACCGAGTAGGCACAAATGCAAAATCAATAAATTATTAACCGCTCCCTTGTAGGCAAAATCATAAACAGCATGATGACAATAAAAAGTTAAATACTCCTACAAAGCTAAAACCGCTTTCGTTGATAGCCCTGAAAACCACCCTACATTTCCCACAAGAATTCCTCACAGACACCCGCAGGAAAATTACCGGCGCACTACGCGTTGGCGCCAGCGGTCGATCGTGGCACGATGGTCAGGTTATCGACCGAGACCCCAAACCATGCCGCAATCCCAAGCCAAGAATCTGTCCCTGATCGCCGCCATCGACCTGGGCTCCAACAGCTTTCACATGGTCGTGGCCAAGGCCCAGAACGGTGAAATCCGCATCCTTGAGCGGCTCGGAGAGAAAGTGCAACTGGCTGCCGGGATCGACGACGAGCGCCAGCTCAACGAAGAATCCATGCAACGCGGGCTCGATTGCCTGAAGCGGTTTGCGCAACTGATCAACGGCATGCCCCTGGGCGCCGTTCGAATCGTCGGCACCAACGCGTTGCGTGAAGCGCGTAACCGTGGTGAATTCATCCGCCGCGCCGAGGAGATCCTCGGGCACCCGGTAGAAGTCATCTCCGGCCGTGAAGAAGCCCGTCTTATCTACCTGGGCGTGTCCCACACCCTGGCCGATACACCAGGCAAACGCCTGGTCGCCGACATTGGCGGCGGCAGTACCGAATTCATCATTGGGCAAAGGTTCGAGCCATTGCTGCGCGAAAGCCTGCAGATGGGCTGCGTCAGCTTCACCCAGCGTTACTTCAAAGACGGCAAGATCACCCCGGCACGCTACGCCCAGGCCTACACCGCGGCGCGGCTGGAGATCATGAGCATCGAACACGCCCTGCACCGCCTGACCTGGGATGAAGCCATCGGCTCGTCCGGCACCATCCGCGCCATCGGCCTGGCCCTGAAAGCCGGCGGCCATGGCACGGGTGAGGTGAATGCCGAGGGCTTGGCGTGGCTCAAGCGCAAGCTGTTCAAGCTGGGGGATGCCGAGAAAATCGACTTCGACGGTATCAAGCCTGATCGTCGCGCGATCTTCCCGGCCGGTCTGGCGATTCTCGAAGCGATCTTCGATGCTCTTGAACTGCAACGCATGGACCACTGCGACGGCGCCCTGCGTGAAGGCGTGCTCTATGACCTGCTGGGTCGCCATCACCACGAAGACGTGCGTGAGCGCACGCTCACTTCGTTGATGGAGCGTTACCACGTCGACCTGGAACAAGCCGCCCGCGTGGAGCGCAAAGCCCTGCACGCCTTCGACCAGGTGGCCGAGGACTGGGACCTGGAAGACGGCGTCTGGCGCGAGTTGCTGGGCTGGGCCGCCAAGGTGCATGAAGTGGGCCTGGACATCGCCCACTACCATTACCACAAGCACGGCGCCTACCTGATTGAGCACTCGGACCTGGCCGGCTTCTCCCGTGAAGACCAGCAAATGCTCGCCCTGCTGGTGCGCGGCCATCGCCGTAACATCCCCAAGGACAAATTTGCTGAATTCGGCGACGAAGGCATCAAGCTGATCCGCCTGTGCGTGCTGCTGCGCTTTGCGATCCTGTTCCACCACATCCGTGGCACCCAGGCAATGCCCCAGGTGACCCTGCGCGCCGACGGCGACAGCCTGGATGTGGTATTCCCGAAAGGCTGGCTGGATGAGAACCAGCTGACCCAGGCGGATTTTGGCCTGGAAGCGGAGTGGCTGAAGCGGGTGGGGTTCAGCCTGAACCTGCGCTGATCTGAAGAACTCTGCAAAACAATTGTGGGAGGGGGCTTGCCCCCGATAGCTGTGGATCAGTCCAAGTATTTGGTGACTGACACACCGCCATCGGGGGCAAGCCCCCTCCCACATTTTTAGACCCCCGCAGGGTTTTAGTTCACCGTCAGAATCGGGCTACCCAACTTCTCCAGCAACGTCGCCTGCGCACTGCGCGGGTTCTGGTTGCCGGTCGGCGTGTTGCGCACGTAGCGACCGTCCGACTGCAGGCTCCAGCTGTGGGTGTTGTCGGTGAGGTAGCTTTCCAGTTCCTTCTTGACCCGCATGATCAGCTTCTTGCCTTCCACCGGGAAGCACGTCTCTACGCGCTTATCGAGATTGCGCTCCATCCAGTCGGCGCTGGAGAGGAACATCTGCTCTTCGCCGCCGTTGAGGAAGTAGAACACCCGTGTGTGCTCCAGGAAGCGGCCGATGATCGAGCGCACATGAATGTTGTGCGAAACCCCGACAATGCCAGGGCGCAGGCAGCACATGCCGCGCACCACCAGGTCAATGCGCACGCCGGACTGGCTGGCCTTGTACAGCGCGCGGATGATCTTCGGATCGGTCAGCGAGTTGAACTTGGCGATGATGTGCGCCGGCTTGCCGTCGAGGGCGAACTGGGTTTCGCGGGCAATCATGTCGAGCATGCCCTTCTTGAGCGTGAACGGCGCGTGCAGCAACTTCTTCATGCGCAAGGTCTTGCCCATGCCGATCAACTGGCTGAACAATTTGCCGACGTCTTCACACAAGGCGTCGTCGGAGGTCAGCAAGCTGTAGTCGGTGTAAAGCTTGGCGTTGCCGGCGTGGTAGTTGCCGGTGCCCAAGTGGGCGTAACGCACGATCTCGCCGGCTTCACGGCGCAGGATCAGCATCATCTTGGCGTGGGTCTTGAAGCCGACCACGCCATAGATCACCACCGCACCGGCTGCTTGCAGACGGCTGGCCAGTTGCAGGTTGGACTCTTCGTCGAACCGCGCACGCAACTCGATCACCGCGGTGACTTCCTTGCCGTTACGCGCGGCGTCGACCAAGGCATCGACGATTTCCGAGTTGGCGCCGGAACGGTAAAGGGTCTGGCGTACGGCCAACACATGCGGGTCCTTGGCGGCCTGGCGCAGCAGGTCGACCACCGGGGTGAAGGACTCGAACGGGTGCAGCAGCAGGATGTCCTGCTTGCTCACCACGCTGAAGATGTTCTCGCTGTTTTGCAGCAGTTTCGGGATCTGCGGGGTGAACGGCGTGTATTGCAGCTCCGGATGGCTGTCCAGGCCGGTGATGCTGAACAGGCGCGTCAGGTTCACCGGGCCATTGACTTGATACAGCTCGGTCTCGCCCAGGTTGAACTGCTTGAGCAGGTAGTCCGACAGATGTTTCGGGCAGGTGTCGGCCACTTCCAGGCGCACCGCATCGCCGTAGCGCCGCGAGAACAGCTCGCCGCGCAGGGCACGGGCCAGGTCTTCGACGTCTTCGGAGTCCAGCGCCAGGTCGGCGTTACGGGTCAGGCGGAACTGGTAGCAGCCTTTTACCTTCATGCCCTGGAACAGGTCATCGGCGTGCGCATGGATCATGGAGGATAGGAATACATAGTTATCGCCTGCGCCCCCCACCTCTTCCGGTACCTTGATGATCCGTGGCAGCAAACGGGGCGCCGGGATGATTGCAAGGCCCGAGTCGCGACCGAAGGCGTCGATACCTTCCAGCTCCACGATGAAGTTGAGGCTCTTGTTCACCAGCAACGGGAACGGGTGAGTCGGGTCCAGGCCAATCGGGGTGATGATCGGCGCGATCTCGTCGCGGAAGTAGCGACGCACCCAGGTCTTGATCTTGGTGGTCCAGTGACGGCGACGGATGAAACGGACCTGATGCTTTTCCAGCTCCGGCAGCAGGATGTCGTTGAGGATCGCGTACTGGCGGTCCACATGGCCGTGCACCAGCTCGCTGATGCGCGCCAGGGCCTGGTGCGGCTGCAGACCGTCGGCGCCGGCCTGTTCACGGGCGAAGGTGATCTGCTTCTTGAGGCCGGCCACGCGGATTTCGAAGAACTCATCCAGGTTGCTGGAGAAGATCAGCAGGAACTTGAGCCGCTCCAGCAGCGGGTAGGACTCATCCAGCGCCTGTTCCAGCACACGGATGTTGAATTGCAGTTGTGACAGCTCGCGGTGGATGTACAGGCTGCTGTCATCCAGGTTGGTCACCGCCGCTACCGGGGCCGGCACGGGCGGTTCGGCCACCACGACGGGCGCGGCGGGCTCATGCTCCGGCGGGGTCTCGGTGACTTGTTCAACCACCGGGTGAGCGTCTTTTACGGCAACTTCTGTGAGTCCTTCGGTATTCATCGAGTGTTCCTGTGAGGGCTATTGTTGCTCTCTAAGCAATTGGGCGGCGCGGGCGGCGAAGTAGGTCAGGATGCCATCAGCCCCGGCGCGTTTAAAGGCTGTCAGGGATTCAAGGATCACCCCTTCGCTCAGCCATCCATTCTGTATTGCAGCCATGTGCATGGCGTATTCGCCACTGACCTGATAGACAAAGGTCGGCACTTTGAATTGGTCTTTGACCCGGTAAAGGATGTCCAGGTACGGCATCCCCGGCTTGACCATCACCATGTCAGCACCTTCGGCCAGGTCGGCCGCCACTTCGTGCAGGGCTTCATGGCTGTTGGCCGGGTCCATCTGGTACGAGGCCTTGTTGGCCTTGCCCAGGTTCAGCGCCGAGCCCACCGCATCGCGGAACGGGCCGTAATAGGCGCTGGCGTACTTGGCCGAGTAGGCCATGATCCGCACGTTGACGTGGCCGGCCAGCTCCAGGGCTTCACGAATCGCCTGGATGCGGCCGTCCATCATGTCCGACGGGGCAACCACCTGGGCGCCGGCTGCCGCATGGGACAAGGCTTGCTTGACCAGCGCATCGACGGTGATGTCGTTTTGAACATAGCCGTCTTCGTCAAGAATGCCATCCTGTCCGTGGGTGGTGAACGGGTCCAACGCCACGTCGGTGATCACCCCAAGCTGCGGAAAACGCTCGCGCAGGGCACGGGTGGCGCGCTGGGCGATCCCGTCCGGGTTCCAGGCTTCGGCAGCATCCAGCGACTTGAGTTCAGACGGCGTGACCGGGAACAGTGCCAAGGCCGGAATCCCCAACTCGACCCAACCAGCGGCTTCTTCAAGCAGCAGATCAATGGTCAAGCGCTCCACGCCCGGCATCGAAGCCACCGCTTCCCGACGTTTTTCCCCGTCCAGCACAAACACCGGCAGGATCAGATCATCGGTCGTCAGCACGTTTTCACGCACCAGACGGCGAGAAAAATCATCACGACGATTGCGACGCAGACGGGTGGCGGGGAACAGGCGATTGGCAGGGGTAAAGCTCACGACAGACTCCTGAGCCCGGGTTTACGGGCGAGCGATGCAGTTATAAGCGGCCATTATGACGAAGGTATGACAGTTGTGCTTAAGGATGCGACCTGTAGTCGCATTCGGCATTTCCGTAGGAATTGTTCACTTCGTGACACATCTCGATACTTTCATGAATCTTCATGAAGGCGTAGGCTGCGCGTTCATTTCGCCAGCACCCCAGACCATGCTTCAACAATTCCTGCATGACTTCGGCTACTTTGCGCTCTTCCTGGGCACTTTCTTTGAAGGCGAGACCATTCTGGTTCTCGCAGGCTTCCTGGCGTTCCGTGGATACATGGATATCAACCTGGTGGTGGTCGTTGCCTTTTTCGGCAGCTACGCCGGCGACCAGCTTTGGTATTACATGGGTCGCAGACACGGCCGCAAGCTGTTGGCGCGCAAGCCACGCTGGCAATTGATGGGTGACAAGGCACTGGAGCATATCCGCAAGCACCCGGATATCTGGGTACTGAGCTTTCGCTTCGTGTACGGGTTGCGCACCGTCATGCCAGTGGCGATCGGCCTCTCCGGCTATCCACCGTTGCGCTATCTGATCCTCAACGGCATTGGCGCTGCGATCTGGGCTTTGGCCTTGGGCGCTGCGGCCTATCACTTCGGCGCCGTACTGGAAGGCATGCTGGGCAGCATCAAGAAATACGAGCTGTGGGTATTGGGTGCCTTGCTGATAGTGGGCTTCGGCCTGTGGCTGCGCCGTCGCATCAAGAATGCACGCATCGCCCGCGAAGCCTGCGCCGACGCCAAGGCCCGGCTCGCAGCAGAGCCGGACCCGGTCGAGCCGCCTAAGACACCAGTCGAGTAAACCGGCTTCTGCAGCAGTAGAGGCCAATCACACTGAGCAAGCTGTAGCTCAGCAGGCCCAGCCAGCCCAGGTTGCTGGCCGGCCATAACCCGACCAACGGTGCCAGCCACACCAGCGGTACGTTCAGCACCAGCCGCGAAAGCTCGGCCTTCAACGTCCAAGGCCGGTTCTCCAGCGCCACCCCCAAGGTAAACAGCCCCAGCGCCATGGCACTCCAACCGAGGATCAGTGCCGCCGTGGGCAAACCTTCGCCGAAATTCATCAGATAGCTGCCAAAGCCAACATAGGCCGCAAATTGCAGTGCGATGTACACCTGTTGACGCACGTCCAGTGGCACGTCGAATTTACGGAACTGGCTCAGGTCGTGCCTGGCCATCGGGTACTTGGCCTTCACGTCCGCCGGGCGCCAGCCGGTGCGCATGAACCAGATGCGCAGCTTGTCCCACCAACGCTCGGTGCGCCGCGCATCACTCCACAACTGGGCATAGAACTGCAGGTTGGCCCATAGCGGATTCCAACTGGCCAACGGCGTGGTTACGCCGAAAATCACCGGTTCGTTGTCGTCTTCCTCCTGGAAGGTACCGAACAGCCGGTCCCAAATAATGAACACACCGCCATAGTTACGATCCATGTAGAGAGCGTTCTGTGCATGGTGAGCCCGATGATTGGATGGCGTGACGAAAAACCACTCGTACCAGCCGAGCTTCGGCACGTGCCGGGTGTGCACCCAGAATTGATAGAGCAAATTAAGCGATGCCACGCTGATAAACACCACCAATGGCACGCCGAGTACGGCCAAGGGCAGGTAGAAAATCCAGCTCAGCAGGAAGCCGGTACTGGTCTGGCGCAGTGCGGTGCTGAGGTTGTAGTCCTCACTCTGGTGATGCACCGAGTGTGCGGCCCACAGGATGTTGCGTTCGTGCCCCATGCGATGAAGCCAGTAGTAGCAGAAGTCGTAGAACACGAAGGCGAACACCCAGGTCCAGACGCTTTGGGCCGGCAGATCGATAACGGCAAGATGCTTGAGGGCGAACGCGTAGGTCAAAATCCCCACGCCCTTGGTCAGCAGCCCCGTGGTGGTGGACAGCACCCCGGTGCTGAGGCTGTTGATGGCATCCGCCACCCGGTAGTTACGCTCGCCGCGCCAACGGTCGGCAAGCAACTCCACGACGATCAAGGCAATGAAAAACGGTACCGCGTAAGGCACGAAGTCCATGGTCTGGTCCGGTCTATTTTTGTTACATCAAGATTAGGTGCAGCGGCGTGAGATCCCATTGGCAACAGATGACAAATTAGTAGACATTTAACGCCAAGACCCCAGGAGAAATGCCCATGAGCAAAAAGATTGCAGTGATCCTTTCCGGCTGCGGCGTGTACGACGGCGCAGAGATCCACGAAAGCGTGATCACCTTGCTGCGCCTGGACCAGCGTGGCGCTCAGGTCCAATGCTTTGCCCCGGATATTGCGCAACTGCATGTGATCAACCACCTCACCGGCGAAGAGATGCCCGAGTCGCGCAATGTGCTGGTGGAGTCGGCGCGGATCGCCCGGGGTGACGTGAAAGATATCCGCGAAGCCAACGCCGGCGATTTCGACGCGCTGATCGTGCCCGGTGGGTTTGGCGCGGCGAAAAACCTCTCGAACTTTGCCGTGGAGGGTGCCGGCTGCAGCGTCAACCCGCAGGTGCTGGAACTGGCCGAAGCTTTTGCCGAAGCGGGCAAGCCCGTGGGCCTGATCTGCATCTCCCCGGCCCTGGCGGCGAAAATCTACGGCCCCGGCGTGACCTGCACCATCGGCAACTGCGCCGACACCGCCGCCGCACTGGACAAGATGGGCGCTACCCACCAGGAGTGCGGGGTGGAAGATATCGTCGAAGACAAGGCACGCAAGCTGGTGAGCACCCCGGCCTATATGCTCGGCAAGAACATCAGCGAGGTCGCTTCAGGGATCAACAAGCTGGTGGATCGGGTGCTGGAACTGACCCACGAGAACGACTGATAGCCCCACCTATGGTGAGCAGGCTTGTAGGTGACTCGGCTTGTTGTGGCGAGCGGGCTTGCCCCGCGTTGGGCTGCGCAGCAGCCCTAAAACCTGCAGCCATGGTCTAACAGACTCACCGCATCGCTTGAATTGGGGCGGCTTCGCCGCCCAACGCGGGGCAAGCCCGCTCGCCACGGATCAGGGTTGGCGCATCAAGCGTGTAAGAATGCGGTCCAGCGCATTGGCAAACGCCTGCTTTTCCTTCTCCCCGTGGGGCGGTGGCCCGCCCCCCATCTGGCCTTGCTCACGCAGATCAGTGAACAGATTGCGCACCGCCAACCGTTCACTCATGTTGGCGGGGCTGAACTCCTTGCCGCGTGGATCAAGCGCCGTAACGCCCTTCTTTACCAGGCGGTCAGCCAGCGGCACATCGCTGCAGATCACCAGCTCCCCGGGCTCCGCGTGCTCCACCAGGTAGTCATCCGCCGCATCCGGGCCGCTGGGCACCACAATCAGCTTCACACACGAGAAGCTCGGCTTGATCTGGCTCTGACCGGCCACCAGCACCACCTCGAACTGGCGCTTGAGGGCGAACTTCACCACCTGGTCCTTGGCTGCCCGAGGGCAGGCGTCGGCATCGATCCACACCCGCATGCTCAGGCAACCACCCGGCGCTTTTCGGCCAGACGGCTGCGACCGTACAGCACCACAATCGCCAGGATCGCCACCGCCTGTGCACTCAACGAGTACGCATCGGCGTGGATGCCCAGCCAATCGAAATCAAAGAACGCCACCGGCCGGGTGCCGAAGATGCCGGCCTCCTGCAGCGCCTTCACCCCATGCCCGGCAAACACCACCGACAGCGCACACAGCAACGCCGCGTTGATGCCGAAGAACAACGCCAGCGGCAGCTTCGCCGAACCCCGCAGGATCACCCACGCCAGGCCCACCAACAGCACCAGCGCCGTGGCGCCACCCGCCAGCACCGCGTTATGCCCGGCCGGCCCGGCTTGCAGCCACAGGGTTTCGTAGAACAGGATCACTTCGAACAGCTCGCGGTACACCGAGAAGAACGCCAGCACCGCAAAACCGAAGCGCCCGCCGCCGCCTACCAGGCTGCTCTTGATGTAGTCCTGCCAGGCGGCGGCGTGGCGGCGGTCGTGCATCCACACGCCGAGCCACAGCACCATCACACTGGCAAACAGCGCCGTGCAGCCTTCAAGCAACTCGCGTTGGGCACCGCTCACATCGATCACATACGCGGCCAATGCCCAGGTTGCCAGGCCCGCCAGCAGCGCCAGGCCCCAGCCGACGTTAACGCTGCGCACCGCCGATTGCTGGCCGGTATTGCGCAGGAACGCAAGGATCGCCGCCAGCACCAGAATCGCTTCCAGACCTTCACGCAACAGGATCAGCAAACCGGAGATGTAGCTCAGCGACCAACTCAAGCCATCACCGCCAAGCAGACCGGCGGATTCGGTAAGTTTGCCCTTGGCCACGTCCAGGCGTTGTTGCACCTGTTCAACCGGCAAACCGTCCTGCAACGACTGCCGGTAGGCCATCAACGCCTTTTCGGTGTCCTTGCGCACGTTGGCGTCGACGTTATCCAGCGAGCTTTCTACCAGTTCGAAACCTTCCAGGTACGCAGCCACAGACAGGTCGTAGGCCTGCTCATGATCGCCCTTCTGGAACGCCGCCAGACTCTTGTCCAGGGTGGCCGCGGTGTAGTCGAGCAACTGCGCCGGGCCACGCTTGACCTGCGGCGGTTGCGCACGCTGGGCGCGGAACGTAGCGGCGGCGGCTGGGCCGTTGGCCGCCAGTACTTCATTGGGGGTCTGGCGGGCCAAGTCGGCGAGGTTGAACGGTTGCTCGCTTTTTGCAGCCGCCGGGTCGGCAGTAAAGCCGGCGATGTAGGTAGCCAGGTCCCAGCGCTGGCGGTCGTCCAGTTGGTCGGCGAAAGACGGCATGTCGGTGCCTTCAACACCCAGGCCCAGGGTGTTGTAGATCGCGTAGAGGCTCAGGCGATCCAAGCGCACAGCGTCACGCAGATTGGCCGGTGGTGGCGTCATGCCCACGCTGGCCGGGCCGTCACCTGCACCTGCGGTGCCGTGGCACACCGAGCAATGCTGGGCATAGAGCGGCGCGCCTCGTGTTGGATCAGGGGTGATCGCCGGGGCCTGGCTGACTTCATAGGCCACGGCTAGTTGGGCTCCTAACTGACGGGCTTGGCGGGCGACTGTCGTACCGTCCTGATGGGCGGTTACAGCCGCTGACAGTTCGTCGACGCCTTTGACCAACGCCGCACGTTCCGGGCGCTGCGGCAGCTCTGCCACCAGGCCCTGCAACACCCCGAGAAACTCCAGCTGTTCACGGTATTCGGACTCATCGATGACCTTGCCCGCCTCCACCGTCGCTGGGTAGTCAGCGCCAATGTAATCCAGCAAATGCAGGGCTTGTGGGGCACCCTCGGCCGTCGCGGCCAACAGATTGAAGCTGCACGACATCAACGCCGGCAAAACCAGCCAGGCGAGAAAGCGAAAAGGGGCAGTCATGAATGAATCTCAAATGGAAATACGAAGTAACACATTGTCAAACGTTAAAGCGTTTGACTCAAGGCACAAGTGATTTGTCGTGGGTTGAGGCAAGGTAGTTGTCAGAACAGTTGGAGGGTGGGTATCGACACCCATGTGGAAGGGGGGCTCGCCCCTCCCCCATTTTCAATCCCGTTTCGTCAGTCAGGCCGTGGCACGATGCAAGCTGGCCAGGAAACCCGCAGCCCCCACAAACAACCCCGCAAACGTACGATTCATCCGTTTCTGCTGCTTAGGCGTGCGCAACAGGCGCAACACCTTCGACGCCAAGCCCGTATACCCCGCCATCACCACCATATCGACGCAGATCATCGTCGCACCCAGGATCAGGTACTGGATCAGTAGCGGCGCCTGTGGGTTCACGAATTGCGGCAGGACCGCCAGCATGAACACCAGGGCCTTGGGGTTGCTGGCGTTGACCAGGAAGCCACGGAACATCATCGCCATCGGTTTACCGATCGGGCGCACGGCCGCGTCATCGGTCATGTCCATGGGCAGGGCGCGCCATTGCTTGATGGCCAGGTACACCAGGTACGCCACGCCAAACCATTTGATCGCATAGAAAGCGGTGGAGGATGTCGCCAGAATGGCACCCAGGCCGCACGCGACCACGGCAATCTGCATCGCCAGGCCCAGTTGCAGGCCGATGGCATTCCAGTAACCACGCAGGAAGCCGTATTGCAGGCCGCTGGACATCGAGGCGATGGCGCCAGCGCCAGGGGAAAGGGAGATGATCCAACTGGCCAGGAAAAAGGCCAGCCACGTATCGAGTGCCATTACACACCTCAGGAGGGAGTTTGCTGTTGTGCCTTAAGCTAACTCCGCCGACCAAAGGATGGCTATAGATTTTTACAGGATGTGAATACTAGCGGTCGCCCGGAAAGACATGGGTACCTGGCCAACGGCGCACCGAGCGCTGGAAGAACAGGCTGTTGGGCACCTGCACCATCGCACTGTCGGTACCGGCCTCTGCCACTTCGACCAACGTGGTATAGAGCAGGTTGATCGCCACGACCCGACCCTTCACGCCCGGTTTGTCGACGGTATCCACCAGTTCGACGATGTCACCCAGGCGAAAGGGCCCGACGGTGAAAATCAGAATGGCGCACAGCAGGTTGGACAACACCGACCACATGGCGAAGAACGCCACGGCGGCAACCGCGACAAACCCGGAGAGTGCCGTCCACAACACCGTGGCGGACACGCCCAGGCGACCCAGCACAAAGATCAGCGCACTGCCCATGATCAGCCAGCGCAAGCCACCGCGCAGTGGCATCAGCAATTGCGGCGGGAACGGATAGCGCTCACCCAGGCGAGTCAGGCCCTTGGCGACAAAACGCTGGGCGAGGTAGCCGGCCAGCAGGATCAGCAGGATTTGCACGCCGACCCATACGGGTTCGACCCACTGCGTCGGTATCGGCAGTTGCAACGCCTCCATCAGGACAGCGCCTCCAGCTCCGCTTGCAGGGTTTCCAGCAATTCGAGGGCCTCCATCCAGGTTTCCTCCAATTGCCCTTCGCGTACTTTGAGCTTGGCCTGTTCAGCCAGCAGGTCGCGCAGTTCGTCCTTGCGGGCCGCCTCGTAGACGGCACTGTCGCCCAGGCTGGTTTCGATCCTGGCCAGGCGCTCATGCACCTTGCCCAGCTCGGCTTCCAGCTTGTCGGCTTCACGCTTGTGCGGCGCCAGCTGTTGACGCAGCGCGGCGGCGGCCTGGCGCTGGGCTTTCTTGTCGGTCTTGTCCGGGTTGACCGGGGTGTTGCTGACCGGCGCGTTGCGCAGGCGGTAATCCGTCAGCCAGCGCGCATAGTCATCCAGGTCGCCGTCGAACTCTTCGACTTTACCGTCCGCCACCAGCAGGAAGTTGTCGGTGGTGCTCTTGAGCAGGTGGCGATCGTGAGACACCACCAGTACTGCACCGCTGAACTCCTGCAAGGCCATGGTCAGCGCCAGGCGCATTTCCAGGTCGAGGTGATTGGTCGGTTCGTCGAGCAGCAGCAGGTTCGGACGGTCCCAGGCGATCAACGCCAGGGCCAGACGGGCTTTTTCGCCGCCGGAGAAATTCAGCACCGGCTCGTCGATACGCGCACCACGGAAATCGAAACCACCGAGGAAGTCGCGCAGGGTCTGTTCGCGCTCGGTTGGCGCCAGGCGCTGCAAGTGCAGCAGCGGGCTGGCCTTGGAGTCCAGCGAGTCCAACTGATGCTGGGCGAAATAACCCACCACAGTGTTCTCGCCACGGGTCAGACGCCCAGCCAGTGGCGACAGCTCGCCTGACAGGTTCTTGATCAGCGTCGACTTGCCCGCGCCGTTGGGGCCGAGCAAACCGATACGCGCACCCGGCGTAAGCTGCAGCTTCACTTTTTCCAGGATGGTCTTGTCGCCGTAGCCCAGACGCGCATCGGAAAGATCCAGCAACGGGCTGGAGATCTTCACCGACTCACGGAACACGAAGTCGAACGGTGAGTCGACGTGGGCCGCCGACAGCTCTTCCATGCGCTCCAGGGCCTTGATCCGGCTCTGGGCCTGCCGGGCCTTGGTGGCCTGGGCCTTGAAGCGGGCAATGTAACTTTCCATGTGCGCACGTTGCGCCTGCTGCTTCTCGTACGCCTGTTGCTGCTGGGCCAGGCGTTCGGCGCGGGCGCGTTCGAACGCAGTGTAGCCGCCACGATAGAGGGTGATCTTTTTCTGCTCGACGTGGGCGATGTTGTCGACCACGGCGTCGAGGAAATCCCGGTCATGGGAGATCAACAGCAAGGTGCCCTGATAATTCTTGAGGAAGTCTTCCAGCCACAGGATCGCATCGAGGTCCAAGTGGTTGGTCGGTTCGTCGAGCAGCAGCAGGTCAGACGGGCACATCAACGCCTGCGCCAGGTTCAGGCGCATGCGCCAGCCGCCGGAGAAGTCGGCGACGGGGCGGTCCATCTGCTCGTTGGTAAAGCCAAGGCCGGCGAGCATTTTGCGCGCCCGGGCGTCAGCCGTGTAGCCGTCGGCGCTGTCGAGTTCCGAGTGCAGGCGCGCCTGTGCGGCGCCGTCCTGGGCTTTCTCGGCCTCGGCCAGGTCGTGTTGCACCTGGCGCAGGCGCAGATCGCCATCGAGCACGTAGTCGATTGCAATACGGTCGAGGGTGTCGATCTCCTGGCGCATATGGGCGATGCGCCAGTCGGCCGGCAGCAGGCAGTCCCCGGAATCCGGGGTCAGCTCACCCAGCAACAGAGCGAACAACGTGGATTTGCCGGCGCCGTTGGCACCGATCAGGCCGGCTTTGTGACCGGCGTGCAGGGTCAGCTCGGCGTCTTCGAGAAGACGTTGCGGGCCACGCTGTAATGTTAGGCTTTGAAGTCGGATCATAATGGCGGCGGAGTCTACCAGCTTCGTTGGCCGCTGGCTTGGGTGTGAATATGTGCGCTGACCTGTGGAGCTTTGCCCTCTCGACTTACGCCCGCTCAGGATGCGAGGCCGCTTGCCTGCGTTTGCAGGAGCAAGGTGCGGACGTGTGCCTGTTGCTGTGTGGTGCGTGGCTCGAGCAGCGTGCGGTGATAGCGACCGCCGAGCGCATGCAGGCGCTGAAACAGATCGCCGGGTCTTGGCAGACACACGTAATCAAACCGTTACGACAGGTGCGCATGCAATGGCGCGCCATGGCGCTGCAGGATCAGGATTTGGCGGGCTTACGCGAGCGGGTCAAGACCCTGGAGCTGGACGCCGAACGGCAGTTGCTGGAGCGCCTGGAAGCGTTGGCACAAACATGGCCGACAGGCGATGCGCAGGGTCAGCAACGATGGTTGGAAGGACTGGCGGCTGAGGACACCGCCAACCTTGACCACGACGCGCTGCAACAGCTGCGCGTCGCGGCCACCAGCACTTAGGAGGCGCTGGTTGGGGTGGTGCTTGGCGCTACCGGGGCAGGCGTGCTGCTGGCCGGTGCAGTTGGAGCGGTGGCTGCAGCCGGGGCGGCAGCAGGTGTTGCTGGCTTGGCAGCAGCAGGTTTGGCCGCTGGCTTGGCGGCTGGTTTCGCAGCAGCGGTTTTAGC
>NZ_FOQS01000002.1:0-350857 GCF_900113815.1 Pseudomonas sp. NFPP04 | reverse complement strand
GCAGCAGCGGTTTTAGAGGCTGGCTTGGCAGCAGCAGGTTTTGCTACGGCTTTAGCGGGTGCCTTGGCAGCAACAGCTTTGCTCGCCGGCTTCTTCGCGCTCGCTGCAACAGCTTTAGCTGGGGTACGAGCGCCCAGCACCTTAGCAACGGCTTCCTTCACACGACCAACGCCCTGGGCCAGCTTCAGGCTTTCCTGAGCATCTTTTTTAAGTTGGGAAATGTAGGCGCGGGTTTCAGCTTGGCGATCCTTGAGGGCGTCCAGCAGATCCTCAAGTTCTTTGACAGCGTCTTTGGCTTTGGCTTGTGCCTTGGCCTTGCCGGCAGTAGCGGAGTCTTGCAGTTTGGTGCGGGATTTGTGCAGCTTCTCTTGCGCTTTACCGCGTTGTTTTTCCAGCTTGGCGAGCAGTTTTTCTGCATCGGCCAACGCTTGGGAACAAGCGCTTTCCAGATGTTCGAGCAAGCTGCCCGAGAGTTGTTGGAGTAAATGCAACGGGGTATTAACAGGCTTCTGTTTGGCCGACATGGTTTACCTCCTGGCTGACGTGGGTGCGGCTCATACTAGCCCTCTGCTCTTACCGCCGCTAGGGCATGTTGACAGTATCGTTTGCCTGGCGTTGCACCGTGAGAAAATTCTTATCGAGATAACGAAAATACGCGGCACTTTTTACGTCACCACACTGGCATAATCCGTCGCACTTTCGGCGGGAGGATGCCCATGTCGCGTTACTTTTTTCTTGTGCTTGGCCTGGCGATTTCGGTGGCCAATGCGAGCGAACAATCGCCGGTAAAAAACACCGACCAGAACCAGCACGACCTCGCCTACAGCCTGGGCGCCAGCCTCGGCGAACGCCTGCGCCAGGAGGTTCCCGACTTGCAGATCCAGGCGCTGGTCGAAGGCCTCAAACAAGCCTATCAAGGCAAACCCCTGGCGCTGGACAACGCACGCATCGAACAGATTCTTGCCCAGCACGAAGCACAAAGCGAAGCTGACGCGCAGGCACCTCAAAGCGAAAAAGCACTCGCGGCCGAACAACAATTCCTGAGCAAAGAAAAAGCCGCAAAGGGTGTGCGCGAGTTGGCGGATGGAATCCTGCTTACCGAGCTCACCCCAGGCACTGGCGACAAGCCGAAGGCCAGCGATCAGGTTCAAGTGAAGTACGTGGGACGGCTACCCGATGGGACAGTGTTCGACCAGAGCGCGCAACCTCAATGGTTTCGCCTGGACAGTGTGATCAGCGGTTGGAGCAACGCGTTGCAACAGATGCCGGTGGGCGCCAAATGGCGCCTGGTGATTCCATCGTCCCAGGCCTATGGCGCCGACGGTGCCGGCGAATTGATCCCGCCCTATACACCCCTGGTGTTCGAGATCGAATTGCTCGGTACCCGACACTGAGGCAACAAAAAACGGTGCGCCATGCGCACCGTTTTTTGTACCCCTATTATCGAGGATCAAGCCTGGGTAGCAGACTCTTCCTTGTGAGCGTTGTGCAGCACTTCGATCAAGCAGTCTTCCAGCTCGAATCGTTCGTGAAGCAACGCGCCCAATTCTTTGAATTTATCCGCCACACAGTTACCGGCATCGCACAGGTCGGTAAACTCGAGCAGCTTCTCAGTGATGACATCGATGCGCGGGTAGAGGGTCTCCGCCAAATCCAGACCACGCTGATCGTCAAAGGCCTCCGCCTCCTTGGTCAGTTGCTCGTAGACACCGAAATGGCCGGCTGACACGTAGTCCACCAAGACACCACAAAAGTCCTGCAACGGTTCACGGTTCTCGGCCAGTGCTTCAGGCTTGGCGCCAAGAGCATCAAAGGCCCGAACCAGTTCGTGACGTGCCTTCAGCCAGCTGTCGATCAGCTTGTGCACCCCACCCCAGCGTTCCTGAGCATTCTGACAACTTTCCAGCATGATGATCTCTCTTCCCTAATAGGGGCGCTGCTGCCTGGTGCCCGCGCAACACTTCAAGGATAAAGCAGCAGCCGGACAAGGCCGCATCTGACAAACGGTTTGAACTACACGTGCGGGCCAGATTATGCCCGCATGACTATGGCTTCAAGGTACGCAGGAGAGAAAGTTCATACAAGTGTTTAATCCCGTCCTACAAACTGCGACCCGATATCAGCGCCTCGCCGGGCGCAAACGCTGGCTCAAAAACAGCTGTGAAAATTGCATGACGCCCAGTATCAACATCCCAATGAAGAACAGCAGGCTCCACTCCGGCAGGCTCAAGTCAAACAGCGTCCAGTTGATCTCAACGCAGTCGACGGTGCCTTTGACGGTCAATTGCAGAGCCTGCCAAAACGACAGGTTTTCGATCATGTAATGCAGGCTGGGCCAGCAATCAGCCGACTGTCCCGGTGCGGCGTTTTGCAGCAGTACCTGGCGTACGGCGGTAATGGCACCCAGCAGTGCGAAGCCCATGCTCGCCAGCCCATACAGGCAGATAACCGAGCGTTTGGGGTTATGAAGGGCGGCGACCAGATTGACTAATGTGAAACCGGCCAGGAAACCCCGCTGCATCTGGCACAGGAAGCAAGGACGCAACGAGACCCCGAACTCGAGGTAAAACGAGGCGCCCAATGTCAGCGCACCCGCCAGGAACGCAAGGACATACAAGGAGCGTGAAGGGGCCAAAGACATGCTTTATCCGCATCGCGAAAGATAGGTCGCTACGGTAGAGGAAAGGCCTGACCGCTTTCAATACATGCTGGAGCAGACGATTCCGCGAGAGGGTAAGGAGATCCCGCCAGAAGATGGAAGACTTTAGACAACAGAGCGTCGGACTTTGCCTACAATCGCACTGATAGCTGCTTTCCGAGGTCCTGAGGGATTGGCTGCCAGATATATCCGAGCCAACCCTCGCCTGTCTTCCTACCTCAAACCCGAGCCGGGACGGGTAACGGTGAGGCCAGCAAACGGTTATCCAGCAAACCCAGCCCTTCCTGGAACAATTGGTTACTGCGCTCGGTGTCACCCAGTTGGGCCAACAAGCGCGCCAGCTCGGCGCAGGCCTCAGGGTTACGCTGCACCTGCAGGCTGCTTTCCAGATAGTCTCGTGCCTTGCCCCACAAACTGTTTTGCAGGCACAGACGGCCCAACGTCAGCAGCAGGCTGGCATCGCCAGGATGATCCTTCAGCCAACCTTCGGCAAACTTCAGCTGCCGGGCCGGGTCGCTGCCGCGCAACAGACCGTACAGCCGGATCAGGTGGCTGTCGTAACCACGCTTGATGGCGCCGCGCAATGCTTCCTCAGCCTTGGCGTCGGCGCCCAGTTGGCGCAATTGCTCGGCATAGGCCAGGACCAATTGCGGCTCCTGACGCTGAGCGGACGTCAGTTGTTGCCAAGCCCGTTCAAGGGACTGCAAGCCGGCCTCGCCCTGTTCTTCACGTTGGGCTGCGAGGCTGAGGTTCTCGCCCCACGCACGACGCTCAAGCTCGGCCAGTTCACTGGCGGGCAGGACTTTGTCCTTGCGCAATTCCGGCAACAGGCGGATCACCGATGACCAGTCGCCCCGCTGCTGATGCAAGCGCTGCAATTGGCGCAGCACCTGCGCGTTATGGGGATGGCGTTCGTGCATCGCCTGCAAGGTGGTCAGCGCACCCTCCGTATCACCACGGTCCAGTTGCAGCTGGGCATGGCTCAAGGCAACCGCCAGCTCGGCCTGGGGCTGACGCTCCAGGGCACGCTCCAGCAAACCATCGGACTCTTCGTAGCGCCCCTGCTCATTGGCAGCACGGGCCGCGCCGAGGTAGTACAGCAGTGGCTGACGCTCGGCTTCGGCAGCGCGGTGCAGGTGGCGCTCGGCGCTGGCCCAGCGGCCTTCGGCGAGGTCCATCTGGCCTTGTTCGATGGCGATCTGCACGCGGCGGCTGCGGTTGCGCCGCGACCACGGGTTGACCACGCCACCGGAAGTGGTGACCAGGCTCAGGAGCACGCGGATCAGGTAAATCGCCAAACCGATGGCAAACACCGCCACCACGGTCGCCCACAGGCTTGACTCGTAATGCAGCACGTGCGGGTAGGTGACCAGCACGTAACCGGTGTGTTTCGAAATGCCCACCGCCAGCGCCAGCGCGATGGCAATCGCCAGCACCAGGACCACATAGAAACGTTTCATCAGCTCTACTCCTGCTTCGCCGGCGTCGCCGCCGCCTTGGCTTCGTCGGCAGACAGATGACGCCGCTCAAGGTACGCCTGCACAGCCGCCAGGCTCGCAGCCAGGTCCGGCGTCACCACCGACACCGCCTTGGGCTCAAGCTCTGCAATACGCGCCAGCATCGCCTTGCTCTGTGGGTTGTCCTGGTTGAAGTTGTCCTGCAAGACGCTGCGCGCCTCGCCCAGGGAGCGGCTATAGACTGCCGACTCGCCATTGAGAGCGGCCCATTGTGCTTGCTCCAGGGCCAGGCTCAGGGCCAGGCGCACCTGGTTCAAGCCTTGGCCGGCCAGCAGCGGGCGGATGTTGTCATCCGGGTTGAAGTCGATGCGGAAGTAGCGGGAAATCTGCTCCCACCATTGGCTCCAGCGGCTTTCGGTGTCGGTGGTCGGGCGGCCTTGGGAGGCCGGCTCGGTCAACTGATATTCGGGGGCGATGGCCGCCAATTGCACGACCTGGTCGCGCAAGGCCGCTAATTGCAGGTACAGCCCGGTGCGGTCCGGCTGCTCGGTGCTACGCAGCGCGGCAAGGCTCTTGGCCAATTGCTCGCGTGCAGCGTAGGAGCCGGGATCGCTTTGCTCGCGAAGAATCTCGTCGGCACCTTGAACCAGCGCCTGCGCACTGTTGATGTCCTGCAGGGCAGACAGACGCAGGCTCGCCAGGCGAATCAAGTGTTCGGCCTCGGCCAGACGCCAGTCCTTGCGGCTGGCGCCCAGCACGGTTTCCAGGCGCTGGCTCAGACGTTGCTGGTCGCCTTGCAACTGGGCCACCAGACGACGGCGCTCCTCAAGCTCATCCGCACCCGGCAACTGCGCCAGGCGCGCCGCCAGTTGCTGCTGGCTTTGCTTGAGGGACTGGGACTGGTCATCGAGGGTCTGCACCTGGCCCAACTGCTGTTGGCTGCTGGCCTGCAGGGCGCGGACCTGCCAGATCCCCCAACCGCCGGCGGCAACACCGGCGGCGCCGAGCAGCAGGGCGACGATTGCCAGGCCATTGCCACGGCGCGGCGCGGTGACCGGTGACTCAACCGGCGCATCAAGTGCGGGTTGGGCTTCATCTTTAGGCAAGGCTGTTTCGCTCACGTATCCGTCCTTTGCGTTTCAGAGAGTGGGAACGGTATAGCTCCGTATCGCCACTAACAAAGCCGCGGCACTCGCACCACGACAATCCACAACTTTTTCTGCACCGGCGGCCCGCGCCATCTCCTGGACTCGCGGGCTCGGCACGAACAACGGTAGCTGTGCCACTTGCGGCCAATCGGCTCCGGCCAGGGCTTGCAGGTGTAGAAAACCCTGCCCACTGCTGACCACCAGGCCGTTCAAGCGTTCCAACTGGATGCGTTGCATCAGTACCCCGGCGTCGTAGGCCGGCAGGAAACGGCGATACAACTCCAGGTAGTCGACACTAGCACCTTGCTCACGCAAACGCTCCGCCAGCAGCTCACGACCACCCTCGCCTCGCAGGATCAAGACCTGGGCATCAGGGCGTGCGATAGCCTCGCGCAACGCAGGCAATTGAAGCAAGGCCTCGCTGTCGTCGCCAGTGGGGGGATAGTGAACGGTGAGGCCGTGATCAGCCAATACCTGCGCGGTGGCGGCGCCAACACTGAACCATGGCAACTGCGGCCATGCGCGATCCAACTGCGCGACCGCAAGTCGCGCCGCCGGCTTGCTTACCACGATCACCGCGCAGTAGCGGCTCAGGTCATGGAAGACAGCCTGCTGTTCAGGAGTGACCGGCAGCGGCTCAATATCCAGCAACGGCAAGCTGCTGCTGAAAACCCCCGCATCGGACAACGTGGCCGCCAGGGCCATCGATTCCTCGGCAGGCCGCGTCAGCAGCACACGCCATTCGGTCACTGCGGGCCGGCCTCGCCGTAGACTTTTTGCAGAATGGCACCGGCGCCCTTCTCCAGCAGCGCTTCAGCCACCTGGATACCGAGGGCCGTGGCATCACGTTGCGGGCCACGGACCTCGGCAGTCAGCAGGGTGCCACCCTCCGGATCACCCACCAGGCCACGCAACCACAGGTTTTCACCTTCGAGCACGGCGTAGCAGGCGATCGGCACCTGGCAGCCACCGTTGAGGTGCTTGTTCAGGGCGCGCTCGGCCGTGACGCGCACTTCGGTGTCCTGGTGATCAAGAGGTTTGAGCAGGGCGTGGATTTCTCGGTCGGCGGTACGGCATTCGATGCCAACGGCGCCTTGCCCACCGGCGGGAAGGCTGTCCTCGACGCTGATGACCGAGGTGATGCGGTCTTCAAAACCGAGACGGATCAGGCCGGCGGCGGCGAGGATGATCGCGTCATATTCACCGGCATCCAGCTTCGCCAGGCGGGTGTTGACGTTGCCACGCAGGAAGCGGATCTGCAGGTCCGGACGACGAGTCAGCAACTGCGCCTGGCGACGCAGGCTCGACGTACCGACGATGCTGCCCAGAGGCAACTCATCCAACGATGCATAAGTATTGGAAACGAAGGCGTCACGCGGGTCTTCACGTTCACAGATGCAAAACAGGCCCAGGCCTTCTGGAAAGTCCATGGGTACGTCTTTCATCGAATGCACGGCGATATCGGCTTCATTTTGCAGCAGCGCGGTTTCCAGTTCCTTGACGAACAGGCCCTTGCCGCCGATCTTCGACAGTGGCGAGTCGAGCAGCTTGTCGCCACGACTGACCATGGGCACCAGGGACACCTTGAGGCCAGGGTGGGCCTGCTCAAGGCGTGCTTTGACGTATTCGGCCTGCCACAAGGCCAGGGCGCTTTTACGAGTGGCGATGCGGATTTCGCGAGAGGACATGGATCAATCCGTACTGAATAGATACGGCAGATAATAACAGCTCAGGCAAATACGCTTTGATTTGAATCAGCAAGTGCGGGGCCTCCCTGGCCACCTCGCACCGGGATATGGAATGCAGGCCTCGCTACAACCCCTGGGCTAAAGCTGCTGCATCATCTTGCGCACACCGGCCACATGCCGCCGGCTGACGATCAACGCGTCGCCGTTAAGGCCTTTGAGGAAAAGCTGGAAATGCCCCAGGGGCGTGCGCTGCAAACGTTCGATGCGCTCACGGGCCACCAGCGCGTTGCGGTGGATACGCACGAAGCGGTCGCCGAACTCATCCTCAAGCGCCTTGAGCGGCTCATCGAGCAGCACTTCGCCGCCCTGGTGACGCAGCGTCACGTACTTGTGATCGGCAATAAAATAGACCACTTCACCCAGCGGGATAAGTTCGATGCCTTTACGGGTACGGGCGCTGATATGGCTGCGTGGCCCGTTACCACTCTGGGCGGCAGGCTGAGTCAGGGCGGCAAGCTGGACGCGGGTTGGGCGCTCAGCCTTTTTGAGGGCCTTGAGCAAGGCGTCGCCCACCACCGGTTTGATGAGGAAGCTGACACCGCTGGCTTCCAGCGTTTCCGTGGAAAACTCTTCACCGGTTGCGCAAAACACCACGGCAGGTGGCGACTCTCGCTCGCTCAATCGAGCCGCCACTTGCAAGCCATCGAGGCCCGGCATACGGATATCGAGCAACACCACATCCGGCTTGAGGCTGTCGATCAGCGTCAACGCCTCTTCGCCCGTGGTGGCGCTCGGCTCTAATACTGCGTAACCCTCGAGTTCACTGACCAGACGGCTCAGTCGCTCGCGGGCTTGGGGTTCGTCATCAACGATCAGGACATTCATATTGCGCTGGATTCCTGCGTGAGTCTCGCACAAGGATAGCGTAGACAGGTGCGGTGACTTGCGTCACAGCGATCCACGCTAAGACTAGCGCGAGCGGCAAAAAGTGCCCTGAGAGTGGCACCCATATTTACCCGGACCTGTTCAATAGCGCCCAAGACCTGCTGCCTTCGGGCATCGTCGTAGGGTTTGCTGATACACAATCCGAATACCCCCCTTTTTAATGGATAGTCTGGGCTCTGACCGCATTACCCGACTTTGGTGCATTCACACACTATCAGTCCAACTGTAGACGCTCGCCGAGACGACATTGCTCAATCGTCAAATATCGTTTCAATAAGCCCCTTTCCTCAGTCTCGTCCTGGACGCGGTCGACGGCAAGGCACTTAGCCATCCTTTGCACAAATAAAAATGCCGACGACCCGCAGCACCGCGTCCACGGGCAACCCTGTTATTATCGCCGGCACACTTCCATGCCTCTTTATTAAGCAGATCACGAGCGAATCCATGAGCACCGACAAGACCAACCAGTCCTGGGGCGGCCGCTTCAGTGAACCCGTCGACGCCTTCGTCGCCCGCTTCACCGCCTCCGTCACCTTCGACCAGCGCCTGTACCGCCACGACATCATGGGCTCCATCGCCCACGCGACGATGCTGGCCAAGGTCGGCGTGCTGACCGATGCCGAGCGCGATAGCATCATCGACGGCCTGACCACCATCCGTGGCGAGATCGAAGCCGGCACGTTCGACTGGCGCGTCGACCTGGAAGACGTGCACATGAACATCGAGGCCCGCCTCACCGACCGCATCGGTGTGACTGGCAAGAAGCTGCACACCGGCCGTAGCCGCAACGACCAGGTGGCCACCGATATCCGCCTGTGGCTGCGTGACGAGATCGACCTGATCCTGTCCGAAATCACCCGCCTGCAGAAAGGTTTGCTGGAGCAGGCCGAGCGTGAATCGGACACCATCATGCCGGGCTTCACTCACCTGCAGACCGCGCAACCGGTGACCTTCGGCCACCACTTGCTGGCCTGGTTCGAAATGCTCAGCCGCGACTACGAGCGCCTGGTGGACTGCCGCAAGCGTGCCAACCGCATGCCTCTGGGCAGCGCCGCCCTGGCCGGCACCACTTACCCGATCGACCGCGAGTACACCGCACAATTGCTGGGCTTCGACGCTGTTGGCGGCAACTCGCTGGACGGCGTGTCGGACCGTGACTTCGCCATCGAATTCTGTGCCGCCGCCAGTATTGCGATGATGCACCTGTCGCGCTTCTCCGAAGAGCTGGTGCTGTGGACCAGCGCGCAATTCCAGTTCATCGACCTGCCGGACCGCTTCTGCACCGGCAGCTCGATCATGCCGCAAAAGAAAAACCCCGACGTGCCCGAGCTGGTGCGTGGCAAGAGCGGCCGCGTGTTCGGCGCCTTGATGGGCCTGCTGACCCTGATGAAAGGCCAACCCCTGGCCTACAACAAGGACAACCAGGAAGACAAGGAGCCGCTGTTCGACGCCGCCGACACCCTGCGCGACTCGCTGCGTGCGTTTGCCGACATGATCCCGGCGATCAAGCCCAAGCACGCGATCATGCGTGAAGCGGCGCTGCGCGGGTTCTCCACGGCGACCGACCTGGCCGACTACCTGGTGCGCCGTGGCCTGCCGTTCCGCGATTGCCACGAAATCGTCGGCCATGCGGTGAAGTACGGTGTGGACACCGGCAAGGACCTGGCGGAAATGAGCCTGGAAGAACTGCGCCAGTTCAGCGACCAGATCGAACAGGACGTGTTTGCCGTGCTGACCCTGGAAGGTTCGGTGAACGCCCGCAACCACGTGGGCGGGACCGCCCCGGCGCAGGTAAAAGCCGCAGTGGTACGCGGCCAAGCCCTGCTCGCAAGCCGCTGATCCTTGTGGCGAGCGGGCTTGCCCCGCGCTGGGCTGCGAAGCAGCCCCAAAAACTGACACCGCGCAATGCCTGACAGAGCGCGGTGTTCTTACTTGGGGCCGCTACGCAGCCCAACGCGGGGCAAGCCCGCTCGCCACAAATTCGCGCAACTTCAGAATCTATTTTTTTGCCGCAATCATCGCCATAAACGCCGGCATTGCCGCCTCCCTATCCGCCGCCACTTTCTGCGCGTTGGGCATGGCATGCAACCGCTCCAGCAACGCCTTCGCCGCCGGCATTTCAGCCAGAAGATCCAGCCCAAACAGCTTTTCGCCCACCGCACAGGCGAGGTTCACGCTGTACATGAAGTACAAATCCGCAATCGTGAAGCTTTCCCCCGCCACATACGGCGCGAACTTGCCGTGCCTGCCCAGCGCACCGACCCCCAGCAGCAACTCGGACCTGGACTTCTCCTTGATCGCCTCCGGCACCGGCATGCCCATAAACGCTTCGGCGTAACACGCGCGGGCCGGCAGCTCGATGTACAACTCGATCTCCCTGCACAGCGCCAGCACCTGGGCTCGCTGGAACGGCTCGGCGGGCAACAGCGAAGGTCCTTCCTGGGTCTGTTCGATGTATTCGAGGATCACACTGGTTTCGTTGATAAACCCCTGCTTGACGCCGAGGGCCGGCACCTTGCCACGTGGGCTCACCGCAAAGACATCGGGGGTCTGCCCAGAGAAAAAGGGCACCTCTTCGAACGGCAGTCCCTTCTCCAGCAGCGCCAGCTTGACCATGTTGTAGTAGTTGCTGACCGAGAATCCGTAGAGCTTGAGCATTGCAGGTGCCTCCAGGCCGGGAATGGGGTTGGCTGCAAGGGTTATAGCCCCCAGGGCCCGGCCTTGCCAGCAGCATCACCCGCCTGAATGGGGGTAGACTGACGCCCTTTCCTTGAGGAGCCAGCCATGAGCGAGCCGACCGATATCGACAACGACGAAGAAGAATTCGCCGAAAACACCCTGATCGAAGCGATCGAGAACCAGATTGAAAGCGAAAACCCGCCGGCGGCCAAAGCCACGTTCAACAAGCTGACACTGGTGGGTTACGAGCGTGAAGAGATCCTGCAACTGATGGCCCACGTGCTAGCTGTCGAGATTGATGCGCTATTGGAAGAGGACCGTGCGTTCAATACCGAATGGTATGAAACTGCACTGCGCGCCCTGCCGGAACTGCCCCCGGAAAAGCAATAATCCAGGGGCGCAGCAACACGCTGGACAGTTCGGCAAAGTGCGTTCACCTTATGGCCTGCTAGCCTCTAATAAATTCTTAGAAAGTCTGGAGTCCTTATGTCGTATACCCCTGAGTTGGTTGCCGAACTGGAAATCCTTGTACTCTTCCCATTGGACAGCACCAAGGAAGGTCTGAAAGTTCACCAGACCGCCGCGCCCACTGCCATCGCTGCTGCCAAGCGCCTGCACGCGAAAGGACTTATCGACCAACCGGACGGGGGCTACCTGACCAGCCTTGGCCGGGACGCTGCCGAACAAGCCCAGACCCTGCTGACCATCCTGACCACTGCCACTACCAAAGAAGCTGCCTGATTCCCTACACCGCCCATGGAGTCCGCTACTGGCGGATTCCGGGGGCATTGCTTTGGAGGTGCGAAAATTCTGACGTCAAAATCCATTTCCCTCTAAACCTCCTACGCTACTGGCTGTAAACTCCTACATGGCCGCCCACGTCGGGCTCTGCGAGCCACCGACTTCGACATGACCCGCACCCATGAGATCCGCCCCGACCTGGACGAAGGCATCGACCGTAAGGTGCTGGCCCAATTGCGCGCGCGTTTCATGGCCCTCAACGAAGGGCGCATGGCCCGGGCTGTCGAAGGGCTGACTCCGCGTCAGCAAAGCGTGCTGACCTTGTTGCCGCTGTTCTTCCACGTCAATCACCCGTTGCTGCCCGGCTATGTATCGGGCAGTACACCGGCCGGCCTGTCGAATTTCGAACCCGACGCCCAGGCACTGACCGAAGCCCAGCGCCTGACCCGCTCGTTCTCCTACAAGCCACGCCACGGCAACCCACCGCGACCGATTCACGGCCTGTTTCTGATGGGCAGCCTTGGGACGCTGGCCCAGGCCGACCAGAGCGATATGGATGTGTGGGTGTGTCACGCCGCCGACCTGAGCGAGGTGGAACTGGCCGAACTGCGCAAGAAATGCCAACTGCTGGAAGCCTGGGCCCTGACCATGGGTGCCGAGGCGCACTTCTTCCTGATCGAGCCGACACGCTTTGTGCTCGGTGAGCGCGACACACAACTGAGTTCCGACGATTGCGGCACCACCCAGCATTACCTGTTGCTGGACGAGTTCTACCGCACCGCCATCTGGCTCGCCGGGCGTACACCGATCTGGTGGCTGGTGCCGGTGTATGAAGAGACTCGTTATGCCGAGTTCACCCACACGCTGATTTCCAAGCGCTTTATCCGTGCCGACGAAACCCTGGACCTTGGCCACCTGGCGCGCATCCCTCCGGGCGAATTCATCGGCGCCGGGTTGTGGCAGCTGTTCAAGGGCATCGAGTCGCCCTACAAGTCGGTGCTCAAGCTGCTGCTGACCGAGGTCTATGCCAGCGAACACCCGAACGTGCACTGCCTGAGCCTGCGCTTCAAGCGCGCGGTATTCGCCAACCAGATGGACCTGGACGAGCTGGACCCCTACATCGTGGTCTACCGCCGTATCGAGGAATACCTCAAGGCCCGCAACGAGCCAGAACGCCTGGAGCTGGTGCGGCGTGCGCTGTACCTCAAGGTCAACCGCAAGCTCAGCGCCGGCCAGCGCAGCACCAGCTGGCAACGCCTGCTGCTGGAGCGCCTGGCCCATGAATGGGGCTGGGACCAGCGCCAACTGACACTGCTGGACAGTCGCAGCCAATGGAAAGTACGCCAGGTCGCCTCCGAGCGCCGCGCATTGGTCAACGAGCTCAATTACAGCTATCGCTTCCTGACCCAGTTCGCTCGCACCGAACAGACCGTCAGCCTGATCAACAAGCGCGACCTCAACGTATTGGGCCGGCGCCTGTATGCCGCCTTTGAACGCAAGGCCGGCAAAGTCGAGTTCATCAACCCCGGCATCGCCCCGGATCTGGCCGAAGACACCCTGACCCTGGTGCAATCGCCCAATCGCAAGGAGCCGGGCCAACACCACTGGGGCCTGTACAACGGCAACCTCACGGCCCTGGAATGGGAGCACTTCGCGCCGATCAAGCGCAGCCGCGACCTGCTGGAGATGCTCACCTGGTGCCATCGCAACGGTGTGATCGACAGCAGCACCCGCCTGGCCCTGCACCCCGGCACCAGCGACATGACTGAGTTCGAGCTGTTCAACCTGTTGGGCAGCCTGCAACAGAGCGTCGCCCTGCCCCTGGCCAGCGTCGATGAAGAGCGCCTGCTGCGCTCGGCGGTGCCTGAGGAAGTCCTGCTGCTGATCAACGTCGGCGTCGACCCGCTCAAGCACCACCGCGACCTGAACATCCTGATGACCACCGAACGCACCGACTCCCTGAGTTATGCCGGTGTGCGCGACAACCTGGTGCTGACCCTGGACCAGGTCACGCTCAACAGCTGGAACGAGGTGATGGTCAGCCGCTACGACGGCCCTCACGCCCTGCTCGACTGCCTGCGCGACTACCTCAATCAATTGCCGGCGGACCATCTGCCACGGCTGCGGGTGCGCTGCTTCTGTCACAACCGCGCACAGTTCATTGCCCAGCGCGTGGAAGAAATCTTCGACACCGCCCAGAACCTGCTGCTCGGTCAGGGCAATCACCGTTACCTGCTCCAGGTACAGCAGCACTATCACGTGATGGAGCTGATACCGGGCCAGGCGACCCACGTGTCACTGCCCACCCAGGACGCGCTGATCGCCTACCTCAGCGAAGAACTGGCCTGCTACAGCCCGCTGCATCTGGACGCCATGGCCCTGGAAGACCATGACCTGGCGCTGCTGCTGCCGATGGGGCTAGCCGATTGCGTGCAGGTGTTCTACCGAGTCAACGAAGGCTTCGCCGAGTTGTATGTGCTGGATGAATTCAACGCGTTGTGGCAGCAGCGCTTGCCGTTCCATGACGAACAGAGCCTGCTGGCGCCATTGCAGCGCTTTTTGCAGTCGATCATTTATCGCCGCGACGCGCTGTCACCGCTGGACACGCATGAGCCACTGGGCGCAGTGCAAACCTTGTATTACCAACTGCTGCCGTCGGGCAGCGGTCGCGCGCGCGGCATCGAGCCTCGCCCTGCGCCGTCGAACCCGGCGAATAAACCGTTCTATGACGTGCAGGCGATTATCGGCAAGGCAGCGCCGGGCCAAGTGGGGATCACCCTGTACTGCAATCAGCGGGAGTTTTCCGAGCTGGAATTTGGCGACCAGCTGTTTGCAGTGGTCGCCCAGGAAATCGTCGGGCAACGCCGGGAGCCCGAACGTTACCGCTGCTACATCACCGACTTAGACCTGTCCGGCCTGCTCGGTGATGTGCAAAGCCCCAGCAACCTGTACCTGCGCTACAAGGCCGAGCTGGAACTGTCGCTCAACGAGGCGCTGAGCCGGATTTAAAGAGGGAAGGCACCGCCGTCCTTGGGCTGGCCTTCAACACTGAGCAATTCCAGCTTGAGCGTCTTGCCGCCCGGGGCCGGCCAGTCGATATGCTGGCCAACCTGCAGGCCAAGCAAAGCACTGCCTACCGGTGCCAGGATCGAGATCTTGCCTTCATCGGCATTGGCATCTTTCGGGTAGACCAGGGTCAGGTGGTAGTCCTTGCCGCTGCCTTGCTCACGGCAATGCACGCTGGAGTTCATGGTCACGACACCCGCAGGCACTTCATCGTGGCCAACCACTTCTTCGGCGCGGTCGAGTTCGGCTTGCAACGCTTCGACGCCGGGAGATTCGTCGCCCAGGCGGTCGATCAGTTGCTCCAGACGCTGCACGTCAAGACGGGTGAGGATGATGGACGGTGCGGTGGTCATGATTCAGGCAGACTCCTTTTTTCTGCACAAAAAAGCAAAACCCCGCCAGGAAAGGCGGGGTTCTCACGGGCCTCGATGAGTTGAGGCGTATCCGGACACTACCACAGCGTCACAAATAAACAAGACGGCCTCAGGCGCGGGCCCGGCGCTGCTCGGCCTCGGCGCAGATGATCCGGCGCCGTGCATCGTCGGCAGAGCGCCATTCACGGATGTCTTCCACATGGCGGAAACAGCCGAGGCAGACTTTCTGCTCGTCCAGGCGACACAAACTGATACAAGGTGACGGCACCGCCGGGCTGACATTACTGAACAGCGGCTTGGGCGGACGGACGGGAGCAGGCTGGGTCACCATCAAATCTCGTCGAAATCCAGGTCGGCGCCGGCTTGTTCCTTGACCAGGCGCGCGAGCATTTCACTGAGCAGTTCATCGCTGGTGTCACACTGCCAATTGTTGTCTTCTTCGTTGAAATCAAAGTGAAAACCACCGGAACGCGCAGCCAGCCACAACTGACGCAGCGGTTCCTGGCGGCTGAAGATCAATTGAGTGCCGTTTTCAAACTTGACGGTCAGTACACCGGCCGAGTTTTCCAGGTCCACGTCCAGGCCGCTGTCGTCGAAAATATCTTCCAGCGCCTGCTGGGTCGAATCCACCAGGTCGTGAAAACGGGCTTCGGTCAAACTCATTGTGGCAACCTCAAAAGTGTCTGGTTTTGCTCGAGCGCCGCACGATACGGGCGAGCCCCGCCGATTGCAAAGGATACCGATTCCATCACGATTGGCGGTACGAAATATCCACGGCCAGCGTAGTCCACTTCATCTTCATGTCGGCAAACCCCCGCCGGACGGGTATTCCAGCGCATAGGCAAGCTGGCGGGTGGTCGGTATACTCGGGCGCAATTAATGCATATTCAAGGATTTCGCCATGAAGCGCCTGATCTCTTCCCTTGCTGCGCTCGTCGCGGTCGCTTGCCTCGTTAGTGCCTGTGGTCAAAAAGGCCCGCTGTACCTGCCCGATGACAGCAAAGACCCGAATGAACAGGCGCAATCGTCGCAAAAACCATCCAAAGCGCATAAGCACGACACCTACGAATAAGGGTATTCCATGGACGCTTTTAACTACCGGGACGGCGAGCTGTTCGCGGAAGGCGTGGCGTTGTCCGCGATTGCCGAGCGCTTTGGCACCCCGACCTATGTGTATTCCCGTGCGCATATCGAAGCCCAGTACCGCTCGTTCACCGATGCGCTCGACGGCGTGCCGCACCTGGTGTGCTACGCGGTCAAGGCCAACTCCAACCTGGGTGTACTGAATGTCCTGGCGCGCCTCGGCGCTGGTTTTGACATCGTCTCCCGTGGCGAGCTGGAACGTGTGCTGGCTGCCGGCGGCAAAGCCGACAAGATCGTGTTCTCCGGCGTCGGCAAGACCCGCGAAGACATGCGCCGCGCCCTGGAAGTCGGCGTGCATTGCTTCAACATCGAATCCACCGATGAACTCGAGCGCCTGCAGGTCGTGGCCGCCGAGATGGGCGTTCGCGCGCCGATCTCCCTGCGCGTCAACCCGGACGTCGACGCCGGCACCCACCCGTACATTTCCACCGGTCTCAAAGAGAACAAGTTCGGCATTGCCATTGCCGACGCCGAAGATGTGTACATCCGCGCCGCCCAACTGCCGAACCTGGAAGTGCTGGGCGTCGACTGCCATATCGGCTCGCAACTGACCAGCCTGCCTCCGTTCCTGGATGCCCTCGACCGCCTGCTGGCGCTGATCGACCGTCTCGGCGAATGCGGCATCTACCTGCACCACATCGACCTCGGTGGTGGCGTGGGCGTGCGTTACCGCGATGAAGAGCCACCGCTGATCGCTGACTATATCCAGGCCGTGCGCGAGCGCATCGAAGGCCGCGACCTGACGCTGATGTTCGAGCCGGGCCGCTATATCGTCGCCAACGCGGGCGTGCTGCTGACCCAGGTCGAGTACCTCAAGCACACCGAGCATAAGGACTTCGCAATCGTCGATGCGGCGATGAACGACCTGATCCGCCCGGCGCTGTACCAGGCCTGGATGAATGTCACCGCCGTGACGCCTCGCGCCAGTGAAGCCCGCGCCTACGACATCGTCGGCCCGATCTGCGAGACCGGCGACTTCCTGGCCAAGGATCGTCAGCTGGCCCTGGAAGAAGGCGATCTGCTGGCCGTGCATTCGGCCGGTGCCTATGGGTTTGTCATGAGTTCCAACTACAACACCCGCGGGCGTACCGCCGAGGTGCTGGTGGACGGTGATCAAGCGTTTGAAGTGCGTCGCCGCGAGACGGTAGCCGAGTTGTATGCTGGCGAAAGCCTGCTGCCGGAGTAAGCCATGCTGCTGCGTTTTACCAAGATGCACGGGCTGGGCAATGATTTCATGGTCCTCGACCTGGTCAGCCAGCACGCGCATATCCTGCCCAAGCACGCTAAACAGTGGGGCGATCGTCACACCGGCATTGGTTTCGACCAGTTGCTGATCGTCGAGGCGCCGAGCAACCCGGAGGTGGATTTCCGTTACCGGATCTTCAACTCCGACGGCTCCGAAGTGGAACAGTGCGGCAACGGTGCACGCTGCTTCGCGCGCTTTGTGCTGGACAAGCGCCTGACCGCCAAGCGGCAGATCCGCGTCGAGACCAAGAGCGGCGTGATCGAGCTGGATATCCGCAGCGATGGCCAGATCAGCGTCAACATGGGCGCGCCACGCCTGGTGCCGGCGGATATTCCGTTCCAGGCCACCGAGCAGGCTGTCAGCTATGCGTTGGACGTGGACGGCAAGACCATCGATATTGCCGCCGTATCCATGGGCAACCCCCATGCCGTGCTGCGGGTCGACGACATCAACAATGCGCCCGTGCATGAATGGGGGCCGAAGATCGAACACCACCCGCGCTTTCCGGCGCGGGTCAACGTGGGCTTCCTGCAGGTGATCGACCGTACCCGCGCGCAATTGCGTGTATGGGAACGCGGCGCCGGCGAAACCCAGGCCTGCGGCACCGGCGCGTGCGCCGCTGCCGTGGCCGCGATCAGCCAGGGGTGGATGGATTCGCCACTGCTGATCGACCTGCCCGGCGGACGCTTGTCCATCGAGTGGGCTGGCCCTGGCCACCCGGTGATGATGACCGGGCCGGCCTCGCGCGTATACGAAGGACAGGTCCGTCTATGAGTGAGCCAAGCCAATGACCGATAAGCCTCAAGTACCCGCACAAGCATCCCCGAGCAACAGCCTGGAGGCCGCTGCTGTCGCGGCGTACCTTGAGGCTAATCCGGACTTCTTCGTCGAACACGAAGAGCTGTTGCCGGCCCTGCGCATCCCTCACCAGCGCGGCGATACCGTATCGCTGGTAGAGCGGCAGATGAAGATCCTGCGCGAGCGCAACATTGAAATGCGCCACAAGCTCTCGCACCTGATGGACGTCGCCCGCGACAACGATCGCCTGTTCGAGAAAACCCGCCGCCTGATCCTGACCCTGATGGATGCCACCAGTCTTGAAGAAACGGTGATCGCGGTGGAAGACAGCCTGCGCCAGGACTTCCAGGTGCCGTTCGTGAGCCTGATCCTGTTCAGCGACAACCCGATGCCGGTGGGTCGTTGGGTCAGCGGCAGCGACGCACAAACCACCATCGGTGGCCTGCTGTCCGAAGGCAAGACCATCAGCGGCACCTTGCGTGAGCATGAGCTGGACTTCCTGTTTGGGGCCGAACAGCGCAAGCAGATCGGCTCCACTGCCGTCGTCGCCCTCAGTCATCAAGGCCTGCATGGCGTGCTGGCCATCGCCAGCCGCGATCCTCAGCACTACAAAAGCTCCGTGGGTACCTTGTTCCTGACCTACATCGCCGAAGTACTGGGCCGCGTCTTGCCGCGTTTCACCACCGCCCTGCGCGCGGTGCGCTAGCCATGGAACGGCAACTGGACGCTTACTGCGCTCACCTGCGCAACGAGCGCCAGGTGTCGCCCCATACCCTGGAAGCCTATCGACGGGACTTGAACAAGGTCCTGACGTACTGCGAAAAACAACAGATCAGCAGCTGGAAGGACCTGGATATCCAGGGCCTGCGCAGCCTGATCGCGCGACTGCATCAGGCCGGCCAATCCTCGCGCAGCCTGTCGCGCCTGCTCTCGGCGGTGCGTGGGCTCTATCACTACCTGAACCGTGAAGGCCTGTGCGACCACGACCCGGCCAACGGCCTGTCGCCACCCAAGGGCGAGCGGCGCCTGCCCAAGACCCTGGACACTGACCGTGCCCTGCAACTGTTGGACGGTGCGGTCGAGGATGATTTCCTGGCCCACCGCGACCAGGCGATTCTGGAACTGTTCTATTCCTCGGGCCTGCGCCTTTCTGAGCTGACCGGCCTGAACCTGGATCAACTGGACCTGGCCGACGGCCTGGTGCAAGTGCTCGGCAAGGGCAGCAAGACCCGCGTCCTACCGGTAGGCCGCAAGGCACGGGAAGCATTGCAGCTGTGGTTGCCGCTGCGCCTGCTGACCAACCCGGCGGACGATGCGGTGTTCGTCAGCCAGCAAGGCCGGCGTCTTGGACCAAGGGCGATTCAGGTGCGGGTGAAGGCCGCCGGGGAGCGAGAGCTGGGGCAGAACCTGCACCCACATATGCTGCGACACTCTTTCGCCAGCCATCTGCTGGAATCGTCCCAGGACCTGCGCGCCGTGCAAGAGCTACTGGGCCACTCCGATATCAAGACCACACAGATCTATACCCATCTGGATTTCCAACACCTGGCAACGGTATACGACAGCGCCCACCCAAGGGCCAAACGCATCAAGGACGGCGACTCATGAGTATCAAGCTGATCACCTTCGACCTGGACGACACGCTCTGGGACAACGTACCTGTCATCATCAGCGCCGAGGCGTCGATGCGCGAATGGCTGGCGCTTAACGCCGCCAAGGTCGGCGATTTGCCGCTGGAACACTTCGCCAGTCTTCGCCAACAGGTGCTGGAGCGCCATCCCGAGCTGAAACACCGCATCAGCATCCTGCGTCACCGGGTGTTGATGCATGCATTTGAAGAGGCTGGTTATCCGCAGCCTGAGGCCACGGAAATGGCCGATGTGTGCTTCGAAGCATTCATTCATGCGCGCCACCAGCTCACTCCGTTTCCCGAAGCCGAGCCTATGCTCCAGGCGCTACGCCAGCACTTCCTGCTGGGTGTGATCACCAACGGCAATGCCGATGTGCAGCGTGTTGGCCTGGCGGACTACTTCCATTTTGCACTGCGGGCCGAAGATATCGGCATCGCCAAGCCAGATGCGCGGTTGTTTCAGGAGGCCTTGCAGCGTGGTGGCGTGGACGCAAGTGCGGCGGTGCATGTTGGCGATCATCCGGGGGATGACATTGCCGGGGCGCAGCAGGCGGGGTTACGGGCAGTGTGGTTTAACCCGACGGGTAAGGCATGGGAGGGGGACAAGCGACCGGATGCGCAGATTCGTAGCCTGACAGAGTTGCCGGAACTGCTGCGCAGCTGGAAGTAACACCGTAGGTCAACATGTGGGAGGGGGCTTGCCCCCGATTACAGTGGGTCAGCCAATATATTCGTTGGCTGATACACCGCTATCGGGGGCAAGCCCCCTCCCACATTTTTATCGCCGGTAACGTCCAGGCATGAAAAAACCCGCAGCGACGGCGGGCTTTTTCTTACAAGCAGGTGACTGACCTCAAATAGGTCGGCTGCCGTACTTGTTATCCGGCTTCTTCGGTGGGTCTGCCACCACGTTGGCCTCGACTTCCTGCACTTTGCCGCCTTTAGCGAGGAACTCTTCCATCGCACGGGCCAGGGCATCACGCTCTTTGTTCTTGGCTTCAACGCTTGGCAATTCATCTACCGACACAGCTGCCTTGGCTTTGCCTTTGGCGGCCGGGACAGGCGCATCATCGCCACTGTCGTCGTCGGCAACGTCTTCCGCCGCCTCAAGGCCTTCTTCGGTGTCGTCTTCGTCACCTACTTCGAGTTCGTCGTTTTCCAGATCATCGTCGCTCATGTTCTACCTCATGACTTGCGAAAAGCAGATTAGTTATAGCCCAGCTTCACCCTCTGTCGACGGCTGCCGGAAAAAAATCAACATCCACTGGTTAACCAGTGGCTTATGCCCCATCACCGTGCAAGGTGGCGAGGACTTTACGAGCACCGCCATGATCACGGTGCTCGCCCAGATAAACACCTTGCCAGGTCCCCATCGCCAAGCGGCCGGCCTTCACCGGCAAACTCAGCTGGCAGCCCAGGAGACTGGCCTTGAAGTGCGCCGGCAGGTCGTCCGGACCTTCGTCGTTGTGTTCGAACCCTGCGAGGCCTTGCGGCACCAGCGAATTGAAATAACGTTCGAAGTCACGGCGTACCGCCGGGTCGGCATTCTCGTTGACGGTCAACGAGGCCGAGGTGTGCTGCAGCCACAGATGCAACAAGCCCACGCGACAGGCCTTCAATTCAGGCAAGCCGGCCAGCAACTCATCGGTTACCAGGTGAAAGCCCCGGGGCTTGGCCCGCAGGGTAATCAGGGTCTGTTGCCACATACAGTTCTCCGCCCATCGGCGCGCATTCTAGCGCGCTCAGGGAAAAAACAAAGTGCCGAATACGCCTACATGCCTGTAAGACATTGGCATGCGGAAAAGTGCCGTGTGCATCCCATCACAAACACTGGATAAAAACCGGTACAGCTCGTTATGACTGACAAACAACAGACAAAAAAATGCCCGGCAAGCCGGGCATCTTTTTTTCGCGTACTTACAGGTTGTAGCCGCGCTCGTTGTGTTGCGCCAGGTCGAGGCCGACCGCCTCTTCCTCTTCGGTCACCCGCAGGCCCATGACCATGTCCAGCACCTTGAGGATGATGAAGGTCACGATAGCGGTGTAGATCACCGTGAAGCCGACCCCTTTGGCCTGGATCCAGACCTGTGCAGCCACGTCAGTCACCGTGCCGAAGCCGCCCAGCGCAGGGGCTGCGAATACACCGGTGAGGATCGCGCCGACGATACCGCCGATACCGTGCACGCCGAATGCGTCCAGGGAGTCGTCGTAGCCAAGCTTGCGCTTGAGGCTGGTGGCGCAGAAGAAGCAGATCACACCGGCGACCAGGCCGATCACCAGGGCGCCCATCGGCCCGACGGTGCCAGCGGCTGGGGTGATGGCTACCAGGCCAGCCACCACACCCGAGGCGATGCCCAGTGCGCTTGGCTTACCGTGGGTGATCCACTCGGCGAACATCCAGCCCAGCGCCGCAGCAGCAGTAGCGATCTGGGTGACCAGCATCGCCATGCCGGCAGTGCCGTTGGCCGCAGCGGCCGAGCCGGCGTTGAAGCCGAACCAGCCGATCCACAGCATGGCCGCGCCGATCAGGGTGTAACCGAGGTTGTGCGGTGCCATCGGGGTGGTCGGGAAGCCTTTACGCTTGCCGAGCACGATGCACGCCACCAGGCCAGCCACACCGGCGTTGATGTGCACCACTGTGCCACCGGCGAAGTCCAGCACGCCCCAGTCCCACAGCAAGCCACCATTACCGCTCCAGACCATGTGTGCGATTGGCGCATAGACGAGGGTGAACCAGATGGCCATGAAGATCAGCATCGCGGAGAACTTCATACGCTCGGCGAACGCACCGACGATCAGCGCCGGGGTAATGATGGCGAAGGTCATCTGGAAGGTGATGAACACCGCTTCCGGGAACAACGCCGCAGGCCCGGTGATGCTGGCCGGGGTTACGCCCGCCAGGAACGCCTTGCCCATGCCGCCGAAGAAGGAGTTGAAGTTGACGACGCCCTGCTCCATACCGGTCGTGTCGAACGCGATGCTGTAGCCGTAGATGACCCACAACACGCTGATCAGGCCAGTGATGGCGAAGCATTGCATCATCACGGAAAGAATGTTTTTGGAGCGCACCATGCCGCCGTAGAACAGCGCCAGGCCTGGAATGGTCATGAACAGCACCAGCGCGGTGGATGTGAGCATCCACGCTGTGTCACCGGAATTGAGGACTGGAGCCGCCACTTCGTCTGCCGCCATGGCCAGGCTTGGCATTACGATGGACAACAGGGCTCCGAGCCCTGCGAATTTACGCAGAGTCATATTGTTTTCTCCTGGGGCGTTGGGGTTTGGCGGCTTAGATTGCGTCGGTATCGGTTTCGCCGGTACGGATACGAATAGCCTGTTCCAGATTGACCACGAAGATCTTGCCGTCACCGATCTTGCCAGTGTTGGCGGCCTTGGTTATCGCCTCGATAACCCGGTCAAGATCCTTGTCGTCAATCGCGACATCAATCTTCACCTTCGGCAGGAAATCGACTACGTATTCCGCGCCGCGATACAGCTCGGTGTGACCCTTCTGCCGACCGAAGCCTTTGACCTCAGTAACGGTAATGCCCTGCACGCCGATCTCGGACAACGACTCGCGTACATCGTCCAACTTGAACGGCTTGATGATGGCAGTGACTAGCTTCATGAAAACTCTCTCCCGAATTGGTGGACTTGCCCCAGGAAAACAAACCCGTCTCAAGTCTAAGCGCAGTGCCTGGCTTTGTAACGCGTCGTCGCCTCGGCATTTGCCGTTGCGACGCCAGCGAACCACTGGTGACGAAACCTGTACCCCTGATCCGTCGGCGCACTGCATTCGTCACAGCGACTGCATCAGTGCATGGGTCATGATCGTCTAAGCAGAAACCTTGCCAGCTCCGTAAAAATCACTGAAATCAGTCCTTTGCTCACTTTTGCCCAACTGCGGGGCTTTTTGATGGCGGCAATGCGCACAAAAACAGTGCGCAACCGCCCGACCCGCTGCGCGAAAAGCGTGCGCTCGCCGCCACGGAAAAGACTATAGACGCTGCGTGGTACACTGCCGGCCAACAGTATTCCGGAATATTTCCCATGCTCGCGCCCAAAGACCTCCTCGACGCCCTGAGCGGCCACGCCTCTCGCCTGTTCAGCGGCGACACCCCGCTGCCCCGCAATGAAATCGAAAGCCAGTTCAAGGCGCTGCTGCAAAGCGGCTTCAGCAAACTCGACCTGGTGAGCCGGGAAGAGTTTGATAGCCAGATGGTGGTGCTGGCCCGCACACGTGCGCGGCTGGAGAGCCTGGAGGCCAAAGTCGCTGAGCTGGAAGCCAAGATGACACCGCCCTCTGCTGAATAAACGCGGTCAGTGTGGGAGCTGGCTTGCCTGCGATGCAGACGCCTCGGTGTATCAGTTGCACGCAGGCGATGCTATCGCAGGCAAGCCAGCTCCCACATAAAGCGCTGCGAACGACTCTGGATACGTTCTGTAAAACCTCCCTCGCCTCGCATTTCTCCACCTCGTCTACCCTTGAAAAACCGCAGGAAGCGGCCCTCTTTTCAAGGAACGAGCATGTCCCTCGCCATCGTCCACAGCCGCGCCCAGATCGGCGTCGAAGCCCCTGCCGTCACCGTCGAAGTGCACATGGCCAACGGTTTGCCATCCCTCACCCTGGTGGGTTTGCCGGAAACCGCCGTCAAGGAAAGCAAGGACCGGGTGCGCAGCGCCATTCTCAACTCCGCCCTGCAATACCCTGCTCGGCGCATCACCCTCAACCTGGCACCCGCCGACCTGCCCAAGGACGGCGGGCGCTTTGACCTGGCGATAGCGCTGGGCATCCTGGCGGCCAGCGTTCAAGTGCCGGCGCTGATGCTCGATGAGGTGGAATGCCTCGGCGAGTTGGCGCTGTCCGGCGAAGTGCGAGCAGTGAAAGGCGTGCTGCCGGCCGCGTTGGCGGCACGCAAGGCCGGGCGCACCGTGATAGTGCCGCGGGCGAATGCCGAGGAGGCGTGCCTGGCCTCGGGGTTGAAGGTGATTGCGGTAGATCATTTGCTGCAGGTCGTGGCGCACCTGAATGGGCATCAGCCCATAGAGTCCTACAAGTCCGACGGCTTGCTGTACCTGAACAAGCCATACCCTGACCTGAGCGAAGTACAGGGCCAGCTCGCCGCCAAGCGCGCACTGCTGATCGCGGCGGCGGGCGCGCATAACCTGCTGTTCAGCGGCCCGCCCGGCACCGGCAAGACACTGCTTGCCAGTCGCCTGCCGGGTTTGTTGCCACCGTTGAGCGAGCAGGAAGCCTTGGAAGTGGCGGCTATCCAGTCGGTCGTCAGCCTGGCACCGCTGAGTCACTGGCCACACCGACCGTTTCGCCAGCCGCACCACTCTGCATCAGGTCCGGCATTGGTGGGCGGCGGGTCGAAACCGCAGCCTGGGGAGATTACCCTGGCCCATCACGGCGTACTGTTCCTCGATGAATTGCCGGAGTTCGACCGCAAGGTGCTGGAGGTGCTGCGCGAGCCTCTGGAATCGGGCCACATCGTCATCTCCCGCGCTCGCGATCGCGTCAGCTTCCCGGCCCGCTTCCAACTGGTAGCCGCCATGAACCCCTGCCCTTGCGGGTACATGGGCGAACCCAACGGGCGTTGTCGCTGCACGCCGGAGCAGGTTCAGCGCTATCGCAACAAGCTCTCCGGCCCTTTGTTGGACCGCATCGACTTGCACCTCACTGTGGCGCGGGAAACCACCGCGCTGAATCCAACCCAGCAGGTGGGCAATAACACGGCCGAGGCATCGGCACGGGTCGCCCAGGCCCGCGATCGCCAACAGCAACGCCAGGGCTGTGCGAATGCGTTCCTTGACCTGCCAGGGCTGCGCAAGCACTGCAAGCTGACCAAGACCGATGAAGGCTGGCTGGAAACCGCCTGTGAACGGTTGACGCTATCCCTGCGCGCGGCCCATCGTCTGCTCAAAGTGGCGCGTACCCTGGCCGACCTTGAGCACGCCGATAACATCACTCGACCGCACCTGGCGGAAGCGCTGCAATATCGGCCCGCGGCCGTCGGCTAGGGCGCCTCTGGGAAGTCCAGCAGCAGCCGCGCCACTTCCATCACTTCATCCAGGGCCGCTTCGGCCGACTCCATGGATGGTTTGAGCATCAGGTCGTCGGCATAGCCCATCGCCACGGCAAAGATCTGGCGGGCAGCGCGTTGTGGCGAGTCACAACGCAAGACGTTGGCAGCCACACCCCGCTCGATCACCTCGGCGAGCATGCCTTGCCATTGGGCGTTGATCGCCAGGTAAGCCTGGGCCATTTCCGGGTCCTGCATGGCTTCGTCCCAGGCATCCAGCCACAGCGCCCACCCCGCATCGGCGGTGCTTGGCAGGCAGTCGCGCAAAAAACCCACAAAGGCTTCCAGGGGCGCTGCTTCTGCCAGGGGCGCGCGTACTTCGTCCAGCTGCTCGTTGGCAAACCGCACGAAGGCTTCGCGGCGCAGCTCCTTCCAGTCGCTGAAGTAGTGATAGACGTGGCTGCGGGACAGGCCTGCATGTTCGGCCAGGTCGCGGGTGGACACATCGGCAAAACCCTTGCTGCGAAACAGTTCCAGGGCGGCGGCGATGATCTGGTCTTTACGGTCGATACGCGACATGGGCAATTCCTTCCAGGCACCGGCAGATAAGCGGCGCTTGCTTTTTGAGCGATCGCTCAAGGATACTTGAGCAGTCGCTCAATAATAGCGTCTATCACTCCTTTGGTGCACCCCATGTCATCCGTCACACCGCAAATCCTGATCGAAGAAAGTCAGAAAATCGGCCAGCAATCCGCCGGCCAGACGCTCAAGGCCATTGCCAAAGCCTATCCGGGCAAGCTGTCCGCCACACTGTCGCTGGTCGCGCTGGAGAACGCGCTGCTGCTGGCCTACCCGTTGTTTGCCGGGTTTGCGGTGGACTCGATCATCCGCGGCGACACGGGTAACGCGCTGCTCTACGCCGCCGTGGTCCTGGCGTTCTGGGTGGTCGGCGCGGCGCGCCGGGCGTTGGATACGCGGACTTTCACGCGGATCTACGCCGATCTGGCGGTGCCGGTGATCCTCAACCAACGCCTGCAGAACCACAGCACGTCGAAATCGGCGGCGCGGGTGGTGCTTGCTCGGGAGTTCGTCGACTTCTTTGAAAAGCATGTACCGATCATCGCCACGGCGCTGGTGTCGATTATCGGCGCGGCAGTGATGTTGATCGTGATCGAGCCCTGGGTAGGCCTGGCGTGCCTGGGCGCGCTGGTGCTGTGCATCACGTTGTTGCCACGCTTTGCCCGGCGCAACCAAGCGCTGCATGAACGGCTGAACAACCGGCTGGAAAAAGAAATCGGCCTGGTGGAAAAGGTCGGCGCACCGACCCTGCGGCGCCACTACCAGGTGCTTTCGCGCCTGCGCATCTGGCTGTCAGACCGCGAGGCGGCTGCGTACCTGTTTCTTGGCACGCTGGCCGCCTTGCTGTTTGTGGTCGCCATCAGCCAGTTGGCACAGTCACCCGCGGTCAAGGCCGGCCATATCTATGCAGTCATGACTTACCTGTGGACCTTCGTCACCAGCATGGACGAAGCCCCCGGCATGGTCGACCAACTGGCGCGCCTGAAGGACATCGGCAAGCGCGTGGACCCCGGCCTGGGCGACCGCTAGGCCTCAACGAAACCGATCTACCTCATGCCGCAAGCCTGCCGCCAGGGTCTCCAGTTCCTTGGCGGTAATCGCCAGGTTCGACACCACTTCCCGCTGCTCGCTATTGGCCAGCGCGATGCTCTGCAAGTTGCTGCTGAGCAAGGTCGCGGTGCTGCTCTGTTCCTGAGTGGCGGTGGTGATCGCGGCAAACTGCTGACCGGCCGAGCGGCTTTGCTCGTCGATACGCGCCAGGGCCGACGCCACGTCGGCGTTACGCGACAGGCCTTCCTGCATCAACACATTGCCGCGCTCCATAGTGCTGATGGCGTTGCCGGTTTCCTGCTGGATGCTCTGGATCATTCCGGAGATTTCGTCAGTGGCCTCTCGAGTACGCGACGCCAGGTTGCGCACCTCATCGGCGACCACCGCAAACCCACGGCCTTGTTCACCAGCGCGGGCAGCCTCGATGGCGGCGTTGAGCGCCAGCAGGTTGGTCTGTTCGGCAATCGAGGTGATCACACCGACGATTCCGCCGATCTCTTGGGAGCGTTGTCCCAGGGTGTTGATCACCGTGGCTGTGCTGTTGAGCGCGGCAGCGATGTGTTCCAGGGATGACGACGCCTCTTGCATCGAGTTGCGCCCGATGCGGGTTTGTTGGGCGTTTTCCTGGGCCAGGCGTTCGGTGCTGCCCATGTTGTCGGCGATGTTCAGCGAGGTGGCGCTGAACTCTTCCACCGCGCCGGCCATGCTGGTGATCTCGCCGGACTGCTGCTCCATGCCTTCATAGGCGCCACCGGACAAGCCGGACAGCGCCTGCGCACGGCTGTTGACCTCTTCAGCCGCCTTGCGGATATGCGAGACCATGGTCGACAGCGCTTCACCCATCTGGTTGAAGCTGCGCGCCAGTTGGCCGATTTCGTCATGACTGGACACATTCAAGCGCGCGCTCAAGTCGCCCGCGCCCAGGGCTTCGGCCTGGCGCACCAGGTCGCCCAACGGCGCCAGCTTGCTGCGCAGCAGCCACACCGTTGCACCAACCGCCAGCAGCATGGCCAGCACGCTGCCTATGACCAGGCGGATACCGACGTCCCACGTCACCGAGCGGATCTCAGCCTTGGGCATGCTCGCGACAACGGCCCATGGCCCGCCCTCGAAGGGTACCGACACGCTGTAGAAATCTTCGTTTTTGTCTGCCCAGAAGCGCCCGGTGCCCGGCGTCTTGGCCAGGTCCAGCATCACGGGTACGGCTTGATCCAGCGCCTGCACGCCCGCCGGCGGTACAAGCCAGCGCTTCTGCTCATCCAGCAAGGCGAGGGAGCCGGTCTGGCCGATGCGGAAACGCTTGAGGTTCTCGAACTGGGCATTCTGCGCATCGGTGTAGTCGAACCCGATGAACAACACCGCGATCACCTGCCCACTGCTGTCGCGCACCGGGCTGTACTGGGTCATGTAGGAGCGGTCGAACAGCACCGCGCGGCCGATATAGGTCTGCCCGCCGAGCACCCGCTGGTAAGCCGGGCCCTGGCGATCCAGCACCGTGCCGATGGCCCGGTTGCCATCCTGCTTGGTCAACGAGGTGCTGATGCGGATAAAGTCTTCGCCGCTGCGCACGAATACCGTGGCCACGCCGCCGGACATCTGCTTGAACTCATCCACTTCATTGAAGTTGTTGTTCAACACCTGATTGCCCAGGTACAGGCTAGGCGTCTGCACACCGGCCACGGTCACAGGCTGGTCCGCATGCACGCTCAAGCCGGCGCCGAAGCGCTTTTCAAACAGCCCGCTCAAACGCTGGGTACTTTCGCGCAAGGTGCTGTGGAAGGTGTTGAGTTGGTCGGCGAGCAAACGTGCCTCGCTGGCCAGGTGCTCCTCGCGGGTAGCGAGGTTGGCGGAGTCGAGGGAACGCAAGGCAAACACGGTGCTGCCGCTGATGACGACAGCCAGAATCACGGCTAATGCCAGGCCTAACTGGGAGGCTATCCGGGCGCGAGGTTGAGACATGACGGCTCCTGGCCGAGGCCAGGATCATCCTGATCTCATAGCGTTGCTCGGCAAATTATCCAGTGGGAAACGTTGGTGTACGATGGTTCCAACACACCTACTTCGGCGAGCCGAGGCAATACTTGAGCGATCCGCAGGGGTATCACGCAAACGATTGCACAAACAGTCTGTCGCCCCTCACTCGAGGCGTTCGACCTGAGGCAATTCCATCGCCTTGACTTCCGCCTGCAGAAACTCCGCCAAGCGCCGCAAACGCTCACCGCCGGGGCGGGTTTTCGGCCATACCAGGTAGTAGTTTTCGCCACTGGCCACCGCCGTTGGCCAGGGCAGGCTCAATCGACCCTGGGCCACGTCTTCGGCCACCATCAGCAAATCGCCCATGGACACACCGTAGCCCCGCGCAGCGGCGATCATGCCCAGTTCGAGGGTATCGAATACCTGCCCGCCCTTGAGCGACACCTGGGATGACAACCCCATGCGCTCCAACCAATTGCGCCAATCGCGACGGTCGGGCGTGGGGTGCAGCAATTCAGCGGTGGCCAGGCGTGCAGCATCCCAGGGCCCGTCCTCCAGCAGGTTCGGCGCACCTACCGGGATCAGCAGCTCCGGAAACAGGTAGCTGGCCTCCCAGTCCGCCGGGAAGTGCCCGTAGCTCAGCAGCACCGCGCAGTCGAAGGGCTCCTGGTTGAAATCCACCTCGTCCACGCTCATCCACGCGCTGGTCAGTTGCACCTCATTGCCTGGCTGCAACGCGCGGAAGCGGCTAAGCCGCGCCAGCAGCCAGCGCATGGTCAGGGTCGACGGTGCCTTCATGCGCAGGATGTCGTCTTCGGCGTTCAAGGTATGGCAGGCCCGCTCCAACGCTGCAAAACCTTCGCGCACGCCGGGCAAGAGCAGGCGCGCCGCCTCGGTGAGCTGCAAGGTGCGGCCACTGCGCTGGAACAGGCGACAGGCGAAATGCTCTTCCAGCGTGCGGATATGTCGGCTCACCGCACTTTGCGTGATGGAGAGCTCCTCCGCTGCCCGAGTGAAGGAATTGTGCCGAGAGGCGGCCTCGAATGCGCGCAAGGCATACAGCGGAGCAAGGCGACGAGACATCGGTAAATTCCTGCATAGCGATCCACCAACACTATCAGATCAATACACATGAGTTTAAGTCATGTACACCATCGCTTTAATCCTTTTGTGTAATTAACCCAGAGCGCCGAGAATCAAGCCTTCCCCAACCCTCTGACTTGTCGAGCGTGATGATCATGCAACATCCGGCACGTACCGAACTCTGGGCCATTCTACGGCTGTCAGGGCCGTTGATTGCCTCACAGTTGGCACACATGCTGATGGTGCTGACCGACACCCTGATGATGGCGCGCCTGAGCCCCGAAGCCCTGGCCGGTGGCGGCCTGGGCGCGGCGACCTACTCGTTCGTGGCGATTTTCTGCATCGGCGTGATTGCCGCCGTGGGCACGCTGGTGGCCATCCGTCACGGCGCGGGCGATATCGACGGCGCCACCCGCCTGACCCAGGCCGGGCTATGGCTGGCGTGGCTGATGGCCCTGGCGGCCGGTTTGCTGCTGTGGAATCTCAAGCCAGTGCTGCTGATGTTTGGCCAGACCGAGACCAACGTGCACTCGGCCGGGCAATTCCTGACGATCTTGCCGTTCGCCCTGCCCGGCTACCTGAGTTTCATGGCCCTGCGCGGCTTCACCAGTGCAATCGGCAAGGCGACGCCAGTGATGGTGATCAGCCTTGGCGGCACGGTAGCCAACTACCTGCTCAACCACGCGCTGATCGAAGGCATGTTCGGCCTGCCCAAGCTCGGCCTGATGGGTATCGGCCTGGTCACGGCCATCGTTGCCAATGGCATGGCGCTGACGCTGATGTGGTACATCCGCAGCAACCGCACCTATGCGGCCTACCCGCTGAGCACAGGCCTGTTTCGCCTCAACACCCAGTACCTGCGCGAATTGTGGCGCCTGGGCCTGCCGATCGGCGGCACCTATGCGGTGGAGGTCGGGTTGTTTGCGTTTGCGGCGCTGTGCATGGGCACCATGGGCAGTACGCAGTTGGCGGCGCATCAGATCGCATTGCAGATCGTCTCGGTGGCGTTCATGGTGCCTGCGGGAATGTCCTACGCGGTGACCATGCGCATCGGCCAGCACTACGGCGCCGGGCAGTTGCTGCAGGCGCGCCTGGCCGGTCGTGTCGGCATCGGCTTTGGCGCGGCGATCATGCTGGGATTTGCTGCCGTGCTGTGGCTCTATTCCGACCCGCTGATCGGACTGCTCATCGACCACAACGACCCGGCGTTCCACGACGTGATCGTCCTGGCCGTCAGCCTGCTGGCCGTCGCCGCCTGGTTCGAGCTGTTCGATGGCGTGCAGACCATCGCCATGGGCTGCATTCGCGGGCTCAAGGACGCCAAGACCACCTTCCTGATCGGCGCGGGCTGCTATTGGTTGATTGGCGCACCATCGGCCTGGCTGATGGCCTTCACCCTGGGCTGGGGACCGACCGGTGTGTGGTGGGGCCTGGCGCTGGGCCTGGCATGCGCGGCAGTGAGCCTGACCTGGGCGTTTGAGGCGAAGATGAAGCGGATGATTCGCAAGGAGCCGCCGCGGCAGGAAATGTGGGAGGGGGCTTGCCCCCGATAGCGTTGGGTCAGTTGCAGATGAACTGGCTGACACTCCGCCATCGGGGGCAAGCCCCCTCCCACATTCCTAACCGAGCAAAGCTTGCTGGCTTTTGCCGAAGGTCAGGTACTCCACCAACTCCGGCAACGGCAGCGGCTTGCTGATCAGGTAACCCTGGGCCTGGTCGCAGCCAAACAAGCGCAACAGCGCCAGTTGCTCAGGCGTTTCCACCCCTTCGGCCACCACCTCCAGGTTGAGGTTGTGCGCCAGGTTGATCATGGCATGCACCAGCTTGCGGTTTTCTTCGCGCTCCTCCATGCCACCGACAAAGCTCTTGTCGATCTTCAACAAGGCAATCGGCAGGCTGTTGAGGTGCACGAACGATGAGAAACCCGTACCGAAGTCATCCAGGGAAAACCGCACACCCAGGCGGCCGAGGGCATCCATGGTCTGCTTGACCAGGTCACTGCGGCGCATCACGGCGGTTTCGGTCAGTTCGAACTCCAGCCATTGCGCCTCCACGCCCCGCTCGGCAATCAGCCGGCTGAGTGTGGAGAGCAACTGGCTGTCCTGGAACTGGCGGAACGACAGGTTGACCGCCATGTGCAACGCCGGCAGGCCGCGTTCGCGTAGGTCTTGCATGTCGCGCAGGGCCCGGGAGATCACCCAGTAGCCCAGCGGCACGATCAAGCCGCTTTGCTCGGCCAACGGCACGAATTCACTTGGCGGCAACAGGCCGCGCTCGCCATGACGCCAGCGCACCAGGGCCTCCAGGCCGACGATATGGCCGTCGTCCAGGTCCAGGCGTGGCTGGTAATGCAGCTCCAGTTCGTCACGGCGCAAGGCGCGGCGCAGCTCGCTTTCCAGGTCGGCCAGGCTGCGCGCGTTGCGGTTGATACGTTCGTTGAAGATATGAAAGGTGCAGCCTTGCGTGCTCTTGGCCTGCTGCATGGCGATATGAGCGTGCCACATCAAAGGGTCGGCACCGGCGCGAGCGCGGGCATGGGCCACGCCCAGGCTGCAACCGATCAGCAGGCTTTCGCCATCCACCCAATAGGGTTCGGCCATGACCTCGGTAATGCGCTCGGCCATCCACTCGGCACGCTGGGGTGCACGGCGGGTATCGATCAGCAGGGCGAATTCATCGCTGCCCAGGCGCGCCAGTTGGTCGCCGACCTCCAGCTGGCTCTTGAGCCGTGACACCACTTGCAGGATCAACCGGTCGCCGGCCTGGTGGCCGAGGGCATCGTTGGCGTGGCGGAAGTTGTCGAGGTCCAAGTGACCGAGGGCCAGGCCACGCCCTTCATTCTCGGCCAGACGCGCGGTCAACAGGGTCTGGAAGCCCTGGCGGTTGGCGATGCCGGTGAGCGGGTCCTGCTCGGCCAGGCGTTGCAGGGTGTTTTCCAGCACGCCGCGCTCGCGGACGTGGCGCAGGCAGCGGCGCACTGTATCGGCATCCAATACATCACGCACCAGCCAATCGCTGACGCCAAGCGGTGAAACCAGCGGTTCCTGTTCCAGCAACAACACGCACGGCAGGCTGCAACGGCCAGGCCCGGGTTGCAGGCTGGGCGTGGTCAATAGCACGGCGCTGTGGTCGTCATCGAACAGACGGCTCACGGATTCCCAGTTTGGTGCGCTGATCAGCACAGCCCCATCGCCCATCGGCGCCAGGCACTCGCGCAATAACGCTGCCCACGCGGGCTCATCGGCCAGCAGCAGCAAACGCAAGGGTTCGACAGGCGTAGACAAGCTAGCTCCCTAGACTCTGCAAAAATTCGTGGCGACGGGCATTATGACGTGCGGCCTGAGAATCACCAATGATAGGGGTTTTCAAACACGCGAACTGTGAACATTAGCCTCAAAACAACCCTCACATCCTGCGGCAAAGTATCAAAACCGGCAAATTTAGATCGAGTGGTACGTCACACTGTCGTTCTGACAGAGCAGAATCCTGCCAGCCTGTTAAAATGCCCGCCCTTTTGAACAACGACTCCCTGAATTCTGTATGTCCCGACTCAATCCCCGGCAGCAAGAAGCCGTGAACTACGTCGGCGGCCCTCTATTGGTGCTCGCCGGCGCAGGCTCCGGCAAGACCAGCGTGATCACCCGCAAGATCGCGCACCTGATCCAGCACTGCGGCATCCGCGCCCAGTACATCGTCGCCATGACCTTCACCAACAAGGCCGCGCGGGAGATGAAAGAGCGCGTCGGCACCTTGCTCAAGGGTGGCGAAGGCCGTGGCCTCACCGTGTGTACCTTCCACAACCTGGGCCTGAACATCATCCGCAAGGAGCATGCGCGTCTGGGCTACAAGCCGGGCTTCTCGATCTTCGACGAGACCGACGTGAAGTCGCTGATGACCGACATCATGCAAAAGGAATACGCAGGCGACGACGGCGTGGATGAGATCAAGAACATGATCGGCGCCTGGAAAAACGACCTGATCCTGCCGCCCCAGGCCCTGGAAAACGCACGCAACCCCAAGGAACAGACTGCCGCCATCGTCTACACCCACTACCAGCGCACGCTCAAGGCGTTCAACGCAGTGGACTTCGACGACCTGATCCTGCTGCCGGTAAAGCTGTTCGAGGAACACGCCGACATCCTCGAAAAATGGCAGAACAAGGTGCGCTACCTGCTGGTGGACGAATACCAGGACACCAACGCCAGCCAGTACCTGCTGGTAAAAATGCTGATCGGCAAGCGCAACCAGTTCACCGTGGTCGGTGACGATGACCAGTCGATCTACGCCTGGCGCGGCGCGCGCCCGGAAAACCTGATGCTGCTCAAGGACGACTACCCGTCCCTGAAAGTGGTGATGCTGGAGCAGAACTACCGCTCCACCAGCCGCATCCTGCGCTGCGCCAACGTGTTGATCTCGAACAACCCCCATGAGTTTGAAAAACAACTGTGGAGCGAGATGGGCCACGGCGACGAGATCCGCGTGATCCGCTGCCGCAACGAAGACGCCGAAGCCGAACGCGTGGCCGTCGAGATCCTCAGCCTGCACCTGCGCACCGACCGGCCTTACAGCGATTTCGCGATCCTCTATCGCGGCAACTACCAGGCCAAGCTGATCGAGCTGAAATTGCAGCACCACCAGGTGCCGTATCGCCTTTCGGGCGGCAACAGCTTTTTCGGACGCCAGGAAGTAAAAGATCTGATGGCCTACTTCCGCCTGATCGTGAACCCGGACGACGACAACGCCTTCCTGCGCGTGATCAACGTGCCGCGTCGCGAGATCGGCTCCACCACCCTGGAAAAGCTCGGCAACTACGCCACTGAGCGCAAGATCTCGATGTACGCCGCCACCGACGAGATCGGCCTGGGCGAACACCTGGACTCGCGCTTCACCGATCGCCTGTCGCGCTTCAAGCGCTTCATGGACAAGGTGCGCGAGCAGTGCGCCGGCGAAGACCCGATCAGCGCGCTGCGCAGCATGGTCATGGACATCGACTACGAGAACTGGCTGCGCACCAACAGTTCCAGCGACAAGGCCGCGGATTACCGCATGAGCAACGTCTGGTTCCTGATCGAAGCGCTGAAGAACACCCTGGAAAAAGACGAAGACGGCGAGATGACCGTCGAAGACGCCATCGGCAAGCTGGTGCTGCGCGACATGCTCGAACGCCAGCAGGAAGAGGAAGACGGCGCCGAAGGTGTACAGATGATGACCTTGCATGCCTCCAAGGGCCTGGAGTTCCCCTACGTGTTCATCATGGGCATGGAAGAGGAAATCCTCCCGCACCGTTCCAGCATCGAAGCCGACACCATCGAAGAGGAACGCCGCCTGGCCTACGTGGGCATTACCCGCGCGCGTCAGACCCTGGCCTTCACCTTTGCCGCCAAGCGCAAGCAGTACGGCGAAATCATCGATTGTGCCCCCAGCCGGTTCCTGGATGAACTGCCGCCGGACGACCTGGCCTGGGAAGGCAATGACGACACCCCGACCGAGGTGAAGGCCGTTCGCGGCAACACCGCCCTGGCGGACATACGCGCGATGTTAAAGCGCTAGAATCGACTACTTTTCAATCTACTTTCGGCGCACAACGCGCCATTAGAGGAAGCTTTCCGTGGAAGCACTGCACAAGAAAATTCGCGAAGAAGGCATCGTGCTTTCCGATCAGGTACTCAAGGTCGACGCCTTTCTGAACCACCAGATCGACCCGGCACTGATGAAGTTGATCGGCGACGAATTCGCCGCGCTGTTCAAGGACTCGGGCATCACCAAGATCGTCACCATCGAAGCGTCGGGCATAGCGCCAGCGATCATGACCGGCCTGAACCTGGGTGTACCGGTGATATTCGCGCGTAAGCAACAGTCCCTGACCCTGACCGAAAACCTGCTGTCGGCAACGGTGTATTCCTTCACCAAGAAAGTCGAAAGCACCGTGGCGATCTCGCCGCGCCACCTGACCAGCAGCGACCGCGTGCTGGTGATTGATGACTTCCTGGCCAACGGCAAGGCATCCCAGGCGCTGATCTCGATCATCAAGCAGGCCGGCGCGACCGTGGCAGGCTTGGGGATCGTGATCGAGAAGTCGTTCCAGGGCGGCCGTGCGGAATTGGATGCGCAGGGTTATCGGGTTGAATCGCTGGCGCGGGTCAAGTCGCTGGAAGGTGGCGTCGTCACCTTCATCGAATAACTCCTGCCTCAAAGTGGTGGTAAAAGTGGGAGGGGGCTTGCCCCCTCCCACATCGAACCTGTGTTGTCGGTTAGTGCGCGGTGGCCTGCAGGCCGGCGAGCAGGAGCCGCTGGTACAGATCCTCTTTCAAGCCTTCCGGCTTGGTCAACTGCATGCGTTCCAGATGCTTGGGAAACACCTGCGCCTGCGGCGCATCCAACGCCGCCTTGCCCAGCTCCAGAATCTCCGTCAGCTTGAATTTGCTCTTGAGCCAGTTCAGCGCCCGCAACAAATCCCGCTCTTCATCGGTGAAATCGCTTCCCAACGGATACTCCGGAAACAACCGACGATGGCGTGCCTGAATCCCCTGCAACCGCTCCGGCGTGTTCTCGGCAAAGCGCGGATCCAGCTGGAAATCCTTGGGCAACTTGCCAGCCTTTTGCGCCTGCTTGATCAAATCGTCCTGGAAGCGTGAGTCGGTGATATTGAGCAACGCCTCGATCACCTTGGCATCCGTCTGCCCGCGCAAGTCTGCAATGCCGTATTCCGTGATGACAATATCCCGCAGATGCCGGGGAATGGTGCAGTGGCCGTAGTCCCAGACGATATTGGAACTGACCTCCCCCGCCGACTCGCGCCAACTGCGCAGAATCAGGATCGACCGCGCACCTTCCAGCGCATGGCCCTGGGCCACAAAGTTGTACTGCCCGCCCACACCACTGAGCACACGACCGTCTTCCAACTGGTCGGCCACACCCGCGCCGAGCAGCGTCACCATGATCGCGCTGTTGATAAACCGCGCATCCAGGCGTTGCAGGCGCTTGAGTTCTTCCTGGCCGTACAGCTCGTTGATGTAGCTGATGCGCGTCATGTTGAATTCGAGGCGCTTGGCGTGGGTCATTTCCTGCAGGCGCTGGTAGAAACTGCGCGGGCCAAGAAAAAATCCGCCGTGGATCGAAATGCCGTCGGGCTGCGCCGCATCGTCGAGCGTGCCGGCGTTGGCCTGCTGTTGCGTCGCTACGTCCGGGTAGACCTTGCGACGGATAATCCCCGCGTCCGCCAACACCAGCAGGCCGTTGACGAACATTTCGCTGCACCCGTAAAGGCCCCGGGCGAAGGGATCGACACCGCCTTCACGGCTGATCAGCGGCGCCCACTGGTACACGTCCAGGTCCGTCAGCAGCGACCGATAGGACTCGTTGTCGGCCTGGCGCGCCAGCAGCGCGGCAGTCAGCGCATCGCCCATGGAGCCGATGCCGATCTGCAAGGTGCCGCCGTCGCGTACCAGGGTGCTGGCATGCAGGCCGATGAAGTGGTCCTGGAAACCCACCGGCATGTTCGGCGTGGAGAACAGCGTGGTGCTGTCTTTTTCATCGATCAGGTAATCGAAGGTATCCATGCCCAGCTCAGCGTCGCCGGGCATGTAGGGCAAATCGGTGTGGACTTGCCCGACGATCAGCACGGTCTCGCCGGCGTCGCGGCGCTTGGCAATCATCGGCAGCAGGTCGAGGGTGATATCCGGGTTGCAGCTCAAGCTCAGGCGATCAGGGTGTTCGGCACTGCTGGCGACCAACTGCGCCACCAGGTTCAGGCCGGCGGCGTTTATGTCGCGAGCGGCGTGGCTGTAGTTGCTGCTGACGTAATCCTGCTGCGCCGACTCGCTGTGCAGCAGGCTGCCGGGCTGCATGAAAAACTGTTGGACGTGGATATTGTTCGGAAGGCTGTCGTTGTGCAGGTCGGCGAGGAAATCCAGTTCGGGGTAATCGCCGAACACCCGCTCGATAAAGGGTTCGAGAAAGCGTTTCTGCAAACCATCACCCATCGTCGGGCGGCCCAGGCTTAACGCGGTATAGATCGTCAGCGCCCGCTCCGGCAACTTGGCGATGCGCCGGTACAAGGCATTGGCAAACCGGTTCGGCTTGCCCAGCCCGAGGGGCATGCCCATGTGGATATGCGCCGGCAACCGCGCCAGTACGTCGTCAACTGCTTGCTCGATTGAACACAACTGCACCATCCGACCCTCCTGAACATTCCATGATTAGGGGTTGGACCGAGCTTGCCGGGTCTTTGCTGCAATGAACAGCGCTGAAACACGAACCCCAGGCACAAAAAAGCCGCTCGTAAGCGGCATTTTTGACGAAGATCGGCGGATCAGAGGCCGGACATCTTCTTGATTGCACCCTTGAGGTCATCATCCGAGCAATCGGCGCAGGTGCCTTTTGGCGGCATGGCGTTGATCCCGGTGATCGCCTTGGCCAGGATGCCATCGAGGCCGCCCTGGTGATCGGCGCGTTCTTTCCAGGCTGCGGTATCGCCGATTTTCGGCGCGCCCAACAGGCCGGTGCCGTGGCAAGCATTACAGTGCTTGGCGATGATGTCATCCGGCGTCTTCGCAGCGCCACCGCCTGCGGCGACCGCCACTTCCATGCCCTTGCATTCCTGGCCCTGGACGCAGACCTGGCCAACAGGCTCCAGGCGCTTGGCAATATCATCATTGGTCGCAGCTTGAGCGCTGACAGCCCATAGGGCCAGTACGGTTGCTGGTGCAGCCAGCATTTTCATAATTAGGTTCACGCGTTCACCCTCAATGGTGGCTATTCACGCCTGCGGCCACGGTTTCGCAGGCGGCGAAAGTATAACGGTTAGCCCGCCTGGCCGAAACAACCCTATTAACTAAAGGGAGATTCGACCCCACGGAATACAGCTCGGGTGCCTCTGCAACGCTGGCAGGACGCCTCTTTTCTTAAAAGTTCGCAGGCGTGGCTGCGCTGATTAGTCGCGCCGGCACGTCGAACGGATTGCGAAAACGATGGGGCTTGGTGCTTTCAAAGTAGTAGCTATCGCCAGCTTCGAGCACAAAAGTTTCAAGACCGACCACCAACTCCAGGCGACCCTCCACCAGAATCCCGGTTTCTTCACCTTCGTGGGTAAGCATTTCTTCGCCTGTGTCGGCGCCCGGCGGGTAGATCTCGTTGAGAAACGCGATGGCCCGGCTAGGGTGCGCCCGGCCTACCAGTTTCATGGTGACGGCGCCGTCGGAGATGTCGATCAGCTCATTGGCTTTATAGACGATCTGCGTCGGTATTTCCTGGAGGATCTCCTCGGAAAAGAACTCGACCATCGACATGGGGATGCCTCCCAGCACCTTGCGCAAGGAGCTGATCGAGGGGCTGACGCTGTTTTTTTCGATCATCGAAATGGTGCTGTTGGTGACACCCGCGCGCTTGGCGAGCTCGCGCTGGGACAGACCCTTCAGTTTACGGATGGATTGCAGTCGTTCGCCGACGTCCAATGCAGGAGCCTCCTAGGATTCAGGCTTTGTTGTAATTGAGCGTTATCATGGCGACAGCGTTCAGTATTTACAACACTTGGGCCTAAATCCCGGGCGGTTGCGTTCGTACCCGGCGGTCAAGCGCCGGAATAGAGCCTCGGCACGCGGCGCAGGTTGCAAAAGAGCTGATACGGAATGGTCTCGGCGGCGACCGCGACGTCACTGGCGAGGATATTTTTGCCCCATAGCTCCACGGTGGAACCGAGGCCAGCCTGAGGCACTTCCGTGAGGTCGATGCACAGCATGTCCATGGACACACGGCCCAGCAATTGGCTGCGCTGCCCGGCCACCAGTACCGGCGTACCCGTCGGCGCGTGACGCGGATAGCCATCGGCATAGCCCATGGCAACCACACCGATACGCATGGGTTTGGGCGTGATGAACTTGGCGCCGTAACCCACCGGCTCACCGGCCGGCAGTTCACGGACGCAGATCACCTTGGATTCCAGGGTCATCACCGGCTGCAAACGCGCGGCCACGGCCTGGTCCTCGGCAAACGGCGTCGCGCCGTAGAGCATGATGCCAGGGCGCACCCAATCGCTGGACACAGCCGGCCAGCCCATCACCGATGGCGAATTGCGCAGGCTGACCTCGGCCGACAAACCCTGGCGCGCCGCGTCAAACACAGCCACCTGTTCATCACTGCGCACACAGTCGAGCTCATCGGCGCGGGCGAAATGGCTCATCAACACGATCTTGGCCACCTTGCCGCTGGCCAGCAGGCGCTGGTAAGCCTCGTGATAATCCTTGGGGTGCAGGCCGACACGGTGCATGCCGGAATCGAGCTTGAGCCAGATGGTCAGCGGCTTGCTCAGTCTGGCCTGCTCGATGGCCTCCAATTGCCACAGCGAGTGCACCACGCACCAGAAATCATGTTCGATGATCAGCGGCAGCTCATCCGCCTCGAAGAAACCTTCCAGCAGCAGCACCGGCGCACGAATCCCGGCGGCGCGCAGCTCCAATGCTTCCTCGATGCAAGCCACGGCAAACCCGTCCGCCTCGGCTTCCAGCGCCTGGGCAACGCGCACGGCACCATGGCCGTAGGCATCGGCCTTGATCACGGCAAGGGCCTTGGCCCCCGTGACTTCACGGGCCAATTGGTAGTTGTGGCGCAGGGCTTGGAGGTCGATCAGGGCACGGGCAGGACGCATGGCGGCAGGCTTCTAGGCGGCAAAGTGAAGAAAAACCGGCACCGACCAACGGCTTCGGCACCGGGAGAGGGATCGTTGTTTAAGGCAGCGCGGCCACGACGGACAGCTCCACCAGGATTTGCGGTTCGCACAGCTTGGCTTCAACCGTGGCACGGGCCGGGGCAACGCCTTTTGGCAGCCACTTGTCCCATACCGCGTTCATGCCGGCGAAATCCGCGTCGATGTCCTTCAGGTAGATCGTCACCGACAGCAACCGGGTCTTATCAGTACCGGCCAGGTCGAGCAAACGCTCGATATTGGTCAGGGTTTCACGGGTCTGCTGTTCAATCCCGGCGTTCATGTCGTCGCCGACTTGCCCGGCCAGATACACGGTACCGCTGTGGACAACGATCTGGCTCATGCGCTCATTGGTGAGCTGGCGCTGGATTGACATGTTTTGCAGACTCCTGGTGGTTGCCATAACGGGAAATATCGAGGCCTTCGGCACTGATCTGCGGCGTTTTCTTGGCCATCAGGTCGGCCAGCAAACGACCGGAGCCACAGGCCATGGTCCAACCGAGGGTGCCGTGGCCGGTATTCAGGAACAGGTTCTTGAACGGGGTGGCACCGACAATCGGCGTGCCGTCGGGGGTAGTCGGGCGCAGGCCGGTCCAGAAGGTAGCTTCGGTCAAATCGCCGCCCTGAGGATAAAGGTCGTTGACGATCATCTCCAGGGTTTCCCGCCGGCGCGGGTTCAGCGACAGGTCAAAACCGGCTATTTCAGCCATGCCACCGACGCGGATGCGGTTGTCGAAACGAGTGATCGCGACCTTGTAGGTCTCGTCGAGAATGGTCGAGGTCGGCGCCATCGCCGGGTTGGTGATCGGCACGGTCAGCGAGTAGCCCTTGAGCGGATACACCGGTGCCTTGATCCCCAACGGCTTGAGCAACTGCGGCGAGTAGCTGCCGAGGGCCAGCACGTAGCGGTCGGCGGTTTCCAGCTTGCCGTCGATCCACACGCCGTTGATGCGATCACCGGCGTAGTCGAGGCGCTGGATGTCCTGCTCAAAGCGGAACTCCACACCCAACTGTTTGCACATCTCGGCCAGGCGGGTGGTGAACATCTGGCAGTCACCGGTCTGGTCATTCGGCAGGCGCAGTGCGCCGGCGAGGATATCCGTGACGCTGGCCAGGGCCGGCTCGACCCGGGCGATACCGGCGCGGTCGAGCAGCTCGAACGGCACGCCGGACTCCTTCAACACGGCGATGTCCTTGGCGGCGCCATCGAGTTGTGCCTGGGTGCGGAACAGTTGGGTAGTCCCAAGGCTACGGCCTTCGTAGGCAATGCCGGTCTCGGCGCGCAGTTCGTCGAGGCAGTCGCGGCTGTACTCGGACAGGCGCACCATGCGCTCCTTGTTCACCGCATAACGGCTGGCGGTGCAGTTGCGCAGCATCTGCGCCATCCACAGGTATTGGTCGATGTCGGCGGTGGCCTTGATCGCCAGCGGCGCATGGCGTTGCAGCAACCACTTGATGGCCTTGAGCGGCACACCCGGTGCGGCCCATGGCGAGGCGTAGCCTGGAGACACCTGCCCGGCGTTGGCGAAACTGGTTTCCATGGCAGCGGCAGGCTGACGGTCGACGACAACCACTTCAAAGCCGGACCGCGCCAAATAGTAGGCACTGGTCACACCAATGACGCCGCTACCCAAGACCAGAACGCGCATTTTTATATCCTCATCGCGGGCATGGCCGCTGACGTGTGTTGTTCGAGCAATGATGAGCGCAGTGTAAAAAACAATGACCAGTGCATTTCACTATATAACTGCCTATATTTGGCGACAATTCTCGGCAAAAACCCTTTTCACAGAGGCGTATCCCCTATGCGTACCAACACCCAGACCAAGCGGGAGCTGGACAAGATCGACCGCAACATCCTGCGCATCCTGCAAACCGACGGGCGCATTTCGTTTACGGAGCTGGGGGAAAAGGTCGGGCTGTCGACCACGCCCTGTACCGAGCGTGTGCGGCGGCTGGAGCGTGAAGGGATCATCATGGGCTACAACGCGCGGCTCAACCCCCAGCATTTGAAGGGCAGTTTGCTGGTATTTGTCGAGATCAGCCTGGATTACAAGTCCGGCGACACCTTCGAGGAATTCCGCCGCGCGGTGCTGAAACTGCCCCATGTGCTCGAGTGCCACCTGGTTTCTGGCGACTTCGACTACCTGGTGAAAGCGCGGATATCCGAGATGGCGTCGTACCGCAAATTGCTCGGCGACATCCTGCTCAAGCTGCCCCATGTGCGGGAGTCCAAGAGCTATATCGTGATGGAAGAGGTGAAAGAGAGCCTGAACCTGCCGATCCCGGACTGACCTGACACACTCGGGTCAACATGTGGGAGGGGGCTTGCCCCCTCCCACATTTGGACGGTGTAAAACCGCTAAACCAGCACCTGCCGGGTGCTCGCCATGTACTCGTGGATCTGCTTCTCCACCCGTGGATGAATCAGCTCCACCGGGCGCCGCCCATTCGGACACGGCAAGGTCTTGGTGGTGCCGAACAGCCGGCAGATCAACGGGCGCTCGTCGTACACCGTGCAGCCGTTCGGCCCCAGGTGCACGCAGTTCAGCTCCTCCATGGCCGCGTCCTGCTCGGCGGCGGTCTTGCGCGGCAGGCGCGACATCTCCTCGGGCGAGGTGGTCACCGGCCCACAGCAGTCATGGCAACCGGGGACGCACTCGAACGAAGGAATCTGCCGGCGCAGCGCACTGATTTTCTGACTGTTGCAACTCATCGAAACACGTACCGAACGGCGAATAGGCGTGGATTCTGCCGCAAAACGCCCCGCGCAGACAGCTTCGTCCGACCGCTGTATCCTGCGTCAAATTTTCCAAACAGGGATGCTCCCCATGACTGCCAGCGCCCGGCATACCGCTTCCTACTACGCCGCCAGCAGCGTGCCGCAAACTGATTACCCGGTATTGACCGGCGAACTGACGGCGGATGTGTGCGTGGTCGGCGGCGGTTTTTCCGGGCTGAACACCGCGCTGGAGTTGGCCGAACGCGGTTTCAGCGTAGTGTTGCTGGAAGCGCGCAAGATCGCCTGGGGCGCCAGCGGGCGTAACGGCGGCCAACTGATTCGCGGTGTCGGCCATGGCCTGGACCAGTTCGCCAGCGTGATCGGCACCGAGGGCGTACGCCAGATGAAGTTGATGGGCCTGGAAGCGGTGGAGATTGTGCGTGAGCGCGTCGCCCGCTACCAAATCCCTTGCGACCTGACCTGGGGCTACTGCGACCTCGCCAACAAACCCCGCGACCTGCACGGCCTGGCCGAAGATGCCGAAGAACTGCGCAGCCTCGGCTATCGTCACGACATACGCCTGCTGCAAGCCAACGAAATGGGCAGCGTCATCGGCTCCGAGCGCTACGTGGGCGGCATGATCGACATGGGCTCCGGCCACCTGCACCCGCTGAACCTGGCCCTCGGCGAAGCCGCCGCCGCGCAGCAATCGGGCGTGAAGCTGTTCGAGCAGTCCGAAGTCACCCGCATCGACTACGGCCCCGAAGTCAACGTACACACCGCCCAAGGCAACGTGCGCGCCAAGACCCTGGTGCTGGCCTGCAATGCCTACCTCAACGGCCTCAACCCGCACCTCAGCGGCAAAGTGTTGCCTGCCGGCAGCTACATCATCGCCACCGAACCGTTGGGCGAAGCCCAGGCCGCCAACCTGCTGCCGCAGAACATGGCGGTGTGCGACCAGCGTGTCACGGTGGACTACTTCCGACTGTCCGCCGATCGCCGCCTGCTGTTCGGCGGTGCCTGTCATTATTCCGGTCGCGACCCGAAGGACATCGGCGCCTATATGCGCCCGAAGATGCTGCAGGTGTTCCCACAACTGGCCGATGTAAACATCGACTTCCAATGGGGCGGCATGATCGGCATCGGCGCCAACCGTCTGCCGCAGATAGGCCGCCTGGCCGACCAGCCCAACGTGTATTACGCCCAGGCCTACGCCGGCCATGGCCTCAACGCCACGCACCTGGCGGGCAAGTTGCTGGCCGAAGCCATCAGCGGCCAGCAACACGGGCGCTTCGACCTGTTCGCCCAGGTGCCGCACATCACCTTCCCCGGCGGCAGGCACCTGCGCTCGCCGCTGTTGGCGCTGGGAATGCTCTGGCACCGCCTCAAAGAGCTGGTCTGATCAATCGCGCCAGAACGGTTTCAGGCCTTCGTGGCGCGCCTGCTCGGCGGTCAGCCCGACATCGCGCAATTGCTCGCGGGTCAGGTGCAGTAAAGCTTTGCGGGTGTGGCGACGGCGCCAGAACAGACCCCAGCGACTGATATCGCGCCGCGCCGTCGCCCGCTCCTGCCCAGCCACCAGTTCCTGACTGTGTAACGCCAGCCGCACATCGCCCATGCCGTTCATTTTGCTGCCCCTCAGTTGCTTGTTGCCTTGAGTGACCAGCATGAGCGCGCAGCCAAAACCATTACAGATTCAACCCACCTTTATTAAATCCATACAGATACTGCCTATATACCGCTGAATCCTGTATTTTCTGCCTATCTGTAATGGTCCCTCTGGAGCGACCGCCATGACCCTGTACATGAACCTCGCCGAATTGCTGGGCACCCGCATCGAACAAGGCTTCTATCGCCCCGGTGATCGACTGCCTTCCGTACGGGCGTTGAGCGTGGAACACGGGGTCAGTTTGAGCACCGTGCAGCAGGCCTATCGCTTGCTGGAGGACAACGGTCTGGCGATGCCCAAGCCGAAATCCGGCTACTTTGTTCCGGTGGGCCGCGAGTTGCCGGCCCTGCCGGAAGTCGGTCGTCCGGCTCAGCGCCCCGTAGAAATTTCCCAATGGGACCAAGTGCTGGAATTGATACGCGCAACGCCGCGCAAGGATGTCATACAGATGGGCCGCGGCATGCCGGATGTATTGTCGCCCACCCTCAAGCCCCTGCTGCGCAGCCTGGCCCGCGTGAGTCGCCGCCAGGATTTGCCGGGGCTGTATTACGACAACATCCTGGGCTGTATGGAACTGCGCGAACAGATTGCGCGCCTGTCCCTGGATTCCGGCTGCCAGCTGACGGCCGAGGACATCGTGATCACCACCGGCTGCCATGAGGCGCTGTCCGCCAGCATCCATGCCATCTGTGAGCCGGGCGATATCGTTGCGGTGGACTCGCCGAGCTTTCACGGCGCCATGCAGACCCTCAAGGGCCTGGGCATGAAAGCCCTGGAAATCCCCACCGACCCGATCACCGGCATCAGCCTCGAAGCCCTGGAGCTGGCGCTGGAACAGTGGCCGATCAAAGTCATCCAACTGACCCCCAACTGCAACAACCCCCTGGGCTACATCATGCCGGAGGCGCGCAAGCGGGCATTGCTCACCTTGGCGCAGCGCTTTGACGTGGCGATCATTGAAGACGATGTCTACGGCGAACTGGCCTTCAGCTACCCGCGCCCGCGCACCATCAAGTCTTTCGACGAAGACGGACGCGTCCTGCTGTGCAGCTCGTTCTCGAAGACCCTGGCGCCCGGCCTGCGCATCGGCTGGGTAGCGCCCGGACGTTACCTGGAGCGAGTGCTGCACATGAAATACATCAGCACTGGCAGCACCGCCACGCAGCCGCAAATCGCGATTGCGGAATTCCTCAAAGGTGGTCACTTCGAACCGCATTTGCGGAGGATGCGCACCCAATACCAGCGCAATCGCGACTTGATGCTCGATTGGGTCAGCCGCTACTTCCCCACAGGCACTCGCGCCAGCCGCCCTCAAGGCAGCTTCATGCTGTGGATCGAACTGCCGGAAGGCTTTGATACGCTGAAGCTCAACCGTGTCCTCGTAGAACAAGGTGTCCAGGTGGCCGTAGGCAGCATCTTCTCGGCGTCGGGCAAGTACAGGAACTGCCTGCGCATGAACTACGCTGCCAAGCCAACCGCGCAGATTGAAGAAGCCGTGCGCAAGGTCGGGGCTGCGGCGATCAAGATGCTGGCAGACACGGCCGACTGACCTTTCACGGGAAATTGCCGTCATATATCGACAACCGCCCTGATCTGGAAGCCGCTCCCTTGATGATTCAACGGCTATTACCGTTTTGCCTGCTGGGAGCCCTGATCCTGGGCGGCTGCGCCAGCGTGAGCACGCCACGCGTCCCCAGTGACGCCCTGCCCGCCGCACAGTCATCGTTCGGCCGCTCGATCCAGGCCCAGGCCGCGCCCTATCAAGGGCGCTCGGGCTTTCGCCTGCTGCCCAACAGCAGCGAGGCATTCATGGCCCGTGCCGAGCTGATCCGCAACGCCCAGACCAGCCTCGACCTGCAGTACTACATCGTGCACGACGGCATCAGCACCCGCATGCTGGTGGACGAACTGCTCAAGGCCGCCGACCGTGGCGTACGTGTGCGCATCTTGCTGGATGACACCACCAGCGACGGCCTGGACCAGATCATCGCCACCCTCGCCGCCCATCCCAAAATCGAGATCCGCCTGTTCAACCCGCTGCACCTCGGGCGCAGCACCGGCGTAACGCGGGCCATGGGCCGCTTGTTCAACCTGTCGCTGCAACATCGACGCATGCACAACAAGCTGTGGCTGGCGGACAATAGCGTGGCCATCGTTGGCGGGCGTAACCTGGGGGATGAGTATTTCGATGCCGAGCCCAACCTGAACTTCACCGATATCGACATGCTCAGCGTCGGCCCGGTGGCCGAGCAACTGGGCCACAGTTTCGACCAGTACTGGAACAGCGCACTGAGCAAGCCCATCGATAATTTCGTCTCCAACGCACCGTCCAAGGGTGACCTGGCCGCCGCGCGCGTACGCCTGGAAGCGTCCCTGGCCGAGTCACGCCAGCAGAACCACGCACTGTACAACCGCCTGCGCACCTACCAGACCCAACCCCGCATGGACACCTGGCGCCGCGAGCTGATCTGGGCCTGGAACCAGGCGCTGTGGGATGCGCCGAGCAAGGTGCTGGCCAAGGAGGACCCTGACCCCAGGTTGCTGCTCACCACGCAACTGGCGCCGGAACTGGAAGGGGTCAATCACGAACTGATGATGATTTCGGCGTACTTCGTGCCGGGACAGCCAGGCCTGGTGTACCTGACGGGGCGTGCCGATGCGGGCGTGTCGGTGAGCCTGCTGACCAACTCCCTGGAAGCCACCGACGTGCCCGCGGTGCACGGGGGTTATGCGCCGTACCGCAAGGCGCTGCTGGAGCATGGGGTCAAGCTCTATGAGTTGCGCCGCCAGCCCGGGGATGGCGGCGGCAGTGGCCCGCACCTGTTTCGCCGAGGCGCCTTCCGGGGCTCAGATTCCAGCCTGCACAGCAAGGCGATGATCTTTGATCGGGAGAAATCCTTTATCGGCTCGTTCAACTTCGACCCACGCTCGGTACTGTGGAACACCGAAGTCGGTGTGCTGGTCGACAGCCCCGAGCTGGCGGAACACGTGCGCAACCTTGCACTGCAAGGCATGGCGCCGCCCCTGAGCTATGAAGCGAAATTGCAGGACGGCCAAGTGGTGTGGGTGACCGAAGACAACGGCCAGTTGCACACCCTGACCCGCGAGCCGGGGAGCTGGTGGCGACGGTTCAATGCGTGGTTTGCCACCAGCGTCGGCCTTGAGCGCATGCTCTAGGCCGGCTGCGCCGCGCCGAATGCACCCTGGCGCAGCAGCAACATCACCAGGCCCAGCGCACCCGCTGCCATCAGCAGCGGCAACGCATGCCCGCTGATCCACTGGCTACCCGCCCCCGCCACCAGCGGGCCGATCAGGCAGCCAATACCCCACAACTGCGCCACGTGGGCATTGGCGCGCACCAGCGCGTCGTCGCGGTAACGCTCGCCGATCAGGATCAACGACAGGGTGAACAAGCCGCCGGCACTCGCGCCGAACACGACCCAGATCGGCCAGATCATTGGTGTGTGCATCAATAGGGGAATCGCCAGGCTCGACACCAGCAACAGCAGCGCACACCCCAGGAACAACGTGCGCCGAGGCAAGTAGTCGGCCAGTGCACCGATGGGCAATTGCAGTAACGCGTCGCCAACCACCACCGTGCTGACCATGGCCAAGGCGATCTCGGCGGTGAATCCTTGTTGCAGGCAGTACACCGGCAACAATGTCAGGATCATCGCCTCGAACGCAGCAAACAGCGCAACCGCCCAGGCAATCGCCGGCAGGCTCCGGCAGAAGCGCCACAGTTGCGCGAAGGTCACGCTGAAGGACTCGGCGCTCGGTGCACCGGAGCGCCCCAGCAGCAACAGCGGCGCGACCATCAACAGGCCGACGCCCACCCAGAAACCGTAGTCATGCTCGGTGCCGATCAGGCCCAACAGCAGCGGCCCCGACAGCTGGCTCAAGGCATAGCTGCAGCCGTACAACGCCACCAGCCGACCACGCCACTGCTCCACCACCAACTGGTTGATCCAACTCTCGCCGAGGATAAACACAATGGTCAGGATCACCCCGATCATCAGGCGCAGCACCAGCCACACCGGGTAGCTGGGCAGGATCGCCAGCAGGCCGATGGACACCGCGCCCGCCCACAGGCACAGACGCATGAGGTTGGCGGTGCCAAGCCAAGAGGCCAGGCGACTGGAGACCTTCGCGCCGAGCAACACGCCAAAGGCCGGCATCGCTGCCATCACGCCGATAGCGAAACTGCCGTAGCCCCAGCTTTCGAGGCGCAGGGACACCAGCGGCATGCTGACGCCCAGGGCCAGGCCGACGCTGAGCACCGAGGCCAGGACGGCGAAATAAGTCGCCCAACGCATTTCCACGCTCCTGTGGATAATTCTTGAAAACACACAAAACAGTGTGGGAGGGGGCTTGCCCCCGATTGCGGTGGATCAGTGAGCACCGCTGGCGCCTGACACACTGCTATCGGGGGCAAGCCCCCTCCCACATTTAGCCTGCGGTGTTGCTTAGAGCTTGATCCAGGTGGCCTTCAGCTCGGTGTATTTGTCGAACGCATGCAGCGACTTGTCGCGACCGTTGCCCGACTGCTTGAAGCCACCAAACGGTGCAGTCATGTCGCCGCCATCGTACTGGTTGACCCACACGCTACCGGCACGCAGCGCCTTGGCAGTCAGGTGGGCCTTGGAGATGTCCGCCGTCCACACCGCTGCAGCCAGGCCGTATTGGGTGTCGTTGGCGATGGCAATTGCTTCCTCGGCGCTGTCGAAGGTGATCACCGACAAGACCGGGCCGAAGATTTCTTCCTGGGCGATCTTCATGGCATTGGTCACACCGTCGAAAATCGTCGGTTCAACATAGGTGCCACCGGTTTCTTCCAGGGTCCGCTTGCCGCCGGCGACCAACTTGGCGCCATCTGCGTGACCCGCTTCGATGTACGACAGCACAGTGTTCATCTGCTGGGTGTCCACCAGTGCGCCCACATTGGTTGCCGGGTCCAGCGGGTTGCCTGGCTTCCAGCCCTTGAGGGCATCGATCACCAGCGGCAGGAATTTGTCCTTGATGGAACGCTCCACCAGCAGGCGCGAACCGGCGGTGCAGACCTCCCCCTGGTTGAAGGCGATGGCGCCGGCGGCGGATTCGGCGGCGGCTTGCAGGTCCGGGGCATCGGCGAACACGATGTTCGGGCTCTTGCCGCCGGCTTCCAGCCAGACGCGCTTCATGTTCGACTCACCAGAGCGGATCAACAGTTGCTTGGCGATCTTGGTGGAACCGGTGAACACCAGGGTGTCGACATCCATGTGCAACGCCAGCGCATTACCCACGGTATGACCATAGCCCGGCAGTACGTTGAACACGCCTTTTGGAATACCGGCTTCCACGGCCAGGGCCGCAATGCGGATAGCGGTCAGCGGGGATTTTTCGGACGGCTTGAGGATCACCGAGTTGCCGGTGGACAGCGCAGGGCCCAGTTTCCAACAGGCCATCATCAGCGGGAAGTTCCACGGCACGATAGCGCCAACCACGCCAACCGGCTCGCGCGTCACCAGGCCCAATTGGTCATGCGGGGTCGCGGCGACTTCGTCGTAGATCTTGTCGATCGCTTCGCCGCTCCAGCTCAGGGCATTCGCCGCGCCGGGCACGTCGATGTTCAGGGAGTCGCTGATCGGCTTGCCCATGTCCAGGGTTTCGAGCAGCGCCAGCTCTTCGGCATTGGCCTTGAGCAACGCGGCGAAACGGATCATGGCAGATTTGCGCTTGGCCGGCGCCAGGCGTGACCACACGCCGGAGTTGAAGGTGGCGCGGGCGTTTTCGACGGCGCGCTGGGCGTCGGCGGCGTCACAGCTGGCAACGGTGGCCAGCAGGCGACCATCGACCGGGCTGATGCATTCGAAGGTGTCACCGGAAACAGCGGCGGTGTACTCGCCATTGATGTAGGCGCGGCCTTCGATCTTCAGATCCTTGGCACGTTGTTCCCAGTCGGCACGGGTCAGGGTGGTCATGCGAGTGTCCTCCTCTTATTGAATACAAGGGCCATGGGATGTCCCACGGCAGCCTTAAAGAATTCTTGCCCGCCAGCCAATGGTTCGGCGCAAGGCAGCTGCCACCCTAAACCAGCGGCTGGGGGTGTTTCAATATATTTGACATAACGCCGGCAAACGCCCTTGCGATGTTCATTTTAATAAACATAGACTTTGGGCTCTCCAACCGCAGGCCAGACGGGACACGCACATGAGCATCCAGGACATCGTCGACTTCAGCCAAGCCAAGACCGCCGCCGAGCGCTACCGCCCTGCCGCCGAGAAAATCCTCAAGGGCGATCCCGAGCAAACGATCTACAACCACTACAACAGCCCCTGCGGCCAGATGAGCGCGGGCGTGTGGGAAGGTGAAGTCGGACAGTGGACGGTCAATTACACCGAACATGAGTACTGCGAGATTGTGCAAGGTGTATCCGTGCTGCGTGACGCCGACGGCAATGCCAAGACCTTGCGCGCTGGCGACCGATTCGTGATTCCCGCCGGCTTCAGCGGCACCTGGGAAGTGCTGGAGGCGTGCCGCAAGATCTACGTGGTGTTCGAACAGAAAGCCTGATCAGCCAAATCAACAGGCAAAAAAAAGCCCGGATCGTGAGATACGGGCTTTTTTTCAGGAGGAAAATCAATTACTTGATTTTGCCTTCTTTGTAGATCACGTGCTTGCGAACGCGCGGGTCGAACATTTTCTTTTCGAGCTTGTCCGGGGTAGTACGCTTGTTCTTGTCGGTAGTGTAGAAGTGACCAGTACCGGCGCTAGAGATCATTCGAATCAATTCACGCATGATATAGCTCCTTAGATTGTGCCAGCGCGGCGCAATTCAGCCAGCACGACAGTGATGCCACGCTTGTCGATGATGCGCATGCCTTTGGCAGATACGCGCAGACGGACGAAACGTTTCTCTTCTTCAACCCAGAAGCGGTGATGCTGCAGGTTCGGCAGGAAACGACGACGGGTTTTGTTATTTGCGTGGGAAATGTTATTCCCAGTCACCGGACCCTTACCGGTAACTTGACAGACTCTCGACATGCCTCAGCCCTCTAAAACCACATGCCCAACCCGGCATGGGTTGGCCGCTTAATCTCTCAGTCATTTGGCGCCAGGCGCCGCGTTTCTTTAGGGTCTTACCGGCTACACCTACAAGCGAAGGAACCGGGCCCCTAGAAAAGAGCGCTGCTTTATACCAGAAAGACCCCAGTGCAACAACAGCCCGCGTGTTTTTACTGGCGTAAATCTTGGCGGCAGACGCCTGAACCGTTGCCAGGAGGGGCCGCTGTCACAGCCGACCGCTCGTCGCACAGAATGATTTACAGCGCGCGCGGGCACAGTGAAGTGCACGACGAAACGCGCCGAGACGCCATCAAAACAGCATTTGGCGCAAAAGCACAGGCAAAAATGGGCTAGTCATTTACCTATCAGACCACTACGGTAGGACTTTTCCAGACTGCACTCGCAGATGGGCCTTCGATCTGCAAAGGAAACCGAACATGCGCCTCGCTGCCCTACCGCTATTGCTAGCCCCTCTATTTATCGCCCCGCTGGCCTCGGCCGCCAGCAACTTGAGCGTCTGCACCGAGGCCAGCCCCGAAGGGTTCGATGTGGTGCAATACAACTCGCTGACCACCACCAACGCCTCGGCCGATGTGCTGATGAACCGCCTGGTGGACTATGACGCGACCAGCGGCCAACTGGTGCCCAGCCTGGCGGACAGCTGGAACGTCTCGCCGGATGGCCTGACCTATACCTTCAAGCTGCACCCGGATGTGAAGTTCCACCGCACCGAGTACTTCACCCCAAGCCGCACCCTGAGCGCCGAAGACGTGCGCTTCAGCTTCGAGCGCATGCTCGACCCGGCCAACCCCTGGCACAAGATCGCCCAGAGCGGCTTCCCTCACGCTCAGTCGCTGCAACTGCCGACGCTGGTAAAAAAGATCGACGCTCTCGACCCACTGACCGTGCGTTTCACCCTGGATCACGCCGACTCCACCTTCCTCGCCGCGTTGAGCATGGGGTTCGCGTCGATCTACCCGGCGGAATATGCCGACAAACTGCTCAAGGCCGGCACGCCGGAGAAGCTCAACAGCCAGCCGATCGGCACTGGACCGTTTATCTTCAGCCGCTTCCAGAAAGATGCCGTGGTGCGCTACAAGGCCAACCTGGACTACTTCGCCGGCAAACCGGCTGTGGATAACTTGATCTTCGCCATCACTCCCGACGCCAACGTACGCCTGCAGAAGCTGCACCGCGATGAGTGCCAGATTGCGCTGTCACCCAAGCCGCTGGACGTAGGCGAGGCCGAAAAGGACCCGGCGCTCAAGGTGGAGAAGACCGCGGCCTTCATGACCGCCTTCGTGGCCATCAACAGCCAGCACCCACCCCTGGACAAGCCAGAAGTCCGCCAGGCGATCAACCTGGCGTTCGACAAGGGCAGCTACCTCAAAGCCGTGTTTGAAGGCACCGCCGAGGCCGCCAACGGCCCTTATCCGCCGAACACCTGGAGCTACGCAAAGGACCTGCCGGGTTATCCACAGGATCTCGCCAAGGCCAAGGTGCTGCTCGACCGCGCCGGACTCAAGGACGGCTTCAAGACCACCCTCTGGACCCGCCCCACCGGCAGCCTGCTGAACCCCAACCCCAACCTTGGTGCACAACTGCTGCAGGCTGACCTGGCCAAGGTCGGCATCCAGGCCGAGATCCGCGTGATCGAATGGGGCGAGTTGATCCGCCGCGCCAAAGCCGGCGAACACGACCTGCTATTCATGGGCTGGGCCGGTGACAACGGCGACCCGGATAACTTCCTGACCCCGCAGTTTTCCTGCGCGGCGGTAAAGTCGGGTACCAACTTCGCCCGCTACTGCGACCCTGCGTTGGACAAGCTGATCAGCGCTGGCAAGACCACCAGCGAGCAAGGTGTGCGCAGCAAGCTGTACCAGCAGGCCCAGGCACAGATCCAGCAGCAGGCCTTGTGGTTGCCGCTGGCGCACCCGACGGCGTTCGCCCTGGCCCGCAAGACTGTCGAGGGCTACCAGGTGAGCCCGTTCGGCCGCCAGGATTTCTCGAAAGTCAGCGTCAAGCCCTGAGCTGAAAGCTGCAAGCCCGCTTGAGGCTTGCAGCTGCTTCCCGCCTACATCCACCCATACTCCGCCATCGACAACGGATCTCCATCCCCCACAATGATGTGATCCAGTACCCGCACATCCACTACCTCCAAGGCCTTCTGCAGCAACTTGGTCAATTTTCGATCAGCAGCGCTCGGCTCCAGGCTCCCGGAAGGATGGTTGTGGCACAGGATCAACGCCGCCGCGTTGTAGGCCAATGCGCGTTTGACCACTTGCCGGGGATACACCATCGCCGCGTCGATGGTGCCTTGGGACAACGCCTCAAAACCCAGCACCCTGTGCCTTGAATCAAGGAACAGACAGCCGAATATCTCGTGGGGCTCATGGCGCAACATGGCCTTGAGGTAATCGCGCACCGCCACCGGACTTTCCAGCACCGAGTCGTGTCGCAGGCGCTCGGCCATATGACGCTTGGCCATTTCCAACACCGCCTGCAACTGGGCAAACTTCGCCGGCCCCAGGCCCAATTGCTGGCTGAACAGCGTCTGGCTGGCCTCCAGCAACGGGCGCAAGCCGCCGAATTGCGCCAGCAGATGGCGCGCCAGGTCCACCGCGCTCCTGCCGGAAACCCCGGTACGCAGGAAGATCGCCAGCAACTCGGCATCCGACAGACTCGCCGCCCCCCACTCCAAAAGCTTCTCTCGCGGCCGCTCTGCCGCCGGCCAATCACGAATACTCATCCCTCCTCCCTCTCCCTGTATGCCATGCGTGCCGCTGTTGCCTTGCGGACGCTGTGTTATCGTAGGCCCTCTTTTTTGCAGGCGATTTCCCCTGGGGAGGGGGCATCGCAGGCGTCATTGAACTGGCAACACTGAACTGGAAAGGCAAACCAATGCAGCGTCTGTATCGGAAACGCATCGTTCTCGGCGTTGGCGGCGGCATTGCCGCCTACAAGAGCGCAGAGCTGGTCCGCAGGCTCCTGGACCAGGGCGCCGAAGTGCGCGTGGTCATGACGCGCGGTGGTAGTGAGTTCATTACCCCGCTGACCATGCAGGCCTTGTCCGGGCACCCGGTTCACCTGGATCTCCTGGACCCTGCGGCCGAAGCCGCCATGGGGCACATCGAACTGGCCAAATGGGCCGACCTGGTGCTGATCGCTCCGGCCACCGCCGACCTGATCGCGCGCCTGGCCCAAGGCATCGCCGATGACCTGCTGACCACGCTGGTACTGGCCACCGACGCCACTGTCGCCATCGCCCCGGCCATGAACCAGGCCATGTGGCGCGACCCTGCGACCCAGGCCAACACCCAGCTTCTGCAAAGCCGAGGCCTCAAGGTGTTCGGCCCGGCATCCGGCAGCCAGGCCTGCGGCGACGTTGGCATGGGCCGCATGCTTGAAGCCACCGATCTGGCGCTGTGCGCCGCCGAGTGCTTTCAGCACCTGGCCCTCACTGGCAAGCACGTGTTGATCACTGCCGGCCCGACCCAGGAAAACATCGACCCGGTGCGCTACATCACCAACCATAGCTCAGGAAAAATGGGCTTTGCCCTGGCTGAAGCGGCGGTCGAGGCAGGCGCACGCGTCACCCTGATCACCGGTCCGGTGCATTTGCCGACCCCGGATCGGGTCACGCGAATCGACGTGGTCAGCGCCCGCGACATGCTGGCGGCCTGTGAGGCAGCCATTCCGTGCGACCTTTTCATCGCCTCGGCGGCGGTTGCGGACTACCGCCCGGAAGTCGTCGCCCCGCAAAAGCTCAAGAAAGACCCTACGAGCGGTGACGGCCTGCTCCTGCAAATGGTGCGCAACCCGGACATCCTGGCCACCATCGCCACGCGTCCGGACCGTCCGTTCAGTGTCGGCTTCGCCGCCGAGACCGAGCACTTGCTGGACTACGCCGCACGCAAATTGAAAGACAAAAACCTCGACCTGATCGTTGCCAATGATGTCGCCAACCCGAGCATCGGCTTCAACAGCGAGGAAAATGCCTGCAGCGTGATCGACCGCGACCTGCATGCCACCCTTTTCGCCCAGACCAGCAAGGGCAAGATTGCCCGCCAACTGATCTCTTTTATCGCCCAACGGCTGAACCAGGTTTAATTTCCATGCACGCTTTGCAAGCCAAGATCCTCGACCCACGCATCGGCAACGAATTCCCACTGCCGGCCTACGCCACCCCAGGCTCCGCCGGCCTCGATCTGCGCGCCATGCTCAAGCAAGACACTGTCCTTGAACCGGGCCAGACCATTCTTATTCCGACCGGCTTGTCGATCTACGTAGGCGATCCTGGCCTGGCGGCGCTGATCCTGCCGCGCTCGGGCCTGGGCCACAAACACGGCATCGTGCTGGGCAACCTGGTCGGCCTGATCGACTCGGACTACCAGGGCGAATTGATGGTGTCGTGCTGGAACCGTGGCCAGACCGCGTTCAACATCGCCGTCGGCGAGCGCATTGCGCAGTTGGTATTGGTGCCGGTGGTGCAGGCGCACTTCGAACTGGTCGAGGAATTCGATGAGACCCAACGCGGCGCAGGCGGTTTTGGGCATTCCGGCAGTCACTGACTAAGCTGAATCCGGCCGGGCGCCTTTGCCCGGCTCGACGCCACCGCAAGGCTTTTCAGGACGAAGAATGCGCGGACCTTATCAGCGAGATTTCCCTATTGAAATCAAAGCATTAAGCAGAAAGAAAAGCAGCGCCAGCACGCCGATGGCACTTTTGCACCACGAACTCTCTGCCGAAAACACCGTCATACCCTTCAGTTTGAGCCTGCCGGTCAGCCACATTAAGGCCAGCCTTGCCCCCTTCAGATGGAGTTTCCCCCCGCGATGAGTACCGCAGCCCGAGTAGCCCCGACATTCCCCGACAGCATTTTCCGCGCCTATGACATCCGTGGCGTGGTGCCAAAGACCCTGACTGCCGAAACCGCCTACTGGATTGGCCGCGCCATCGGCGCACAGAGCCTGGCCCAGGACGAGCCAAACGTGTCGGTCGGCCGTGACGGTCGCCTGTCCGGCCCGGAGCTGGTTGAGCAACTGATCCAGGGCCTGGCCGACAGCGGTTGCCATGTGAGTGACGTGGGCCTGGTGCCGACGCCGGCACTGTACTACGCGGCCAACGTACTGGCCGGCAAGTCCGGGGTGATGCTCACCGGCAGCCACAACCCGTCCGACTACAACGGTTTCAAGATCGTCATCGCCGGCGACACCCTGGCCAACGAACAGATCCAGGCCCTGCACGACCGTCTGAAGAACAACGACCTGACCAGCGGCAAGGGTACCGTCACCAAAGTCGATATCCTGCAGCGCTACTCTGACCAAATCACCGGCGACGTGAAACTCGCGCGCCGCCTGAAAGTGGTGGTGGACTGCGGCAACGGCGCAGCCGGCGTGATCGCCCCGCAGTTGCTCGAAGCCCTGAACTGCGAAGTGATTCCGCTGTTCTGCGAGGTCGACGGCAACTTTCCCAACCACCACCCAGACCCAGGCAAGCCGGAGAACCTGGTGGACCTGATCGCCAAGGTCAAAGAAACCGGGGCTGACGTGGGTCTGGCCTTCGACGGCGACGGCGACCGCGTGGGTGTGGTGACCAACACCGGCGAGAACGTATTCGCCGATCGCCTGCTGATGCTGTTCGCCCGCGACGTGGTGGCGCGCAATGCCAACGCCGAGATCATCTTCGACGTGAAGTGCACTCGCCGCCTCACGCCGCTGATCAAGGAATACGGCGGTCGCCCGCTGATGTGGAAGACCGGTCACTCGTTGATCAAAAAGAAAATGAAGGAAACCGGCGCCCTGTTGGCCGGCGAAATGAGCGGCCACGTGTTCTTCAAGGAACGCTGGTTCGGCTTTGACGACGGTATTTACAGCGCCGCTCGCCTACTGGAGATCCTCAGCAAGGAAAAATCCACGGCCCAGGAGCTGTTTCAGACCTTCCCGAACGATATTTCGACGCCAGAGATCAATATCCATGTGACCGAGGAGAGCAAATTCAGCATCATTGACGCACTGCAAGATGCGCAATGGGGCGAAGGCGCCAACCTGACCACCATTGATGGTGTGCGAGTCGATTACGCCAAAGGCTGGGGCCTGGTCCGCGCGTCCAACACCACACCGGTGCTGGTCCTGCGTTTCGAGGCGGATACCGAGGCTGAGTTGCAGCGCATCAAGGACGTGTTCCACGCCCAGTTGAAACGTGTTGCCCCTGATCTCCAATTACCGTTCTGATTTTTTACCGGAGCCCTGAATGACCCTCGAACGCGAAGCCGCTGCCAACACTGCCAAGGTCCTGTCCGAAGCGTTGCCTTACATCCGACGCTACGTCGGCAAGACGCTGGTGATCAAGTACGGCGGCAATGCCATGGAAAGCGACGAGCTGAAAACCGGCTTTGCCCGCGACATCGTGTTGATGAAAGCCGTGGGGATCAACCCGGTGGTGGTGCACGGCGGCGGCCCGCAAATCGGCGACCTGCTCAAGCGCCTGTCGATCGAGAGTCACTTCATCGATGGCATGCGCGTCACTGACGCGCAGACCATGGACGTGGTGGAGATGGTCCTCGGCGGCCAGGTCAACAAGGACATCGTCAACCTGATCAACCGCCATGGCGGCAGCGCCATCGGCCTGACCGGCAAGGACGCGGAGCTGATCCGCGCGAAAAAGCTGACGGTGACCCGTCAGACACCGGAGATGACCCAGCCGGAAATCATCGACATCGGCCAGGTGGGCGAAGTGGTTGGCGTGAACACCGACCTGCTGAACCTGCTGGTCAAGGGCGACTTCATCCCGGTGATCGCGCCGATCGGCGTGGGCGCCAATGGCGAGTCCTACAACATCAACGCCGACCTGGTGGCCGGCAAGGTGGCCGAAGCGCTGAAGGCTGAAAAGCTGATGCTGCTGACCAACATCGCCGGCCTGATGGACAAGCAAGGCAAGGTGCTGACCGGCCTGACCACCCAACAGGTGGACGACCTGATCGCCGACGGCACCATCTACGGCGGCATGTTGCCGAAGATCCGCTGCGCGCTGGAAGCGGTGCAAGGCGGGGTGGGTAGCTCGTTGATCATCGATGGTCGAGTGCCGAATGCGGTACTGCTGGAGATCTTCACGGATACCGGCATGGGTACGCTGATCAGTAATCGCAAGCGTCCCTGATTTATAAAGCACTAAAAAACCGCAGTTTCTTACGGCGCCGACGACATACGTACCCGTGTACGGAATCTTCGTTAGGCAAAGTAGAGTCTGCGGTTTTTTATGCGCAATGGAAACGCAGCCTACAACGATGATCACGAACGCGCTGCTGAAGTTTTTCAGTATTAGTTGATATTTCAACATTCACTGAAAACCTTATAAATGGTGAAATTTCTCGACTTTTTTCATTGCAATAGCTATTTTCAACATTCGCTGAAAAGGGCCAAAATAATGAAAGAATTTGAAATTCACTCCAGAGATGCGCTGCGAAGCCTCCTGAGCAAGGTACCGATTCTCGAGATTAAAAGCCTCAAATCTATGCCTCCTTCAAAAGGCTGGACTCCCGACTTCATTATCGAGATTAACGCATCAGGAAAATCACGCCCTCTGGTGTGCGAGGTAAAAGCAAACGGCCAGCTACGATTCATAAACACGGCCATACTTCAGCTTCGCGACTACGTGAGCGAGCAAAGGCCAGAGGCTACGCCTATTGTGGTAGCACCCTATCTTTCACCCGTAGCAAGACAACTGTGTCGGGAAAAGGGTGTGGGATATCTGGACCTGGAAGGTAATGCCTGGATCTCGTTCGATGGTGTATTCATTGATCACCAAGTAGCTGACAAGCCGCTCTCGGAGCATAGGGAGCTTAAGTCTTTCTTCAAACCGAAATCAGCGCAGATCATACGCACAATGCTTCGGGATCCGGGCCGAGCCTGGCGGGTGGTAGAACTGTGCGAGGCCGCCGGGGTGAGCCTGGGACAAGTCAGCAATGTCCGCACAGCACTACTGAATCGAGAATGGGCAAGAGTGACAAACGACGGCGTATGTCTATCCGATCCTAAAGCGCTCCTGGATGCATGGGCCGAAGCATACGCGCCTCCATCAGGAGAGCGTAAAGGCTTCTATACCACCTTACATGGCAGCGCATTGGAAAATGCCGCGCGCATCGCTATTGAAGAAAGGAGCGGCGGACACGCACTTTTTTCATCCTTTTCTGCCGCTCAATGGCTCGCGCCCTATGCCCGCATCAGCACGACTTACTTTTATGCCGACATTGAAGGGCTAGAGAGACTGGTTAAAGCACTACAGTTGGTTCCTGCATCAAAGGGAGAGAACGTTGTCATCACTTTACCCAACGACGAAGGACTCCTACTGGACGCCGTTGAACCCGCACCGGGTGCCCTGTGCACCAGCCCAGTTCAGACATATTTGGATCTATCGGTTGCGGGAGAGCGCGGAAAGGAAGCCGCCGAATATCTACGACAGGAAAAACTGACATGGTCTCGTTAATCCCTCAAGAACCTCAATCCGCCTCAGATTATGACGACAGAACGACAGCTGCCGTGAAGGCGGTATTAGTCGAGATCGGTCAGATCCTTGGTTCCTTCAAAGGCAAGTTTGCAGTGATCGGTGGAGCGGTGCCCTGGCTCCTGCTGGCGAACGACGATATGCAGCACGTTGGAACCCTCGATGTCGATTTGAGCTTGGCCGCAGAGGCTCTCGGTGATGGCGAGTACGCGACGTTGATTGAGGCACTGATGGGTAATGGGTACGAACAAAGAGGAGAACTGCGGCGATTCCAGCTCGTTCGCCAGGTTCCCGTACAAGACGGTGGATCGGCGATAGATGTGATCGTGGACTTCTTGATGCCGCGCGACGCCGAAATCATCCAAAACAAACCTCCCATTCTCAACGACTTTGCAGTTCAACGCGCTGACGGTGCGGACTTGGCGATGCGCTTCTATCAAATGGTTGCCATTGAAGGCTCCATGCCTACGGGTGGCAGAAATCGTGTCGAGGTCGCGGTGTGCTCGATCCCCGCCCTGCTGGCGATGAAGGGGTACGCCCTGAACGGAAGGCACAAACAGAAGGACGCATATGACATCTACTACTGCGTCCGTAATTTCCCCGGTGGCATGCAAGCGCTTGCAGAGGAATGTCGATCAGTACTGGAAACCGGGAGTGGAGAACAAGGGTTTCAGTTCATCGGCGAAAAGTTTGATATCGCCGAAGGCTATGGCCCAACTGCCGTAAGGCGATTCGTCGAAGACAGCCAAATACTCGGAGATCGCACACCGGACCAATGGCAACAAGACGCTTTCGGGCAGGTTGACGCTTTATTGCGCGCCTTGCGACTGCGGGAGTAGCAGCACCCCGAAACACGAGCTAAAAAAAGGCCCCGATCAATTGAATGGAACGGGGCCTTTTTTATTGTGATTACTGAACGCCGAACTGCTCGCGATACGCCTTCACCGCTGGCAGGTGCTGCTTGAGCTGCGGATCATCTTCCAGGAACTGCAACACCTGGTTCAACGACACGATGCTCACGACTGGAATGCCGAAATCGCGCTCCACTTCCTGGATGGCCGACAACTCACCGTTGCCACGCTCCTGGCGGTTCAGCGCGATGAGCACGCCAGCGGCCTTGGCGCCGTCCTGGGAAGCGATGATCTGCATGACTTCACGGATGGCGGTGCCGGCGGTGATCACGTCGTCGATGATCAGCACGTCGCCCTTGAGTGGAGCCCCGACCAGGCTGCCGCCTTCACCGTGGGCCTTGGCCTCTTTACGGTTAAAGCACCAAGGCAGGTCCTGCCCGTGATGCTCAGCCAGCGCCACGGCGGTCGCGGCCGCCAGGGGAATACCCTTGTAGGCCGGGCCAAACAGCACATCGAAGGAAATACCGCTTTCAACGATGGCAGCCGCATAGAAACGACCCAGCTGAGCCAGGGCCGATCCCGAGTTGAACAGGCCCGCATTGAAGAAGTACGGGCTGGTGCGCCCTGACTTGAGGGTGAACTCACCGAAGCGCAAAACCCCGCGATCGATGGCAAAACGAATGAAATCGCGTTGATACGCCTGCATGAAAAAAGCCTCAGATACCACGGATTTAGCTAATTAGGTAGACGGCGTGTATCATACACGCACGCGATTTTTGGGGCCATTTATGCGGATCATCAGTGTGAACGTTAATGGTATTCAGGCTGCAGTCGAGCGTGGTTTGCTCAGTTGGCTGCAAGCCCAGAATGCCGACGTCATCTGCCTGCAGGATACCCGCGCCTCCGCCTTTGAACTGGACGACCCAGCCTTCCAACTGGATGGCTACTTCCTTTATGCCTGCGATGCCGAAGTGCCCACCCAAGGTGGCGTGGCTTTGTATTCGCGGTTGCAACCCAAGGCGGTCATCAGCGGCCTCGGCTTCGAGACAGCCGACCGCTACGGGCGCTACCTGCAAGCCGATTTCGACAAGGTCAGCATCGCGACCTTGCTGCTTCCTTCGGGGCAGAACGGCGATGAAGACTTGAACCAGAAGTTCAAGCTAATGGACGATTTCGCCCGTTACCTGGATAAACAGCGACGCAAACGTCGCGAGTACATTTATTGTGGCTCGCTGTACGTGGCGCAACAGAAGCTGGATATCAAGAACTGGCGCGACAGCCAGCAATCCCCGGGTTTCCTGGCGCCGGAACGGGCCTGGATGGACGAGATTGTCGGCAACATGGGCTATGTGGATGCCCTGCGCGAAGTCAGCCGCGAAGGCGACCAGTACAGCTGGTGGCCGGATAACGAACAGGCTGAGATGCTCAACCTGGGCTGGCGCTTCGACTACCAACTGCTGACCCCGGGCCTGCGCCGGTTCGTTCGCAGCGCACGCCTGCCGCGCCAGCCGCGATTCTCGCAGCACGCGCCGCTGATCGTGGACTACGACTGGACATTGACCATCTGAGGTCTTTTCCCAGGCACAAAAAAACCGACATCGCTGTCGGTTTTTTTGTGCCTGTTCACTATTTGATCACTCGCCAGGTCAAGGGGTAGCGGTAAGCGATCCCCTTGTTGGCCTTGATGCTACCAATGATGGTCAGCACCACCGTGGCGATTGCCAGGGCAACCATCAGGAAAAAACCGATCACTGCGAAGGCCAGCACAATGCAAGCGATCCAGGCGATGGCGACGGTGATCTGGAAGTTCAGGGCTTCCTTGCCCTGATCATCAATGAACGGGTCCACTTCTTTCTTCATCTGCCACAGGATCAGTGGCCCCACGACGCTGCCGAAGGGGAACACGAAACCCAGAAACGCCGCGAGATGGCACAACATTGCGCCCTGGCGCACTTCGTAGGAAGGCGTCGGCACAGGCATTTGGCTGCTGTCATTCATGGCGCTTCTCCTTGAGGCGGGTTCAGTCAGCCAGGGCGGCGTTCTGCAGTTCGAAGATCTCGGTCATGCCTTTCTGGGCCAGGGCCAGCATCGCATTCAGTTCGGCCGGCTGGAATGGCGCGCCTTCGGCGGTGCCTTGCACTTCGATGAAACCACCGGTGCTGGTCATCACCACGTTCAGGTCGGTCTCGGCGGCCGAGTCTTCCAGGTAGTCCAGGTCCAGCACTGGCTCGCCCTGGTACATGCCCACCGAAACAGCGGCGATCATTTGCTTGAGCGGGTCACCGCCCTTGAGGCCGCCACGCTTCTTGATCACTTTCAGCGCGTCAACCAGGGCCACCATGGCACCGGTGATGGACGCAGTGCGGGTACCGCCGTCAGCCTGGATCACGTCGCAGTCGACGTACAGGGTCACGTCGCCCAGCTTGGACATGTCCAGGGCGGCGCGCAGTGAACGGCCGATCAGGCGCTGGATTTCCAGGGTGCGCCCGCCTTGCTTGCCACGGCTGGCTTCACGCTGGTTACGCTCGCCGGTGGCGCGCGGCAGCATGCCGTACTCGGCGGTCAGCCAGCCCTGGCCCTGGCCTTTAAGGAAGCGCGGCACGCCGTTTTCGACGCTGACGGTGCAGATCACCTTGGTATCGCCAAACTCGACCAGTACGGATCCCTCGGCGTGTTTGGTGTAGTTGCGGGTGATGCGGATCGAGCGGAGCTGATCGGCAGCGCGACCACTTGGACGTTTCATAGGGAACACCTGTACTGAGGACGAAAAACTGCCGAGCATTATAGAGCCGCGGGCCGATTCGGGGCACTGCTAAAAAATCCAGTTACGAATGCCTGGGTTTGGGCGCACTCGCCCCACTGCGCTACAATCCTGCGCCTTCCCAATCATCAGCCCGCATTTACGGGGCTGCAACGCGAGGTACCTCCATGGTGCACAGCATGACCGCCTTTGCCCGCGTCGAAAAAGCCGGCGTACAAGGCACCCTGAGCTGGGAACTGCGCTCGGTCAACAGCCGCTACCTGGAGCCGCATCTGCGTCTGCCGGAATCGTTCCGCGACCTCGAAGGCGCTGTGCGTGAAGCGCTGCGCCAGGGCATTTCCCGCGGCAAGCTGGAATGCACCCTGCGCTTTACCGAAGAAACCACCGGCAAGCCGCTGCAGGTTGACCGCGACCGCGCCGCGCAATTGGTCGCCGCCGCCGAAACCATCGCCGGTCTGATCAAGCAGCCGGCCGCGCTCAACCCCCTGGAAGTGCTGGCCTGGCCCGGCGTGCTGGTGGCCGACGCCACCGACCCGCAGGCGCTCAACGCCGAAGCCCTCGCCCTGTTCAATCAGGGTTTGAAGGAGCTCAAGGCCGGCCGCGAGCGTGAAGGCGCCGAGTTGGCCCGCCTGATCAGCGAGCGCCTGACCTCGATCGAAGAAGACGTGGTCACCCTGCGCGAGTTGGTCCCGCAGATGCTTGCCACCCAGCGCCAGAAGGTCCTCGACCGCTTCACCGACATGAAGGCCGATCTCGACCCGGTGCGCCTGGAGCAGGAAATGGTGCTGCTGGCGCAGAAGAGCGATGTGGCCGAAGAACTGGACCGCCTGAGCACCCACATCCTCGAAGTACGCCGCGTGCTCAAGTCCGGCGGCGCCGCCGGTCGGCGCCTGGACTTCCTGATGCAGGAACTCAACCGCGAAGCCAATACACTGGGCTCCAAGGCTTTCGATCCGCGCAGCACCACGGCTGCGGTCAACCTCAAGGTGTTGATCGAGCAGATGCGCGAACAAGTACAGAATATTGAGTAAGGCAACCTCCATGACCCACAGCACCGGCACCCTTTACATCATTTCCGCGCCTTCTGGCGCAGGCAAGAGCAGCCTGGTCAAGGCCCTGACCGACGCTGACGAGCAGATCCGCATCTCGGTCTCCCACACCACCCGCGCCATGCGCCCGGGCGAGGTGAACGGCGTGCACTATCACTTCGTCGAGCGCACCGAGTTCGTCAAGATGATCGAACACGGCGACTTCCTGGAGCGCGCCGAAGTGTTCGGCAACCTCTATGGCACTTCGCAAAGCCACTTGCAGCAGACCCTGGACGAAGGCCACGACCTGATCCTGGAAATCGACTGGCAAGGTGCCGAACAAGTGCGCCAGCTGATGCCCAAGGCACGCTCGATCTTTATCCTGCCGCCGTCGCTTGAAGCCTTGCATCAGCGCCTGACCAACCGCGGCCAGGACAGCGACGAGATCATCGAAGGCCGGATGCGTGAAGCCGTCAGCGAAATGAGCCACTACGTCGACTACGACTACCTGATCATCAACGACGATTTTGCCCACGCGCTGGACGATTTGAAGGCGATTTTCCGCGCCAATCAGCTCCAGCAAAAGCGTCAGCAACAGCGTTTCGGCAAATTACTCGCCGAACTGCTCGGTTGATTGGCTCTTCCCAAAACCGCTGCAAGGGCTTTACATTGGCGCTTGTAGCGGTTTTGCGAGGGCCTGCGAAAAATCAGCGCTTCCCTAAACGCTGGTGATTTTTTAAACTGTTTAGTCCGCTCGCCCAACCGGGCAGCGCGCATCTTGCATTCGCTCCGAGGAATACCATGGCCCGCGTAACCGTTGAAGACTGCCTAGAACACGTGGATAACCGCTTTGAGCTGGTCATGCTCTCTACCAAGCGTGCCCGTCAACTGGCCACTGGCGGCAAAGAGCCCCTGGTCCAGTGGGAAAACGACAAGCCTACCGTTGTGGCCCTGCGTGAAATCGCCGAAGGCCTGATGAGCTACGAGTTCATCGCCAACGCTGAAATCGTTGAAGACGAACCGCTGTTTGCAGCGTTCGAGGACGAGTCCAACGAGGCCGTCTAAGCCTATGCCTGGTCGACGTAGCACGGCGCGGGGTCACAGCCAACGGCAGGAGTTCACACTTTGCCGAGCATAGACGCCCTCGCCGATCGCTTATCGGCCTACCTCGGCCCAGACCAGGTCAACCTGGTCCGCCGAGCGTATTTCTACGCCGAACAAGCCCACGACGGCCAACGCCGCCGTAGCGGCGAGGCGTATGTCACCCATCCCCTTGCGGTGGCAAACATTCTTGCCGACATGCACATGGACCATCAGAGCCTGATGGCCGCGATGCTGCATGACGTGATCGAAGACACCGGCATCGCCAAGGAAGCGCTCAGCGCGCAATTCGGCGAAACCGTGGCCGAACTGGTCGACGGGGTCAGCAAACTGACCCAGATGAACTTCGAGACCAAGGCCGAGGCCCAGGCGGAAAACTTCCAGAAGATGGCCATGGCCATGGCCCGCGATATTCGCGTGATCCTGGTCAAACTGGCCGACCGGCTGCACAACATGCGCACGCTGGAAGTGCTGTCCGGCGAAAAACGCCGGCGCATTGCCAAGGAAACCCTGGAAATCTACGCGCCCATCGCCAACCGGTTGGGCATGCACGCCATACGTATCGAGTTCGAAGACCTCGGCTTCAAGGCCATGCACCCGATGCGTTCGGCGCGCATCTACCAGGCAGTCAAGCGCGCCCGGGGCAACCGCAAGGAAATCGTCAACAAGATCGAAGAGTCGCTGAGCCATTGCCTGGCGATCGATGAGATCGAAGGCGAGGTCAGCGGCCGGCAAAAGCATATCTACGGCATCTACAAGAAGATGCGCGGCAAGCGCCGGGCCTTCAACGAAATCATGGACGTGTACGCGTTCCGGATCATCGTCGACAAGGTCGACACCTGCTACCGCGTGCTGGGCGCTGTACATAATTTGTACAAACCCCTGCCGGGCCGTTTCAAGGATTACATCGCGATTCCCAAGGCCAACGGCTATCAGTCGCTGCATACCACGCTGTTTGGCATGCACGGGGTGCCGATCGAGATCCAGATCCGCACACGCGAAATGGAAGAGATGGCCAACAACGGCATCGCCGCCCACTGGCTGTACAAGTCCAGCGGCGACGAGCAGCCCAAGGGCACTCACGCCCGCGCCCGCCAGTGGGTCAAAGGCGTGCTGGAAATGCAGCAACGCGCCGGCAACTCCCTCGAATTTATCGAAAGCGTGAAGATCGACCTGTTCCCGGACGAGGTCTACGTGTTCACGCCCAAAGGCCGGATCATGGAGCTGCCCAAGGGCTCCACGGCGGTCGACTTTGCCTATGCGGTGCACACCGATGTGGGCAACAGCTGCATCGCCTGCCGGATCAATCGTCGTCTCGCACCGCTGTCCGAACCGCTGCAAAGTGGCTCCACGGTCGAGATCGTCAGCGCCCCGGGCGCACGCCCGAACCCGGCGTGGCTCAACTTCGTGGTCACCGGCAAGGCGCGCACGCACATCCGTCACGCGCTGAAATTGCAGCGCCGCTCCGAGTCCATCAGCCTGGGCGAACGCCTGCTGAACAAGGTGCTCAACGGTTTCGACAGCGCCCTCGACAAGATCCCGCAGGAACGCGTGCAAGCGATGCTCCACGAGTACCGCCAGGAAACCATCGAGGACCTGCTGGAAGATATCGGCCTGGGCAACCGCATGGCCTATGTAGTCGCCCGCCGCCTGCTCGGCGAAGGCGAACAGTTGCCAAGCCCGGAAGGCCCGCTGGCGATTCGCGGCACCGAAGGCCTGGTGCTCAGCTACGCCAAGTGCTGCACGCCGATCCCGGGCGACCCGATTGTCGGCCACTTGTCCGCAGGCAAAGGCATGGTGGTGCACCTGGACAACTGCCGCAACATCACCGAAATCCGCCACAACCCGGAAAAATGCATCCAGCTCTCGTGGGCCAAGGATGTCACCGGCGAATTCAACGTCGAGTTGCGGGTGGAGCTGGAACACCAGCGCGGCCTGATCGCCCTGCTCGCCAGCAGCGTCAACGCAGCCGACGGCAATATCGAAAAAATCAGCATGGACGAGCGCGATGGCCGCATCAGCGTGGTCCAGTTGGTGGTCAGCGTACACGACCGCGTGCACCTGGCCCGCGTGATCAAGAAACTGCGAGCCTTGACCGGTGTGATCCGCATCACTCGCATGCGCGCCTAACCCACATTACAAGGAGTCATTCATGACCAAGACCGTTATCACCAGCGATAAAGCCCCTGCCGCCATCGGCACTTACTCCCAGGCGATCAAGGCGGGCAACACCGTCTACATGTCCGGCCAGATCCCGCTGGACCCGAAGACCATGGAACTGGTGGAAGGCTTCGAAGCACAGACCGTACAGGTCTTCGAAAACCTCAAGTCGGTGGCTGAAGCAGCCGGTGGTTCGTTCAAGGACATCGTCAAGCTGAACATCTTCCTCACCGACCTGAGCCACTTCGCCAAGGTCAACGAGATCATGGGCAAGTACTTCGAACAACCGTATCCAGCCCGCGCCGCCATCGGCGTTGCCGCCCTGCCAAAGGGTGCGCAGGTCGAGATGGACGCGATCCTGGTCATCGAGTAAAACACCCGGCGCAGCCCCCACAGGCTGCGCCGACTTCGTTTCAGAAGGATTTCATGATGCGCAAAGCGCTTGTAGCCTCATCAATGCTCGCCCTGTTGCTCGGCGGCTGTGCCAGTAACCCTGCCGACAGGGATGTGAGCGGCACCTGGATCAACCAGGTCGCCATCGATGCGGCAGCCAAGGGCGGCCCTTTGCGTGAAGCCCTGCAGAGATATGGCCCGAACCTCGAGTGGGAGGTCAATACCAAGGCTTCACAGGCCCGCTACTACAACGGTTTTGAAGTAGCGGAAGGCAAGTTGCTGGGTGAACAGTCCGGCGCGTGGAGCGTGGATTTCTACGGCAGCTCCGCCACCGAACTCAAGCGCAAAGGCAAGCAACTGCTGCAAGTGGCCAACGACAACGAGCCCGAACAGCTGTTTGCCCGCGCCAAAGACCCGGCCCCGGAAGGTGCACCTTTGGGTGCCAACTTCGAGCGAGCGCTGTACGGAGCCTACCTGGGCGGCGACTGGAAGATCAGCGACGGCTTCGGCAGCGGCGCCATCGTGCAGTTCCAGGCTGACGGCAAGGTCGCCGGCCTGCCCAATGTGGACCGGTATTCGCTGTGCCTGGCCGGTGATTGCGCCTCAATGAGCGGTGGCTACGACAGCATCTGGCTGCAGCTCAACGGCCAGGGCAACCCGTGGATCTTTACCCGCAAAGGCAAACAGCTGGAAATCTTCCAGGCGATCAACACCGCGCAGGCGGATGAAGTGCCCTCGTTCACACCAGGCCCACGCCAATGGCTGCTTGAAAAGCAATAAGCAACCAAACATGATCCAAATGTGGGAGGGGGCTTGCCACCGATGGCGGCGCATCAGCCACTACAACGGTGTCTGACACACTGCTATCGGGTTTTGAGTTTCAGCCTTTGAGAATTGCTGCGTAGCCTTCGCGGAAGGTCGGGTAAGTCGGCGTCCAACCCAACGCCTTCACCCGAGCATTGCTGCACTGCTTGCTGCCCGCTCGCCGCACACTCGCATCCTCAGCCCACTCAGTCACACCCAGGTATTCGTGCAACCAGCCCACCACTTCGGCCAGTGGAGCAGGTGCATCGTCGACACCGATGTAGACCTTGTCCAGCGAGCCGCCCTCTTCCACATGGCGCAACAAAAAGGCGAGTAGCCCCGCCGCGTCGTCCGCATGAATGCGATTGCCATATAAAGGTGGATCGATTGCCACGCGATAGCCTTGGCGAACCTGGGTCAGCAGCCGTTCGCGACCAGGACCATAGATGCCGGTAAGCCGCACGACACTCGCCGGGATGCCGCTATTGAGCGCCACTTGCTCGGCTTCCAGCATCACCTGCCCGGAATATCCTTTCGATTGAGTCTCCGACGTTTCGTCGACCCACTCGCCATTCTGCTGCCCGTAGACGCTGCTGCTGGATACGAACAGCAGGTGTTTGGGTTCCTGGCCGTAGTCACTCAGCCACTCCAGCACATGTTTCAGCCCTTCTACATAAGCGGCGCGGTAGCCCGCCTCGTCGTGATCCGTCGCAGCCGCGCAGTACACCAGGTAATCCACCCCGCCAATCGGCCAGGTGTCGGGGCAATCCTTTTTGAACAGGTCACCGGCAATGCCGATCACGCCGTCGGGAAGCCGCGAAATATCACGGCGCAGGCCATATACCTCCCATTCCGAGGCAAGCAATTGGCTGGCCAGCCGGCTCCCCACATCGCCACATCCGGCAATCACAACAGAAGGCGCTGACATCACAAAACTCCGCACAGAAAGGTCTAGGTTAGCCTTCGCAGATGACAGACGGCCAGAAAAAGCACAAATAAAGTTACTGTATTACTTCTGTTAACAAGAATTACTTGCAATAATAACCACCCATTTGTCCTCGACCCCTGGGTCTGGAAGGACGATCACTCATTTTTTTACTCAGGTCCGGCCAGCATGACACGTAATACAACCCCCGCTTCGCCAACCAAGCTTCACAGCCCATCCCGCGCCTGGCGCGCGATTGCTGCGCTGCTGTTCAGCGTACTGCTGGCACCGACCGCCGCCTTCGCTGATGCCACCGCACCAGCCACCCCCGCGGCTGCCGAGCACAACACCGCGGCACCGGCAGCACCTGCCGCAGCACCCGCTGCCACCGACCCGGCCCAGGCCGCTGACCCTGCCGCCGCCGACGACACCGGCGTAGTGCTGGAAGAAGACAACACCCTGGGCATGGCCCACGACCTGTCGCCCTGGGGCATGTATCAGAACGCTGACGTGGTGGTAAAAGCCGTGATGATCGGCCTGGCCATCGCCTCGATCATCACCTGGACCATCTGGATCGCCAAAGGCTTCGAGCTGCTGGGCGCCAAGCGTCGTCTGCGCACCGAAATCGTCCACCTGAAAAAGGCCACCACCCTCAAGGAAGCCAGCGAAAGCGCGACCAAGAAAGGCACCCTGGCCAACACCCTGGTGCACGACGCGCTGGAAGAAATGCGCCTGTCGGCCAACACCCGCGAAAAAGAAGGCATCAAGGAACGTGTGGCCTTCCGCCTGGAGCGCCTGGTGGCAGCCTGCGGTCGTAACATGAGCAGCGGCACCGGCGTGCTGGCGACCATCGGTTCCACCGCGCCCTTCGTCGGTTTGTTCGGTACCGTGTGGGGCATCATGAACAGCTTCATCGGCATCGCCAAAACCCAGACCACCAACCTCGCCGTCGTTGCCCCAGGCATCGCCGAAGCCCTGCTGGCCACCGCCCTGGGCCTGGTTGCCGCGATTCCTGCGGTGGTGATCTACAACGTCTTTGCCCGTTCGATTGCCGGCTACAAGGCCCAGGTATCGGACGCGTCGGCGGAAGTCCTGCTGCTGGTCAGCCGCGACCTCGATCACCTGCCTACCGAGCGCAGCTCGCAACCGCACATGGTGAAAGTGGGGTAATCGGCCATGGGCCTGCATTTGAATCAAGGCGACGACGAACTCGTCGAGAACCACGAAATCAACGTCACGCCGTTTATCGACGTGATGCTGGTGCTGCTGATCATCTTCATGGTGGCGGCACCGCTGGCCACCGTGGACATCAAGGTCGACCTGCCCGCGTCCAGCGCCAAGCCAGCGCCACGGCCGGAGAAACCGATCTTCCTCAGCGTCAAGGCGGACCAACGCCTGTTCCTGGGTGAAGAAGAAGTCAAGGCTGAAACCCTGGGGCCGGTGCTCGACGCCAAGACCCAGGGCAAGAAGGACACGACGATCTTCTTCCAGGCTGACAAAGGCGTGGACTACGGCGACCTGATGAGCGTGATGGATGCCCTGCGGGCAGCCGGCTACCTCAAGGTAGGCCTGGTCGGACTCGAGACGGCAGCCAAGAAATGATCACGACGCGCCACAAACTGACGCGTTATGGCACCAGCCTCGCCGTCGTACTGGGCGTGCATGCCATCGCGATCGCTATCGCGCTTCACTGGTCGGCGCCGCGCACGGTGCAGTTGCCACCGGCTGCCATGGTCATCGACCTGGCACCGATGCCAGCCCCACCGCCGCCGGCACCGCCCAAGGTGGTCACGCCGCCGCAACCGCCTGCACCGGTGGAAGAGCTGCCCCTGCCGAAACTGGCCGAGGCACCCAAGCCGACGATCCAGGTGCCCAAGCCGGTCAAGCCCAAGCCCAAACCGCAGCCGCCCAAGCCGGTGGAGAAGAAAATCGAGCCGCCCAAGGAGAAACCTTCCGAGGATCCGCCGAGCGACGCTCCGCCGACCCAGGCACCGGCTGAAAAATCAGCCCAGCCCGTTCCTGGCCCATCGCCGCAACAGATCGCCGCCAAAGCGTCCTGGGAAGGCACCCTGCTGGCTCACCTGCAGAAGTACAAGAAGTACCCGCCAGGTGCCCAGGCACGTGGCAAGGAAGGCCTCAACCGCCTGAAGTTCGTGGTGGATGCCGAGGGTAACGTGCTGTCCTACGAGTTGGTGGGCCGCTCCGGCAACGCCGACCTGGACCGCGCCACGCTGGACATGATCCGGCGTGCCCAGCCGCTGCCCAAGCCGCCGGCAGACATGCTCAAGGGTGGCAGTATCGAGATCGTTGCACCGTTCGTGTACAACATCGAGAAACGTCGTCGCTGAGCCGCTCCCAATGGGCACCCTCGGGTGCCCATTGCATTTCCCCTCCCCCGTATTTCAAGCCTTGCAGGCCCGCAAGCTGAACCGTGACTGAATGTGAAACCAATGTCATGGTTCTTCACTTGTAACACTTCAATACACCACCAATCATGCGCGAACAATTCTCATTTGAGAGGCCTTTCGCCATGTCCTGCCCTCCCCGCCTGACGCTTGCCCTGCTCGCAATCGCTGGCGCCCCCTGCGCAGCCCATGCGGATCAACTGGTCAGCCTGACCGTGCAGAACCACACCTTCACGCCGGCCAGCTTCACCGTGCCGGCCGGCGAGCGCTTTCGCATCCAGCTCACCAATAACGACGACACCGTCGACGAATTTGAAAGCTACGACATGAAGTTCGAAAAGATCGTCGTGCCCGGCAACACTATTACCGTCTTCGCCGGCCCTATGCATCCAGGCACCTACAGCTTTTTCGACGACTACCATCCCGACCAGGCCAAAGGCACCGTCACCGTCGTCGCGGCCAAGGAGTAAGTCATGCTGGCCTGTCTGCTGATCGTGTTTCGTGAAGTGCTGGAAGCCGGCATCGTCATCGGTATCGTCATGGCCGCCACCCAGGGGCTGGCGCGGCGCAGTACCTACATCATCGGCGGCATCGCTGCCGGTGTTGGCGGCGCGGCGATCCTCGCGCTGTTCACCGGCGCCATCACCCAGGCCCTGGACGGTTTCGGCCAGGAAATCTTCAACGCCGCCATCCTTATCGTCGCGGTGTGCATGCTCGGCTGGCACAACCTGTGGATGAGCAGCCATGGCCGCGAACTCGCCACTCAACTGCGCGAAAGCGGCGCCGCGGTGCAACGCGGCGAGAAGACCCTGTGGGCACTGGCCATCGTGATCACCGTTGCCGTGCTGCGCGAAGGCTCGGAAATCGTGCTGTTCCTCTATGGCATCGCTGCATCCACCCACACCGAACCCCTGACGATGCTCATCGGCGGCATGCTCGGGATTGCCGGCGGCGGCGTGCTGTCGTGGCTGCTGTATCGCGGGCTGGTGGTGATCAGCCTCAAGCGTCTGTTCTCGGTCACCACGTGGATGATCGCCGTACTCGCGGCGGGAATGGCCGGCCGCGCCGCCGCGATCCTGGCCGGTATCAACCTGATCCCGGCCTGGGGCTACGAGTTGTGGGACACCTCCTGGCTGGTGTCCGACGCAAGCCTCACCGGTCGGGCGCTGCAAGCGCTGACCGGCTACACCGACCGCCCCCTGGGCGTTCAACTGTTTGCCTGGGTGACCACCCTTACCCTGTTGGTACTGGGTAGCCGCCTTGTGCAGTCGCGCACCACTCAATCGTCGTCACCCACCCTGGAGCGTCACCCATGAAACACCTGCACAAACCTGTGGCCGCTGCATTGGTCCTGACCAGCACCCTGGCTTTTTCTGCCTTCAGCCAAGCCCGTGAATACCCCATCGGCGGCCCGGTCCAGACCCACGACATGGAAATCGCCTCCTCGTACCTCACCGGAATCGAGATGGCGCCAATGCCACCGGGCATGGTCATGGACAAGGACTCGGTGCACCTTGAAAGCGATGTGCATGCCACCGCTGACAACAAGTACGGACTGTCCAACGGTGAATGGGTACCTTACCTGAGCATCTCCTATTCCCTGGTCAAGGAAGGCGCTCCGGACTACAAGCAAATCGGCACGCTCCTGCCGATGGTCGCCAAAGACGGCGCCCACTATGCGAATAACGTGAAGATGGACGGCCCAGGCACCTATACCGTGGTGCTGCGCTACGAGAGCCCGCAGATCAATGGTTTCTTCCACCACGTCGACAAAGAAACCGGCGTACCCGAATGGTGGGGTCCTTTCACCGAGACCTTCACCTTCAAATACCCGCAGAAATAACCGGCAAAACACCTGCGGCACCCGATTAGCCGGTGTCGCAAACCCCATCGTGTCTGATAACGTGCGTCTATCGATTGCAGCCGGTATGCTTGGCCCGCAACCTCATGGACGCCCGCTATGACTCTTACAGAATTGCGCTACATCGTTACCCTCGCCCAAGAGCAGCACTTCGGCCACGCGGCCGAGCGTTGCCATGTCAGCCAACCGACGCTGTCGGTGGGCGTGAAAAAGCTTGAAGACGAACTCGGTGTGCTGATTTTCGAGCGCAGCAAGAGCGCCGTGCGCCTCACACCGGTGGGCGAAGGCATTGTGGCCCAGGCCCAGAAGGTACTGGAGCAGGCGCAGAGCATTCGCGAACTGGCCCAGGCCGGCAAGAACCAGCTGACCGCGCCGCTCAAGGTCGGCGCCATCTACACCGTCGGGCCTTACCTGTTCCCGCACCTGATCCCGCAACTGCACCGCGTCGCGCCGCAGATGCCGCTGTATATCGAAGAAAACTTCACCCACGTGCTGCGCGACAAACTGCGCAACGGCGAGCTGGACGCTATCATCATTGCCCTGCCGTTCAATGAAGCCGACGTGCTGACCCTGCCGCTCTACGACGAGCCGTTCTACGTGCTCATGCCGGCCTCGCACCCGTGGACACAGAAAGACACCATCGACGCTGGCCTGCTCAACGACAAGAGCTTGCTGCTGCTCGGCGAAGGCCACTGCTTCCGCGACCAGGTCCTGGAAGCCTGCCCGACCCTGACCAAGGGCAATGACGGCGCCAAGCACACCACCGTGGAATCCAGCTCCCTGGAAACCATCCGTCACATGGTCGCGTCCGGCCTGGGCATTTCGATCCTGCCGCTGTCGGCGGTGGACAGCCATCACTACGCCCCCGGCGTGATCGAAGTGCGCCCACTCACGCCGCCGGTGCCGTTCCGCACCGTGGCGATCGCCTGGCGCGCCAGCTTCCCACGGCCCAAAGCGATTGAGATCCTCGCCGACTCGATCCGCCTGTGTTCGGTCGCCAAGCCGACTGCCGCGAGCTAAGCCAGGGTATGACTGAGCTGTCGCAGGTGTCGGTGACGGCACTCAAGGGTGTCGGTGAAGCCATGGCCGAGAAGCTGGCCAAGGTGGGCCTGGAGAACCTCCAGGACGTGCTGTTCCACCTGCCCCTGCGCTATCAGGACCGCACCCGCGTAGTGCCCATCGGCCAGTTGCGCCCCGGGCAGGACGCAGTGGTCGAAGGCACCGTCAGCGGTGCCGATGTGGTGATGGGCAAGCGCCGCAGTCTGGTCGTACGCCTGCAGGATGGCACTGGCGGCCTGAGCCTGCGCTTCTACCATTTCAGCAACGCGCAGAAGGAAGGCCTCAAGCGCGGCACCCGCGTGCGCTGCTACGGCGAAGCGCGACCCGGCGCATCCGGCCTTGAGATCTATCACCCGGAATACCGCGCCATTACCGGTGACGAACCGCCGCCGGTCGACACCACGCTCACGCCGATCTACCCACTCACCGAAGGCCTGACCCAGCAACGCCTGCGCCAACTGTGCATGCAGACGTTGACTATGCTCGGCCCGAAAAGCCTGCCTGATTGGCTGCCCCAGGAACTGGCCCGCGACTATCAGCTGGCGCCGCTGGACGATGCGATCCGCTACCTGCATCACCCGCCCGCCGACGCCGATGTCGACGAACTCGCGCTCGGTCATCACTGGGCCCAGCATCGCCTGGCCTTCGAAGAACTGCTGACCCATCAACTGTCCCAGCAACGCCTGCGCGAGAGCATGCGCTCCCTGCGTGCACCGGCAATGCCCAAGGCCACGCGCTTGCCTGCGCAGTACCTGGCCAACCTGGGTTTTGCGCCGACCGGTGCCCAGCAACGCGTCGGCAATGAAATCGCCTATGACCTGAGCCAGCAGGAGCCCATGCTGCGGCTGATCCAGGGCGATGTGGGCGCAGGCAAGACCGTGGTCGCCGCCCTCGCCGCCCTGCAAGCGCTGGAGGCCGGCTACCAGGTGGCGCTGATGGCGCCCACCGAGATCCTCGCCGAGCAGCATTTCATCACGTTCAAGCGCTGGCTCGAACCGCTGGGCCTGGAAGTGGCGTGGCTGGCCGGCAAGCTCAAGGGCAAGAACCGCGCGGCGGCACTGGAACAGATTGCCGGCGGCGCACCGATGGTGGTGGGCACCCACGCGCTGTTCCAGGACGAAGTGCAGTTCAAGAACCTGGCCCTGGTAATCATCGACGAACAGCACCGCTTCGGCGTGCAACAGCGCCTGGCGCTGCGCCAGAAAGGCGTCGGCGGGCGGATGAACCCGCACCAGTTGATCATGACCGCCACACCGATCCCGCGCACCCTGGCCATGAGCGCCTACGCCGACCTCGACACCTCGATCCTCGACGAACTGCCGCCTGGCCGTACGCCGGTCAACACCGTGCTGGTCACCGACACCCGGCGTGTGGAAGTGATCGAACGCGTACGCAGCGCCTGTGCCGAAGGGCGCCAGGCGTACTGGGTATGCACGCTGATCGAAGAGTCCGAAGAGCTGACCTGCCAGGCCGCCGAAACCACCTATGAAGACCTCACCAGCGCCTTGGGCGAACTCAAGGTCGGCCTGATCCACGGGCGCATGAAGCCGGCTGAAAAAGCCGCAGTCATGGCCGAATTCAAAGCTGGCAACCTGCAACTGTTGGTGGCCACTACCGTGATCGAAGTCGGCGTGGACGTGCCCAACGCCAGCCTGATGATCATCGAAAACCCCGAGCGCCTGGGCCTGGCGCAACTCCACCAGTTGCGTGGCCGGGTGGGCCGGGGCAGCGCCGCCAGCCATTGCGTGCTGCTCTACCACCCGCCGCTGTCGCAGATCGGTCGCCAGCGCCTGGGCATCATGCGCGAAACCAACGACGGGTTTGTCATCGCCGAAAAGGACCTGGAACTGCGCGGTCCCGGCGAAATGCTCGGCACGCGCCAGACCGGCCTGCTGCAATTCAAGGTCGCCGACCTGATGCGCGACGCCGACTTGCTGCCTGCCGTGCGCGATGCCGCACAGGCACTGCTGGAGCGCTGGCCGGACCACGTCAGCCCGCTGCTCAATCGCTGGCTCAGGCACGGGCAGCAATACGGCCAAGTGTGACGCCTGACGCACTTAAGCGACCAACAGTTGTATCAAGCTGGTTATACTTCGGTGACTGTAAGAAATTGGATCAGGCCATGTCAGAAGTTGCCCTCGCCACAGCCCCACTGACCGCCCCGCCGGTCATTCGGGCTCTGCTCGCAAAACTCGCCATCCCCTACACGGAAGTCGCCGACCTCCCGGGCCTGAATCCTGCGCAGAAGGTCCAGGCAGTGCTGCTGGAAGATGCGGTAGGCGCCCTGATGGTGCTGTTCCCGCAGAACCAGTTGCTCGACCTCAACCGCCTCGCCGAACTCACCGGCCGCCGCCTGACCGCTGTATCGCCGGATCGCGTCAAGCGCATGCTCGACAAACATGACCTGAGCCTGTTGCCAGGTTTGCCACCCCTTACCAGCTCGCCCTGCCTGTACGAAGGCAGCCTGCTCGACGAGCCGAGCCTGCTGGTGCATTCGGGTGAAGCAGGCCTGTTGCTGGAGATTCCCAGCGACGCCTTCAAGACGATGCTCACCAAGGCCAGCGCCGGCCACTTCGGCGAGCCGTTGAGCAATATCCGCCCCAACCTCGACCGCCCCAACGATGACCGCGAGGAAATCACCCAGGCAATGCAGGCGTTCACCGCCCGCCGTATCCAGCAGCGCCTGGAAGCGACCATCGAGATTCCGCCCCTGGCCGACACCGCGCAGAAGATCATCAAGCTGCGCGTCGACCCAAACGCCACCATCGACGACATCACCGGCGTGGTCGAGACCGACCCGGCCCTGGCCGCCCAAGTGGTGAGCTGGGCCGCGTCGCCGTACTACGCCTCGCCGGGCAAGATTCGTTCAGTGGAAGACGCCATCGTGCGTGTGCTGGGCTTCGACCTGGTGATCAACCTGGCGCTGGGCCTGGCCCTGGGCAAGACCCTGAGCCTGCCCAAGGACCACCCGCACCAGTCGACGCCGTACTGGCACCAGTCGATCTACACCGCCGCCGTGATCGAAGGCTTGACCCGCGCCATGCCCCGCGCACAGCGCCCGGAAGCCGGCCTCACCTACCTTGCCGGCCTGCTGCACAACTTCGGTTATCTGTTGCTGGCCCACGTGTTCCCGCCGCACTTCTCGCTGATCTGCCGTCACCTGGAGGTCAACCCGCACCTGTGCCACAGCTATGTCGAGCAACACCTGCTGGGCATCAGCCGCGAGCAGATCGGTGCCTGGCTGATGCGCTACTGGGACATGCCGGACGAACTGTCCACCGCCCTGCGCTTCCAGCACGACCCGACCTACGACGGGCAATACGCCGAGTACCCGAACCTGGTGAGCCTGGCGGTGCGTTTGTTGCGTAGCCGCGGGATCGGTTCCGGGCCGGATGAAGCGATTCCGGATGCGCTGCTGGAGCGCCTGGGCTTGAGCCGTGACAAGGCTGAAGAAGTGGTGGGTAAAGTGCTGGATGCTGAAGTGCTGTTGCGCGAACTGGCGTCACAGTTCAGCCAGGGCTGAATCGATCGTCTGTCAGACCGCTATCGGGGGCAAGCCCCCTCCCACACTTGAAATGCATGCCCATGTGGGAGGGGGCTTGCCCCCGATGAATCCACCACGCTCTATTTCTTTTTCTTCGGCTTCAAGTACTTGGTCAACCCCTGGAACCAGATCACCAGCGCCGGGTTGCCCTTGATCTGGATCGACTTGTCCTGGATCCCCGTCATGAACGCCAGCTGCTTGTTCTTCGCCTGCATCGTGGCGAAGCCATAGGCGGCGTCTTTGAACGCGATGGCAAACGCCGGCGCCGGGTGAACACCCGAGCGGCTGGTGATGCGCTGGTCTTTGACGATGAAGTGACGGGCAACCTTGCCGTCGAGGGTCTGCAACTGGAACGCCAGGTCTTTATCGCCCAACTGTTGCTGGAAGGCAGGATTGGTGCGGCTGGCTTTGCCCATCATCAGGCCCAGCACCCACAGGAGAAGACGGAATTTCATGCACACGGCCTCGGTGTAATTATTGAGTGGCCGCAGCAGTTTAACGATTTGCAAAAAGAACGCCACCGATCTTGCGCATTAGCGGAAGATCGGCTGGCGTTTGACGCTTATAGCAGCATATTACTTAAACGTTTGGGCAAGGAACCGGCGCCCAGTCGGCCAGGTTCGGATCGCGGCAGCTGCCTTCGAGCTGAGCTTTACCGGCGCTGGCGACCTGCTTGCTTTCAGCTTGCTTGGCCTGGGCAGTCTGGAAGGTCTTCTCGGTGCTCACCGCTTCTGTGGGTACGGTTGGCAGAACCGGCTTTTTCGGCGGTTTGGTGCCTGTGCCTTTCTTCTTGCCCGATGTCACAACAGGTGTTGTGTCGGCCTTGGCCACGGTGACCACGTCAGTACGCTGTACGCCAACCTGTTGCAGGTCTTTCTCGTAGGCCTGGGTGTAGTTGTTCAGGTCTTCGGCGGCTTTACCGTTGACCGCAACGATCAGGTCATTGGATTCCTTCAGGCCCGAGACGATTTCCGCCAGGCGCTTGCGGCCTTCGGTGTCGTTGACGGTCTTGGCTTTGCGATCAGCCACCAACTTGGTGAACGCGCTCTGGTAGCACTGCTGGGACGCCTTGGCGTACGCCGTGCTGCGGTCGATGTCGGAGACGCTTTTGTTCACATCAGCCGCATATGAGGCAATACGCTGGTTGTCATCGGCGATCTGCTTCTGACGTTCGGTGTAGTAACCCGCTGCACCGCCGGCCAGGGCGCCGCCCGCAGCACCGATGGCCGCATTACGGCCACGTTTTTCCTTGTCGCCGGTCAGGGCGCCGAGCAGGGCACCGCCGGCAGCGCCGATGGCCGCACCGGTCACGACCGACTTGGTCATGTTCGAGTCGGTGGCGCGCAAGTGCTGCACGGGCTCATAGCAGTTGGGGTAGTACTCGACCTTGGTGCTCGACGCGACCTTGGAGGCCGGCGATGTGGCGCAACCGGTCAGCACAGTGCTGAAGCCAGCCGCGATCAGCAGCAAGTGACGCTTGGAAACCGCCTTACGGGAAAAAAGCATAGGTGTGTTCTCTTTTAAGTTTGACTTGCCCAGCACGGCCCACCGCCGCCTGAGTCCCTTCCAAGCTCGCTATACAGCCAGCGCTCATCGCTGACCGCTCGCTGCGAGCAATTCCTTCAAGATCGTTGCCGGGTCGGCCCGCTGTTGCTTGCGGTAGTTGCCGACATGGCGAACGAACAGTGTTGCGCGCGTCACCAGGCTCTTGCCGAGCACCGGCTTGCGATCCAACTCTTCCTTGATCCGTTGAAACTGCGCCTGGATCACCGCATCGGTGTAGCGCGTGCCGGTGGCCAGGTTGTCGATATAGATCGCCACTGCGCCGTCGAGGGCGCTGCGGCCATTGGTAATGGCCATCTCGAACAGTTGCGCGCTGGCCGCGTCCTTGTTGTCCAGGGCCTGCTGGCGACTCTTCTGCAGGTTGGCCAGGCGGATGTTGTAGTTGGCGATGGTCTCGGCCACCAACGCGGCCGACTGAATCAGGTTGCCCGCCGCTTCTTCGCGTTGCTGGGCGATCAGCGAGACGTTGCGCTTGAGCTCTTCGTTGACCAGCCCCAGCTCGGCTTGCAGTTTGGGATCGACGCTGGCGGCGATGATGCTGTCCAGGCGCTTGGTCGGGTCCTGGGCGTCGTCGATGGCGTCGGTCAGCGAGGCCAGGCGGCCCTCTTTCTGCCATTGGGCGAACAGCTCCTTGTAGCGCGAACGTGGCGCCGACAGCGCGCCGATCGCCACGCGGAAACCAGTGGTCTCGTTGCTCTGCTCGGTGCCATCGGCGGCAAACAGGGGGTATTCGCGGCGCATGCCGGTGAACAGCGTGCCCTCGCCTTCCAGGTAGTTGCCGCCCTTGACCACAAAGCCACCGTAGGTGCCCTGGCGGCGCCCGGCGTGGACCAGTTGGAACGATTCCTGGACCATTTCCGCAGCGTTGCCGATCACGTCGAACATACCAATCGGATTGGGCAATTTGGTACCGATGGGCATCAGGCGCGCAGCCTGGCCGGTACCACCGGCGACCTGGTTGAACACCGCGTAATCACTGAGCGGGCCGTCGCTGTCGCTGCCGTCGACACGGCGCGGGAACAGGCGCCCTTCCAGGTCCTGGCGGCTCACCGCATGACCGCCGCGCGCAGCGAACTCCCACTCCACTTCGGTGGGCAGGCGCACAAAACCCAGTCCGCCGTCATCCGCCGAGGAACCACGGCCACTCACCGGCAGCAAGTCGCGGTGGTATTTCATCAGCCAGGCGCTGTACACCGCCGAGAAGCGCTCGGCTTCAAAGCGCGACAGTTTCACCTTGGGCAGGCGCCCGGCCATGCCGGTCGGCGCATCGCACGCCGGCGCCGGTTCGCCACTGGCCAGGGACTGCGCCTGGGACATCACCTGGGCGTACTGGCGCGCGGTCACCTCGTACTTGCCGATGAAGTACAGCATGGGCTTGAGCGGAGTCTTGGCGTCGGTCTTCGGCATCAACGGCGCGATGACTTTGTTCCAGTCCTTGGGCAGGTCCTTGAGGGTGAACTGGCCATTGATGAAGTCGCGACGGTAGCCGGAAATAAACGATTGCTGATAACCCGCCTCGCCTTCGGCAAAGGGGTAGCCGAGGCTGATCTCGCGGTCATCCAGGGTGCCCTGGGCCAACACGTAGGCGTAGCGGAACACCATGTTGCCTTCACAAGGCAACGGCAGGCTGACGTCGCCTTCCAACGGCTTGGGGTTGTCGAGCTTGTCACTCGCCTCATCGGCCCAGGCCATCGAGGCCAGGGTCAGCGCCACACAGGCGCCCAGCAACTTATACATCTCTGATTCCTTCAGAAGCCTGGATCCGCGCCACTCGCCAACCACCACACGCCGCCGCCACGGCGCTGACGCCGAGGACTGCAACCAGGGCCAGGCCGTAATGGCGCGCCAGCAGGTGGCTGGCGTGTTCGCCCGGCACCTGCACGAATAATTCATTCAAGCCCGACTCGGCCAGGCCATACAGCCCGGCACTGAGTACGGCGGCGAAACCCGCGCTGTACAGCGCCTGCACCACCACGAATAACAACAACCCACCGGTGGAAAACCCCAACAGGCGCAACACTGATAACTCCCGCCGCTTACGCGCGACGCAGGCCAGGGCGCCGGCAAAAATGGCCGCAAACGCCCCCGCCAACGCCAGCCCGCAGATCACCCAGAACACGATCGACAGGTTGCGGCTCAACGACTGCACCTGCGCGATGGTCTGCGCCTGGGTCGACACCAACAGGTTCTGCCCCGCGAAGTACACCCGCAGCGGCTCCACATCGGTAAGGTTGCGGGCATACAGGCGGAACGCCGGGTACACGCGCTGCTCACTGACGCCTGCAGCCTCCCCGTCCCAACCCAGGCCTGGCACTGCGCGGCCATCGCGGTAATCTTCCGCCGCTTCCAGCAAACCCAGGTCGGCAAACAAACCGTCACGAGCAAAGGCTTCCAGCGGCAACACCGCCAGCACCTGCACGCGCGTGCGCTGGGCTTCGACGCGCCCGGCCACTTGTCGTGCAAAGCTGGTTTCCAGCCAATCGCCAGGCCGCGCCGCCAGCTTTTCGGCAGCGGTGTGGCTCAGCACAATCTGGTCCAGGCCCTTGGGCACCGGCAGGCCGGCCAGCAGTGGGTCACCGGACGCGGTCGGCAGCATCTCCAGGGCCAACATGCCCACTTGCGCCGTCGCCGCAATCTGCCGCGTACGCGGTATGGCGAACGCCACCTCACTGCGCTCGCCCAGTTGCTCGATAAACGCACTGCTGAATCGACCACCGCCCAACGGAATAATTTCACGGGTGGCGGGGTCGGTCTGCAAACGTTCGGTCAAACTGCTAACCAGTCCAAATTTCAGGCCGAATAACACCAGCAGCGGCGCGATCACCGCCACCAGCGCCAGCACCGAACAGGCCGACAGCCAGGCATCGTTGCGGTAATCCTGCCAGGCCAGCGACGCCACCAGACCGATGCGCATCAGCACACCTCCCCGAGGGTGGCGGTGACGCCGCCATCGGTGTCGCGACGGCAACTGATGCGTCGCACCTGCAAGCCACTGGCGCGGGCCAGGGGCTCGTCGTGGGTGGCGATCACACAGGCTGCACGGTGTTCACGGGCCTGGGCCAGCAATGCGTGCATCACGCGCTCGGCATTCAGGGGGTCGAGGGACGCTGTCGGCTCGTCCGCCAGCACCAGTTGCGGCGCATGGGCCAGGGCGCGGGCACAACTGACGCGCTGGCGCTGCCCCACCGACAGCGTCGCCGGTTTCTTGGCCAACTGGTCGCTGATCTCCAATTGCTCGGCCAGGCGCGCCACGCTGCCATCGTCCTTCAAGCCCAGCAGTTGCCGGGACAAGGCGATATTGCCGCGCACATCGAGAAAGCCCAGCAGGCCGCCGGTTTGCAGCACATAGCCCAAGTGCTGGCTGCGCAGCGCGGCCAATGCGGATTGCCGATCAGCGCGCCACAGCCCGGCAATGTCCTGCCGATAAAACTCGAACTGCCCGACCTGATCCGGTGCCAAGACCAGCGCCAGCAGGTCGAGCAAGGTGCTTTTGCCGCAACCGCTGGGCCCGACAATCGCCACTTGCTCGCCCGCACGCAGCGCCAGCGCCGGGATCACCAGGCTATAGCGCTGGCTACCGACGCCCCGGCTCTTGTGCACCGCGTTCAGGGTGAGCATCACGGCAACGTCGACAACGGAACGCGGTACAACGCATCGCCCGGCTCGGCATCGCCGAAACGGACCCAGTTGGCCAGGTCATTGTGGAAGGTTTCGTAGAGGCGGATTTTCGAGTCCAGCTCGTCAATAAAGTCTTCCTGCTCGGCCACGCTCAACGACAACCACAGGTCCTGGGTCATGTTCAGCGATTTGCTGCGGTACGGCAGGCCTTCGAGGTATTCGCCGAGAATGCCGCCGTCGGCCAGATTGCCGCCCTTGCGCAGGGCCTGCGGGTCCCGGCTCATGTAGGCCGAGGCACTGGCGATTTCCTGGAAGAAGTCCTTGGGCGAGGTCTGGGTCTTGCGCGCCGCATCGACGATCAGTTTCAGTGACTGCTGCAGATCGTTGAGCTGCAACTTGGTCAGCATCACGCACACCTGGAACGCCGGCAGTGCCGGGTTGGTCAGGTCGCGGTCGGCGGTCCAGGCGCTGACCAGTTGCGGCGCCTGGCTCGCGGTTTTGCGGCCGAGGAAATCCATGTGCATGGCATAGCCGACCGCTGCGGACTTATCCGCCAGGCTCGGTGCGCTGCTCAGCAACGGCACCGGCTGCGGCGTGTTGCTGCGCACCTGATGCACAAGGTTGGCGAACACCGTGCCGATCTCATCCACCCGCTCGCCGAGCTTGCGCACATCGCCACCGGGCACCGCGGTGTACAGGTCGCCAATCTGCGGGTTGGCGTCGGCAGTGAGGATGCGGTACTGGCTCTCGGCACCGGCGTGGGTTTTCTTGCCGGCGTCGGTGCGCAGGTGCAAGGCGTAGATCTTGATCTGCTTGCCCAGCGCGGCCTGGCGCACTTCGGCTTCGTTCATCTGGGTGGCGGCGAACGGGTCATTCTTGCGCAGCGCACCGGCGTCGGTAACCAGCAGGATGATGCGCCCGCCATAACCGGACCAATCCATGCCGTCTACCGCCTGCATAACCCCGGCGAACGCATCTTCGTTGAAGGAGTGGCTGGACACGGTGGACGCCTTGACCTGGCGCGCCATGTCGAGGAAGCGTTGCGGATCGCGGCCCTGATCGAGGCTGATCAGAGTCTTGGCCACGTATTCCAGGCCCGGGGTTTTCTTGATGCTGCTGCGAAAACCGACCATGCCGAAGCTGACACTGTCCAACTCGCCGCGCTCGGCGATGCGGGTTTGCAACTCGTGCACCACATCGCGGATCTGGTCGATATAGGGCTGCATCGACACGGTGGTGTCCACCACCAGCACCACGGCCGTGCGGAAGGCGTCGGCGTTGGCATTCATCACCGGCGTCGCGGGTTTGGCGGCCGCGCTGCTGCCGGGGTCGATGGAGGCGACATTGAGTAACTGCACCGGTTGGCCGTTTTCGTCGAAGCTCTCTTTGGAGTCGAAGATCGGCAACAGGTAGAACTGGTTCTGCGGGACGGCGCTGGCGGCAGGCTCCAACGCGAGGATCTGGCTGTTGTCTTCGCTGTTTTTCTGCGCCTTGGCCAGCACGCCTTTGGCGGCGGAAGGGTCAGCCAGCAGTTTTTCCACTTCGCCGGATTGGCGCAGGAACATCACAGGCGCCCGGCCCGAGCGCTCGGTGAATTTCAGCACCAGGCTCTGCTTCCAGTCGCTGACTTGAGACGCAGGCAACCAACCGTCGCTGCGCCCATCGGTGGCCGCGCCGACACGCACCCACGGGCTGCCGTCGACGTCCTTGCGCTGGTACACATAGAGCACGGAAAACGCCGGCAGGGCCTTGCCTGGCGCGCTGCCCGCATCGGTCGAAAGCTTTGCGCCCGGCTTGCTGAGCACGCGCTGGAACAGGGTCTTCTTGCCGGCCATGAGCAACGGGCGTTGGCCGCCATCCGCTTCGGCGACCACTGGCGGCGGTGGCGTGACTTTCGGCACCTCGGCAGCGGGCGGTTTGACCACCGGCTCGTCGCTACCGCTCAACCACCAGTAGCTCGCACCGCCAATCGCCAGTGCAACCGCCACTGCAACCGCCGCCAGCGCCAACACCGGCCCACGGCGCTGCTCGCTGTGCTGGGTCGGCGGCACCACCGGTTGGCGCATCGGCTGGGGTTTATCACTGGGAATCTCGATGGACTCCGGGGTAATGCCCGCCAGGTCGAAACTCATCGGAATCGGCAACGGCCGCACCAGGGTGGCTTCCGGAGAGTCCGCCGGCAGATTGTCCAAGGCGCGCAACAGCGCCGCCGCATCCGGGAAACGCTCAGCCGGGTCCTTGGCCAACAGCTTGCGCAGCACGTCCTGATAACGGCCATGGTGCACCGGCAGTTCCGGCAGCGGTTCGGTCAGGTGCGCCAGCGCCGTGGAGAGTGCATCGGTGCCGGTGTAAGGCAGCTTGCCGACCAGAATCTCGTACAGCACCACGCCCAGCGCATATAGGTCGGCGCGGCCATCGATCTCCTGGCCCCGCGCCTGTTCCGGGCTCATGTAGCTGGGGGTGCCCACGGCAAACCCGGCCTGGGTGAATTGCGTGCGGTCATCCAGCGACTTGGCGATACCGAAGTCGGACAGCACCGCCGTGCCATCGGCGCGAAACAGGATGTTCGCCGGTTTCACATCGCGGTGCACCAGGCCCTGGGCGTGGGCATAGCCCAGCGCCGAGGCGATCTGGCGTATCAGCGTCACACCCTGCTCCGGTGTCATGCCGGCGGCGATGCGCTCCTTGAGGGTGCCGTTGGGCAGGTATTCCATGGCCATGTAGTACAGCTCACCGACATTGCCGATGTCATGGATAGTCACCGTGTGCGGGTGCGACAAGCGCGCCAGGGTCTTGCCCTCGCGCAGGAAGCGCTCGCAGAAGGTTGGATCGGCCGCCAGCGCCGCCGCCATCACCTTCAACGCCACCTTGCGCTCCAGCGAGCGCTGCGTCGCCAGGTACACGCTGGCCATGGCGCCTTCGCCGATCTCGCCTTCGATGTCATAACCGGGGATGACGATGTTCATGGCGATACCTTCACGACAATGGCGGTGATGTTGTCCGGCGCGCCCCGGTTGAGCCCCAGGTGCACCAGGCTGCGCACGATTTCGTCCGGCGCGTCGTGGCTGAGCACATCGCGGATTTCATGGTCTTCGACGGTCTTGTTCAGGCCGTCGCTGCACAGCAGGTAGCTGTCACCGGGGGCGATCAGCAGGTCGACCACCGCCAGGTCCAAGTGGGCTTCCACACCAATCGCACGGGTGACGATGTTGGCGCGCGGGTGCGTACGCGCGTCGGCTTCGCTGAGCAGGCCGCTGTCCTGCAGGTCTTGGACGTAGCTGTGGTCGCGGGAGATGCCTTCGAGCACGCCGTCGCGCAGGCGGTACAAGCGACTGTCGCCGGCCCACAGGCACACACCGCGCAGGCCACGGGCGGCCAGCACCACCACGGTGCTGCCCATCATGGTCACGCCACGGTTGGCGGTTTCTTCGCGCACGGCTGCGTTGATGCGCAGCAGGTCATTGCGCAGCGCTGCCGTGTATTCATCCAGGGAGCGCCCCACCGGCACGCTGCGCAGGCTGTCGACGATCAGGCTGCTGACATAGTCGCCCGCCGCATGCCCGCCCATACCGTCGGCCACCACCCACAGGCGGTTTTCCGGCAGGTCCAGGCAGGCGTCTTCGTTGACCTGGCGGACCATGCCTACATGGCTTTTGCTCGCGGATTTGTACGTCGACCCCATCTACACCACACCTTCTTGTCCGAGCAAAAACTGCGCAAAATCGCTGGCGGCAGGCAGACCCTGACACCGCAGCAAACCAGGGGAAATACGTTGCGAACCACGCCCCCACCACAGGCTCGCGCCGTCGCAGGCCTGTTCGGCCAGGGCCGTCATGCGCTGCTGCGGCACGGTCGCGGCCACCCGTTGCAGGCCGGCGAAACGGCTGTCCACGGCACGCGGCTCACTCGCCGGCAAGCCCAGGCCATCGAGGCCTTCGTTGAAACCTTCAAAGGTCGCACCGGTATCCAGGGTGCTGAGCAACAGCGCCTCGGCCTGCTCGAACCAAGTGTCCGGCCCGCCCACCAGGGAGGCCGGATTGGTGTCGTGATCGAGCAACGCCACCACCGCCAGCGGGAAGTAGCGCCCCACCCGATCGATGCTCGGCATCACCACGCCCGCCGCCGCATCCGGCCCGCACACGCCCGGCGCCAGCACAAAGCGCCACAGCGGGCTGACCAGGTAAGTATTGAGCCATTCACCGCCGAGGCTGTTCTGACTGGCCAGCAAACCCGCCGCCAGCCAGCTATCCCACGGGCCGATAAAGCTCTGGGGCAAGGCGCGGCTGACAAAGTCGCCACGGCTGGCCAACTTGCCGTAGAAACCCAGCGTCGTCATAGCCGCTCCGGAAGGCTGAAGCCACTGAGCACGCGGCTCTTGAACGGGTTGAAGGCACTGTTGGCGCGCAACTCGTAGGCGATGCTCGCACCGTCGACGCGCAGGCGCAGGTTGAAGCGGTCCGGTGAGTTGCCGGCGGTAAGATCCGACTGCTCCAGCAAGCGGAACCAGGCCCACGGCCCGTCCAGGGTCACGCCGGAACGGCCACTGGCCGAGGGCGGCATGATGGAAATCCGCACCACGCCAATGCTGCCGGGGTTCGGCCATTGCATCGCCACCGGGCGGCTGGGGCCGTGGTCGTAGCTCAGTTGCTGGCCGTCCAGGTCCAGCAGGAACTGGGTGATGGTCGGGTCCATCGACACTGGCTTGAGTTCAAACCGCACGATTGGCTGGGTGCCACCGGAGCGGAAGAACGCATCGCGGATCGTCGCGGCTCGCTGGAAGGTTTGCAGCACGCCCGGAGCAATACCGAGTTTCTGTGCCGCGCCCGGCTGCCAGCGCCAGGTCTGCGCCGAGGTGTCCACGTAAGGCTGCAGGTATTTGCGGAAGTAGTTGTCCATCACTCCGCCCACGCCGAAGAACTGGCCGAAGTCATCCAGGGTGGCATCCCGTGCGCTGCCCGGCGACATCGGGTAACGCCCGGCGAGGGACTGGCGATACACGTTGACCACTTCGCTGACCCAGGCTGCGTTCAATTGGTTGCGCACGCCGCCCATCATGCTGTTGGTGGTGGAGTTGACCACCGACTTGACCATGCCTTGCACCAGCGGCGGCTGGCGCTCGGCATTCAGACTGACCCGAGTCGCCGCAGCCGCCGCCTGGTTCTTCGCCTCGCCGAGCAACGCATCGCCGCTGGCGCCGACCATGGCGCTGACCTGCACATACAGCGCGTTCATGTCGGTGAGCAGGCCGTCGATAGCCGCCGGTTCGCCTTCGTTCTTGCTGACAATGCTGTTGAGCTGGGCGAAGTGCGCGGTCACCGGATCCTCCGCCGCCGCAGGCGCATTGGCCGTCGGTTGCTCCTGGCCGAGCAGGCTGCCCAGGCGCTCCTTGAGCTTGTCGACGCCCCCTTCTACCGGCACGCCTTTGGCGGCCAGTTGCCGCTCTTCGGCTTGCAGGTCGGTTTCCTTGGCCACCGCCACCAGCAGTTTTTTCAGCGGCGAGGTCGGGCCGGAAATCACCCGCAGTACATCGGCCGCCTGGGCCACGCTGGTGATCGGCACAAAGTCGATGTCCGCCAGCAACGCATCCCACTGGCGCTGGTAATCCTGGAAATACAGGCGCCGCACATCGGCGGCCAGGCTCACTACGTTCTGCTGGTCAGCCTGTTCGTTGCCCAACACCCACTGTTCTTCAGCGAGGGTGCCGGTCTGGTTCAGGCTGCTCAGCAGGAACGCCTGGCGATAGCCCTTGGCGGTGAAGAAGCCACTCAACGGCTCGCCCAGCGGCTTGCCGCTCTTGCGGCTGAACACCAGCGCGGCGTCACGGCCGGCGGCTTCGTTGAGGCGAAAGTCCGGGATGCCCTCGGGCAGTTTCTGGCGCTTGACCCGGTCATATACGCGCTGGGCCACTGGAAGTTGTTGCAACTGGCGGCGCAGGTCGTCGATCAGCCGTTGATCCAGGCGCGCGTTCGGCGGGTGGCGTTCGAACAGCGACTGCAAGTGCCCGGCCAATGCCTGGCGCTGATCCGCCGGCAGGTCGCGGGGCAGGTTGCGGTCCCAGTCCAGGGCGATCCAGGCCTTGATGAAGTCCGGGTCGTAATGCTCGGCGTCAGCCAGCATCAGGTAAGCCTTGAGGCCTTCGTAGAGGAAGTCGGAATTGCCGCCGCCGTGCAGTTGTTCTTCGATGCGCGTCACCAGGCGTGGCGCGAACACCGCGATCAGCAGCTTGCGGTAGACGCTGGCGGACTCGGCTTCAAGCATATCGCCCTGATACAGCCCCAGGCCTTCGGACCAGCTCGGCGAATCGCCCGCCAGGTTTTTCACGGCGTTGAGCAACGGCAGCACGGCGAGCACTTCGCGCTGCGCCGGGCTCAGGTTCTGTACGGCCTGGCCCAGCGGCGCGACTTTCTGGTCGACTTGGGCGATGTACGCCTGGTTGGCGCGGTAACTCACCCACCACAGGCCGCTGACCACCACGACCAATGCCACAGTGGCGGCCAGCACACCCCGCGCAATCCACTTGCGCCGCCGCTCGACCTTCGGGTTCACCCCCACCAGGCCACGCTCGGCAAACGCCACGGCGGTGAAGAGTTTTTCGATGAAGTAGCTGCGCCCGGTGCCGCTCTGGCGCGCCAGGTGCTGGCGGTCCAGGTTCATGCTCTGGGCCATGGCGCCGATCAGGCGGTCAATCGGGCTGCCTTCCTGGGTGCCGCTGGTGAAGTACACGCCGCGCAGCAACACGCGCTCTTCAAAGGCATTGGGTTTGAACACGCCTTCGAGGAAGCTTTGCAGGCAGTCCTTCAACGCGCCGAACTGCTGCGGGAAGCCGTAGATCAGGTCGCGCCGCGCCGGGTCGCGCTCCTGTTGCAGGCGTTCGACCAGGCGTTCGTTGAGGCGCTGTTCCAGCCCGGCGAACTCGCTTTGCAGGTGTGCCAATGGGCTGTCGCTGTTTTTGCCATCGTCCAGGGCAAAGGTCATGCCCCACACCTGGGCGCGTTCCTCCTTGCTCAGGTTGTCGAAGAACTCCATGAAGCCCGGCACCAGGTCGAGCTTGGTCAGCATCAGGTAGATCGGGAAGCGCACGCCCAGTTGGGTGTACAGCTCCTGGATACGCAGGCGGATGGCAGCGGCATGGGCGGCGCGCTCGGCGTCAGTGCCCAGCAGCAGGTCCGACAGGCTGATGGCGATAAACGCACCATCGATGGGGCGACGTGAGCGCTGTTTTTTCAGCAGGTCGAGGAAGCCCAGCCACGCGGCCTTATCCACCGTGGAGTTGCTGTCCTGGGTGGTGTAGCGGCCAGCGGTGTCGAGCAGCACGGCTTGATCGGTAAACCACCAGTCGCAGTTGCGCGTACCACCGACACCACGCACGGCGCCGGCGCCCAGTTGCGCGGCCAACGGGAAATGCAGGCCGGAATTGACCAGCGCGGTGGTCTTGCCCGAACCCGGCGGGCCGATGATCACGTACCACGGCAGTTCGTAGAGGTTGCGGCGCTCATCGCCACCGAGCTTGGCCTTTTTCAGCAGGGCCAGGGCCTCGTCCATGCGCTGGCGCAGGGTGGTGAGTTCTTCGGCGGTGGCGACGCTGTTGGGGTCGGCCGGGGTTTCGGCGGCCAGGCTGCGCATCACTTCGGCGGCCTGACGCCGGGCCTGGATGATGCGGAACACGCGGTAGGCCAGCCATACCGCGAATACCAGGACGATCAGCGCCCAGCGCCGGCCTTCCGGTACCAGCACGTCGAGCAACGGCCCGACAAACCAGATGATCAGGCTCAGGGCAATCAAACCCAGCACGGGGATCACCCAGCGAATCATGAAACTGAAAAACGCCTTCACTCGACGCCCTCCGCCAATACGGTGATTTCAACCCGACGATTGCGGGCACGGCCTTCGGCGGTGGCGTTGGTCGCCACCGGCTCGGTGTCGCTGCGGCCCTCGGCACTGAAGCGCTCGGCCTGGCCGGTCTTGGCCGCCAGGATCTCCAGCACCGACTTGGCCCGCGCTTCGGACAGCGCCCAGTTGGACGGGAAGCGCAGCGTGGCAATCGGGCGGTTGTCACTGTGCCCGGTCACCCGCACCTGGCCCTTGACCTTGCGAATGGCGTCGGCGATACGCAGCATCAGCGGCTGGTAGTCGTCGACGATGCTGGAACTGGCGGAGGCGAACAGCTCATCGCCACGAATGGTCACCACGGAACGGTCGACCGCATCCTCCACCGCCACGCGGCCGGCCTTGATGTCTTCCACCAGGAAGCCCGCCAGGCGCGGGCGCTCGATGACTTTGGGCTGCGCCACCGGACGGTCGATGGCTTGCACCGGAATCTCGCCCAGGGCATGGATATTCTTGAACACCGGTTCGGCATCCGCCGCCAGCTTCAGGCGCAGGCCGAACAGCAACGCCAGCAGCAACGCGACACCGATGGCAACGGCGATCCAGGGTGGCATGAATTGCGCCAGCCGATCGCGCGCCACGGTCACGCCGCGCCAGTGCGGCGACAGCTCACGCTCATGCTCGCCACGCGCACTGCGAATGGCCGCGGCGGTGCGTTCGCGCAGGGTCTCCAGCTGGCTGCGACCGTCGTTCATTACGCGGTAGCGGCCTTCGAAACCCAGGCACATGCACAGGTACAACAGCTCCAACAGGTACAGGCGTTCCCGTGGGCTTTGCAGGCAGTGGTCCAACAGTTGGAAGACTTTTTCGCCGCCCCAGGCCTCGTTGTGCACGGTGATCAGCAGGCTCTGCTTGCCCCAGTCACTGGTGCTGCCCCAGGGCGTGCTCAACACCGCCTCATCCAGCGCGGTGCAAAGCGCGTAACGCGCCAGCAGCACTTCGTTACGGGCGATGCCAGCGGCTTCGGCACGCTCTTCGAACTGGCGCAGGTAGGCCAGCAATTGTGCGCGCAAGCTGGCCGGCGCCGGGTGGGCGATGGTGTTGCGCAGGCGCGTCAGCAGCGCCAACAGCGGGCCGGCGGCACTTTCCAGCGGGTTGAGGCCGTGGCTCTTGCCGGTGAGCATCGGTGCGGCCGGCATGGCCAGGGGCGAAGGTTCGGCACGCACAGGCTCCGGCACCCGGCCACCCGGACGCGGCATGAACTGGGTGCGGTCATCATCATTGGGATGCATCGCGGATTATCCTCGGATCGCCCAGAAGGCCAGGTTCAAGCCCGGGAACTGCCCGGCGATATGGAAGGCAAAACCGCCGGAATTGCCCAGTTGTTGCCAATGCTCGCTGCCGCGATCGAGCTCGTAATACGTCGAGCCTGCGTGGTACGGCAGTTGGCGTGGCGCCACCGGCAGAGGCAACAGGCCAATACCCGGCAGTTGCAGGTTGACCAGGTCGCGGATGTGCTCCACCGAGCCGACTTTGCTCTGCTGGCCGAAGCGTGCGCGCAGGGTTTCGCCGGGCACATCGGCGCGCACCACCAGGATGAAACTGGCGTTGTCGAGCAGAGTCTTGTCGGCCAGCATCGCCACGTGCACGCCATAGGCTTTCTCGACAATCGGGATCGGTGTGGCCTTGCTGTCGATCAGCATCGACAACGCTTCACGCAATGCCGCCATCACCGGCGCGAAGCTCAGGGCCAGGTCATCGTGCTGATACTGCGGGTATTCCTGGGGGCGACGACCGGAGGTGGAGAAGGTCGAGAACTCGCCGGCCAGGCTGACCAGCTCGCTGAAGAAGCGCTCCGGGTGCAACGGGCTCAACTGGCTCAAATGCTGGACCAGCGGTTGGGCGCGGTTGACCAGTTGCAGCAGCATGAAGTCGGCAATCTCCGACGCGCCACCGGCGCCCGATGCCACCACCCGCCCCGCCAGGGCTTCGCCGCGCTGGTGCAGCAGGCCGAGCAGTTCGCTGCGAAAGGCGGTGAGCGGTTTGCTCGCGGCCACATCCAATACCGGCGGGATGTAGGTGTCATCGAGCACCAATGCGCGGTCGGCACGTTTTTCCTTGATGCGCACCAGGCCCACGGCGGCGTAATCGCTGATGCCATCCTGGGCGGTGAGCAGGCGCAGGGCGCGGGAACCCACGGCCACAGGGGCGCGGTTTTCGAAAGGTGCGTTGTCATCGCGTACTTCGCGCACCTGGCTCACATAACGCGCAGCCTCCAGGGCTTCGCCTTCATCCACGGTATCGCGGGCGCCGGCGCGCTTGAGCGGCAGGGCCAGGTACACCAGGCCGTCGCGCAGGTTGTCATCGATATTCAGCGGGCTTGGCGCCAGGTCATCCTGGGGGATATTAAACGGCGTGCCGTCGGGCAGCAGGCCACGCGCCGACACGATCGCCAGCTTGCCCTGGGCCAGCAGGCCCTGGTCGATCAGCAGCTCGGAAAAACCCCAGGCGCCGGCGGACAACGGGCGACTGCGGGCATCGATCAGGTTTTCCAGGTAACGGTCATGCTGCTGGAAGTGCTGCGTTCCGATGAACATGCCTTCCGACCAGACCACGCGATTGTTCCAGGACATGGGGGCTCCGATTGCTTCTTATTGGGCAGGGCTGGATGGGGTGACCACGACGTCGGCGCGCACGGCACGCACATCGAGGCTGATCTGGTATTCGGTGTACTGGCGCGCGGGCACGTTGATCACCGTGCGCCATTGCGCGCGGTCCAGCTCGCGATAGCCCACCAGCAGGCCGATCTGGCGCGTGGACGGGTCGAGGTCACGCTGGATGCTCAATTGCTCGCCGGGTTGCACCATCACTTCGTCCTGGTCCAGCAGGTCCAGGCCCAGTGTGGATTGCGCACGGTCCGCCAGAGCGAAGTAATCGGAACGGGCGAAGGTGGCGGCGTTTTTCAGTTCGAAGATGCGCACCCTTACCGGGGCGGCCTGGCCGTTGGCACCGGGGTTGAGCCCGCTGATCGCATGGAAGTGCAGCTCGACGGCGGCCGTATCCACTTCGGCCTCGGCGGCTGTTTCGGGTTTGGCGGTGTCTTTGGCACACGCCGTCAGCAAAAGCAGTGTGGCAACTGCGAGTAAAAACCTGGGAATCATCCTGCGTCCTCAATGACGTACTTAGCTATCCGTTAAATCCATGTGCTGCGGTTCAGCGTCGCTGTCGTGCGCTGTGTTCTTCGTAGGCCCGGCTGAATTCGCGGCCGAACAGGTCCTGGAAATCTTCCTGGGCCTCGCGGGAAATATTGCTGTAGAGCTCGGTGAACTGCTGCCAGTACTGGGCCTGGCGCGAACCATTGAAAAGGCTCGACAGCCCGCCGGGCTTGCCCATGCGTTCTTCCAGTTGCGTCGGTTCAAAGCGGCTGAGCAGGTGCTTGATCGCCGCTTCCACGCCGGCCATCACCGCCAACTGGTGGGCGCGCAGGTCGTTGAAACTGTCGCGTACGGCGAGGTCGGGTGCCATAAACGCCTGGTTGCCGTGGCGCAGGAGCAGCAGTAACGCTTCGTCGGCATTCGGGGCGAATTTCAACGGATTGTTTTCTGCCGGCTGGATCATGGTCTGCTGCATGCGGAACTCGCCCTTGAGGCTGGCGCGGGCCCGCAGCACGTCGATCAGGCCTTCGACCATCAGGCGGTAGCTGCGGCCGATATTTTCCATCTGGGCCTCGGCCTGGGCTTTGTCCAGGCGCAGTTGGTCCAGGCCCGCACCACGCAGGAAGGCTTGCAGAAGGTCCGGTTGCTGGCTTTCCGCCACGGGCGGCGGGGGCTCGACAACCGGGGGCGGCTGGATGACCGGTGGCGGCGCAGCGCTGACGACGGGTGCTGGCGTGTCGCCAAACAGGTCCCAGTCTTCGGGAATCACCGCGCCCGACACCACCGGCGGTGCCACTACCGGCACAGCCACCGGTGTCGGCGGGCGGAAGTCATGTTGCTCGGAAGGCACGTGGTCCGGCACGGTCGGCGGCGGTACGGCGGTAGGACTGAGGAAGTCGAACAGGTCCGGCAGCGTGTCCATCGATGAAGCGCCCTGGAATTGCGGCGCAATCACCGGAACAGGCGCGGGCTTATTCGACACGGCGCCCATCAGCGCTTCGAAACTGTTCGGCGACTCGCCGGCAAACGGCTGGCTGTCGACGGCCTGTACGTTGAAATCGATACGCGCCTGGATCTCGTAATCGCCGATGCGGATCAGCTCGCCATCTTGCAACAGCTCGCTGTTACCCCTGCGCAAACGAATGCCGGCGTTAACCAACTCCACTCCGTTGGTACTGTTATCAGTTAAATAATAACGGCCATCTTTGTACTGAATAACGCAGTGCTGCGAGGAGACCAGACGCTCAGGATCAGGCAATACCCAGTCATTATCCGAGCTGCGGCCGATAGCCATCGAGCCCTGATTCATGGACTTTTCGGAGCACTGCCCAGGGGTAATCTTGTGATAACTAGTGATAGTCAAACACAGCGACATCTTGCCTCCTTGCTGATACTTCGCGCGCGGTCGATTCCCGGGACAGCGCTTCCCGGGATATCCCCATCAGGTCGAGCAATCGACCGTCCAAAACCTGCCAATACCAGCATGATCGCTGATCTTAACTGGGCTCTATGACAAAAATCCTGTCCCGGTACGTCGTTCGACCCACCAGTCGCACAGGTTGTTAAGCACCGCACATCTGTCACAGAGGGCGAATAGCTTACCTTGACAAGGCATAAGTACTACACCAAAAATGCACAACTTCTTGAATACCGGTGATGGCACATTAGTGGCATCTTGCTTATATGACCAAGAAAACATGCAAAGTTCCTTGCGCAACTAATGCATGAATTGCCCGCTATCTAACGGGCTGATAGGGAGATCAAATACAGTGGATGTGCCGTTGCTGCTCACCGCCGTTTCCGCGACTTCGCCCTGTGGCGAAGACATGGAATATGACGCGCAATTTCTGCAATTGGAGCGTGATGCCAAGGGCCAACCCGAGCGCAGCATGGGCGACTCGATCCTGCCCGCTGAACCGCCGGAATGGCGCAGCATCCAGCAGCAAAGCCTCGACTTGCTCGCGCGCAGCAAAGACCTGCGCATCACCCACTTCCTGTTGCAAAGCGCCCTCGCCCTCCAAGGCGTGGCCGGCCTGGCCGAAGCGCTGACGCTGATCGATGCGCTGCTGCGCGATTACTGGGCCGACCTGCACCCGCGCCTGGACGCCGACGACGATAACGACCCTACCGTACGCATCAACGCCCTCACCGGCCTGACCTGCGACACCAACATCCGCCTGCTGCGCGAAAGCATCCTCACGCGCTCGCGCACCTTCGGCCCCGTGAGCCTGCGCGCGGCGCTCAACGCCAGTGGCCTGTTGAGCTTCCCCGATGAACAACTCGGCGCGCAGCAGCTCAACGCCGCGTTCCTCGACAGCGACCCCGAGCAGCTACAGGCCACCCGCGACGCTCTGATTACGGCGCGTGCGGCGTGCGAAGCGATCGAACAACAGGTCAATGATCAGGTCGGTTCCGCCCAGGGCGTGGACCTCAGCGCCTTGAAGCAGCCGCTCAAGCAGGCGTTGCAGATACTCAATCAAGCGGTGCCCGGCGCCGCCGGCAGCAGCGAACCCGAGGCCGTCAGTGACGACAATGCCCCCTCGGCCGACTTCGCCGCCGCCCCCGCAGCACCGCGTCCCGTTGGCGATATCGCCAGCCGCGACGATGTGCTGCGCAGTCTCGACAAGATCCTTGCGTACTACACCCGGCACGAGCCTTCGAGCCCGCTGCCGGTGCTGTTGAACCGGGCGAAGAATCTGGTGCACGCCGACTTTGCGGCCATCGTGCGCAATCTGATTCCCGACGGCATGTCCCAATTTGAAAACCTGCGCGGGCCGGACGGCGAGTAAGCCATCCGACTGTGCAGTAACAACACCGTCGCTCAAGCGACCAGGAGCAGCAACGTGGCGAAGCAAAGTTCTCAGAAATTCATCGCGCGCAACCGTGCGCCTCGAGTGCAGATCGAGTACGACGTCGAGCTCTACGGCGCCGAGAAAAAGGTCCAGTTGCCCTTCGTAATGGGCGTGATGGCCGACCTCGCCGGCAAGCCTGCCGAGCCGTTGGCGCCGGTGGCCGACCGCAAGTTCCTTGAAGTGGACGTCGACAACTTCGACTCGCGCCTCAAGGCCATGCAGCCGCGCGTGGCGTTTCACGTACCGAACGAACTGACCGGCGAAGGCAACCTGAGCCTGGACATCACCTTCGAAAGCATGGACGACTTCAGCCCGGCCGCCGTGGCACGCAAGGTCGACTCGCTGAATCAACTGCTCGAAGCCCGCACCCAGCTGGCCAACCTGCTGACCTACATGGACGGCAAGACCGGCGCTGAAGAAATCATCATGAAGGCGATCAAGGATCCGGCACTGCTGCAAGCACTTGCCAGCGCGCCTAAGCCTGCAGGGGACCAGTAATCATGACTGACAATACCGCCCGCGAAGGCTCCCAGATCCTGGGCACCCAGACCGAAGAAGCCAGCGAGTTCGCCAACCTGCTGCTGCAGGAATTCAAGCCCAAGACCGAGCGCGCCCGCGAAGCCGTGGAAACCGCCGTGCGCACCTTGGCCGAACAGGCCCTGGCGCAAACCGACCTGGTCTCCAATGACGCGATCAAGTCGATCGAATCGATCATCGCTGCCATCGACGCCAAGCTGACCGCCCAGGTCAACCAGATCATCCATCACCCGGACTTCCAACAGCTGGAAAGCGCCTGGCGTGGCCTGCACTACCTGGTCAACAACACCGAGAGCGATGAGCAGCTCAAGATCCGTGTGCTCAACATCTCCAAGCCGGACCTGCACAAGACCCTGAAGAAATTCAAGGGCACCGCGTGGGACCAGAGCCCGATCTTCAAGAAGATGTACGAAGAAGAATACGGCCAGTTCGGCGGCGAACCCTACGGCTGCCTGGTGGGCGACTACTACTTCGACCAGTCGCCACCCGACGTGGAACTGCTGGGCGAACTGTCGAAAGTCTGCGCCGCCATGCACTCCCCGTTCATCGCTGCCGCTTCGCCGACCGTGATGGGCATGGGCTCGTGGCAAGAGCTGTCGAACCCACGCGACCTGACCAAGATCTTCACCACTCCGGAATACGCCGGCTGGCGTTCGCTGCGTGAATCGGAAGACTCGCGCTACATCGGCCTGACCATGCCGCGCTTCCTGGCGCGCCTGCCGTACGGCGCCAAGACCGACCCGGTGGAAGCCTTCGCCTTCGAAGAAAACACCGACGGTGCCGACAGCTCCAAGTACACCTGGGCCAACGCCGCGTACGCGATGGCGGTGAACATCAACCGTTCGTTCAAGCACTACGGCTGGTGCTCGCGCATCCGTGGCATCGAGTCTGGCGGTGAAGTGGAAAACCTGCCGGCCCACACGTTCCCGACCGATGACGGTGGCGTGGACATGAAGTGCCCGACCGAAATCGCCATCAGCGACCGCCGTGAAGCGGAACTGGCGAAAAACGGTTTCATGCCGCTGCTGCACAAGAAAAACACCGACTTCGCCGCGTTCATTGGCGCGCAGTCGTTGCAGAAACCGGCCGAGTACGATGACCCGGACGCCACCGCCAACGCCAACCTGGCCGCGCGCCTGCCGTACCTGTTCGCCACCTGCCGTTTCGCTCACTACTTGAAGTGCATCGTGCGCGACAAGATCGGTTCCTTCAAAGAGAAGGACGAGATGCAGCGCTGGTTGCAGGACTGGATCCTCAACTACGTGGACGGTGACCCGGCGCACTCCACCGAAACCACCAAGGCCCAGCACCCATTGGCTGCCGCCGAAGTGATCGTGGAAGAAGTCGAAGGCAACCCTGGGTACTACAACTCCAAGTTCTACCTGCGCCCGCACTACCAGCTCGAAGGTCTGACGGTGTCGCTGCGCCTGGTATCCAAGCTGCCTTCGGCGAAAAGCGCGTAAACCACCGATGAGCTAGCTCTTCTGTGGTAGGGGGCTTGCCCCCGATGGCATCACCGGGGTGTAACTGACACACCGAGGTGCCTGCATCGGGGGCAAGCCCCCTCCCACACAAAAGCACTGCCCATTTGGAGTTAATCAAATTCAGTGGCCCACGCCACACAGGGAGAAAACATGGCTGTTGATATTTTCATCAAGATCGGCGACATCAAGGGCGAGTCCATGGACAAGGCCCACAAGGACGAAATCGACGTGCTGAACTGGAGCTGGGGCATGGCCCAGTCCGGCAACATGCACGTGGGCGGCGGTGGCGGCGCGGGCAAGGTGAACATCCAGGACCTGTCGCTGACCAAGTACGTCGACAAGGCTTCGCCGAACCTGATGATGCACTGCGCCAGCGGCAAGCACATCGACAAGGTCAAGCTGACCGTGCGCAAGGCCGGTGGCGAAAGCCAGGTCGAGTACATGGTGATCAACCTGGAAGAAGTGCTGGTGACCTCGCTGAGCACCGGCGGTTCGGGCACCGATGACCGCCTGACCGAGAACGTCACCCTGAACTTCGCCCAAGTGATGGTCGACTACCAGCCGCAGAAAGCCGACGGCACCAAAGACGGCGGCGCGATCAAGTTTGGCTGGAACATCCGTTCCAACACCAAGCGCTGATAGCCCTGGTGGCCGTGGCGCCATGCCACGGCCCCTGGTTTTTTGTCCCTCTCGCAACCCGTCCGTGGAGCTGCTTTGGTGGTAACTGAAATCGCTTCCCGCGACCGTCTGCAACCGTCCCTGTTGGACCGGCTGACGGACGACGATCCAACCAATCCCAAGGAAAGCGCCGACAAACGCGTGCTGTCCCTGACCCAATTGAAAGCCTCGGTGCTGCGTGACCTGGCGTGGCTGCTCAACACCACGTCGTTGCTCGATGCCGATGCCACACTGCACACTCCAGCCGGCACCTCGGTGGTCAATTACGGCCTGCCGGCGCTGGCGGGCAACAGTGTTTCCAGCGTGGATATCAAGGCGCTGGAAGCCCTGATCTACCAGGCCATCGCCACCTTTGAGCCGCGCATCCTGCGCCACACCCTGCGTGTCAAAGCCCGTGTCGGCCATGGCGAAATGAACCACAACGCCCTGAGTTTCGAGATCGAAGGCGACCTGTGGGCCCAGCCGGTGCCGTTGCGCCTGTTGCTGCAAACCGACCTCGACCTGGAATCCGGCCACGTACGCGTGGTCAATGCCGACCAGCGGAGGCGCCCATGAACCCGCGCCTGCTGGAGCTATACAACCAGGAACTGCACCACGTGCGCGAAAGCGCCGCGGAGTTCGCCAAGGAATACCCGAAGATCGCCAGTCGGCTGACCCTGTCCGGTATGGACTGCGCCGACCCGTACGTCGAACGCTTGCTCGAAGGCTTTGCCTACCTCACGGCCCGCGTGCAGCTCAAGCTCGACGCCGAGTACCCGACCTTCACCCACAACCTGTTGGAAATCGCCTACCCGCACTACCTGGCACCGACACCGTCGATGACGGTGGTGCAGTTGCAGACCGACCCGGACGAAGGCTCGCTGGCCAGCGGTTTCCCGCTGCCCCGCGACACCGTCCTGCGCGCCGCCCTGGGCCGCGAAACCCAGACCTGCTGCGAGTACCGCACCGCTCACCCGGTGACGCTGTGGCCGCTGCAGGTGAGCAACGCCGAGTACTTCGGCAACCCTGCCGCCGTATTGGGTCGCTTGGCCGCCAGTGAGCCGAAAGCCAAGGCCGGTCTGCGCCTGACCCTGCGCACCGGCGCCGAGCTGCCGTTCAACAGCCTCGACCTGGATAATCTGCCGCTGTACCTCAGTGGCGCCGACGAGCAACCGTTCCGCCTCTACGAGCAACTGCTGGGCAACGCCTGCGCGGTGTTCGCACGCAAGCCGGGTGGCGATTGGGTCGAGCGCCTGCCGCAAGACGCGTTGCGCTCCCGTGGTTTTGACGACGCCGACGCCGCGATGCCGGTCGTCGCACGCGCCTTCCAGGGCTATCGCCTGCTGCAGGAATACTTCGCCCTGCCCCACCGCTTCCTGTTCGTCGAATTTGCCGAGCTGAGCCGTGCGGTCAAGCGTTGCGACGGCCAGGAGCTGGAACTGATCGTGCTGTTCGACCGCCACGAACCGAGCCTGGAAGGCAGCGTCGGCGCAGCGCAGTTCCTGCCGTTCTGCACCCCGGCGATCAACCTGTTCCCCAAACGCGTGGACCGTATCCACTTGTCCGACCGGGTCAATGAACACCATGTGATCGCCGATCGCACACGGCCGATGGATTTCGAGATTCACTCCCTGAGCGGCATCACCGGCCACGGCACCGGGCCGGAGCAGCCGTTTTTGCCGTTCTACGCGGTGCGTGACCCGTCGCGCTATGGCCGCGACCAGGCGTACTACACCGTGCGTCGCGAGCCGCGCGTACTGTCCAGCGACCAGCGCCGCAACGGGCCGCGCTCCACCTATGTGGGTAGCGAAACCTTTGTCAGCCTGGTGGACAGCCGGCAGTCGCCGTACCGCCACGATCTGCGCCAGCTCGGCGTGACCGCGCTGTGCACCAACCGCGATCTGCCGTTGTTCATGAGCGTGGGCAACGGCAAGACCGACTTCACCCTGGCCGACAGCGCGCCGGTATTGTCGGTGCGCTGCGTGGCAGGCCCCAGCCGCCCGCGCCCCAGCCACGCCCATGACGCCAAGGCCTGGCGCCTGATCAGCCAGCTCTCGCTCAACTATTTGTCCCTGAGCGAACAGGGCCAGGGCGCCGGCGCCTTGCGCGAACTGCTGCGCCTGTACGGCGACAGCAACGACGCCGCGCTGCAATTGCAGATCGAAGGCCTGCGCGAGGTCAGCAGCAAAGCCGTGACCCGACGCCTGCCGATGCCCGGCCCGATCGTGTTTGGCCGGGGCCTGGAGATCACCCTGGAATTCGATGAAAACGCGTTTCGCGGCACCGGCGTGTTCCTGCTCGGTGCGGTATTGGAACGCTTCCTGGCACGCTACGTGTCGATCAACAGTTTTACCGAGACGGTGATCCGTACCACCGAACGCGGCGAGATCATGCGATGGAAAGCCAAGCCCGGACGTCGTCCGACCCTGTGAGTACCCTGGATGCGATGCACCAGGAGCCCTGGGAATACGATTTCTTCCAGGCGCTGCGCCGTATCGAGTGCGAATCGCCGGAGCTGCCGCGCCTGGGCCATTCCCTGCGCCTGGCGGATGACCCGCTGCGCCTGGGGCAACAGGCCGATTGCACCTTCGCCCCGGCCACGCTGGCCTCGGTCGACCCCGGCGGCGACGGCAAGCCGGCGCGCCTGGAGCAGTTCTTCTTCGGTCTTGGCGGCCCCAACGGCCCGCTGCCGCTGCACATCACCGAGTACGTGCGCGAGCGTCAGCGCAACAACGCCGACAGCACCAGCAAGCAGTTCCTGGATGTGTTCCACCATCGCCTGCTCAGCCTGTTTTACCGGGCCTGGGCCGAGGCGCGGCCGACCGTCAGCCACGACCGCCCGGACGATGACTACTGGTCGGCACGCCTCGCCGCGCTGAGCGGCCGGGGCATGCCGAGCCTGCTGAATCAGGGGCTGATCCCGGATACCGCCAAGCTGCACTACAGCGGCCACCTGTCGGCGCAAACCCGCTACCCGGACGGCCTGAAGGCGATTCTCAGCGAGTATTTCGGCCTGCCGGTAGAGATCGAAGAGTACGTAGGCCAATGGTTGGAACTGCCCGAACGCAGCCGCGTGAGTGTGAGCGCCAACCGCCTGGGCGTGGACTTTTGCCTGGGCAGCTTCGTGTGGGACCGCCAGCACAAATTCCGTATCCGCCTGGGCCCGCTCACGCTGGATGACTACATGGGCATGCTGCCCGGCCACCAGCCATTCAACGAACTGGTGGCGTGGGTGGCCGAGTACCTGGGCCATGAACTGGACTGGGACCTGAACCTGGTTTTGCAACAACCCGAAGTCCCGGCGCTGCAACTCAACGGCCAGTTCCGCCTGGGCTTCAACACCTGGCTCGGTAAACCCGAGCATGACGCCAACGACCTAATCCTGGCCCGGCACTACGCCGACCACGCCACCACCTCAAGGAATCCAGAGCATGGGTGAAATCAGTCGCGCCGCACTGTTCGGCAAACTCAACAGCGTGGCCTACAAGGCCATCGAAGCCGCCACCGTGTTCTGCAAACTGCGGGGCAACCCGTATGTGGAACTGGCCCACTGGTTTCACCAGTTGCTGCAACTGCAGGACTCGGACCTGCACCGCATCATCCGCCAGTTCAACGTCGAGCCGGCACGCCTGGCCCGTGACCTTACCGAAGCGCTGGACCGCCTGCCGCGTGGCTCGACGTCGATCACCGACCTGTCGTCCCATGTGGAAGAAGCCGTCGAGCGCGGCTGGGTCTACGGCAGCCTGATGTTCGGCGAAAGCCAGGTGCGCACCGGTTACCTGGTGCTGGGCATTCTCAAGACGCCGAGCCTGCGTCACGCGCTGCTGGGTTTGTCCGCCGAATTCGACAAGATCAAGGCCGAGGCCCTGAGCGAACGCTTTGATGAATACGTGGGCGACTCGCCGGAAAACGCGCTCAGCGCCAGCGACGGTTTCAACGCCGGCGCCGTGCCGGGCGAAGCCAGCGGCGCGATGGCGCCGAGTGCGATGGGCAAGCAGGAAGCGCTCAAGCGCTTCACTGTCGACCTGACCGAACAGGCGCGCAGCGGCAAGCTCGATCCGATTGTTGGCCGCGATGAAGAGATCCGCCAACTGGTCGACATCCTTATGCGCCGCCGCCAGAACAACCCGATCCTCACCGGTGAAGCCGGGGTGGGCAAGACCGCCGTGGTCGAAGGCTTCGCCCTGCGCATCGTCGCCGGGGACGTGCCGCCCGCGCTGAAAGACGTAGAGCTGCGCAGCCTCGATGTGGGCCTGCTGCAAGCCGGCGCCAGTATGAAAGGCGAGTTCGAACAGCGCCTGCGCCAGGTTATCGAAGACGTCCAGGCCTCGCCGAAGCCGATCATCCTGTTTATCGACGAAGCGCACACGCTGGTGGGTGCCGGTGGCGCCGCCGGAACAGGTGATGCCGCCAACCTGCTCAAGCCGGCCCTGGCCCGTGGCACCTTGCGCACCGTGGCCGCCACCACCTGGGCCGAGTACAAGAAACACATCGAGAAAGACCCGGCCCTGACTCGCCGCTTCCAGGTCGTGCAGGTCGCCGAACCGTCGGAAGACAAGGCGCTGCTGATGATGCGCGGCGTGGCCTCGACCATGGAGAAACACCACCAGGTGCAGATCCTCGATGAAGCGCTGGAAGCGTCGGTGAAGCTGTCCCACCGCTACATCCCGGCGCGCCAGTTGCCGGACAAATCCGTGAGCCTGCTGGACACCGCCTGCGCCCGCGTCGCCATCAGCCTGCACGCGGTGCCGGCGGAAGTGGACGACAGCCGTCGTCGTATCGAAGCGTTGGAAACCGAGTTGCAGATCATCGCCCGTGAGCATGCCATCGGCATTGCGATTGGTGCGCGCCAAACCAACACCGAGGCGCTGTTGAGCGCTGAGCGTGAGCGTCTGGCGACCTTGGAAAGCCGCTGGGCTGAAGAGAAAACCTTGGTGGACGAGTTGCTAGCCACCCGTGCAACGCTGCGTGAAAAGGCGGGCGTCGTGGACAGTGGCAACGATGAACTGCGCGCCCAACTGGTCGACCTGCAACAGCGCCTCACCGCCCTGCAAGGCGAAACCCCGCTGATCCTGCCCACCGTGGATTACCAGGCCGTGGCCTCGGTGGTCGCTGACTGGACCGGCATTCCGGTCGGCCGCATGGCGCGCAATGAGTTGGAGACGGTGCTCAACCTCGACCAGCACCTGAAAAAACGCATCATCGGCCAGGACCACGCCCTGCAGATGATCGCCAAGCGCATCCAGACCTCCCGCGCCGGCCTCGACAACCCGAGCAAGCCGATTGGCGTGTTCATGCTGGCGGGCACCTCGGGCGTGGGCAAGACCGAAACCGCCCTGGCCCTGGCCGAAGCCATGTACGGCGGCGAACAGAATGTCATCACCATCAACATGAGCGAATTCCAGGAAGCCCACACGGTGTCGACCCTCAAGGGTGCGCCTCCAGGCTATATCGGCTACGGCGAAGGCGGCGTGCTGACCGAAGCGGTGCGGCGCAAGCCCTACAGCGTGGTGCTGCTGGACGAGGTGGAAAAAGCCCACCCGGACGTGCATGAGATCTTCTTCCAGGTGTTCGACAAGGGCGTGATGGAGGACGGCGAAGGCCGGGTGATCGACTTCAAGAACACCCTGATCCTGCTGACCACCAACGCCGGCACCGAGCTGATTTCCCAGGTGTGCAAAGACCCGGCGAACATCCCGGAGCCGGAAGACATCGCCAAGGCCCTGCGCCAGCCGCTGCTGGAGATTTTCCCGCCGGCTCTGCTCGGCCGTCTGGTGACCATTCCGTACTACCCGCTCAGCGACGAGATGCTCAAGGCGATCACCCGCCTGCAACTGAACCGCATCAAGAAGCGTGTGGAGAGCACTCACAAAGTGGCCTTCGACTACGACGACGCGGTGGTCGATTTGATCGTCTCGCGTTGCACCGAAACCGAAAGCGGCGGGCGCATGATCGACACCATCCTGACCAACAGCCTGCTGCCGGACATGAGCCGTGAATTTCTCACGCGCATGCTGGAGGGCAAGGCGTTGGCGGGGGTACAGATCAGCAGTCGGGATAATGAATTGCACTACCAGTTCAACGATTGACCTGACGGAATACTGCTCAACATGTGGGAGGGGGCTTGCCCCCGATGGCGGTGAATCAGTCACCTGATGCATCCACTGACACACTGCTATCGGGAGCAAGCTCCCTCCCACATTGGATTGGGTTCCTTCAGTTATTAGGGTATTTCGATGCTATTCAACCAAGCCTCACGCCTGGCCAAAATCACCAGCCCCCTCGGGCCGGATGTACTGCTGCTCAATGAAATGGGCGGCGGCGAAGAGCTGGGGCGGCTGTTCAACTACGAGCTGCAACTGACGTCCCTGGATGCCAACATCGACCTCAACCAATTGCTCGGCAAACCCATGAGCGTGGGCCTGCAGTTGGCGGACGGCGGTGAACGGCACTTCCACGGCATCGTCGCACGGTGCAGCCAGAACATCGACCAGGGCCAGTTCGCCAGTTACCAGGTGACGCTGCGCCCTTGGCTGTGGTTGCTCAGCCGCACCTCCGATTGCCGGATTTTCCAGAACCTGAGCATCCCGCAGATCATCAAGCAGGTGTTCCGCGACCTGGGTTTTTCCGATTTCGAAGACGCCCTGAGCCGGCCGTACCGCGAGTGGGAATATTGCGTGCAGTACCGCGAGACCAGCTTCGATTTCGTCAGCCGCTTGATGGAACAGGAAGGCATCTACTATTTCTTCCGCCACGAACAGGACCGCCATGTGCTGGTGCTGGCCGACGCCTACGGCGCCCACACCACGGTGCCAGGCTACGCGTCGGTCCCGTATTACCCCAAGGACGAGCAGCAGCGCGAACGCGACCACATGCACAACTGGCACCTGGCGCAGGAGGTGCAGCCCGGTTCGCTGGAGCTCAACGACTACGACTTCCAGCGCCCCAGCGCCAGCATCGATGTGCGCTCGGCCATGCCACGCCCGCACACCGCCGGCGACTACCCGCTGTACGACTACCCCGGCACCTACGTGCAAAGCGAGGACGGCGAACACTACGCACGCACCCGCATCGAAGCCCTGCAGACCCTGCATGAGCAGATCGAATTCAGCGGCAATGCGCGGGGTTTGGGTTCGGGGCATTTGTTCAGCCTCACCGGCTTCAGTCGCCAGGACCAGAACCGTGAATACCTGATCATCGGCTGCCGCTACTACATCGTCCAGGAAAGCCTGGAGAGCGGCGGCGGCTCGGGCTCGGCACAGTTCGAAAGCAGCCTGACCTGCATTGACGCCCAACAGAGTTTCCGCCCGCTGGCCATCACCCACCGCCCTATCGTCAAAGGCCCGCAGACCGCGCTGGTGGTCGGCCCCAAGGGCGAGGAAATCTGGACCGACCAGTACGGCCGCGTCAAGGTGCACTTCTACTGGGACCGTCACGACCAATCCAACGAGAACAGCTCGTGCTGGATTCGCGTGTCGCAATCCTGGGCCGGCAAGAACTGGGGCTCGATGCAGATCCCACGGATCGGCCAGGAAGTGATTGTAAGCTTTCTAGAGGGTGACCCGGACCGGCCGATCATCACCGGAAGGGTCTACAACGCCGAGCAGACCGTGCCCTACGACCTGCCGGAAAACGCCACCCAGAGCGGCATGAAAAGCCGCTCGAGCAAGGGCGGCACGCCGGCCAACTTCAATGAAATCCGCATGGAGGACAAGAAGGGGCTGGAGCAGCTGTATATCCATGCCGAGCGCAACCAGGACATCGTGGTCGAGGTGGATGAGAGCCATTCGGTGGGGCATGACCGCAACAAGAGCATCGGGCATAACGAGACGGTGACGATTGGCAACAACCGCCTGCGTGTCGTGCGCAGCAACGACACCGTACTGGTGGGCGGCGCCAAATCGGACAGCGCCGCCACGCACTACACGATCGAGGCCGGCGAGAGTATTCGCCTGGTGTGCGGCGACAGTGTGATCGAGCTCAAGGCCGGTGGAGACATCAACCTGACCTGTGGCTCGTTCAATCTGTTTTCCAGCGGCAGCAGCAAGATCCAGACGAAAGGAAAACTGGACATCAACCTGGGCAGCGACAAGGGCACATCGCCCGGCGCCCAAGGTGTGCAAAGCACGATCAAGTCCGCCGTCGAATCAAAATTTTCCGGCAAGCCCGGCGCTGATCAATAACGAGATTTCCCCACCATGAATTACGTAATTAACGAAGCCCAATTCACCCTGCCAGATGCCGAGGTGCAGGACACCTCAATCAATATTCTCAAGTTCGCCAGCCTGGGTACCACGCTGGTGGTCAGTCGCAGCCCACTGGCGGAGGGCGAGACCTTGCACAGCAACTTCGAGGGCCAGCTTAAGAAGCTTGAACAGCAAGTCAAAGACCTTCGTTATTCGCCAGCGCAAGCTATCAAGGTGGGGCCGGCGCAGGATATCGATGCCTTTGAGGTGCAGAACCGTTTCAATAAAGGCAGCGACAACATTTACCAGTATCAGTTGGCGATGCAGATACCCGGCACACGTCGCTTGATCGCCCTCAGCTACGTAAAGACCCAGCCCTTGGGGTCTGCCGAGGCAGCGCATTGGGCAACACTGAAAAACACCCTCACCTTTCTCGCCACGCCCTGAGTCGAAACTGAGCAATGAGTGAAGACCTCTGGGCCGCCCGCGAAGGCGACGCACTGCTGCACACCTCGGTGATGGCCGATATTCTCGGCGGTGTACTGGAAGTGGCCGCCTATGCGGCAATCACCTACGTGGGCTGCCTCGCGGTCGCGGCGGCGGTTGCTATAACAACCGGCGCAACCATCGCCACCGGTGGCGTTGCATTGGTTTTGGTCGTGGGTGCGGTCGTCGGGATCACCGCGGGGCTTACAGGGGCCGATCTGAAAATATCCAGTTGGTGCGAGTCAGCTGCCAATTGGGTGTTTCCACCGGTGATCGACGCCTTCATTACCAGTGGTTCAGACAACGTTTTCATCAACGGGAAAAAGGCTGCACGAGCGGCTGGCAAGATGACCGCTGTGCCGGTGGCCCCCAGTGAGCCACCAGAACCGAGCTTTCTGGACATGGCCGGGGAGTTTTTCTCTCAACTGTGGCGACCGACCGTCGCCTCACCCGCTCCCGGCACCGAGCCTTGCCGACTGGACACCGTTGCGTGCAACAAGCACCCGCCGATGCCCTTGCAATTCATTGCAGAGGGCTCAAGCTCAGTGTTCATCAATGGGCAACCTGCAGCGCGAAGCGGCGATCGCAGCACCTGTGACGCCAAGGTAGGGACAGCCCAGGGTCTGATCTCGCCGGATGTGCGCATCGGTGGTGAGACCATCGTGGTGCAGGAAATTCGCAGCGGAAAAACGCCCGGCGTAGGCCTGGCGATTGCTGTGGTGATGGCGTTGCGAGGCAACCTGAAGTGTTTCTGGAGCAAGCTGCCGTGCCTGGTCGGAGGTTTGTTGGTAGGAGGTGCCGTCTCTTACGCAACCAGCAAGATCACCTCTGCGCTCAAGAGCGCCACAAATGGCTCGCCCAATCCGGTTCACAGCGCGACCGGGGCCAAGATCCTGGGCGGGGACGAGGAACTCGACTTCATCCTCCCGGGCTTGCTCCCGATAGATTGGCAGCGTTTCTACAGCAGCCTCGACACACGCCGGGATGGCCTCTTTGGCGCCAGCTGGAGCGTTGCGTATGAGGTGTCGATCGAGATAGAGGCAGACGATAACCTGTTCTACATCGATGAGCAGGGGCGCCGCCTGGAGATCGGTTATATCCCCTTGTCCGGTGGAGCCTTCGATCCGGGCGAAGGCCTTGCGGTCAGGCGCAGCGGTGACGGCGCAATATTGATCGAGAGTATCGACGGCCTGTATCGACTGTTCGAAGCCGACCCGCTAAACAGTTCGCGGATGCGCCTGCATCTGCTGGGTGATCGCAATGAAGGGCGGATCTTTCTCGACTACGACACTCAGGGGCGGCTGTATCGCCTACGCGACACCCATGACTTGATGCACGTAGAGCTGAGCTACTCGGCCGAACACCCACGGCGCGTGAGCGAAATCGAACGACGTTACCTGCACCAGCAACATTTCGAAGCGCGCAGCGATGTGCTCGTCAGTTACCGCTATGACAGTCACGGCGACCTGGCTGAAGTCTTGGACGGGCAAGGTACGACCCTTCGACGCTTTGCTTATGACAATTGCCGGCGAATGGTCGAACACCAATTGCCCGTTGGCCTGCGCTGCTTCTACCAATGGGGTGCAGTGCCCGGGCCGCACGGCGAGGAGTGGCGCGTGAGCCGCCACTGGACAGACGCTGGCGATGAGTACACCTTCGACTACGATCTCTACGCTGGTATTACCCGTGTGACCGACGGCCTGATGCGCGTCAGCACACGGCATTGGAACCCGCAGTACCAGATCACTCGCTACGTCGATAACCTGGGCCATACGTGGCAGTTCGAGTGGAACGAAGATCGCCAGTTGCTCGGTGCGATTGACCCGCAAAACGGCCAGTGGCGCTTCAACTATGACGCGTCCGGCAACCTGAGCACGGTGATCGATCCATTGGCCAGGACCAGTAGCACGCAGTGGCTGGCGCACTGGGCATTGCCCCAAGTGGAAACTGATCCGGCGGGCAACAGTTGGCATTATCGCTACGACCAGCGAGGCAACTGCATCGAAGAAATCGACCCACTGGGCAACCGTACTCGCTATGTCTATGACGGTTTCGGTCAGCCGGTGCGCATCATCGATGCCACGGAAAAAACCAAAGTGCTGCATTGGAACGAGTGGAGCCAACTGGTCGAAGCGGTGGATTGCTCGGGTTATCCCACCCGTTATCAGTACGACGCCTTTGGCAATCTGGTGGTGCAAACCAATGCAGAAGGCGAGTCGGTGCGCTACCGGTACGGCCCTCGAGGGCTGCTCTTGGAGAGCCAACTCCCGGATGGCCGTGTGGAACAGTTCCAGCGCAGCGCCAGCGGTTATCTGACGGCCCATGTCGATCCCGCCGGTAGCACCACGCGCTACGCCTATGACACACGCGGCCTGGTCAAGCAACGCTGGGATGCGCATAACCGCACGGTCATGTTTGATCACGACGCCTACGGGCGACTGCGCAAGCTGACCAATGAGAACGGCGAAAGCTACCGCTTCGAGTGGGATGCGGCCGACCGCATGGTGCAACAGCAAGACCTCGACCAGAGTCGGCGCTGCTACACCTATGATCCGCTGGATGATGTCGTCGCCGTGGACTATCTGCCGGGGACGGAAGGCGAACCGGTAGCGCCGTTCTCACACCAGTTTCAACGAGACCCAATCGGACGCCTGGTCAGTAAAGTCACCGCAGACGGCATCACCGTTTACGAACATGATCTGAACGATCAACTGGTCAGCGTCACGTCCACCGCGCCTGACGGTCGACAGCATCGACTGGACTTCAGCTACGATGCGCTTGGGCAACTGCTGCAGGAGCAAAGTACAGCGGGCTCCCTACAGCATTGCTACGACGAATTGGGGAACCTGATTCAGACCCGGTTGCCCGACGGTCGATGGCTGAACCGACTCTACTACGGCAGCGGCCACCTGCATCAGTTAAATCTCGACGGAAAGGTCATCAGCGACTTCGAGCGTGATCGTTTGCACCGCGAAGTACAGCGCACTCAAGGCCAACTCAAGACAAGTACCACATACGACCGCAGTGGCAGGATTCGCTCACGGCAGCGCCGCAGTATTGACCAACCGTGGCAGTTGCCGCCGTTGGTCGAGACTGGCTACAGCTACGATTCCAGCGATAACCTGATCGGGCGTCGTCGCATCGGCCGTATTCACGATCGCCAAGAGCACTTGGGTTACGACAGCACCGACCGCGTTCTTGTCTGCCACCACGTCGGAAAGAGCGAAACCTACGCCTATGACGCCGCAGCCAACCTGCTGGATAGCGGGCATCAAGGGGGACTTGTACGACATAACCGGCTGCTCACCTATCAGGACAAGCGTTATCGATACGATGCCATGGGCCGTATGATCGAAAAACGCAGCGGCATGCGTGGTTTTCAGCGCTTTGCCTATGACGCGGAAAGTCGGCTGGTTGAAGTGCGAAATGAGAGCGGCAGCGTGGTCAGGATGACCTATGACCCACTGGGTCGACGCGTCGAAAAAAACGAATATGACGACGATGGCTATCCGCTGGGTCAGACACGTTTCACCTGGGATGGTTTACGCCTGTTGCAAGAGCATAAGCACAGCCAGACGAGCCTTTATGTGTATGAAGGGGAAAGCTACGAGCCTCTGGCCCGAATAGACGGTACCGGGTCGCTTGAAAAAATTCGCTATTACCACAATGATCTGAACGGCCTCCCTGAGCAGCTTACCGAGGCCGATGGACACCCCCTCTGGCAGGCCAGTTACCAAGTGTGGGGCAATACCTCCGAGGAAGTGCGCGAGCCTTACTACATTGAAGAGCAGAACCTACGATTCCAGGGACAGTACCTGGACCGGGAGACGGGGCTGCATTTCAATACATTTCGGTTTTATGATCCGGATATAGGGCGCTTTACAACGCCGGACCCTGTTGGGCTGGCAGGAGGTTTTAACCTTTATCAGTATTCTCCTAATCCTTCCGGATGGATCGATCCGTTGGGATGGGCACCTTGCGGTTCAACAACAGCCAAGCTTCAGGCACACGCCAATGCCGCTAGAAAGGCTGTTTACAGTAACCCTCAACGGTCGTTGACCCCGAAACAGAGAGCAGCAGTAAAACGAGCCTATGACAGAGGTGATCTCGGACAAGCACGATCACGCTATCGCCGGTATGTAGGGCAGAGAATAGATGCAGACTTCAAAAACAGAGTAAAAAATGACCCGTCACTGGGGCATTTGGAGGTATCCAAATCAGGGCAACGCCTACCCGATGTGTATGAAACTAAAACTAAAACCTGGTGGGATCTCACGACGAAGGCTGATTGGAAAAGGGGCACGCATCAGCGGCGTTACGGGGACTGGGGCAATGGTTATGAAGGAATATTATGGTGAGTGAAAAAATTCCATCAAAGGTACTGTCCGGCGTTGAGCAGGACGGACTTGTTTTGCCTAAAAAAACGCGCTTTGAAAACGAGCTCATCAGTGGTTGCAAACTGAAAAACGCGAACCTCTGCGATCCGATTTTTGACCAATGTGTTTTGGAAAATTGCGACTTTGAGAAAGCTGACTTTTCCGGCTCGCGATTCTTCAATAAAACATCCTTGACCCGTTGCTCGTTCAAGAATGCGGATTTTCAGGCATCCGGCTTCAGCAATAGCAAATTCGAAAACTGCACGTTTGTGAAATGCAACTTCCGTGAAGCATCCTTGAAGGATTGCACCTTTGTCAGCTGCACCTTTTCTCAGTGCAAAATCATTGATAACTCGTTTAACGCAAAAAATATAACCAACATTAAATTCATTGGAAAACTCCAGGAAGTCCGTTTTATATCAGATCAGCCCCACACCCCAATTTCTGTCGACTTTGAACTTTGCAAACTTGACTATGTAACCTTTGAAAACTGCAACCTGGAAAACATCATACCCCCCGCCGAGGCCAAACACGTTTTCTTTAAGGATGTGGCAGCCCGCGCAAAAAAAGCACTCACAGTGATCTCTGCGGAACCTGAAAGCCAGATCAACAAAATATTAAAGCGACGACTGTTAAAACTCACAACTCAACGAGGTGCAGTTTTCAACACTGACAATCTGGAAGAATATGAAGGCGCAGAATTCACCGCACGATTTATTTCACTTCTCCAGGATTCTTAAACAGCACAGTACAGTTGAAGCCTTTGATCGTGCACGCTATTTCAACACTGGCCAAGATGATTGACCCGCCCAGTGAGGAGTGGGAATTTGTTGATATCGGGGAAGGTGGCGCTGATGTCGTCAAGGCAGTGGAAGAGCAAGTCGACGCTCTAAAACGCGATTAGACGAACTGGCTTGAATTGGCATACGTATCAATACCCCACAAAAAATGGGCACCCGATCCAGTCGGCGTGCCCATCTCTCCTACCACCCCGCCCCCTTCGAGACGGTAACGCTATTACGCGTTGACAGTGTCTTTCAGCGACTTGCCCGGCTTGAACGCAACGGTGTTGCTCGCCTTGATCTTCACCGGCTCACCGGTTTGAGGGTTTTTGCCAGTGCGAGCGCCACGGTGGCGTTGCAGGAAGGTGCCGAAGCCAACCAGGGTGACGCTGTCCTTGCGGTGCAGGGCGCCGGTGATTTCTTCGAGAACGGCGTTGAGGACGCGGTTGGCCTGTTCTTTAGTGAGATCGGCTTTTTCAGCGATGGCGGCTGCGAGTTCTGGTTTACGCATAAGTGAAGCCTCTTTGACGGTTTTTTGTTGTTATGTCCGTGCTGCTCTCTTCTGGAGCAGCGCCCAAAGCGCCGCAGGCTCTACTCTGCGGCAGACGGGAGTGAGGATGGCATGCCCTCGCACGCTCCGCCAGTCTAGCGGCGACCTTTCTGGAGGGAAAAACGTGCTTATTCCGACAGAACGACCGGTATTTACGCCAGCAACGGCGGAAGTTCTTTGTTGAGGGCGAGTTTTTCCATCACGGCGCTGCCAGTCAGTGCGTAACCCAGCAGGCGACCGCTGGCGTCACGGCACAGGGCCTTGATGTCGGCGCCCTCGCCTTCGACACTCCAGACGCCTTCGGTGCCCCGAGGCGGTGGCGAAACCACCAGCGGGCAGATCGGGGTTTTCACGGTCACTGGCATCGGGCCGTAGCTGACGGCGGTGGCGTTGCCGGCCAGGGTCTGGGCCAACGCACGGGCGCAGCTCATCAGCGGCATCACGTACAGCAGGTTCAGTCCGTCGACCTCGGCGCAGTCGCCCAGGGCGTAGATATTGGCGTGGGAGGTCTTGAGGTGGCGGTCCACCATGATCCCGCGATTGGTCTGCAGGCCGGCGGCGGCGGCCAGGTCGACGCGTGGGCGCAGGCCGATGGCCGAGACCACCAGGTCGCAGGCGATCACTTCACCGTCCGACAGGTGAGCTTCCAGGCCATCAGCGGTGCGCTGCAGGCGATTGAGCACCGGGCCCAGGTGGAAACGCGCGCCGAGGCCTTCGAGGCCGGCCTGTACCGCGGCGGCGGCGGCCGGGTGCAACAGGGTCGGCATGACTTGCTCGCACGGTGCCACCAGGTCGATTTCATAACCGCCCAGGATCAGGTCATTGGCGAACTCGCAGCCGATCAGGCCGGCGCCGAGCAGCAGCACACGGCGCTTGCCGGCAGCGGCGGCACGAAAGCGCGCGTAGTCTTCGAGGTCGTTGATCGGGAAAATCAGGTCAGCCGCATCGCCTTCAACCGGCACACGCACGGTTTCTGCGCCCCAGGCCAGGATCAGGTCGCGGTAGGCCACCGCCTCCTCGCCGATCCACAGGCGCTTGTGCCCGGGGTCGATGCCGCTGACGCGGGTGTGAGTGCGCACTTCGGCCTTGAGTTGCTCGGCCATGGCGCCCGGTTCAGCCATGCTCAGGCCATCGGCTTCCTTGTTCTTGCCAAACCCGGTGGAAAGCATGGGCTTGGAGTAGGAGCGCCCGTCATCCGCAGTGATCAGCAGCAATGGGGTTTCGCTGTCGAGCTTGCGAAACTCACGGGCCAGGTTGTAACCGGCCAATCCGGTGCCGATGATCACGACAGGTGCGTTCATTCCTTTCTCCTTGTAATACTTTTCTGAAAATCGAGAATCAACCGATTTCGATCATTTCGAAATCCATTTTGCCCACGCCGCAGTCCGGGCACAGCCAGTCTTCCGGGACGTCTTCCCAACGGGTGCCAGGCAGAATTCCGTCATCCGGCCAGCCGTCCTTTTCGTCGTAGATCAGGCCACAGACGACACATTGCCACTTCTTCATTACTTGTTCCTCAGGAGTCCAGGCTTCTTGGCCGACGGTCGATAGACCCGCATTGCCGTACGGCTCAGGGCGTTTTGTACTGATGGTGGCCGGCAGATGCAAGCATGATCGACGCAAACAGCCGGTTGCCTCCGGCAAAAACGTTGGACGCCATGGTAAGCTCGCGGCCTCTTTTGCTGCCGATACTGACTCACCGTGCCGCACTCAATCGACCCTCCCGATGCTTGCCAATGGTTGACCCAGAGCCTCCTGGCCCCTGTACCCACGTCCTTGACCCTCAATTGGCTGTTCAACGAAGACTCGCTGACGCGGCGGTTGACGTGGCTGTCCAACGACGGTTTCAGCGTCACGCCACTGTTCGAAGGCTGGCAACCGCTACGCGATGACGAATGTGCCGCCCTGGCGCTGGCGCCGGCCAGTATCGGTTGGGTGCGCGAGGTGTATCTGCGTGGGCATGGTCAGCCGTGGGTGTTCGCACGCAGTGTGGCCGCACGCGGCGCTCTGCAGGGCGACGGCCTGCATATGGATGAGTTGGGCAGCCGGTCCCTGGGCGAACTGCTGTTCTGTGACCAGGCCTTCACCCGCCAGGCCATCGAAGTGTGCCATTACCCTCGGCACTGGTTGCCAGCGGCCGATCAGGTCGACGGGCTGTGGGCACGCCGCTCACGCTTTGATCGCGGGCCGCTGAGCGTGCTGGTCGCGGAAGTCTTCTTGCCCAGTTTCTGGCACGCGCTGCACGCCCATCCGGAGAATTGCTGATGTACCAACGTCTGCTCAAGTCCCTGAACCACCTGAACCCTAGGGCCTGGGATTTCATTCAACTGACCCGTATGGACAAGCCCATCGGCATCTACCTGCTGTTGTGGCCGACCCTATGGGCGCTGTGGATCGCCGGCAAAGGCTCGCCTTCTTTAATCAATATCGTGATCTTCGTGCTCGGCGTGGTGCTGACCCGCGCCGGTGGCTGTGTGATCAACGACTGGGCCGACCGCAAGGTCGACGGCCATGTGAAGCGCACCGAGCAACGCCCGCTGGTGAGCGGCAAGATCAGCTCCAAAGAGGCGCTGGTGTTTTTTGCCGTGCTGATGGGCATCAGTTTCCTGCTGGTGCTGCTGACCAACACCACCACCATCCTGCTGTCCCTCGGTGGCCTGGCCCTGGCGGCGAGCTACCCGTTCATGAAGCGCTACACCTATTACCCGCAGGTGGTGCTGGGGGCGGCGTTTTCCTGGGGCATGCCGATGGCGTTCACTGCCGAAACGGGTCACCTTCCCGCTACGGCCTGGCTGCTGTATATCGCCAACCTGCTGTGGACAGTGGGTTACGACACGTATTACGCGATGACCGACCGGGATGACGATTTGAAGATCGGCGTGAAATCCACCGCCATTCTATTTGGCGATGCGGATCGCGTGATCATCCTTACGCTGCAAGGGCTGTCGTTGGTGTGCCTGTTGCTGGCGGGAGTGCGATTCGAGTTGGGTGGCTGGTTCCACCTGGGTCTGCTGGGCGCGGCGGGCTGTTTTGCCTGGGAGTTCTGGTACACCCGGGACAAGGACCGCATGAAGTGCTTCAAGGCGTTCCTGCACAACCACTGGGCGGGGTTGGCGATATTTGTCGGGATTGTGGCGGACTATGCGTTTCGCTGAATACTTGGCGATGACAGGCTTGTTGTAGTGAGCCCGCTTTCTGTGGCGAGCGGGCTCGCCCCGCGCTGGGGCGCGAAGCGGCCCCTACCGGAGCCGCCGCGTTACGTCAGGGAAACCGAGTTGTTGTTTGGGGCTGCTTCGCAGCCCAACGCGGGGCAAGCCCGCTCGCCACGACTACAAGCCGGATCAAGGCTTGATCACGTGCCACGCCCCGCCTTTGCCATCACCGGTCTTGTCACCGGCCTTGTGGTCATCCTTGTAGGTGTAGACGGGCTTACCGTCATAGGCCCACTGGCTGGTCTGGTCATCGCGGGTGATAACGGTCCATTTGCCCATCGACTTGTCAGTGGACTCTGCCTTCAACGGCGGCCAATTGGTCGCGCACTGGTCCTTGCACACGGACTTGCCGTCAGCGTCCTTGTCGAAGGTGTAGAGCGTCATGCCCTTGTGGTCCACCAGCATTCCGTCTTTGGTCATCGCCGGCTCCGCCGCAAACGCCAGGCCCGGCAGCGTCAACGCAGCCGTCACCAGCAGGGCCTTCCAGGAAATCGTGCTGTAAGTCATCGGAACCTTCCTTTTGTGGTTGTCAGGATTCGGACTCAAAGCGTAGTCCAGAGAGGCGGGAATTGCCCGAGCGACTAAATTACTGTCACACGACTGCAATAATTCCGTTATCTAATGCGGCGCAAGACAGTTAAATGACAAGAGGATTTTCGAGCATGGTTGGCAGGAGCATTCTGATTGTTGACGACGAAGCGCCCATCCGCGAGATGATCGCCGTTGCGTTGGAAATGGCCGGCTATGACTGCCTGGAGGCGGAGAACTCCCAGCAGGCCCATGCCATTATCGTCGACCGCAAGCCGGACCTGATCCTGCTGGACTGGATGCTGCCCGGCACCTCCGGCATCGAACTGGCCCGCCGCCTCAAGCGTGACGAACTGACCGGGGACATCCCGATCATCATGCTCACCGCCAAGGGCGAAGAGGACAACAAGATCCAGGGCCTGGAAGTCGGTGCCGATGACTACATCACCAAACCTTTTTCCCCACGGGAGTTGGTAGCGCGCCTGAAGGCCGTACTGCGCCGCGCCGGGCCTACCGATGGCGAAGCGCCTATCGAAGTCGGCGGCCTGCTGCTGGACCCGATCAGCCACCGCGTGACCATCGACGGCAAACCGGCCGAGATGGGCCCCACCGAATACCGCCTGCTGCAATTCTTCATGACCCACCAGGAGCGCGCCTACACCCGTGGCCAACTGCTGGACCAAGTGTGGGGCGGCAACGTGTACGTGGAAGAACGCACCGTGGACGTGCATATCCGTCGCCTGCGCAAAGCCTTGGGCGATGCCTACGAGAATCTGGTACAAACCGTGCGCGGCACTGGTTACCGCTTCTCTACCAAGGGCTGAGCCAATCGGATCCTGACTTAACAGCTGACAAGGACGCATGTTCAAGTGAACCAAAACTGGCATGGCACCCTGATCCGCCACATGCTTTTGCTGATCACCGGCTGCCTGCTGGTTGGGCTGGTCAGCGGCTATTACGGCTGGAGTCTGGCAGTCGGCATCGCGCTGTACCTGGGCTGGACCCTCAAGCAACTGCTGCGCCTGCACGAATGGCTACGCCAGCATAAACCCGATGAAGCACCACCCGATGGCTACGGCCTGTGGGGCGAGGTGTTCGACAGCATCTACCACCTGCAACGCCGCGACCAGCGTGTGCGCGGCCGCCTGCAAGCGGTGATCGACCGGGTGCAGGAGTCCACCGCCGCGCTCAAGGACGCGGTGATCATGCTCGACAGCGACGGCAACCTGGAATGGTGGAACCGCGCCGCCGAGACCCTGCTGGGCCTCAAGACCCCCCAGGACAGCGGCCAGCCAGTGACCAATCTGGTGCGCCACCCGCGCTTCAAGGAGTACTTCGAACAGGAGAACTACGAAGAAGCCCTGGAAATCCCCTCGCCCACCAATGACCGCGTACGCATCCAGCTGTACCTGACGCGCTACGGCAACAATGAACACCTGATGCTGGTGCGCGATGTCACCCGCATCCACCAGCTGGAGCAGATGCGCAAGGACTTCGTCGCCAACGTCTCCCACGAGTTGCGTACACCGCTGACGGTGATCTGCGGCTACCTGGAGACGCTGCTGGACAACGTCGACGAGATCAACCCACGCTGGAGCCGGGCCCTGCAGCAAATGCAGCAGCAAGGCTCGCGCATGCAGACCCTGCTCAACGACCTGCTGTTGCTGGCCAAGCTGGAAGCCACCGATTATCCGTCGGACAACCAGCCGGTGGCCGTGCAAAGCCTGTTGCAGACCATCAAGAACGACGCCCAGGCCCTCTCCGGCCAACGCGGGCAGCAGATCAGCCTGGAAGCCGACCCGGCCGTGCTGCTCAAGGGCAGCGAAGGCGAGTTGCGCAGCGCGTTTTCCAACCTGGTGTTCAACGCCGTGAAGTACACCCAGGACAAAGGCAATATCCGCATCCGCTGGTGGGCCGACGAACAAGGTGCGCATTTGAGCGTGCAGGACTCCGGCATCGGTATCGACGCCAAGCACCTGCCGCGCCTGACCGAGCGCTTCTACCGTGTCGACTCCAGCCGCAATTCCAACACCGGTGGCACCGGGCTCGGCCTGGCGATCGTCAAGCACGTGCTGCTGCGCCACCGCGCACGCCTGGAAATCAGCAGCGTGCTGGGACATGGCAGCACGTTTACCTGCCATTTTCCGCCGGCTCAGGTGGCGCGCTCGCGAGCCCTCGGCAACGACGAGTAATCCAAATACACCACGGGCCTACATGTGGGAGGGGGCTTGCCCCCGATGGCGGCGGGTCAGATATGAATGTGCTGCCTGACATACTGCCATCGGGGGCAAGCCCCCTCCCACAGTGGACCGGTGTTGTTTTAGAGAGTGCATTCCAGGCCCCGCCCGGCAGTGGGCACTAGGCAAGCGCCCCGTCAGCCGCTACATTGGCCGACTTGCGCCTGCCTTTCAGGCCCGCCTGCCACCCCTTACTGAACATACGGAACCTGCAAAACCCCATCATGGACCCTTCCCCTGGTATCACCCTCGCGACACTCTTCGCCGACTTCGGCATGATTCTTTTTGCTCTGATCCTGGTACTGCTCAACGGTTTCTTCGTTGCGGCGGAGTTCGCCATGGTCAAACTGCGCGCCACCCGGGTCGAGGCCATCGCCCACAAGAACGGCTGGCGCGGGCAGATCCTGCGCACCGTACACAGCCAGCTCGACGCCTACCTGTCGGCGTGCCAGCTGGGCATCACCCTCGCCTCCCTGGGCCTGGGCTGGGTCGGTGAACCGGCCTTCGCGCACATCCTCGAGCCACTGCTGGGCGCCGTGGGCGTCGAGTCGCCGGAAGTGATCAAGGGCGTGTCGTTCTTTGCGGCGTTCTTCGTGATCTCCTACCTGCACATCGTGGTCGGCGAACTGGCACCCAAGTCCTGGGCGATTCGCAAGCCCGAGTTGCTGTCGCTGTGGACGGCGGTGCCGCTGTACCTGTTCTACTGGGCCATGTACCCGGCGATCTACCTGCTCAACGCCAGCGCCAACGCCATCCTGCGCATTGCCGGCCAGGGCGAGCCTGGCCCGCACCATGAACACCATTACAGCCGCGAAGAACTCAAGCTGATCCTGCACTCCAGCCGTGGCCAGGACCCGAGCGACCAGGGCATGCGCGTACTGGCCTCCGCCGTGGAAATGGGCGAGCTGGAAGTGGTGGACTGGGCCAACTCCCGGGAAGACCTGGTGACCCTGGACTTCAACGCGCCGCTCAAGGAAATCCTTGCGCTGTTCCGTCGCCACAAGTTCAGCCGTTACCCGGTATATGACGCGGTACGCAACGAATTCGTGGGCCTGTTGCACATCAAGGACCTGCTGCTGGAACTGGCGGCCCTGGACCACATCCCCGAGTCGTTCAACCTGGCCGAGCTGACCCGCCCGCTGGAGCGTGTGTCGCGGCACATGCCGTTGTCACAGCTGCTGGAACAGTTCCGCAAAGGCGGCGCGCACTTCGCCCTGGTGGAAGAAGCCGACGGCAAGATCATCGGCTACCTCACCATGGAAGACGTGCTGGAAGTGCTGGTGGGCGATATCCAGGACGAACACCGCAAGGCCGAGCGCGGCATCCTGGCCTATCAGCCGGGCAAGCTGCTGGTGCGTGGCGACACGCCGCTGTTCAAGGTGGAGCGCCTGCTGGGCGTGGACCTGGACCACATCGAAGCCGAAACCCTGGCCGGACTGATCTATGACACCCTCAAGCGGGTGCCCGAGGAGGAAGAAGTGCTGGAGGTTGAAGGCTTGCGCATCATCATCAAGAAGATGAAAGGGCCGAAGATCGTACTGGCCAAGGTGCTGTTGCTGGATTGACCGTCAATTGCCCAATGCAAAATTGGGCAATGCACCGACCGGCTGATTGAACTCATATGGGATCGAGACCAGCCCCGCCCCGGTAACGCGCTGCACCACAAAATGCAGATGCGGCCCGCTGCTGTTGCCGGTATTGCCCGACAACGCCAGCGGGCTCCCCACCGCTACATGCTGCCCGACCCGGACGCTGACCGAACCTTGCTTGAGGTGCAGGTACACGCCCTCGGTGCCGTCGTCGTGGCGCACCCTCACGAAATTCCCCGACGCATCACTGCCCCGCCCGGTCTGCTCGTTCTCGGTTTTCACCACCATCCCGCTGCGCGCCGCAATGATTGGCGTGCCTTCGGGCATGGCGATATCCATGGCGTAGCGGCTCTTACTATCGGTATGGCTGAAGGTGCCGTTGGGGCCTTGGGTCAGGCGAAACGGACCGCCGCGCCAGGGCAAGGGGTAGCGGTAGGCCTGAGGCGGGTAGCGGGCCGGAGGCCTGTCGATTATCGGCCGTTCAAGCTTGCGCTCCCGGATCACAAATACCTGGGCGCCCGGCGTATACCGGTCGCTGATAAACACCAGGCCATTGGCATCGACGGATTTGTAGAGGGTCATGGCCTGGGTCGACACGGCGACCGTTGCCAACCCGCAGCACAGCAAGAAGCGCATAAGCATGGCGTAAACCTGCCGGGATGACTGAGCGGCAGGTTAGCGCGGTTTGATGACAACTTCAGGCAGGCAGCCCGTTGAAACAAATATCCACGTTCATTTGGGCGGCCGCCGACAAATTGACCAAGGCATCCAGGGAGAGTTTGTCGATCTTGCCGGTGAGAACGTCGTTAAGTCGGGGCTGACTGATCCCCAGTCTTTGCGCCGCATCTTTTTGAGAAAGCTCCCAGCGACGAATGGTTTGGCACAGCTCCAAAAGCAATTTTGAACGCAGCCGCATATTGGCGGCTTGCTGGGGTGTGTCTTCCAGAGCATCCCAGACACAACTGAAACGCTCGCCGTAATCTTTTTGATTCGTCATGGGCTCACCCTAACTCCTGCAATCTGGCACGAGCCAGCTCGATATCACGCCCTTCGGTTTTTTGTGTGGTCTTGCGCAGCGCGTGCAACACATAGATGGCCTCTGGCCGGTTGACCACATAAAACACCCGAAAAGCGCCCGACTCTTCAGTGATCCGGATCTCGCTGACGCCCCTCCCAATGGTCTTCATCGGCTTGCAGTCAAAGGGTTGCTCACCGTGCTGCAAGAGATCCAACTGAAACCCCACTGCCCTCCGGGCATCGAGCGGAAACGCTTTGAGATCCTTGAGCGAGCTTCCTAGAAACACCACATCCTTGTGCCTTGGCATTGGCTTCTCCTTTCATGGAAAGAAAAAGCGTAATCGACGATTCGGCCAAGGAACGTGGAGGTTTGTTTCAAGGCATAGCAAAGCCTCGCTGACACCGAAGCGTTATCGAAAGCCTATATCGAAACAGATATAAATCAAGGCACGTACCGGGAATCAGACAGTCGGTCGATTCCCGGCACTCAGGGAATCACGCACCCGGCACAAAATGCTTCTGCGCCGTGCCACGTGCGATCAGGCGGGAGATGTAGTCGAGCTTCTGCGCATCCTGGTCAATAAACCGGAACGTCAGCTGCAGCCAATCGCTGTCCGGCTTCGGTTCGAAGGCGACGATGGCGTGCAGGTAGCCATTGAGGCGGGCCACTTCGGCGTTTTCGCCTTGCTCCAGGTCGAGCACGGCGCTTTCCAGTACCTGGGGCAGGACTTCACCGCGACGCACCACCAGCAGCGCTTCCTTGATGCTCAGCGCCTTGATCACGCATTGCTGGGTGCCACTGGACAGGCGCAATTGGCCCTGGCCACGACCGCCAGCCGGCGCAGCCGCTACCGGCGCCTGCACCGGTGGGCTGTTGAGCAACCCTTTGTTAGGCGCAGGAGCGGCAGCCGCAACGGGAGCCGCACGCGCCACTTCGGGTTTGCCGCCGGTCAGGGCGCTCAAGGAATCGTTGCCGAAAGCCGAGTTCATCTTGGTCGGCGCGCTGGCGACCAGGGCGTCGAGGCGACCGATCTTGTGCAGGGCCTGCTTGACCTTGTTCAGCAACTGCTCGTTGGTAAACGGTTTGCTGACGTAGCCGGAAACCCCGGCCTGGATAGCCTGGACTACGTTCTCCTTGTCGCCACGGCTGGTGACCATCACGAACGGCATGGCTTTGAGGTGAGGCTGCTCGCGGCACCAGGTCAACAGCTCAAGGCCGGACATCTCTGGCATTTCCCAGTCGCACAGCACCAGGTCGAAGGTCTCGCGCATCAGGATGGCCTGGGCCTTTTTGCCGTTCACCGCATCTTCAAGCTTGATCCCGGGGAAGTAGTTGCGCAGGCACTTCTTCACCAGGTCGCGGATAAACGAGGCGTCATCCACCACCAACACACTGACTTTACTCATCGACCCTTCATCCTATAAAAACTTCGGCACGCAAGACGCCTGACTGATGGCATTTTGCCAAAAACTCTGCAGTCACGTTGGGACTTTCTTGTGCCCCCTCGCTGAAAAATTCGGGCCCGCAAACAAAAACGCCCGACCAAAGGCCGGGCGTTAATTTCTCGGGCAACCTTACTTATCGTCAGGTACGCCCGGAACATTAGGGATTTGATCGACTGAACCTTCAACTTCGGCCTTCATGCGCTTGAGGCCCATGTGCCGCACGTCGGTGCCGCGCACCAGGTAAATCACCAGTTCGGAGATATTGCGCGCATGGTCGCCAATCCGCTCCAGGGAGCGCAGCACCCAGATAATGCTCAAGACCCGCGAGATAGAGCGCGGGTCTTCCATCATGTAGGTGGCCAGCTCACGCAGCGCAGTCTTGTACTCACGGTCGATGACCTTGTCGTACTGGGCCACCGACAGTGCCAGTTCGGCGTCGAAGCGGGCAAAGGCGTCGAGCGCATCGCGCACCATGTTGCGCACCTGGTCGCCGATGTGGCGCACTTCCACGTAACCGCGCGGCGCTTCGCCTTCTTCGCACAACTGGATGGCGCGTCGGGCGATCTTGGTGGCTTCGTCGCCGATGCGCTCCAGGTCGATCACCGATTTGGAGATGCTGATGATCAACCGCAGGTCGGACGCCGCCGGCTGGCGACGGGCGAGAATGCGCAGGCATTCTTCGTCGATATTGCGTTCCATCTGGTTGATCTGGTCATCGATCTCACGCACTTGCTGGGCCAGGCCCGAGTCGGCCTCGATCAGCGCGGTGACCGCATCGTTGACTTGCTTCTCCACCAGCCCGCCCATCGCCAGGAGGTGGCTGCGCACTTCCTCGAGCTCGGCGTTGAACTGCGCGGAGATGTGGTGGGTAAGGCCTTCTTTGCTAATCATGTTGGCGTCCTTGGAGCGTCCGGTAAGGTGCGGATAACCGCAGCGTCAGTGCAATCAGAACCACAGCTTCCTAGCCGTAGCGACCGGTGATGTAGTCTTCGGTCTGCTTCTTCGCCGGATTGGTGAACAGGGTATCGGTGTCGCCGAATTCCACCAGCTTGCCCATGTACATGAACGCGGTGTAGTCGGAAACCCGCGCCGCCTGTTGCATGTTGTGGGTCACGATAACGATGGTGAACTTGGACTTGAGCTCGTAGATCAGTTCTTCGACTTTCAGCGTCGAGATCGGGTCGAGAGCCGAGCAGGGTTCGTCGAGCAGCAACACTTCCGGCTCCACGGCGATTGTGCGAGCGATCACCAGACGCTGTTGCTGGCCGCCGGACAGACCGAGGGCCGAGTCGTGCAGGCGGTCCTTCACTTCGTCCCACAGCGCCGCGCCTTTCAAGGCCCACTCGACCGCTTCGTCGAGGATGCGCTTCTTGTTGATGCCCTGGATACGCAGGCCGTAGACCACGTTTTCGTAGATGGTCTTGGGGAACGGGTTGGGCTTCTGGAACACCATGCCCACGCGCCGACGCAGCTCGGCCACATCTTCGCCCTTGCGGTAAATGTTGGTGCCGTAGAGGTTGATGGCACCGTCCACACGGCAACCGTCCACCAGGTCGTTCATGCGGTTGAAGGTACGCAGCAGCGTGGACTTGCCGCAGCCCGACGGGCCGATGAAGGCGGTCACGCGCTGCTTGGGAATGTTCATGCTGACGTCGAACAGCGCCTGTTTTTCACCGTAGTACAGGCTCAGGCCCGGCACTTCGATGGCCACGGTTTCCTGGGCAAGGCTCAGGCTCTGCTTGTCGCGACCCAGGGCAGACATGTTGATGCCGTGAGTGTGGGTGTCTTGCTGCATGGGATGCTCCCTGTGCTACCAATTCATTGTGTGTGGGAGGGGGCTTGACCCCTCCCACATTGAAAAGCTTTAGCTGTCCAACGCTTTGTATTTTTCGCGCAGATGGTTACGGATCCACACTGCCGACAAGTTGAGCGTGGCGATCACCAGCACCAGCAGCAACGCGGTGGCGTACACCAGCGGCCGGGCGGCTTCGACGTTGGGGCTCTGGAAGCCGACGTCATAGATGTGGAAGCCCAGGTGCATGATCTTCTGGTCCAGATGCAGGTACGGGTAGTTGCCGTCCAGCGGCAACGACGGCGCCAGTTTCACCACGCCCACCAGCATCAGCGGCGCCACCTCACCGGCGGCGCGGGCCACGGCGAGGATCATGCCGGTCATCATTGCCGGGCTGGCCATCGGCAGCACGATCTTCCACAGCGTTTCCGCCTTGGTCGCACCCAGTGCCAGGGAGCCTTCACGCACAGTGCGAGGAATTCGCGCCAGGCCTTCTTCCGTGGCCACGATCACCACCGGCACCGCCAGCAGCGCCAGGGTCAGCGAGGCCCACAACAGGCCCGGCGTGCCGAACGTCGGCGCCGGCAGGGCTTCGGCGAAGAACAGGCGGTCAACCGAGCCACCCAATACGTACACGAAGAAGCCCAGGCCGAACACGCCGTAGACGATGGCCGGTACGCCGGCCAGGTTGTTCACGGCGATACGGATAACCCGCGTCAGGGTGTTCTGCTTGGCGTATTCACGCAGGTACACCGCCGCCAGCACGCCGAACGGGGTCACGATCATCGCCATGATCAGGGTCATCATCACGGTGCCGAAGATGGCCGGGAAGATCCCGCCTTCGGTGTTGGCTTCCCGTGGGTCATCGCTGAGGAATTCCCAGACCTTGCTGAAGTAGAAGCCGATCTTGGTGATCGTGCCCATGGAGTTCGGCTGGTAGGCGTGCACCACTTTGCCGATGCCGATTTCCACTTCCTTGCCGTTGCCGTCGCGAGCGGTCAGCGCGTCGCGGTTGAACTGGGCGTGCAGGTCGGCCAGGCGGGCTTCGATGTCTTGGTAACGGGCATTCAGCTCGGCGCGGTCGGCGTCCATGTCGGCCTGTGCGGCGGCGTCGAGCTTGCCTTCCAATTCCAGTTTGCGGCCATGCAGGCGGATACGTTCCAGGCCGGCGTTGATTGCGCCGATGTCGGATTTTTCGAGGGTCTTGAGCTGGGCAGCCAGCTTGTTGACGCGGTCCACACGGGCCTGCAGCTCCGGCCAGGCAGCCTCGCCTTCGGCAATGACCTTGCCATCCTGCTTGACGTTGACCAGGGTGCCGTAGAAGTTGCCCCACTCACGCCGCTCGATGGTCATGAGGTTCGCCGGCGTGGTCTGGTCCTTGAGCCACTCGCCGACGATCCAGGTGAAGTCATTGCCGTTCAGGTCACGGTTGCCGACCTTGATCAGCTCGCGGGTCATGAACTCAGGGCCCTGGTCCGGCACCGGCAGGCCGGCGCTTTTCAGGCGCTCGCGGGGTACTTCTTCCTTCTGCACCACTTCGCCGATGACGATATGGTTTGCCTGGCCCGGCACGTTGTAGTTGGCCTGGATCAGGTCGGCCGGCCAGAAGTGGCCCAAGCCACGCACGGCGATCACCGCCAGCAAACCAATGGTCATGATGACCGCGATGGACACCGCGCCACCACTGATCCAGACGCCGGGGGCGCCGCTCTTGAACCATCCATTCAGGGAGTTCTGTTTCACAGACTTCTACCTTTCTTAAAGCGACGAGTATTTCTTGCGCAGACGCTGACGGATCAGCTCGGCGAGGGTGTTCATGATGAAGGTGAACAGCAGCAGCACCAGCGCCGAGAGGAACAGCACGCGGTAGTGACTGCCGCCCACTTCCGACTCGGGCATTTCCACGGCGACGTTGGCCGCAAGCGTTCGCAGGCCTTCGAACAGGTTCATCTCCATCACCGGGGTGTTACCGGTGGCCATCAACACGATCATGGTCTCGCCTACCGCACGGCCCATGCCGATCATCAGTGCCGAGAAAATGCCCGGGCTGGCGGTGAGGATGACCACGCGGGTCATGGTCTGCCACGGCGTGGCGCCCAGAGCCAGGGAACCCAGGGTCAGGCCGCGCGGTACGCTGAACACGGCGTCTTCGGCGATGGAGTAGATGTTCGGGATCACCGCGAAACCCATGGCCAGGCCGACCACCAGGGCGTTGCGCTGGTCGTAGGTGATGCCCAGGTCGTGGGAGATCCACATGCGCATGTCGCCGCCGAAGAACCAGGTTTCCAGGTACGGGCTCATGTACAGCGAGAGCCAGCCCACGAACAGGATCACCGGGATCAGGATCGCGCTTTCCCAGCCATCCGGTACGCGCAGGCGCAGGGACTCAGGCAGGCGGCTGAAGATGAAGCCGGCCACCAGGATGCCGATCGGCAACAGCATCAACAGGCTGAAAATGCCCGGTAGATGCCCTTCCACATACGGCGCCAGGAACAGGCCGGCGAAGAAGCCGAGGATCACCGTCGGCATGGCTTCCATCAACTCGATCACCGGCTTGACCTTGCGGCGCAGGCTCGGGGCCATGAAGTAGGCGGTGTAGATCGCGGCGGCAACGGCCAGTGGCGCGGCCAGCAACATGGCGTAGAACGCGGCCTTCAAGGTGCCGAAGGTCAACGGGGCCAGGCTCATCTTGGGTTCGAAGTCGGTGTTGGCGGCGGTCGACTGCCAGACGTATTTAGGCTCGTCGTAGTTTTCGTACCAGACCTTGCTCCACAACGCGCTCCAGGACACTTCCGGGTGCGGGTTGTCGAGCATCAGCGGCTGCAGCTTGCCGCCCGCCTCCACGATCACGCGGTTGGCCCGTGGCGACATGCCGTACACGCCTTGGCCGTCGACCACCGGGTCCACCAGCAGGGTGCGGTGGGCGGTGCTGTGGAATACGCCGAACTGGCCGGACGCGTCGAGGGCGGTGAAGCCCTTGCGGCGCTCTTCGGCGGAAATTTCCACGATAGGCGTGGTGCCCATCTGGAAGGTACGGATCTGCTTGAAGCGCTGCTCGCCATCCGGGTCGCGGGCCATGAACCACTGGGCCAGGCCGCCCTTGGAGTTACCGATGATCAGCGAGATACCGCCCACCAGCTGCGTGCTCGCGGTGACTTCGGCAGTCCCGTCTTCCAGCAGTTTGTAGCGACCATTGAGGCTCTTGTCGCGCAGGCTGAACACATCGGCCAAGGCACGGCCGTTGATCACATACAGCCATTGCTGGCGCGGGTCGATGAAGATTGCCTTCACCGGCTCGGTCATCTGTGGCAGCTCGATGCGCTTCTGCTCGCTGGTGACTTCGCCGGTCATCATGTTTTCTTCGCGGCTCAGGGACAGCACATTCAAGTGCGAACCCGCGGAGCCTGCCACCACCAGGGACGAATCCGTGGCGTTAAGGGCCACGTGTTCCAGCGGGCGGCCGGCGTCATCCAGCACGATCGGCGTTTCACCGTAGGGGTATTCGATCGCCGGCGTGATGGTTTTCTTGCCGTCCGGGTAGGACACCTTATAGGTGTGGCGGAACACCAGGGACTGGCCGTTGGATAGACCGAGGATCACCAGCGGGCTGCCGGGCTGGTCTTCACCGATAGAAGCAACGCTGGTGCCGGCGGGCAGGGGCAGGTCGACACGCGTGAGCTCGGCACCGGTCTCGACATTGAAGAACAGCGCCTGGCCCTTGTCGGAAACCCGCATGGCGACTTGGTTCTGTTCTTCGAGGGAGATCATCAGCGGCTTGCCCGCGTCCTGGATCCAGGCCGGGGTCAGGGCGTCTTCCTTGGTCAATGAGGCGCCTTGAAACAGTGGCGCGACGACGTAGGCCAGGAAGAAGAAAATCAGGGTGATGGCGCCGAGGACGGCGAGGCCGCCGACCAGCACATACCAGCGGGTCAGGCGATCCTTGAGCGCGCGAATGCGGCGCTTGCGTTGCAGCTCAGGCGTATTGAAGTCAATGCGCTTGGGGGGAGAAGTCGTCGTCATGGTGGAATTGGCCAGATCATTCATGCGCACACCCTAGCGATCCTGTATGACAGAAAGATGACAGTGCAGTGACGCAACAAATCCGCCGCGAAGCAAGGCTGGCAGCGGACTAGAAAATTCGGATGCGGGGCCGGTACGCCGGCCCCGCAGAGGCAATCAGTTGCCTTCTTTCAGACCCAGGTCAGCCAGGGCCTTGGCGGCGACTTTGGCTGGCAGTGGGATGTAGCCGTCTTTCACTACAACTTCCTGGCCTTGTTTGGACAGCACCAGTTTCACGAACTCGGCTTCCAGCGGGGCCAGAGGCTTGTTCGGCGCTTTGTTGACGTACACGTAGAGGAAACGCGACAACGGGTATTTGCCGTTCAGGGCGTTTTCTTCGCTGTCTTCGACGAAGTCAGTGCTGCCTTTCTTGGCCAGAGCCACGGTCTTCACGCTGGCAGTCTTGTAGCCGATGCCCGAGTAACCGATGCCGTTCAGCGAAGAGCTGATCGACTGCACGACCGAAGCCGAGCCTGGTTGTTCGTTCACGTTTGGCTTGTAGTCGCCTTTGCACAGGGCTTCTTCCTTGAAGTAGCCGTAGGTGCCGGACACCGAGTTACGACCGAACAGTTGCACCGGCTTGTTGGCCAGGTCGCCGGTCACGCCCAGATCACCCCAGGTTTTCACGTCGGCTTTGCCACCGCACAGGCGAGTCGAGGAGAAGATCGCGTCGACTTGTTCCATGGTCAGGTGCTGGATCGGGTTGTCCTTGTGCACGAACACGGCCAGGGCATCCACCGCAACCGGAATAGCGGTTGGCTTGTAACCGTACTTCTGCTCGAAGGCAGCCAGTTCGGTGTCCTTCATCTTGCGGCTCATCGGGCCCAGGTTGGAGGTGCCTTCGGTCAGCGCAGGTGGCGCGGTGGCCGAGCCGGCAGCTTGAATCTGGATGTTGACGTTCGGGTATTCCTTTTTGTAACCCTCGGCCCACAGGGTCATCAGGTTAGCCAGGGTATCGGAACCAACGCTGGACAGGTTGCCCGACACACCAGTGGTCTTCACGTACGCCGGGATTGCCGGATCAACACCAGCGGCCACCGCGTTGGCGGTCGCAACGCCAGCAGCGACAAAAGTCATTGCCGCCATCAAACGTTTCAGTTTCATGCCTTGCTCCTAGCAGATAGGGATAATTGGATCGGGGCCAAGTATCGGGAGGCCGTGTGAACACTCTATGTCTGGAATGTGACAATTAGATGAAAGGCCACTATTCAACGACGCCACGAAAAGCGCGCAGGCACGAGGCCTGGGAGGGAGAGATTAAGGCTTGGAAATACGTTGAAACGTGATCGTTCCCAGGGCCGGGAACGATCATCATCCATGGCTCAGCGCGAACGCTTCCACAAATACCCACCCACCACCATCCCCATCACACACAGGGCGGCAACGTAGTAGGCCGGACCCAGCGGGCTTTCCTTCATCAGCAGCGATACCGCCAGCGGCGTCAGCCCGCCGAACACGGCGTAGGCCACGTTGTAAGAAAACGACAGGCCGCTGAAACGCACCACGGGCGGGAAGGCCTTGACCATCACGTAGGGCACCACGCCGATGGTGCCCACGAACAGACCGGTCAGGGTGTACAGCGGGAACAGCCAGTCAGGATGGTTGAAGAGGCTGTGATAGAGCGTCCAGGATGTGGCCAGCAACAGCGCACAACCGATCACCAGTACCCGGCCGGCACCGAAGCGATCAGCCAGGGCGCCGGAGGCGATGCAGCCCAGGCTCAGGGTGACGATCGCCAGGCTGTTGGCCTGTAATGCCACGGTCGGGCTGAAGTGATAGAGGGTCTGCAGCACGGTCGGGGTCATCAGGATCACCACCACCACGCCGGCCGACAGCAACCAGGTCAGCAACATCGACAAGACGATGGCGCCACGGTGGTCGCGCAGCACCGCGCGCAACGGCAACTCGGCGGCCAGTGCCTTGCGCTGCTGCATCTCGGCGAAGATCGGCGTTTCATGCAGCCAGCGGCGCAGGTACACCGACAACAGGCCGAACACACCGCCCAGCAGGAACGGGATACGCCAGGCGTAATCCGAGACTTGCTCCGGGCTGTAAATAGTATTGATGGCGGTGGCCACCAGCGATCCCAGCAGGATCCCGGCGGTCAGGCCGCTGGTCAGGGTGCCGCAGGCGTAACCGATATGCCGTGGCGGTACATGTTCGGAGACGAACACCCAGGCGCCGGGTACTTCGCCGCCAATGGCCGCGCCCTGGATGATGCGCATCAGCAGCAACAGGATCGGCGCCCACAGGCCGATCTGCGCGTAAGTTGGCAGCAGGCCCATGATCAGGGTGGGCACGGCCATCATGAAGATGCTCAGGGTGAACATCTTCTTGCGGCCCAGCAGGTCGCCGAAGTGCGCCATGATGATGCCGCCCAGGGGGCGCGCGAGGTAACCGGCGGCAAAGATGCCGAAGGTCTGCATCATGCGCAGCCATTCGGGCATGTCGACCGGGAAGAAGAGTTTTCCGACCACGGTGGCGAAAAACACGAAAATGATGAAGTCATAAAACTCCAACGCCCCGCCCAAGGCAGACAGCGACAGGGTTTTGTAGTCGTTGCGGGTCAGCGGGCGCGAAGGTTGCGCACTGCTTGCGGGCACGGAGGACATGGCAAGGCTTCTCTTATAGTAGTCGGGACGGCAAGCCCGGGACTTGCGGCAGGCATGGCAAGATAGCAAATCGCTCGCAAAAGCACAGCGGTGAGCGAATAACCGTTCAACCGCGCGAATTATTCCGCGTTCCTGAGCGTTATCTGCGCACAGAAGCACAGTTGCCGGAAAAAGCCGCAATACAGCCGCGAATTGCCGACCAAATGATCGCCCAGAGGTCGTCGTGGCGACAACGTGTCGATATACTCGGCCCTTGCAAGCGCAAGACCCCCAGTCTTGAGGGGCTGCTGTGCCAAACCGTCGTTGGAAGCCGTCCAGCCGATTTGGCAGAGCTTCCCTTTAGTACGCCTTACGAGAAACGCATCACGCGGAGTATGTTGGTGCTGAAACGTTTTTCCATAAGACGGCTATCCACTTGAAATACCCATGAAGCGTTACGGGTCAGAGGCACCCTTGGCATGATCGAACTCGAACAAGAAGATCCTATCCCGCAAGGCGATCTCGCCCTGCAAATCACCGCCCTGCCGCGTGAAACCAACGGTTTTGGCGACATTTTCGGCGGCTGGCTGGTCGCACAGATGGACCTGGCCGGCACCGCGATGGCAAGCAAGGTCGCGGGCGGGCGTGTAGCCACCGTGGCCATTGATCGCATGGCGTTCCTGGTGCCGGTCGCCGTGGGCGCGCAGCTCTCCTTCTATACCCAGGCCCTGGAAATCGGTCGCAGCTCGATCCAGATGATGGTCGAAGTGTGGAGCGACGACCCGCTGTCCAGCGAATGGCGCAAGGTGACCGAGGCGGTGTTCGTGTTCGTCGCCATCGATGGCAGTGGCCGCACGCGTTCGGTGCCGTCGCGCGCACGTTAAACCTCACCGGGTTTTGACGGTCAATTGCCCCATTGCCTGCCATGAAGAGTGCTTTGTTATGCCGACACCCCACGTTGAAACCGTGAAAATCGACGAGTTGGACTGCTGGCGCATCCGTCACAACGGCGCCGAACTGATGGTGGCCCGACAGGGCGCACATATCTTCAGTTACCAGCGCGACGGCGAGCAGCCGCTGATCTGGCCGAACCCCGAAGCGGTGTTCAAGCAGGGCAAAGGCATCCGCACCGGCGTGCCGGTATGTTGGCCGTGGTTTGGCGTGTTCGACCGTAACCCGCAGAGCGTCAAGGCGATGCGCCAAAGCGATCATCCGGCCGGCGCCCATGGTTTCGTGCGCACAGCGCTGTGGGAATTGGCCGCGAGCACGCTTGAAGGTGAGGCACTGCGGGTGGACTTGGTGCTGCCAGTCCCAACAGGCGGCTTTCCTGGCTGGCCCCACGAGGTCGATCTTAAACTGAGCCTGTTGCTGGACGATCAGTTGCACATCCACCTGACCAGCCATAACCGTGGCAACGATACCGTGACCCTCAGCCAGGCGCTGCACACCTATTTTGCGGTGAGCGACGTGCGCAAGGTGCACGTCGAGGGACTGGACGGAGCGGCGTATATCGATACCGCTGACAACTGGGCAACGAAGCAGCAAGCCGGGTTGCTGCATTTCACCGGCGAGACTGACCGTATCTACCTCGATACGCCTGCACAGCTGAGTATTGTCGATAAAGATTGGCAGCGCCGTATCCAGCTCACTGCCGAGGGCTCGACGTCAACGGTGATCTGGAACCCCTGGACCGAACGTGCCAAGGCGTTTGATGACATGGCTGACGATGGCTGGACGGGCATGTTGTGCATCGAGACAGCCAATGTGCTGGATGATGTGGTGAGTCTGGCACCCGGTGAAAGCCACACCTTGGGCGTGAGCATCAGCGCTGTCGCCCTGTAAGAACGCCAATCACAATGTGGGAGGGGGCTTGCCCCCTCCCACATTGGTTATATGTTGCCCTTTAAAGATCGGATTCCTTGACCACGCGTACTTTTCCGGCATCCAGCGCATACGCCGCATCCGCCAGATCGTTGTTCACCTTCTCCACCTTCAACGTGCCGGTGACCCACAGCGGCGTATAGATATCATCCAGCTTCAAGCCCTTGGGATAACGCACCAGCACCAACTGGTTAGGCGGTGGTGGCGGCACATGGATACATGCGCCCGGATACGGTACGAGGAAGAACAAGGTGCTGCGGCCCTTGGCGTCAGTCTCCAACGGCACCGGATAGCCGCCGATGCGGATGTCCTTGCCATTCATGGCCGCCACGGTCTTGGTTGAGTACATCACCGCCGGCAAGCCCTTGCTCTGCTTCAGGCCACCCTTGTCGGTGAATGTGCCTTGGGCTTCGGGGGAGTTGTGGTCGATCTCGGGCATGGCTTCGAGCGCTTTTTGATCCGACAACGGCATCAGGTCGAGCCAGTCGGTTTCCGGCAGTTCGCCGGCGTGCGCCAGGCCAGGGCCCAGCAGGAGGAGTATCAACAAAAGACGGCGCATGGAGAGGCTCGGCAAGTACAAGTGGCGAGCATTCTAGCCCTCCGCGCCTGCGCAGCGCAGAGGGCTTCGTCGCTTAGATCATTTCTTTTTCAGCAGGCCGTAGATCACCAGCAGCACGATGGCGCCAATCAGCGCGCCGAGGAAGCCAGCGCCCTGGCCTGCCTGGTAGATGCCCAGGGCCTGGCCACCGTAAGTGGCGACCAACGAACCTGCGATGCCCAGCAGGATGGTCATGATCCAGCCCATGCTGTCGTCGCCTGGTTTCAGGAAACGCGCGAGCAGGCCGACGATCAAGCCGATAAAAATGGTTCCGATGATACCCATGGCATTTCCCTCTGAATGTAGGTGAGCTATGCCAAAGCCTAGTCAGGCTTTGGCATCCTGCAATCAGAGGACGGCGGTCGCCGAATGGTTCCCGCCGATCCGTGGCTTATTGCTCGGCGATCAACGCTTCGACCTTGAGGATCTGCGCTTGCAGCGTTGCACGATCCTTGCAGCGCAGGTTGGCGTGGCCGACCTTGCGCCCGGCCTTGAAGGCCTTGCCATAGTGATGCAGATGGCAGTCGTCGATCGCGATGACTTTTTCCACGGGCGGCACCACACCAATGAAGTTGAGCATGGCGCTCTCACCGACCTTGGCCGTGGAACCCAACGGCAAGCCCGCCACCGCCCGCAGGTGGTTTTCGAACTGACTGCACTCGGCGCCTTCGGTGGTCCAGTGCCCGGAGTTGTGTACGCGCGGGGCGATTTCGTTGGCCTTGAGGCCACCGTCGACTTCAAAGAACTCGAACGCCATCACGCCGACGTAATCCAGCTGCTTGAGTACACGGCTGGAATAGTCTTCGGCCAGCGCTTGCAACGGGTGGTCGGTGCTGGCCACGGACAGCTTGAGGATGCCGCTGTCATGGGTGTTGTGCACCAATGGGTAGAAGCGGGTTTCGCCATCACGGGCACGCACGGCGATCAGCGAGACTTCACCGGTGAACGGCACGAAGCCTTCCAACAGGCAGGCGACGCTGCCCAGCTCGGCGAAGGTGCCGACCACATCGGCGGCGGTGCGCAGGACTTTCTGGCCCTTGCCGTCGTAACCCAGGGTGCGGGTTTTCAGCACGGCGGGCAGGCCGATGCTGGCGACGGCGGCATCCAGGTCCGCCTGGGACTGGATATCGGCGAAGGCCGGGGTCGGAATGCCCAGATCCTTGAACATGCTTTTCTCGAACCAGCGGTCACGGGCGATGCGCAGGGCTTCGGCGCTCGGGTATACCGGCACGAATTGCGACAGGAACGCCACGGTTTCAGCCGGAACGCTTTCGAACTCGAAGGTCACCAGGTCGACTTCGTCGGCCAGCTGGCGCAGGTGGTCCGGGTCGCTGTAGTCAGCGCGCAGGTGTTCGCCCAGGGCTGCCGCGCAGGCGTCCGGCGCCGGGTCCAGGAAAGCGAAGTTCATTCCCAGCGGGGTGCCCGCCAGGGCCAGCATGCGGCCCAGTTGGCCGCCACCGATTACACCGATTTTCATCGTCAACAACCTCAGGCGATGCGTGGGTCTGGATTGTCCAGCACGCTGTCTGTCTGCTCAGCACGGAATTTTTTCAGCACCGCATGGAATTGCGGGTGCTTGGCGCCCAGGATACTGGCGGACAGCAGGGCGGCGTTGATCGCGCCGGCCTTGCCGATCGCCAGGGTCGCCACCGGGATACCGGCCGGCATCTGCACGATGGACAACAGCGAATCCACGCCCGAGAGCATCGCCGACTGCACCGGCACGCCGAGCACCGGCAGGTGGGTCTTGGCCGCACACATGCCGGGCAGGTGCGCTGCACCGCCGGCACCGGCGATGATCACCTCGATGCCACGGGATTCTGCTTCATCGGCATACTGGAACAGCAAATCCGGAGTGCGGTGGGCGGAGACCACTTTCACTTCGTAGGGAATGCCGAGTTTTTCCAGCATATCGGCGGTGTGGCTAAGGGTGGACCAATCGGACTTGGAGCCCATGATCACGCCAACCAATGCACTCATCGTCGTGCCTCTTCTCTCTGGGCGCCCACAGGCGCGTCAAAAAACAACAAGCCACGCGGGAAATCCGGCGTGGCTTGGTGTACGAATTAAGGCCGGTTGGACCGGCCGAAGGCCGCGCAGTATACCGTAATAATCCAGATAAACAGCCCCTGGGATGACCATCTGTCCAGCGCATCGCCCAAGGCCACTTATTGACTCAGAAGTCAGCCGCTTTCTGTTCAATCCCATTAAAAGCGCCACACTGATAACTGCGCGAATTACAACACCTGACACAGTTTCCTACTGACTCTTCAGACAAGTTATCACTTCATGAAAGTGCATCGACTATACGCTCGTTCCTCGTCACTTAATCTTCGACACGACACACGGAGGATATATCTATGGGCACTCACTCCATCTTCAACTTCTATCGAATCGTTTCACAAGGCGCCTCAACAATAACGGAACATTCCGCGCGCCCCGCCAGACAACCGATTTATGTGAATGTGATTTTTCACAAAGACTTGGGTCATGTCACCGAACGGGAATTCGAGCAAACTCATTTGGCCTTGGCCAAAAAACACATTGAGGAAATTTCAGGACGGGAAGTTGTCATCAATGTGATCCGCGACCCCAAAATTCGAGACTTCGCCTACAAATCCGACAACGATGTCGAGCGTGGCCTTCACGAACACCTGAGCAGAAACGGGAACCCAGGTCGCGACCGCCAAGCGGGAAAACCCAAGATCGAGAAAACTTTATTTGTAACACCGAACACTTCAAGCTTCAGAGAACCTGCAAAGGCCGACCCCAGCCATACGTATGGAATAACTTCTTACAACAATCCTCGAGGCGCTGCGCACGCACTTGGGCTTCTGCTGGGCGCAACGCGTGAAGACGGGGCCATCACTTATAACGGTTGGTGGAATGATACGTTCATGAAATACAACGGCGAGTCCCTGCTGCGCGGCAATGACTTGAACTACTCCGACGCCAACAAACAAAACATTCGCAAATACCTTGATAAATTCGACTGAGCCACCGTCCCGATCAATTTCACCAGGTCACGATCGCTTTGGGTTTTATTCGCCGCTCACAGCGTTGCGCCGGCCACGCCACCTTCCAACTTGCGCCATAGCAACCGCACATTCGCCTTGCGTACCAAGGCACAGCGGTACAGCCGAATCTCCAGCGGCACATGCCATTGCGGCCCGCCGCAGACCACCAGCTCACCACGCGCCAGCTCGGCACGCACGCTCAACTGCGGCACCCAGGCAATGCCCAGGCCTTCCAGGGCCATGCTCTTGAGGCTGTCGGCCATGGCGGTTTCGTACACCGTGGTGAAGCGCAGCGCACGCTGGCGCAGCAGCAAATTCACCGAGCGACCGAGAAACGCGCCGGCGCTGTAGGCCAGCAACGGGACGCTGCCGTCGCCTTCCAGGTCGAACATCGGTTTGCCATCGGCATCGGCGGCACACACCGGGAGCATTTCGGTGTTGCCCAGGTGCAGCGACGGGAAGATTTCCGAATCCATCTGCATCGCGGCGTCGGGGTCGTAGAACGCCAGCATCAGGTCACAACCGCCTTCACGCAGGGCGTGCACAGCGTCGCCGACGTTGGTGGCTACCAGCCGCGTGGCGATGTTCAAGCCTTCGTTGCGCAGTTGCGCGATCCAGCGCGGGAAGAAGCCCAGGGCCAGGGAGTGCGCCGCAGCCACTTGCATGACCTCGCCCTGCCCGCCTTCCAGGTGATGCAAATGGCGCAGCACTTCACCGAGCTGCTCGACCACCGTGCGGGCAGTGACCAGGAACAACTGGCCCGCCGCCGTCAGCTCCACCGGCGTGCGCGAGCGGTTGACCAGGGTCAGACCCAGGGCCGCCTCCAGGCTGCGGATGCGTCGGCTGAACGCCGGCTGGGTGACGAAGCGCCGCTCCGCCGCCTGGGAAAAACTGCGGGTCGCCGCCAAGGCGCTGAAGTCTTCCAGCCATTTGCTCTCAAGGTTCATTGCTGCCTCCCGTGGGTACGCACCATTTTGGCACACACGCCCGCCATGATAACCGGGTCACACTCACATTATGCCGTTTGTGCATAGGCCAGTGCTTAACAGCATTGGCCCAAAAAGTTCTACAAGCCTAGCATTCGCAGCGTTCCGGCCAGTTCCGGGTCCATATCGAGATGATTTCCGTCATGTCCTCCGCTGCATCTTTCCGTACCGAAAAAGACCTGCTTGGCGTACTCGAAGTACCGGCTCAAGCGTATTACGGCATCCAGACCCTGCGAGCGGTGAACAACTTCCGCCTCTCGGGCGTTCCGATTTCGCATTACCCGAAATTGGTGGTCGGTCTGGCAATGGTCAAGCAAGCGGCGGCTGACGCCAACCGCGAGTTGGGCCAGCTCAGCGAAGCCAAGCACGCTGCCATCAGCGAAGCCTGTGCCCGTCTGATCCGCGGCGATTTCCACGAAGAGTTCGTGGTGGACATGATTCAAGGCGGCGCCGGCACTTCAACCAACATGAATGCCAACGAAGTCATCGCCAACATCGCGTTGGAGGCCATGGGCCACAAGAAGGGCGAGTACCAGTACCTGCACCCCAACAACGACGTGAACATGGCGCAGTCGACCAACGACGCCTACCCGACCGCGATCCGCTTGGGTCTGCTGCTGGGCCATGACGCGCTGCTGGCCAGCCTCGACAGCCTGATCCAGGCGTTCGCCGCCAAAGGCGTCGAATTCAGCCACGTACTGAAAATGGGCCGCACCCAACTGCAAGACGCCGTGCCGATGACCCTCGGCCAGGAATTCCGCGCCTTCGCCACCACCCTGGGTGAAGACCTGGCACGCCTGAAAACCCTGGCACCTGAGCTGCTGACCGAAGTAAACCTGGGCGGCACCGCCATCGGTACCGGCATCAACGCCGACCCGCGCTACCAGGCCCTGGCCGTACAGCGCCTGGCGGTAATCAGCGGCCAGCCGGTCGTGCCGGCTGCCGACCTGATCGAAGCCACCTCCGACATGGGCGCCTTCGTACTGTTCTCCGGCATGCTCAAGCGTACTGCGGTGAAGCTGTCGAAGATCTGCAACGACCTGCGCCTGCTGTCCAGCGGCCCACGCACCGGCATCAACGAGATCAACCTGCCGGCCCGCCAGCCGGGCAGCTCGATCATGCCCGGCAAGGTCAACCCGGTGATCCCGGAAGCCGTGAACCAGGTGGCGTTCCAGGTCATCGGTAACGATCTGGCCCTGACCATGGCGGCCGAAGGCGGCCAACTGCAACTGAACGTGATGGAGCCGCTGATCGCCTTCAAGATCTTCGACTCGATCCGCCTGCTGCAACGTGCCATGGACATGCTGCGCGAGCACTGCATCGTCGGCATCACCGCCAACGAAGCCCGCTGCCGCGAACTGGTGGAGCACTCCATCGGCCTGGTTACCGCGCTGAACCCGTACATCGGCTATGAAAACGCCACCCGCATCGCCCGTATCGCCCTTGAAAGCGGCCGCGGCGTGCTGGAACTGGTGCGCGAAGAAGGCTTGCTCGACGACGCCATGCTCGACGACATCCTGCGCCCCGAAAACATGATTGCCCCACGCTTGGTCCCGCTGAAGGCCTAAGCGTTTGTTGCACCGCTCACCAGGCTGAGGGACTAGACACCTCTCACCTTTTGAGGGCCTGAAGGCTCGTTCTTCAGGCCCTTTTTTTTGCCCCGAGGTTGTGAAATGAAGCCTATAAAAACGCCAATATCGCTCTGCAGGCCCACCGCCCAGCTGAAACCTTTAATCGCCCCGAGCAGACGGATCACGTTCGCCTAGGTATAGTGCCGCCCCTCTTCGCGTCAGAGATCGTCGGTAACGAGGTCCTGTGCAGCGCGAAACCGCATGAATAACAACACCCGCAAAAGGATTGGGGTCGAACGTCGTGCACTGCCTGGTGCTGAGCGATAGCGTCGAACCGTCCTGCGTTTGCCATTAGAAAAATCAGCGAGGAACACTCCATGCTCGAAGTCATCAACGACTTCCTCTCAGGGAAAGTACTGATCGTGCTCATTGTCGGGCTCGGCGGTTATTTCACGATTCGCTCGCGTTTCGTACAACTGCGTCACTTCTTCCACATGTTTTCGGTGTTTCGCGACAGCCTGAAAAACAGCTCCGACCAGCTCAGCTCCTTCCAGGCGCTGATGCTCAGCCTGGCCGGTCGCGTGGGTGCCGGTAACATTGCCGGTGTCGGTATTGCCGTGACACTGGGTGGCCCGGGCGCCGTGTTCTGGATGTGGGTCACCGCACTGGTGGGCATGTCGTCGAGCTTTATCGAGTGTTCCCTCGGCCAGTTGTACAAGCGCACCGACGCGGAAGGCACCTTCCGTGGCGGCCCGGCCTACTACATCCAGCACGGTTTGCAGAAGCGCTGGCTGGGCATGGTCATGGCGTTCCTGTTGCTGGTGACCTTCGGTTTTGCTTTCAACGGCTTGCAAGCCCACGCCGTGACCCACTCGCTGAACAACGCCTTTGGCCTGGACACCACCTACACCGGCCTGGCGCTGGCGGTACTGCTGGGCCTGGTGTTCATCGGCGGGATCAAGCGCATCGCCTCGATTGCCGACCTGCTGGTGCCGGTCAAGACCCTGGTCTACATCGCCGTGACTCTCTATGTAATCGTGCTGCAATTCGACCATGTGCCGGCCATGCTCGCGACCATCGTCAAGAGCGCCTTCGGCCTCGATCAGGCCTTCGGGGGCCTGGTGGGCAGCGCGATCATCATGGGTGTGAAGCGCGGCGTGTTCGCCAACGAAGCCGGCCTGGGCAGTGCGCCTAACGTGGCGGCGGTGGCGTCGGTCGAACACCCGATCGCCCAGGGCGTGGTGCAGGCGTTCAGCGTGTTCCTCGACACCTTCGTGATCTGCACCTGTACCGCGTTGCTGATCCTGCTCTCCGGCTTCTACACCCCGGGCTTCGAAGGCGACGGCATTGCCCTGACCCAGAACTCCCTGGCGGCGGTGGTGGGCGACTGGGGTCGCATGTTCATCTCGGTGGCCCTGGCGTTGTTCGTGTTCACCTCGATCATGTACAACTACTACCTGGGCGAGAGCAACCTGCGCTTCCTGGTAGGCAACAACCGCAAGGTGCTGATGGGCTACCGCGCCCTGGTGCTGGTGCTGATTTTCTGGGGTTCCATCGAGAACCTGAGCACCGTGTTCGCCTTCGCCGACATCACCATGACCCTGCTCGCGTTCGTCAACCTGTTCGCCCTGGCGTTCCTGTTCAAGATCGCCATGCGCATCCTCAACGACTACGACAACCAGCGCGCCGCAGGCATCAAGACCCCGGTATTCGATTCCAGCCAGTTCCCTGACCTGGACCTGGACCGCAAGGCCTGGCCAGCCAACCCGGTCAAGCCTGAGCCAGGCGCTCAAACTACCGCTGAACTGAACGCTCAAGCGCAACGCTGAGTGTAGAGAGATGACACGCCGCCCGGCCTTGGGCATGCTCTGGGCCCGGCGGCGTTTTTCGTTCAGGAGAGAATTCGATGTCCCCAGCTAACAACGTGATGGTGCTCTACACCGGTGGCACTATCGGCATGCAGGCCAGCGCCAACGGCCTGGCGCCCGCTTCAGGTTTTGAGGCGCGTATGCGCGAACAGCTTGCCGACGCGCAAGTGCCCGCCTGGCGCTTCCAGGAAATGTCGCCGCTGATCGACAGCGCCAACATGACCCCCGTCTACTGGCAGCGCCTGCACGCCGCCGTGGTTGAGGCGGTGGACGCCGGCTGCGACGCCGTACTGATCCTGCACGGCACTGACACGCTGGCCTACAGTGCCGCCGCCATGAGCTTCCAACTGCTCGGCCTGCCGGCGCCGGTGGTGTTCACCGGCTCCATGCTACCCGCCGGCGTGCCCGACAGCGATGCCTGGGAAAACGTCAGCGGTGCCTTGGCGGCGCTGGGCGAAGGCCTGGCGCCGGGCGTGCAGTTGTTCTTCCACGGTGCGCTGATGGCGCCGACCCGCTGCGCGAAAATCCGCAGTTTCGGTCGCCACCCGTTTGCTGCCCTGCAGCGCAATGGCGGCGTCGCCCAGGCCGAAATGATCCCGGCCGCCCTGCATTACCGTCAGCCCAAAGCCGTGGCTAACGTCGGTGTGCTGCCGCTGGTGCCGGGTATTGCCGCCGGACAACTGGATGCACTGATCGACAGCGGCATTCAGGCGTTGGTGCTGGAATGCTTCGGCAGCGGCACCGGGCCGAGCGACAACCCGGCGTTCCTGGCCAGCCTCCAACGCGCGCACGATCAAGACGTTGTGGTGGTGGCGATCACCCAATGCCATGAAGGCGGTGTGGAGCTGGATGTGTATGAAGCGGGCAGCCGTTTGCGCGGCGTCGGCGTGTTGTCCGGTGGCGGCATGACCCGCGAAGCGGTGTTCGGCAAGCTCAATGCACTGCTCGGTGCAGGGCTCGACACCGCCGAGGTTCGTCGCCTGGTGGAACTCGACCTGTGTGGCGAGCTGAGCTGACCGGCCTGTAACTTGCTTCCCTTCCAGCCATCCCCTGGCTGGAAGTCCCCTATGCTGCACTCCCACCTGACCACTCTCAACGCCGTGTCCCTGGTGCTTAACGCTTTCAAGGCCGAAGGCTTGCCGGCCCAGGAACTGCTGGCTGGCAGCGGCATCTGCGCGGCGGACTTGAGCCGCGCCGACACGCGCATCACCACCAACCAGGAGATGCGCGTGTGTGCCAATGCCGTGGCGCGGCGTCGGGATATCGGCCTGGAACTGGGCCGGCAGATGCATGTATCGGCCTATGGCATGCTCGGCTATGCCCTGCTCACCAGTGCCACCTTTGGTGACGCCTTGCGCCTGGCGCTGCACTACCCGGCGCTGTTGGGAACACTTTTCGAGCTGAGCCTGGAGGAAGATGGCCAGCGCGTCTGGTTCACCGCCCGTGATTATCGCGAAGACCCGACGCTTGAGATGTTCAATGTCGAATTGTGCCTGGCCTCGCTGAAGGTCATCTGCGACGACCTGCTGGGCCAGCCGCTGCCACTGCTCGCCGCACGCTTCGAGTACGGCGCCCCGGACTACTGCGCGCGTTATACCGAAAGCTTCCCTTGCCCGTTGCAGTTCCAGGCCAGCGCCAACGCGTTTGCCTTCGACCGGCACTGGCTCGAACAGCCACTGCCGCTGGCAGACACCGTCACCCACCACGCCATGGCCGAGCGCTGCCGCAAGCAGAACCTGGAGTTCACCGGGCGCCAGGCCTGGCTGGGCAGGATTCGCCAGTTGCTCACCGCGCAACTCAACGCCGCGCCGGGCCTGGAAGGCCTGGCCATGCAGATGAACTGCTCGGCGCGCACCCTGCGCCGGCATTTGCACGACCAGGGTTGCAGCTACCAGGAGCTGTTGGACGAGTTGCGCTTCGAGCGCGCCAAGCAACTGCTGGCGGAGGACCAGTGGCCGATCTACCGGATTGCGGAGGCCTTGGGGTTCAGCGAAACAGCGAGTTTCCGGCATGCATTTGTGCGCTGGAGCGGCGTAGCACCGAGCCAATTTCGAGCATGATGCGCCATTGAGGGGCGAATTACGGACAGACACTTTGGCCATATTCATCCCCTTTTGGCCGCTCCTGCCGTTCTCTTGAACCGCGCCCACCGCAAGACTGCATGCACCGACCCAGCCTGCGGAGAACAAGAATGCTGACGATCTACTCGGACGATCACCACCTGCACCACGGCCGCTGCGAATTGATGGACGGGCAACTGATGCCCTGCTTCGAAATGCCCTCGCGGGCCGACCATGTGCTGCAGCGGGTCAAGGACCGCGAATTGGGGCCAGTGCAGGCGCCATACGACTTTGGCCTGGCGCCTTTGCAGCGCATTCACAACCGCGACTACCTGGATTTCTTCAAAGGCGCCTGGGCGCGCTGGACCGAATACGGCGAGGACGGCGATCTGCTGCCCTACACCTGGCCCGCGCGCACCCTGCGCCGCGTGCTGCCCACCAGCCTGCACGGCCAATTGGGCTATTACAGTTTCGATGGCGGCGCGCCGATTACCGCCGGGACCTGGCAGGCGGCCTACTCGGCGGCGCAAGTGGCGCTCACCGCACAACAGGCGATCCAGCGCGGCGCCCACAGTGCGTTCGCGTTGTGCCGCCCACCGGGGCATCACGCCGCCAGCGACTTGATGGGCGGTTATTGCTACCTGAACAACGCCGCGATTGCCGCCCAGGCGTTTCTCGACCAGGGCCACCGCAAGGTCGCGATCCTCGATGTGGACTACCACCACGGCAACGGCACCCAGTCGATTTTCTACGACCGCCGCGATGTGCTGTTTACCTCGATCCACGGTCACCCGGAGGCCGAGTTTCCGTTTTTCCTGGGCTATGCCGATGAGAGGGGCGAAGGTGCCGGCGAAGGCTTCAACTTCAACTACCCGTTGCCCGCCGGCTCCGGCTGGGACACCTGGAGCGCAGCATTGGAGCAGGCCTGCCGGGAGATCGAACACTACGGCGCCGACATCCTCGTGGTCTCGCTGGGCGTGGACACCTTCAAGGATGACCCGATCTCCCAGTTCAAGCTCGACAGCCCGGACTACCTGACCATGGGCGCGCGCATCGCACGCCTGGGCAAGCCGACGCTGTTCGTGATGGAAGGCGGTTACGCGGTGGAAGAAATCGGCATCAACGCCGTCAATGTGCTCGAAGGTTTTGAGGGGGCCGCCCAATGAATATGCTCAAGTCGCTTATGCTCTGCGCCGCCGTGCTGAGCAGCACCGCACACGCCGAAGAAAAAACCCTGAAGGTCTATAACTGGTTCGACTACATCACGCCCAAGGCGCTGGAGGACTTCAAGGCGCAGAACCCGAAGATCAAGCTGGTCTACGACATCTTCGACACCAACGAAGCACTGGAGGCCAAGCTGCTCACCGGCAACTCCGGCTATGACGTGGTGGTGCCCTCCAACGTGTTCCTCGCCAAGCAGATCGAAGCCGGCGTGTTCCAGCCCCTGGACCGCAGCCAATTGCCCAACTGGAACCACCTCGACCCCAAGCTGATGAAGCTGATCGAAGCCAATGACCCCGGCAATAAATTCGCCGTGCCCTACATGTACGGCACCATCCTGATCGGCTTCAACCCGGCCAAGGTCAAGGCTGCGCTCGGCGACAACGCTGCGGTGGACAGCTGGGACCTGATTTTCAAGGAAGAGAACATCAGCAAGCTCAAGCAATGCGGCGTGGCCCTGCTCGACTCGCCTTCGGAGATCCTGCCGTTGGCCCTGCAGCACCTGGGCCTGGACCCCAACAGCAGCAACCCCAAGGACTACGTCAAGGCCGAGGCGCTGTTGATGAAGATCCGCCCGTACATCACCTATTTCCATTCGTCCAAGTACATGGCCGATATCGCCAACGGTGACATCTGCGTGGCCGTGGGTTATTCGGGCAGCTTCTCCCAGGCGGCCAACCGCGCCAAGGAGGCCAGGAACGGCGTAGTGGTGGATATGCGCCTGCCCAAGGAGGGCGCGCCGATCTGGTTCGACATGCTCGCCATTCCCAAGGGTGCGCAGAACCCACAGGACGCCTACACCTTTATCAACTACTTGCTGCAACCCCAGGTGATCGCACCTGTCAGCGACTTTGTCGGCTACCCCAACCCGAACAAGGATGCGACCGAACAGGTCGACCCGGCGATCCGCAACAACCCCAACCTGTACCCCACCGAGGCGGCGATGGCGGGGCTCTATACCCTGAAACCCCTGGGCCGTGATGCCGAACGTGCCAGGACCCGCGCCTGGACCAAGATCAAGTCCGGCACCTGATTGCCATAGATAAACACCGCCTTCCTGACGGCATGCTTCCTAGCATGGCAACACCCGGGGCTCAGCCTCGGGCGTCGCCCACCCATGCCTGTCAGGTCCCTTATGACATCAACCACAGCATCGCCTGCTTCGTCGTCAGCCTCCCGCTTCTACTCCACAGCCACTTTGATCACTCAGTTATCTGCCGGCCCTGCCTTTCGCGAGGTGGCGGCCGCATTGCTGCGACGCGAGCTCAAAATAAACTATCCCCATCTGGATATAGACCCCAATGTCACCGTGGTCGGTACGCCCGTCTGGGACATCGTCGGCGATAAGATCATCGCCAAGCCCCCTCGGTATCAGGCACTGTCCGACGTGCTGGCCAAACAGGCAGTACTCGGTGTACCGACGCTGTATGTCGAAGGGGAACACTTTCTCACCCAACTGCCTATCGCTGAACCGCCGGTGCACCTGCCCGTGCACATTGAAGACATCGCCAACACTATCAATTTGCTGGCACCGGTGATGATCATCGGGTTTCAGGAACAACAGGCCGATTACTGGAACTTGTCCAACGGCAATGCCGTCCCCCACTGGCATCAACTCTCCAGCGCCCTTCGCAGCTTCTGGAATGTGGACAAGGTGGAGGGCTGGACCCATGAAGACTGTGTCATGGCGCGCAGCCTGTACGTTGAACCGGACCCGGATCTGCGCAAGCGCAACGACCCTTATGCATCCCGGGCCTGCCTGGTGGATATCTTCCTGATCGACGACGCTGGCAAGGCCACCCACCTCAATGACAGCTTGATCGCGGTACTGGTCGGTAAACAGAACGGCCAGGAAGTTTTACTTACATACGCGCCGGGGCACGGCTATGACAAATTCAATTCCACCGAGGCACTGGGCAATGCCCTGGAGAATTATCTGCCGGACCGCGCCCTGGGCAAGAAAATCGATTGGCGCCTGTTCGAACCCAGCGGCAACTTTTTCGACCAACAAGCCTGCATCTTGATCTCCATTCAGATCGACGCCATCGGTGCACTGCACTTTACGGACACGATGCAAAGCCTGCCGGGGCCAATCACGGCACCTGCCGCCAAGGCTGTCAGCCAAAAGACACCCGGCCTGGACTGGTACAGGGAAGCCTTGCCGGAATGGCTCATCAAGGCCTCCAGTTCGGACCAGGATGCCTATGGCCGCCACCTGAAGGATCTGGCGGCGCTGCATAGCCTGAACGAAGGCCAGGCTTACGATGACGGCATTGCGCCGATCGAGCAGTACGCGCTCGAAGCGCTGAAACTGCAGATGAGCAAAGATCACGCAGAGGCCAGGGACCTGGCTTTGGAAAAGTTCGACATCGTGATCCAGAGTCCCGTCATCTGGGGCACCTTCACCGTGCCTGGACAAACCGTGACCACCACCTTCAGCCTGGCGCAACTGGCCCTGCAAAACCTGATCGCCCTGCCCCTGGGCAACAAAACCCTGCGCAGAAGCAATGGCGGCGCAATACCCAAGTGGCTCACTGTCAGCTACCTGGAAACCTTGATTACCGGCATTGATGTCGGCAACGCCTACCCCGCGCTGATCAAAAGCAAACTGCTGGATGACCCGACGGAATCGTGGCGACGCGAGCAGCTCTACACCAGCCATCTTCGCATTCAACTGCCGCTGCTGGCGCTGCACTGCAAACTCAACCGGATCGGCGGCATCGACGAACGGGGTTATCGCTATGTGAACGCCGTGATGCAAGACAACGCGACCGATCACAAAGTCGAAGGCAATACGATCGTCATCCGGCCGCTGGCCTTTGTAAGTCGGAACACCAGCGGCAAGCCGGACACGGTTGCGAACATGTTCGTGATCGGGCCCTCCCATATGCAGGCCGGGCCCTGCCTGCTCTACCGCCCCTTGCTCGAGGACCCCTTGAGCCAATACCCCTCGCCGGCCAATCTGATCTACGCGATCCAGCAATCCCCAAGCCTGCGCGAATCGGTGCTGGCCTGGCTGCCGGACAACGTGCGCACGGATTACGCCCGGTACGTGTTCCCAAGCTCCGTGCCGTCACCCTGGTCGGTGGTGGATTTCCTGGTGGACCCTGCCAAGGTGCTGAGCCTGAGCGGTCCGTTGCGGTTGGGCGAGGAAACCCTCGATGGCGACCGGCTAGCCGCCCTGTTCAAAGCCAATGCCAATGCGCTGGTCACGTTGGCCGACAGGCAGTCGGTCTCCAATGCCGATGCGCGCTGGGCCACTTTCGAGCGCACCGGCTGGCTGATCTTCAACGCCGCTTTGCCGTTCCTGGGGCGCACGGCCGGCGTTGCGGCGTGGATCTGGCAAATCATGGATCAACTGCAAGAAGTCGTCGACGCCGAAGAGGACCCCAAGCACCGGTTACGCTGGAATGCCATCACCGACTTGCTGCTCAACCTGGGCATGGCGATCACGTTGCACCGGGTAACTCGCCGCACCGAGGCGTTGCCTCCCCCTGCGAAGCGGCCGCTGATAGAGCCAACACTACCCGAAGAAAAACCATCGACCACCATTCGCAAGATCGCAGACGTCAATACCTCTGAAACCCCCGCAGACCGCTCCCAGCCGTTGCACACCAGCGGTGCATCCCACCGCAACCCTTCGCAACTGGGCGCGTTCCTGGACACCTACAAGGTCGAGAAACCCAGCAACCTGGGCGAACCGATCAGCGAGCAAGGCCCCAGCCAACACCTTTACAAGGTCGCGGACAAATATTTCGCCCCCGTGGGAAACCGCTGGTTCCAGGTGATCATTGATGAAAGCGACTATGTCGTGATTGTCGATGGGAAACAGCTGTCGCGCCTGGGCCCCTTGTTGATCGCCAACCGCCGAGGCAACTGGTTCGTCGATACCCGCCTGCGCTTGCGCGGCGGCGGGCCTACGTTGAAAGCCAGAAGGGCCAAGGCCTTGGCGCAAGAGCGCGCGAAACACTTGCGCACCCAGTTGAGCGAATTCGAAAAAACCAAAAAAGATGCACAGGCCGAGCTGCAAAAAGCCCACGCAGACATGACCAACGGGGCCGCCGAAACGGCCGATTCACGTCGGCAACGCTATCTGCAGACCCTGGTCGATCAACGCGAAAACTATGAATCGGCCCTGCAGCAACTCAAGCAGTTGAATATCTTCGCGCCCTCATCGGACTACGCGTCCAAGGCCATCACCTACCTCAAGGCACAGATCGAATTCACCCGCGCGGGTATTCGCGAGGCACTCACCCGCTTTGCCCCCATGATGCGCAGGGTGCTGGACCAACTTCAGAATCCAACCGATGAACGCCCCTTCGATGACGCACGCGAGATGATGGGCCTGACCCAGGACATGCTTGAGCGCCTGGACTACATGAACACGCGCTTCGACGAACTCCGGCTGTTGTCCAGGGAAGGCGTCACCTTGATCCGAGACACCAAGGGCACCTTGCCGCATTATCCTCGCGAATACCTCAAGGCCCTGCAGATCACCCTCGCCCGCCACTTGTGCCTGTCGCAAAACACACTGAGCACCGCCCCGCAGGCCTGGTCGACCATCGATGCGATTGTCGACGCCGCCGATATCGTCGTCCAATGCCTGAACGACACCTTGCAGGAGCGCAGTGAGTCGCGCCTTGATGAACGTATCGACACCTTGGGCAGCCTGGTCGGTCAGTTCCAGATGCTTGACGAACGCTTGAGTGATTTTGCCGAACGCTTTACCGAACATGTACAGACGGACCCGGTCAGGCAGCTGCACACGCACATCAGCGAGTTCAGCCAGCAGGCTTCACAGAATCTGGCACTGCTGATCGTCGAGAGAGATGCGTTCAGGTTGCGCCCCGCCCCGGCGCCCGTGAGGCCGCGCCCCCTGACCAAGTTCATCCGTACCCGCTACGATGGCATCCGCATCGGCGAAGCGCGGCTGTCGTCGGCCGGGCAGGAGACCGACCTGGTGGATATCCGCTCCCCGACTACAAACAGGATCATCGCCACTTATCACCAGAAAAGCCCGGGGGTCTGGGTCGAACGGCTGCCCACCTCTAAAAAACCGATGCCCACGCTCAGCACGTCCGTCGCCGTCAGCGAAGGCCAGGCCCTGCTGGACACACTGCCCGACTTCCATCGTCGTACCGAATTGCGTGCCAACCAGGAGGCACGTACACCAACGGGCATCGAATTTCTTTATCACCAGCAAGCCCAGCGCCTGGAACAGGCTGTCGAAGCCATTGACCGCGCCTTGACCCAAAGCAACATCACCGACGACGACACGCTCTCGGCCAGCACTGTCAACAAGGCGCTGACAGCAGCCATCGCCGAGCTGTACAACCGCAGTCGCAATCACGTGCGCAGGCTTTACAAGAAGTTGCCGCCGACCACCCAGAGTGTCGAGTGGCTGCTTGAGCATGATGAAATCACAATCCGGAAAACGGTCTCTCGACGCAGGCTCAAGGGCCCTCGCCCGGACTTTCTCGATGAATACAGCATCACCGAGCGCAGCTCTGGCAGCCCGCTGTGGTATGCGCACTTTCGCTACAGTGCCTCCTGGACAGCGGCAAAAAACTACATCGCCGCGCGGTTGAAAACAGTGGCCGAACAACGCCAGGGCCGGATCGCTGACACCACCACGGGCCTGAGCGAAACCCAGCGCATCGACTTCTACCTCAGCGAAATCAGCCTGGAGCAAGCCCGCCGGCTGTTTTTCGAGAAGCGCAGAACCTGAACCGCCCGGGTCGACCGTTAATTAACTACCATCCGCGACCTTCCTTCTGTCATTACCGTGCGCATTCGCCCGGGTCAACGACAGAAGGAGCCGAAAATGCCCACCCACGCGCACACCAACAACAACCACAACCTGAACGGGCGCCCCACCAACGCCTACGAACTGCTCACCCAACTGACCACCGGACCGTCCACCCGGGAAGTGGCGTCCGATATCTTGCGGTCGGCTCTGCGCGAGCAGTATCCGAGGCTTAACATCGACCCGGATTTGACGATGGTCGTCACGCCACGCTGGCGGGTACTCAAATCGGGCATCGTGCCCGTGCGGCCCCACGTGGAGTCCCTCACCTCGGCGCTGGCACGCCAGGTGCTGGCCTCCAACCCGGTGACCTACATCGAAGGCGAGCACTTTCTCACGCTAAACCCGGAGTCACCGAGCACCGTGCACCTGCCCGTGAAAATCGACGCCATTGCCCATTTGATCAATGAACTGGCCGGCCTGCTGTTCGTTGCGTCCCAGGAACATCAGCTTGACTACTGGAATGCGTCGAGCGGCAGCACATGGCCACGCTGGCAAATCTTTGCCTATACGTTGCGCAAAGCCTGGAACGTCAGCGTCCATGAGGATTGGGATGTCCTTGAGTGTGCTATGGCACGGGGCCTTTACCAGTTTCCGCGACGCGCCCAACGCGCCACCAGCGACCCCTATAACAGCCGTGCCTACCTGGTGGATACCAGCCTGTTACGCGATGGCCGCACCGTACATGTCGGCGTTCTGGACATGGCAGTGCTGGTCGGCGAGTACAACCAGCGCACAATGATCCTCGCTTACTCACTGGTCAGCGGTTACGAGCGCTTCGAAACCCTTGAGCAATTGGGCCAGGCGCTGCCGGCCAAGCTGATCCAACTGCAATCGGGAACCACCCTGCAGTGGCAGCTGTACGAGCCCGGCGACAATTTTTTCGACAGCCTGGCCTGTGCCCTGATCACCATGCAGATCGAAGCGATCGGCGAGGCGGAGTCATTGATGCCCGGCTCCATTACCCCGCCACCCGAGATGCCTGCGCCGCTCCTGCGGGTGTTCCCCGGTATCGAAAACCTGAGCGATCATGCGCTGTCCAACATCCGGCAGATACACCAGCAATTACCGGATTGGCTGACCGATGCCTCGGATCAGGACATCGCCTTTTACAGCCGCTACGTCATTGAATTGGCCCAGATCCATACGGCCAACCACGGCCGTTCGTTTCAGGACGATATCCCGCCCCTGCGCGACTACGCCCTGCAGCGACTGCAAGCGCACATCCGCACCCACAAAGAAGGCGCGGGCCTTGATCCTAGAAAAATCGAGGTGGTCATCGAGAGTCCGGTGATCTGGGGAACATTCGCCCTGCCCGGCCAGGTCGATGTCACCCGGCGCAACCTGATCGATCTGACGCTGGAAAACCTCACCGGCCTGCCGACAGGCCAAGCCACCGTGTTTTATGACGGCTCCCTGGCACCCGATTGGATGACGTTCAGCTACCTCAAGGACGTCATCGAAACACTCGACATCGGCGAGCACTACCCGGCACTGATCAAAAGTACATTGCTTGGCGATCCCATCAAGGCCAGGAACCGGGAGTTGCTGTACGCCAGTCATTTGCGGGTGCAACTGCCATTGTTGGCGCTGCACTTGAAGATCCAGCAACGGCAGGGCATTGACGAGTTGGGCTACCGCTACGTCGCCGCGGCGCTGCAAGTGCAACGCCAGGAACAGGAGGTCGACGGGCAGCAGATCGTGATACGCCCACTGGCGTTTGTTCCGACCTTGCGCAAGGGCACTCAGCGCGACGAGGTCGCCAACATGTTCGTGATCGGCCCGCTCAACGCCGCCAGTGGCCCCTGCTTGTTGTACCGACCGCTGCTGGAGCCGGTGTTGACCCAGTTTCCGTCCAGGCAAAATCTGCTGGATGCCATCAAGCAGGATCGAGCGCTGCGCGAATCCGTACTTGCCTGGCTACCCGACGACGTACGCTTCAACTACGAGCAATATGTGTTCCCCGATACCCTGCCGTCGCCGTGGGTCGTGGTGCGGGTGTGGGTTGAACCAGTGACGGCGGTGCATATGAGCGGGCCTATCGAACTGAGCGACGACAGCGTGGGCGGTGACGCGCTCGCAGCGCTGTTCCAGGCCAACGCCAGTGCCATGGTCACGCTGGCAGCCCGCCAGTCGGTTTCCAATACCCAGAAACGCTGGGCGACGTTTCGCCAGACCGGTTGGCGGATCTTCAACGCCACGTTGCCTTTTCTAGGCCCCACCGTGGGGGTTGCCGCCTGGATGTGGCAAATCATGGAAGACCTGGAACAGGTGCAGGAAAGTGTAGAGCCCTCAAGCGCCGCCGACGGCTGGAGCGCGCTCGTCGACCTGTGGTTCAACCTGGGCATGGCCCTGGCCTTGCATATAGGGATGCGCCATCCGGCCAAGGAGGCTGCGGCCAAGCCCCTCAAACCGGACCTTGAGCCACTACCCGAAAATCCCATCGACACCCTGCCCCATATCGTCCCCGAAACAACGGACCAACCGCTGCCCAAGCCCGCGCCCGTTGAAACCAGACAGTTGCAGGACCTGCCTGCCAGCGACCTCTACCCCCTGCATCAAAACACGTTGCACATCAGCGGCGCATTGAGCCGCGCACCTTCGAGCCTGGGAACCCGGCTGGACACCTTCAAGACCGAGAAACCCTCCACCTTGGGTGAGCAGAACAGAAAACCGGGGGCCTACCTGAACCTGTATCCCGATAAAGACCGGTGGTATGCACCGGTTGGTGAGCGTTGGTTCGAAGTCAACCTGGACGAAAATGATAACGTGGTCATCGTTGATCCCCTTGCGCCCGCGCGTACCGGCCCCTTGCTGGTAAGCAACCGCTCCGGGCAATGGTTTGTCGACACACGCCTGCGCCTGCGCGGGGGTGGCCTGCGTAATCGCCGGCGCACCGCTCAACAGCAGAAACCGTCACGCATCAGCGAGTTGAGGCAACACCTCAGCGAGTTCGATGCCAGGGAAAGCAGCGAGCAAGCGGCGCTTTCGGAGTCCCTCGCCGCCATCGGCTCGGAGCCGGGCCCCTCGACCGATTTGCGCCGCGAGGCGTATATCCGAGACGTCAACCGGCGGCTGGACGAATACGAAGAGCCCATCCGGCAGCTCCGGGCGTTGGGCATCATCGACACGGTTCCCCACTACCAGGTGGCGATGGCCGACTACTTGAACAAGCAGTTGCTGCTCACCCGATCTGCGGTGGAGGAGCGCTTGCGGCCCTATCGAGACACCTTGAACAGCACCATTGCGCTCCTGGACGAAGACTCCGCCACCTTGCCGGAGGACAAAGCCCGCCTCGCCGAGGAAATGTCCACGTTGAACCTGGAAATGATCAGTCGCCTGGAATATGTCGACTCGCGTTTCAAAGAACTGGAGAAGCTTGGCGTCGCGGGCGCACAGGTGATCCAGATGTCGTCGAAGGCCTTGCCCAGCCTGAGCCTGCACGACCTCAAGGCCTTACAGATCATGGTCTCGCGCTACCTGTGCATCAAGCGCGGTAACGCCCCGGAGCAGCTGCAGGCTCGCACGCGCCTGAACACCATCGTGACGAACGCCGACCTCGCCGTACAAAGCTACCTCGATACCCAACAGCCTGAAGCCGACAGCCCCTTGCCCGAACGTATCGAAGCACTCGACAGCCTGGTGGACCAATTCACGATCACCGATCAACGCCTGCGTGATTTGCACACCGACGCCAGCCATCAGGTACTCAGGGAGCCTCTCAACGAGCTGCTCAAGCTTGTCGACCAATTCAACCAGCTGGCGGTTCGCGACCTGGCCGTGTTGATAAGGGAACGCAGGGCGCTGGAACCCAAGCCAGGCCCTTCTCGCGCTGCGCCGCCGGCACGCCGCAAAATCATCAAGACACGCTTTCACGGGGTGATCGTGGGCGAACCGCGCGAGGCGGACCCGACATTGGTGGATGTCATAGCACCATTGACCGGCAATGTGATCGCCACCTTCCACGAAAAGTCGCCGACCGTCTGGGTCAAGCACATCGAGGAACGCTCCCGCCCCTCAACCTCCCGACCCGTCAACCTGGACACCAGCCTCAAGGAGGGCCAGTCCCTTCTCGACGGCGTGCCCACCGTGCTCAAACGGCTCGAGAAGTCAGGCAAACCCTGGCGCCTGCCGCTGGATGTCGAAGGGCTGTACCACTTGGAAGTGCCGCCCCTGGAGCGGGCCATCGAGCAGATCGAAGATGCACTCACCCAGCGCAACCTGACGGAAATCGACCACCCCCAGGCCGCAGAACTCAAGCGCAAGCTCAATGACGCGGTGCAGCAGTTCTATGCGCAAGGTAAAAGCACGCGTATCAGGATGATCAAGCAGCAGCCGCCTGTGGCCGATCGTGTGGAGTGGCTGTACAAGCAGGGCGAGATAACCGTGAGAAAAACCCTCACGCGCAAGCGCCTGAAACGCCGTAACGACTTTCTGGACGAATATGAAGTGCTCGATCACAAGACCCCTGCCGTGCTGTGGTACGCCCACTTTCACTATCCCTCGGCGCAAGCAGAGGTGAGGGACTTTGTCGCTGGCCACTTCAAGACCGTGGAACAACAAAAACTTGGCGGGGCCGTTCAGTACACCAGGCTGAACGATAAGCAGCAGATTGAAATTGAGCGAGCCGCCATCGGCCCCTCACTGGCCGCAGAGATGTTTTTCAACACTTGATGCATCGTCAGTGAACACCCTGCCATACCGTACGCAGGCGCTCCAGGGCCTGCACGATGGCAGGTTCCGGCACGGCGGCGAACCCCAGCACCAGACCGGCGCGCTGGTCCGCAGGCGGGCTGGATTGCGCGAGCCAATAACTGCTCAAGCCATTGATTTCAACCTCTACGGCCCGCGCCAGGTCGAGCAGCTGTTGCTCGCGGGCGAGGCTGTCCACGCGCACGGTCAAATGCAGCCCTGCCGCGACACTGGGAAGTTCACCCACGCCGGCCAACCCGCTTGGCCAGCCCGCCAGCAAGGCATTGCGCCGGCTCAGCGCAGCACGGCGCATACGGCGGATATGCCGCTGGAAATGCCCGGCAGCCATGAACTCGGCCATCACCGCCTGGGTGCTGACTTCGGAGTGGCGCATGTCGACGGCACGGCGCCGGGCGAACGCATCCACCAGGCCCGCCGGCAAGACCAGGTAACCCAGGCGCAACGCGGGAAAGGCCACCTTGCCGAAGGTGCCGACATAGAGCACGCGCCCACTGCGATCCAGCGCGGCCAGGGGCGACAACGGTGCACCGCTGTAGCGGTACTCGCCGTCGTAGTCGTCCTCGATGATCCAACCGCCTGTGCGCTCGGCCCAGGCCAGCAGTTCCAGGCGGCGCGCCAGGCTCATCACCACACCCATCGGATACTGGTGGGAAGGCGTGACGTAAGCCACCCGACAATCCTCCAGGCTATTGAGCACCTGGCAATCAATACCCTCGCCATCCACCGGCACGCCGTGCAATTTGCCGCCCGCCAGGGCGAACGCATGCCCCGCCGCGCGATAGCCGGGGTTTTCCACCGCCACGCCGTCCCCTGGCTCCACCAGCAACTGTGCACAAAGGCTGATTGCCTGCTGCGCGCCACTGGTGATCACTATTTGTTCAGCCGTGCACTGCATGCCTCGTGAGCTGCGCAAGTAGGCGGCAATCAGGCCCCGCAGTCGGCCGTCGCCCGCGGGGTCGCCGTAGCACAGCAGCTCCAGGTCCGGCTTGCGCCAGAAGGCCCCGTTCAGCTTGGCCCAGACCTCGAACGGGAACAGATCGAAGGCTGGCACACCCACGCGAAATGCCCGTGGCGGGCCGGCTGGAGGCAGAGACAGGTGGTTGGTTTTTATCCGCGCCAAGCCCGCACTGTGGATAACTTCACTGTCCAGGTCTTCCGGCAAATCCGCCCACTTTGTGGATAAGGCTGGGGATAAGCCTGTTGAAAACCCTGTGGATACTTTTGTGGATAGTTTTTTTGCGGTGGGCAATTGGGCGACATAGGTGCCATCGCCGACCCGACTTTCAATAAACCCTTCTGCATACAGCTGATCGTAGGCGCGTACCACGCTGTTGCGGGAAATCGACAACGCCGTCGCCAGGTCACGGGTGGCGGGAAGGCGCGTCCCGCTGACCAACCGACCGTCCAGCACCCGCTGGCGCAGGGCGTCATACAGCTGGCGCGTCAGGCCTTGGCGGCGATCCAGTTCAATACCAGCGGGGTTGAACGACAGTGGCGGCGAGACAGGCGACATATTGGACCTATGAAATGGGTGCCAGATGGCTCTTTCAACGAGCCATTAGCCTGCCTAGGATGCAGGCATTCGCCAAGGAATTTTTCCATGTACACACCTCGCGCCTTTGCCCTCGACGATTTGCCCGAACTGCAGCAACTGATCCAGCACACCCGCCTGGCGCAGTTGGTGACCTTTGGCGAGCAAGGCCTGCAAGCCAGTCACTTGCCCTTGCTGCTCAACCCGGATGAAGGCCCCAACGGCATGCTCTACGGGCACCTGGCCAAAGCCAATCCGCAGTGGAAAGACCTGCAGAACGGCAGCGAAGCGCTGGTGATCTTTGCCGGTGCCGAGGCCTACATCAGCCCGGCGTTCTACCCGGCCAAGGCCGAGCACGGCAAAGTCGTGCCCACCTGGAACTACATCGCCGTGCACGCTTATGGCAAAGCCGAGGTATTCAACGATGCCGATCGCTTGCTCGCGGTGGTCACTGCGCTGACCGATCGCCATGAAGGCGGCCGCGCCCAGCCCTGGAAGGTCAGCGACGCTCCAGCCGATTACATCGACGGCATGCTCAAGGCCATCGTCGGCTTCGCCCTGCCGATCGAACGCCTGATCGGTAAACGCAAACTCAGCCAGAACCGCAGCGCGGCCGACATGGCCGGCGTTCGTGCTGGCCTGGCAACCAGCGCCGATGTGCGCGACCAGACCCTCGCCCGCTTTATTCCCCAAGGAGACCCAGAATGAGCCCGATCGATATCCGCCAGGTCACCGCCGCCGACCACGCTGCCTGGTTGCCGCTGTGGCAGGCGTACTTGAAGTTCTATGAAACCGAACTGCCGGACGCGGTCAGCCAAAGCACCTGGCAACGCTTGATCGACGCCAGCGAACCGACCCACTCGGCCCTGGCCTGGCAGGACGGCAAGGCGGTGGGCATGGTCAACTTCATCTACCATCGCTCCAATTGGAGCATCGAGAATTCCTGCTACCTGCAGGACTTGCTGGTGGACCCGGCCCAACGTGGCACCGGCGTCGGTCGCAAGCTGATCGAGTTCGTCTACGCCACCGCCAAGGCCGATGGCTGCGCCAAGGTGCATTGGCTGACCCACGAAACCAATGCCACCGCGATCCAACTCTACGAACGCATCGCCGAACGCCCTGGGTTCATCCAATTTCGCAAAGGTCTTTAAGGAGCGCAGCATGACTACTTCCCTCGCCGACTGGAAAGGCGCACCGGCCCCTACCGTCACACTGCTTGAAGGACGCTTCATCCGCCTGGAAAAACTCGACCCGGCCCGCCATGGCGACGAATTGTTCCAAGCCCTCCAGGGCCCCGGTGCCGACCCCAAGCTGTGGGACTACTTGCCATACGGCCCCTTCCCGGAGCGCAGCGCCTTCAATGACTGGCTGAACAACCACGCGGCCCACAGCGACCCGTATTTCTTCTGCGTGATCGACCGCCAGACCGGCCAGGTACAGGGGCTTCTCAGCCTGATGTCCATCGTTCCCGCACAGGGCCGCATCGAAATCGGCCACGTCACCTTCGGTGCGCCCATGCAGCGCTCGCCGAAAAGCACCGAAGCGGTGTACTTGCTGGCCAAATACGCGTTCGAACAGGGCTACCGCCGCCTGGAATGGAAGTGCAACAACGCCAACGATCGCTCCAGATACGCGGCCGAGCGGTTGGGCTTCAGCTTCGAAGGGGTGTTCCGCCAGCACATGGTGGTCAAGGGCAGGAACCGTGATACCGCGTGGTACTCGATCATCGATTCGCAGTGGCCCAAGGTTGGAGCGGGGTTTGAGAAGTGGTTATCGCAGGAGAATCAGCGCGGGGATGGGCAGGTGAAAACATTGGCGGAGTGTCGCGCCTGAATCGTCAAACCTGCGTTGATCCATGTGGGAGCCAGGCTCCCACATGGATCTTCAGTGCTAGCGCCATTACCTAGAGGCTTCTGCGAACCTTCACCACGCCCATCTTCAATCCGAATGGCCGGAAGACTGCATTCAGCGATTTCAGCGTCTGATTGCCTTCGCCATGCTCGATATGCACCAAAGTGCGCACGGAAATTTTGCACATCCTGGCAAACTGGCTTTGATGCAGGCCGGTGACTTCCGTACGCAAGCGGCGTACCGCTTCGGCGATTTCCAGCGTGCCCTCTGCCAAGGCATCCTGAATGCTTTCAATCAACAGGGTTCGTTCTTCGACTGTCAAGCTCATTTCAGTCCCCATTCTTTCAACCGCTGCGGCAGATGTTTCAACGCAATGCCGGGATGGTTCATTGTCACTGCAGGCAGGCCGCTGGCATTGAGTATGTCTGGCAGGGCTGAAAGCTGTTGCGCGGCCTCCCTCAGGTCTTCGAACAGCTTCTCGCTGTCGACAAGATCACCCAGCAAATGACATACACCCCGCCAATCCACATCGCCCGCCCGTTCAAGCTCCCTGGGCCATTTGGTCGTGCGCGTGATGCCTTCGTCGTCCATTACCATCGGCGCCAAATCGTAAATGGGTGCAAGACGCAGGGCGTTCACTTCGCGAATGATCGAGGTATTGCGACCATGGTTGTCCGAGTTGCCGAGGATTTTGTTCAAAAGATCGCGCTTGAGGTACTCAGAGACCAACGCCGGTACTTGATTGGACTGACCAGCCTCTCGCCACAATTCAACCAACAACGTGACAACCTCGCGATGCGCCATGGCGCTGCCAGGCACCGAAACACCCGCCAAAGAGTAGATTGACTCCACGGCATAGCGTTCAACCCCCTGCGCAGTGACGCGTCGATCAAAACGGTGCATCCACACACTGGGCTTGCTCGCCTCCTCCAGCGACAACCCCGACTTCGCCACAGTATCAATACCCAAGGTCTGCAAGGCTTTGTAGTAGTGGAATTCACTACGCAGAATGTCCTGATCTGTCTGCGTGCCTTTGTTGCGTGCAAATTTCACAAACCAATGCTGCTTGACCTGCTTGTCGTCCAGCACCGCATCCGGAAATAGCAACCCATCCTGGTTTTCTGTCAGCAGTAACTTTGGCGCCTCCCCGCCCGCGCCCGTGGCCCCACCGATGGCTGCGCCTTGCTCATAGGCATACTCAAGGAAACGGTTGTCCCGTCGGACAACCTCATCACGTTCAAACCCCATGGGGGTTCGATCGTCCAAAGCCTCAATCGATTCTTTGATTCGCATATGGCCAATGGAGGCAGGCGTACTGCGCATCAACAGAAAAAGGTCTGCACTGACGTCAGCCGGCTTATCCCCACCAATACGCGCCATCAGAAACCGTTTAGCGGCACCCGCCGGTGCGATGTCATGTACAAAAGCAGGAGCACTCTGGGCTCTCCCACCCTCCCATTGCAGTGGGAACCTGGCACTCACGGAGGTGGCGAAGGGCGTCGCCATTTCATCAAGGTGTTCCACCAGATAGCGCTGGTCATAACCAAAACTGCACCGACTTTCGAAACCCAGTTGCGGCGTATCGACTGTCAGGAGCATGGCGTCCTGCCATTTTCCTTCGGCGTAGATTTGTAATGTCAGACGGACCATGGCTCTCACCTGCAATTTAATGCATTCACCAGCTGAAAAAGCGAACTGAAATTGCAATATAGTGCAGATATGGAACCCATGCACCCCCTATGAACGCAATAAAATGCAGATTCAAAAAGCACCGACCAAAGTAGGATCAGTTTTTAATCGCGCGTCACTAGAGACAACTCCCGCAAACCAGGGGTCGATGGCCTGACAGTTATCACCCCACCATCTCGCTAAATTCCCGGCCTCATTCATCAGAGGTTGGGATTTCATGCCTTTTACACCGCACAGAGTTGCCCTTGTCATTGCCCTTGCACTCAGCACCGCCAGCCTTCAAACCGCACAGGCGCGGGGCGATATCGAATACAGGCCGTACTGGTATCAGCCCTACGATCCGCTGGATGACGACTGGTTCTACACACCCGAACCCAAAGCGCTGCCCCTGGACGGTTATCTCATCCGCAAGGCCACCTCGCACAACGGCTTGCAAGTGGCAAAAGTGCTGGAGCCCGCATTGATTCGTTTGCTGAAGTCCGGAGAGCTGACTTCCGAACAAATCAAAGCCCTGGATAAATTCGGGGAAGCGCTGGAGAAACAGCCCGGCGGGATCGGTGCAAGCCTTGAGCAATTGGCCGGCAGCCAGAACGCCAACCTCGCGGGTGCAACGCAAAACACCACACAACACATCGGCAGCCAATTGCTCTCGAACCTACGCACACTGCCCGCCGACGACGAGGGACACTTCTGGGTTCAAGGCCTGGGCCACGACGGCCGCCTCGACGAACAAGGCGGCAGCGCCGGCTTGAAATACAGCACCGAAGGCCTGCTGTTGGGCGCCGACTGGGCGCTGGATCACGCCTGGCGCGTGGGTGTCATGGGCGCAAAATCCACCAGCCACCTCGATACCCCGCGCTTCGCGTCCGAGTTGGACAGTTGGCACCTGGGCGGTTATGCCGTGCGCCAGGACGGCCCGTTGGCCCTACGCCTGGGCGCGATCTACAGCGACCATGCGGGGCAGAACAAACGTAACGTCAACCTGCTGGATTACAAGGAGCAACTCAGGGGCCAATACAACGCCCAGAGCCAGACCCTGTTTTCCGAACTGGGCTATCAACTGGGCAGCGCGGATCTCAGCGTGGAGCCCTTCGCCGGCCTCGGTTTCCAGCGCTACCACCGTGACGGCTTCAAGGAAACCGGTGGCCTGAGCGCGCTGAACGTTGGCGCACAAACCCAGCAGAACCTGAGCAGCACCGTGGGCCTTCGCCTGGCAACGGTGTATCGATTCGATAACCAGGTCAGCCTCACACCTCATCTCAGCACCGGCTGGAAACACCTCTACGGCGAGGTCGAAAGCCAGGTGCGCCAGTCCTACCGCGCATTGCCAGGGCGGGTTGACGGCTTCACGGTCCAGGGCACTTCGCTGGATCGCAATAGCCTGGATCTGCAAGCCGGGCTGGACCTGGCCCTGTCGACACAACACACCGTCGGCCTGACCTACAGCGCCCAGGCCGGTACCAACAGCCGTAACCAAGGCCTGATGGGACAATGGAAGATGAGCTTCTGACCCACCAAATTCCAGGCAAAAAAAAGGGGGCACCTGCCCCCCCGAGGATTAAGCGGTAGTGTCGAAGGCTGTTTTCAGCCTTCGATTTCAATCAGGATTTCGCCAGGGTTGACCCGGTCGCCCTTGGCCACATGAACGGCAGTCACCTTGCCGGCAATCGCGGCCTGTACTTCGGTTTCCATCTTCATGGCTTCGGTAATCAGCACGGCCTGGCCGGCCTTGACCACATCGCCTTCCTTGACCAGCACGTCGACGATATTACCCGGCATCGCCGTGCTGACATGGCCCGGCGCGGTAGCATGCTTGCGGTTGCTGCTGCCACCGCTGACGAACTCGTTGAGCGGCTCGAACACCACTTCTTCCGGCATGCCATCGATGGACAGGTAGAAGTGGCGCTTGCCCTCGGCCTTGACGCCGACACCAGTAATGTCCACGCGATAGCTTTCACCGTGCACGTCGATGACGAACTCAGTCGGGACGCCTTCGCCACCGGCACGCGCCACGCCGCCCGCTTCCGGGATCGGCAGCAGCACTTCCGGCGCCAGGGTGCCTGCGTCGCGTTCTTCGAGGAACTTGCGCCCGATGTCCGGGAACATCGCGTAGGTCAGCACGTCTTCTTCGGACTTGGCCAACGCGCCGATCTCACCACGCAGCTTGGTCATTTCCGGCTTGAGCAGGTCGGCCGGGCGTACGTCAATCACCTCTTCGCTGCCGATGGCCTGGCGCCGCAGTTTCTCGTTTACGGTGCCCGGCGCCTTGCCGTAGCCGCCTTGCAGGTAGAGCTTCACTTCGTTGGTGATGGTCTTGTAGCGCTCGCCGGCCAGCACGTTGAAGAACGCCTGGGTGCCGACGATCTGCGAGGTCGGGGTGACCAGCGGCGGGAAGCCGAGGTCTTCACGCACGCGCGGGATCTCGGCCAGCACTTCGCTCATGCGGTTGAGGGCGCCCTGCTCTTTCAACTGGTTGGCCAGGTTGGAAATCATCCCGCCCGGCACCTGGTTGACTTGCACACGGGTGTCGACAGCGGTGAATTCGCTTTCGAACTGGTGGTACTTCTTGCGCACGGCGTAGAAGTACAGGCCGATCTCTTGCAGCAGTTCCAGGCTCAGGCCGGTGTCGAACTCGCTGCCTTTAAGGGCGGCGACCATCGACTCGGTGCCCGGGTGGCTGGTGCCCCAGGCGAAGCTGGAGATGGCGGTGTCGATATGGTCCGCACCGTTTTCAATCGCCTTGAGTTGGCACATCGCGGCCAAACCTGCAGTGTCATGCGAGTGGATAAAGATCGGCAGGCTCTGCTCGGCCTTCAACGCCTTGACCAGCTCACCCGTGGCATACGGGGTCAACAGACCAGCCATGTCCTTGATCGCGATGGAGTCGCAACCCATGGATTCCAGTTGCTTGGCCTGGGCCACGAAGGCTTCGACGGTGTGCACCGGGCTGGTGGTGTAGGCGATGGTGCCCTGGGCATGCTTGCCGGCGGCCTTCACCGCTTCGATGGCGACGCGCAGGTTACGCACGTCGTTCATGGCGTCGAAAATGCGGAATACGTCGATGCCATTTACGGCGGCCTTGGCGACGAAGGCTTTGACCACGTCGTCGCTGTAGTGGCGGTAGCCCAGCAGGTTCTGGCCGCGCAGCAGCATTTGCAGGCGGGTGTTGGGCAATGCGGCGCGCAGTTTGCGCAGGCGCTCCCACGGGTCTTCCTTGAGGAAGCGCACGCAGGCGTCGAAGGTCGCGCCGCCCCAGACTTCCAGGGACCAGTAGCCGACTTTGTCGAGCTTGTCGCAGATCGGCAGCATGTCGTCGGTGCGCATGCGGGTCGCCAGCAACGATTGGTGGGCGTCGCGCAGGATGGTGTCGGTGACAAAGATTTTCTTGGACATTGTTGTATTCCTCACAGGCCTGCGTGGGCGGCGATGGCGGCGGCGATGGCCAGGGCCAGCTCTTCGGGTTTGCGCTTGATCGAGTAGTTGGTCAGCTCGGGGTGGCTTTCCACGAAACTGGTGTTGAACTGGCCGCTGCGGAATTCCGGGTTGCGCAGGATTTCCTGGTAGTAAGCGGCGGTGGTCTTCACGCCTTGCAGGCGCATGTCATCCAGGGCACGCAGGCCGCGGTCCATGGCTTCTTCCCAGGTCAACGCCCACACCACCAGTTTCAGGCACATGGAGTCGTAGAACGGCGGGATGGTGTAGCCGGTGTAGATCGCCGTATCGGTACGCACGCCGGGACCGCCGGGCGCGTAGTAACGGGTGATCTTGCCGAAGCTGGGCAGGAAGTTGTTTTTCGGGTCTTCAGCGTTGATACGGAACTGCAACGCGAAACCACGGTGCTGGATGTCTTCCTGTTTCACCGACAGCGGCAGGCCGGAGGCGATGCGGATCTGTTCACGAACGATGTCGATCCCGGTGATTTCTTCGGTGATGGTGTGTTCCACCTGCACCCGGGTGTTCATCTCCATGAAGTACACTTCGCCCTCGGCGAGCAGGAACTCCACGGTGCCGGCGTTCTCGTAGCCCACGGCTTTGGCGGCGCGCACCGACAGGTCGCCGATGTAGGCGCGCTGTTCAGGGGTCAGTTGCGGGCTTGGGGCGATTTCGATGAGCTTCTGGTTACGGCGCTGGATCGAGCAATCACGCTCGAACAGGTGCACCACGTTGCCGAAACTGTCACCGAGGATCTGCGCCTCGATGTGCTTGGGATTGACGATGCACTTTTCCAGGAACACTTCCGCCGAACCGAAGGCCTTGGTGGCTTCGGAGATCACACGGGGGAAGGCTTGTTCAAGTTCTTCGCGGCTGTTGCAGCGACGGATACCACGACCACCACCACCGGAGGTGGCCTTGAGCATCACCGGGTAACCAATGCGGTCGCCTTCGGTGAGTGCCTCGTGGATATCCGCGACGTTGCCTTCGGTACCCGGCGTGACCGGCACACCGGCCTTGATCATGCTGCGGCGCGCTTCGGTCTTGTCGCCCATGCGGCGAATGACTTCAGCCGATGGACCAATGAACTTGATGCCGCGTTCAGCGCAGATGTCCGCCAGTTCGGCGTTTTCAGACAGGAAGCCATAGCCGGGGTGCAGCGCATCGCAGCCGGTTTCCACCGCCAGGTTCACCAGCTTGCGTGGGTTCAGGTAGCCGGCCAGGGGCTCGGCACCAATGCTGTGGGCTTCGTCGGCACGCTTGACGTGCAACGCGTGGCGGTCGGCATCGGAGTAGACCGCGACCGAGCGAATGCCCATCTCGGCGCAGGCACGCACGATTCGTACGGCAATTTCACCACGGTTGGCGATCAGGATCTTTTTTATCACTTGGAAATTCCCTTGAGCCGATTGCTGCGTTCTTCGACCCGCTGGAGCCGGGTCGGCGCGTGACCAAATGTTTCATGACAGTCGCGAGACACACACTAAGCCCGCCAAGGGATTAACAAAAATCAATAATTATTGGGTTGGGCATAAGTAAAGACTTATAGTCATCCGGACAGCTTGCGGCGAGAGCACTAAGAAATGCGTAAGTCACTGATGAGACTGACATTGCGTCAATTGCAGATCTTCCATGAGGTGTGCGATTTGCGTTCCTACAGCCGTGCGGCCGAAGAAATGTCCCTCACGCAACCGGCCGTCAGCCTGCAAATTCGCCAGTTGGAAGAGCTGATCGGCCAGCCGCTGTTCGATTACGTGGGCAAAAAGCTCTACATGACCGAGGCAGCCGAAGCCTTGCAGCGCGCCAGCCGCGACATCTTCGGGCGTCTGGAAAACCTCGATATGCAGCTCTCGGACATGCAGGGCTCGTTGCAGGGCCAGTTGAAACTGGCGATTGAGTCCAGCGCCAAGTACTTCGTGCCGCACCTGTTCGCCGCCTTTAAGCGCCAGCATCCGGAAGTGCAGTTGCAGTTGACGGTGGTGAACCGCGCCCAGGTGATTCGCCGGCTTTCGGACAACCGCGACGACCTGGTGATCATGTCCATGGTGCCCCAGGACATGGGCCTGGAATTCCTGCCGTTCCTCAACAACCCGATTGTCGCCGTGGCGCCGCCCGACCATCCCTTGAGCCTGCAAGGCCCGCTGCGCCTGCAGGACCTGGAACCCTACACCCTGCTGCTGCGCGAGCCGGGCTCCGGCACGCGACTGGCCTGCGAGGAGTACTTCAAGGAAAAACGCGTGCACTTCACCCAGACCGTGGAAGTAGCCTCGGCCGAGGCGCAGCGTGAATGTGTTTGTGCGGGATTGGGCGTGGCCCTGTTGACGCGTCATGCGGTCAACATGGAACTGGCCACCGGCGGGCTCCGGGAGCTGCCGGTGGAAGAGCTGCCACTGTACCGCAGTTGGTGCCTGGTGCAGGCCAAGGCCAAGCGCCTGTCACCGGTGGCCCATGCGTTCCTGGGCTTTATCCGCAGCGAGAGGGTGCAGATCAGCGTACTGGCTGAGCGTTTCGCTGGGCTGCCGCGGGCGCCTGCCAGTGGAGTTCAGGGTAGTCGCTGATGCTCTGGAGCAACTGGCGCTCCTCACAGCGGTCTTCGATTGCGCGACGAAACGCCATGCGGCGCTGGTCTTCCTGCTGACGACGGGTTTTGACGGAGCTGTTGCTGTCTTCGTAAGTCCGGGCCATTTGGAGTCTCCCAATGCGAGTACGGGGAGTTCAGGATGGCCCTGGGCGATGACGCAGCGATGACAGCCTGATGAAGATTCTGGGTTTGCAGGAGATCCAAATGTGGGAGGGGGCTTGCCCCCTCCCACATTTTGCTCTGTGTACCGCTTTAGTCATCGAGGGCTTTGACGGACTTGGGGGACAAGCGCAGGCTGCGCAAGCTGCGCTTCACGCTCTTGAGGTGGTTGACCAGGCTCGGCCCGCGCGCCATGGCCACGCCCATCGCCAATACATCGATCACCACCAGGTGGGCGATGCGCGAGGTCAGCGGGGTATAGATCTCGGTGTCTTCATGCACATCGATCGCCAGGTTGACCGTGGACAGTTCCGCCAACGGCGTCTGGCTCGGGCACAGGGTGATCAACGATGCACCGCTTTCACGCACCAGGTTGGCAGTGATCAGCAGGTCCTTGGAGCGGCCCGACTGGGAAATGCAGATGGCGACGTCAGTAGGTTTCAGGGTCACCGCCGACATGGCCTGCATGTGCGGGTCACTGTAGGCCGCAGCGGTCAGCAGCAAGCGGAAGAACTTGTGCTGGGCATCGGCGGCCACCGCACCTGAAGCACCGAAGCCATAGAACTCCACACGCTGGGCCTGGGACATGGCCGTCACGGCCTTTTGCAACTCCACCGGGTCGAGCTTCTCGCGCACTTCCATGAGCGTGTGCAAGGTGGTGTCGAAGATTTTCAGGCTGTAGTCGGCGACGGAATCGTCTTCATGGATCGCGAACTGCCCGAAGCTGGCACCGGCGGCCAGGCTCTGGGCCAGCTTGAGTTTCAAGTCCTGGAACCCGGAACAACCGATGGCGCGGCAGAATCGCACGATGGTCGGTTCGCTGATACCCACGCTATGGGCCAGGTCGGCCATCGAACTGTGCATCACAGCCGCAGGGTCAAGCAGCACGTGATCGGCAACCTTGAGTTCCGATTTGCGTAACAGGTGGCGCGACTGGGCGATATGTTGCAACAGGTTCAAAGGGCAGGACTCTTGTTATGGGCAGGGCCAGGGATGTAGCAAGCTTGTAGTTATACTACAAGAATTGCCCTTTTGCCCGTCCGACGCATCACTAAATCGCCCTGCCCCCCTTTGAATCTAAGGGCGGCCGCGTTGTAGCCACAGGGGCGCCCCCGGCGTCGTTAAGGAAATTCTGCATTTTTCCGTAACAAATCTGCCAACCCATCGGCCTGCATCGGCCGACTGATCAAATAGCCCTGCACTTCGTCACAATGCTCACCCCGCAGGAAATCCAGCTGCTGCTGATCTTCCACACCCTCGGCCACCACCTTCAGCGCCAGCCCGTGAGCCATGGCGATGATTGCCCGAGTGATGGCCGCGTCTTCGCGCCCCTGGCCAAGGCCGCGAATGAAGGTCTGGTCGATCTTCACGTAGTCCACGGGAATGCGCTTGAGGTAGCTGAGGGACGAATACCCGGTGCCGAAGTCATCGATGGCCAGCTTCACACCCAGGTCACGCAGTTGCTGGAAGGTGGCGATGATGTGTTCGACGCTGTCAAGCAGTTGGCTTTCGGTCAGCTCCAGCTCGAGGTATTGCGGGTCCAGGCCGGTTTCTTCGAGCACCTGGCGCACCAGGCTGACCAGCTTGCCCTGGCGCAACTGGTGCACCGAGAGGTTGACCGATACCCGGATCGGCGCCAGCCCCTGGCGCTGCCATTCACAGGCTTGCCAGCAGGCTTCGCGCAGTATGAATTCGCCCAGCGGTACGATAAGGCCGGTCTCTTCAGCCAGGCCGATAAATTCCCCCGGCGGCACCATGCCCCACTGCGGGTGGTCCCAACGGATCAGCGCTTCGGCAGCATTGAGCTTGCCAGTGGCCAAGCACAGTTTCGGTTGATAGAACACCGTGAGCTGACGCTCTTCGATGGCCTTGCGCAGGTGGTTTTCCAGCTGCAAGCGCTCCAGGGTGCTGGCTTGCAGGCTGTCGGTGTAGAACTGGAAGTTGTTGCCGCCCAAGTGTTTGGCGTGCTGCATGGCCATGTTCGATTGGCTGACCAATGCGGAAATTTCACGCGCGTTGTCCGGCAACAGGCTGACCCCCATGGAAGCACTCACCACCAGTTCATGCCCCTCCACCGTCACCGGCACCCGCAGCTTGGCCAGCAGCCGCGTGGCGACCCGCGCCAGGCTCGACAAGTTGCCGTAGGCGTCGAACAACACGGCAAACTCATCCCCGGACAGGCGTGCAATGGTGTCGGCCTCGGGCAAGGCATTGATCAGGCGTCGCGCCATTTTTTGCAGCAACTGGTCGGCCACTTCATGGCCCAGGCTGTCATTCAACAGCTTGAAGCGATCGAGGTTGATGTGCAGCAGCGCCAGGCTACGCCCACCCTGGCGGACACGCTGGTGCGCCTCGCGCAAGCGTTCGCGAAACAGCGAGCGATTGGCCAGGCCGGTCAGTTCGTCGTAGTGAGTGAGGTAGCGCATACGCTCTTCGGACTCACGCCGCGCCGAGAGATCGGCGAAGAAGCCTACGATATGGCTGACTTTGCCTCGAATATCCCGCACTACGTTCAACTGCAGCCACTGCGGGTAAAGCTCACCGTTCTTGCGGGTCTCCACCAATTCGCCCTGCCACGTGCCGTGGCTGAGCAACGCCTGGCGGATCACCGGAAAATGGCGGCGGGCGTCACGACTGCTGGGCAGCTCCACTACATTGCGGCCAATCATGTCATCGGTTTCGAACCCCGTAACGCGGCTGAAAGCCTGGTTGACGGCGATCAGCTTGTAGTCCGGATCAAGGATCACAATGCCTTCGCTGGCGGCTTCAAATACGGTCGAGGCCAACCGCTGCTGTTCCTCCAGGGCCTTGCCGGCGCTGATATCGCGGCGCGTACCGAGCATGCGCGTGACCCGGCCGCTGGGCGCACGCTCCACGGCGCGGCCACGGTCTTCGATCCACACCCAGTGCCCGTCACCATGGCGCACGCGGTATTCCACCTGATAGTCCTCGCTGCGGCCCTTGAGGTGTTCCACCAGGGCACGCTTGAGCAGCGGCAGGTCGTCGGGGTGCAGGCGCGGCTTGAGGTGGCTGAGCATTGCCGTGACGTACTCCGGCTCCAGGCCGAACAGCTCCTTGAGCTGGGTGTGATGGACCTCATCGGTTTGCAGGTTCCAGTCCCACAGGCCCAGTTCACTGGCTTGTAGCGCCATGGCCAGGCGTGCTTCGCTTTTGTTCAAGGCCAGGCTGGCGGCGTCCAGTTCCTGGCTACGCTGTGCGACGCGGTCTTGCAGGCCGATCTGGGCGTCACGCAACTCCTGTTCGACCTGACGGCGCTGCTCGACTTCACGCACCAGGTCCTGATTGAGTTGCTCGCTGCGCTGCTGCGCCTGTTGCAGGTGTTCGATCAGCGCCTGGTTCTGGAAGCGGCGCAACAGCCCGCGCTGGATCAGGCGATTGACCTGCCACGCCACCAGGCTCAAGGACGCCAGCAGGATCAGCCCAAGTACACCCCAACCGCGCTGCTGCGGGTCGCCGCTCCAGAACAGGTAGAAGATGGACGGCACCAGGCACGGCAAGGCAAAGGACAGGAACGCCGGCAGGCTCACGGCGTACGCCACGCTGGCCGACAAGGTCGCTGCGCCGATCAGGCCGAATACCCAGGCCTGCTGCATGAAGCTGTCACCCGGCACCAGGGCGATGGCGGCCGTTGCCAGCGTCAGGCCACTGACCGCCGAGCCGAGCAGGAACATGCGCTGCCACACCGGCTGGGCCTGGCGGCTGGGCATCGCCGAGTCGAACGCGGCCACCTGGATCACGCGCATTGCCACCAGGGCCAGCAGCCAGATCAACCAGATGCTGTCCAACAGGTATTGCTGAGGGTTCCACAGTAGCCAGGCGCAGACCAGGCCATTGACCAACATCAACAGGGTCGGCAGCAGTGAGCCTTGATACAGCAGGCGTGTGCGCTCGACCGCCATCTCCGTGGCGTAGTGTTTACGGATAACCTGCGCGGGAGCCGCCGAGGGGCCAAGCAGGTCGGTGCTAAGGGTCATAGGCAGTGTTCTTATAATGGTGAGCCCGAAACGTCGACGGAGCATACACAAGCAAGCGCTTGGGCCAAACTGCTCCATGTCATAAAAACTGCGCGGTCATGCAGCGCAAACTTCCGGGCCAGACGGCTTGAGCGAGACGCTGCGCGGGCTGCGACCATCGACCGACCGGTCATCACCCCGAAGGTTTTCCGTCGACCAGCCGGCATTGGCATTTGCCCCACTTCCCCGGGGGCCATAGAATGCGCCGATGCGCGATGATCTCTCCCTTTTGCTGAACTCCCTCAACGATGCCCAACGCCAGGCTGTAGCGGCCCCCGTTGGCCGTCAGTTAGTCCTGGCCGGTGCTGGCTCCGGTAAAACCCGAGTGCTGGTGCACCGTATCGCCTGGTTGATCCAGGTCGAGAACGCGTCCCCGCATTCCATCCTGTCGGTGACCTTCACCAACAAGGCCGCTGCCGAGATGCGCCACCGCATCGAACAGCTGATGGGCATCAGCCCGGCCGGCATGTGGGTGGGCACCTTCCACGGCCTGGCGCACCGCTTGCTTCGGGCGCACTGGCAGGAAGCGGGCCTGGCCCAGACCTTCCAGATTCTGGACAGCGATGACCAGCAACGCCTGGTCAAGCGGGTGATCCGCGAGCTGGGCCTCGACGAACAACGCTGGCCGGCGCGCCAGGCGCAATGGTTCATCAATGGCCAGAAAGACGAAGGCCTGCGCCCGCAACATATCCAGGCCAGCGGCGATCTGTTCCTGGCCACCATGCGCAGCATCTATGAAGCCTATGAGGCCGCCTGCGTACGCGCCGGGGTTATCGACTTTTCCGAGCTGCTGCTGCGCGCCCTCGACCTGTGGCGCGATAACCCAGGCCTGCTGGCGCATTACCAGAAACGCTTCCGCCATATTCTGGTGGACGAGTTCCAGGATACCAACGCCGTGCAGTACGCCTGGCTGCGCCTGCTGGCCAAAGGTGGCGACAGCCTGATGGTGGTGGGCGACGACGACCAGTCGATCTACGGCTGGCGTGGCGCGAAAATCGAGAACATCTACCAGTATTCCGAAGACTTCCCGGACGCGGTCACTATCCGCCTGGAGCAGAACTATCGCTCCACCGCCGGGATACTCAAGGCGGCCAACGCCTTGATCGCCAACAACACCGGGCGCCTGGGCAAAGAACTGTGGACCGACGGCGGCGAAGGCGAAGCGATCAACCTGTACGCCGCGTTCAACGAACACGATGAAGCGCGCTACGTGGTAGAAACCATCGAAAGCGCGCTGAAAACCGGCCTGGCGCGCAGCGATATCGCCATTCTGTACCGTTCCAACGCCCAATCGCGGGTGTTGGAAGAAGCCTTGCTGCGCGAACGCATCCCGTACCGCATCTATGGCGGTCAACGCTTCTTCGAGCGGGCGGAAATCAAGAACGCCATGGCCTACCTGCGCTTGCTGGAAGGCCGTGGCAACGATGCGGCGCTGGAACGGGTGATCAATATCCCGGCCCGTGGCATCGGTGAAAAAACCGTCGAAGCCATTCGCGACCACGCCCGCCACGCCGATGTGTCGATGTGGGAAGCCATGCGCCTGCTCATCGCCAACAAGGGCCTGACCGGTCGCGCGGCGGGTGCGCTGGGTGTGTTTGTCGAGCTGATCGAGAACCTGGCGGCCAAGTGCGCGCAAATGCCCCTGCATTTGATGACCCAGACCGTGATCGAGCAATCCGGGCTGATCGCCTATCACGAAGCGGAAAAAGGCGAGAAAGGCCAGGCCAGGGTAGAAAACCTTGAGGAACTGGTGAGCGCAGCCCGTGCGTTCGAAAATACCGAGGAAGACGAAGAGCTGACACCGCTGGCCGCGTTCCTCGGCCATGCTTCGCTGGAAGCCGGCGATACCCAGGCCGACGAGCATGAAGACAGCATCCAGCTGATGACCTTGCACAGCGCCAAGGGCCTGGAATTCCCTTACGTGTTCCTGGTGGGCATGGAAGAAGGCCTGTTCCCGCACAAGATGAGCCTGGAAGAACCCGGCCGCCTTGAGGAGGAACGCCGCCTGGCCTACGTGGGCATCACCCGGGCGATGCAGAACCTGGTGATGACCTACGCCGAGACCCGACGCCTGTACGGCAGCGAGACCTACAACAAGGTGTCGCGCTTCGTACGTGAAGTACCGAAGGGGCTGATCCAGGAAGTGCGCCTGTCCAACAGCGTCAGCCGCCCGTTCGGCGGGGGCCAGCAGCAGAACTCCAGCAGCATGTTTGCGGGCTCGGAGATTCCGCAGACCCAGTTCAGCCTGGGCCAGCAGGTCAGGCATTCGGTGTTCGGCGAAGGGGTGATCCTCAACTTCGAGGGTGCCGGTGCCCAGGCGCGGGTGCAGGTGAATTTCGCCGAAGGCAGCAAGTGGCTGATGATGGGTTACGCGAAACTCGAAGCCGTTTGAAACATTTGCCTACATGAAGGTTCTTGGCCCACCCTTGTTTTTAACAAGCGCGGGCCAATATCTGTAATAAGTCCTACAGACCGTTCTGAATCTGTCCTACGCAAAAGCCCGAAACATTATGCCGCTAGCCACTGTCACCACACCTGTGCAACATGGCGCGCGTGCAATCCACAAATGGGAATTCCCTTTATGAAACGTTTTCTTAGCATCGCCATGGCGTTGTGCATCGGCCTGACGATGAGCCTCGACGCCAACGCCAAACGCTTCGGTGGCGGCAAAAGCTCAGGCGCAGCACCAACTCACCAGACCAGCCAAATGGCTCCATCCGCCGGTGCCGGCGGTGCTGCGGCCACCGCAGGCGCCGCCGGTGCTGCAGGCGCTGCCGCCAAGGCCGGCGGTGCTTCGCGCTGGTTGGGCCCTCTTGCCGGCATCGCCGCCGGTGGCCTGCTCGCCTCCATGTTCATGGGCGGCGGCTTCCAGGGTATGCAGATCTTCGACATCCTGATCATGGCGGTCATCGCCTTCCTGGTCTTCCGCTTTATCGCCGCTCGTCGCCGCAAGCAGCAGGAGCACCTGGCTCCAGCCGGCGCGCCAATGCAGCGTGAAGTGTTCGAGCAAAAACCAGCCATGGGTTCGATCTTCGGTGGTTCGGCAGCACCTGCTGCGGCCCGTCCGGTGATCAATGCACCGGCCTGGTTCAATGAAGAACGTTTCGTCGAGGCGGCTCGCAGCCACTTCCAGTCCTTGCAGCAGCACTGGGACGCCAACGAAATGGACAAGATCGCCGAGTTCGTGACCCCGCAACTGCTGGAGTTCCTCAAGCGCGAACGCGCCGAGATTGGCGATGCATTCCAGTCGACTTACATCGACGACCTGCGCGTGCAACTGGACGGTGTGGATGATCGCGCCGACAAGACCATCGCCACCCTGACCTTCAGCGGTGTGTCGAAGACCTCGCGTTTCGACCAGGGCGAAGTGTTCAGCGAAAGCTGGAACATGGAACGTGCACAGGGCGACAACCAGCCATGGCTGGTCGCCGGTATCCGCCAGAACGGCTGATCCCTGCACGCTTGGTAAACAGATACAAAAAACCCCGGACCTGTCCGGGGTTTTCTATTTCACGGTTGCACTTATAGCGAGCTACTGTATAAAACGCCCCTATAAACCGCGCCATCTAGCAAGAGGATCCCGGCCGTGGAAGAAATCATCGAACAATTGCGTGAAGCCAACGAACCGGTCCCGGTTCCCTTGGAGCTGCCTGACGAAGACCAACTGGTGGAGATCGAGGAACAACTGTTCATCGACATCCCGTTTGTCTTCCGTGAATTCCTGCTGACCGTCAGCGACGTGGTGTACGGCAGCCTGGAGCCGGTGACCGTCACCGACCCGCAGTCCCACACCTACCTGCCGGACGTGGCCGCCAACGCCTGGGATGCCGGTGTCGACCGCAGCCTGATCCCGATCTGCCAGGACGGCGACGACTACTACTGCGTCGAAGAAGACGGCACCGTGGTGCTGTGGTCCGGCGAAGAAGAAATCGTCACCGAAGAAACCTGGGAATCGGTGTGGCACTGGGCACGGGACGTCTGGCTGGAAAGCTGACAGAGCTGTTTGGCTGACCGGGCTCGCTGTGGCGAGCGGGCTTGCCCCGCGTCGGGCTGCGAAGCAGCCCTCCCAAGCCCCTCAATGCTCCGGCGTATCCTTATGGTTATCCAGCGTCTCCAACAAGGCGACCTGCATCCGCGTATGCACGCGGATGAACCACCGCCAGAGCACCGCCGCCACCGCCGCCGTCACCACGGCAATCAGCACCAGCAACTTGTTGGTCGGTAAAATACTGGCCGACAAGGCTGCCAAGAGCAGGAAGATCACCAGCAACGAGAGGATCGGGATCAGTTCCGCGATCACCCTCCGCACCCGCTGGGTATGCCGCCCGGCCATTTCCGGCTTCACGCTCATCTCCGCCAGCAGCATCGATAGCGCCTTGAGCTTGCGGTATGCCGCAATCAAGAACGGCAGCGACAACAGCAACGCCCCGCCCCAGATCAAGGCCTTCTGCCAGCTTGCATCGCTGATCCACCCCTCCAGATACCCACCGATGCGCACCGCGAAAAAGCTGCCGGCAAAGAAGATCGCCACCACCAGCGCCAGGTTCACCCCGACTTGCAGGATGATCTTGCGGATCATCGATGCCAGCATCGCGCCTTCACCTTGAGGCTGGATACTGCGCAGCCATTCGCCGTACATGCCGAAAACCCGGCTCAATCGCTTGGGCATAACCGCTGCGATCTTCAAGGACAGCGGGTCGGCGCCGCGAATCAGGTACGGCGTGAGCAGTGTGGTGATGGCCGAAACCGCTACCGCGACGGGGTATAGGAAATCGCTGGTCACCTGCAGCGTCATCCCCAGCGCCGCGATGATGAAGGAAAACTCGCCAATCTGTGACAGCCCCATGCCCACGCGCAGTGAGGTACGGCCATCGTTGCCGGCGATAAACGCGCCCAGGCCGCAGGACAGCATCTTGCCCAACACCACGGCCACGGTGATCACCGCAATCGGCCAGGCGTATTGCAGCAGGATCTGCGGGTCGATCATCAAGCCAATGGCCACAAAGAAGATGGCGCTGAACATGTCGCGAACCGGCTCGATCAGGCGCTCGATCTTAATCAACTGCCGGGATTCGGCCATGATTGCGCCGATCAGAAACGCGCCCAGCACCATGCTGTATTCCAGCTTGACCACCAGCAGGCAGAAACCGAAACACAGGCCCAGTACGGTGATCAGCAACATCTCGTTGCTTTCGAACTTGGCCACGTACGCCAGCAAGCGCGGCACCAGCAAAATGCCGATGACCAGCGCGACAATCATGAACAGCGAAAGCTTGCCGACGGTGGAGAACACTTCGCCGGAGCTGACCGTACCGCTGACGGCGATGCTCGACAGCAAGGCGATGATGCCAATGCCGAGGATGTCCTCGACGATCAGCACGCCGAAAATCAATTGGGCGAAACGCTGGTTCTTCATCTTCAGGTCATTGAGCGCCTTGACGATGATGGTGGTCGAGGAAATCGCCAGGATCGCGCCAAGGAACAGTGAGTCCATGGTGTTCCAGTCGAACCAGCGGCCGATTTCGTAGCCGATCCAGATCATCAGGATGATTTCCAGGAAGGCCGCGATAAACGCCGTGGCGCCGACCTTGAACAGCTTGCGCAGGCTGAATTCCAGGCCCAGGCAGAACATCAGGAAGATCACCCCGAGCTCGGCGAGGGTCTTGATGGTGTCTTCGTCGTGGATCAGGCCGAACGGCGGGGTGTGGGGGCCGATGATGAACCCGGCAACGATGTAGCCCAGCACCACCGGCTGCTTGAGGCGGTGAAACAGGATGGTGACAACCCCTGCCACCAGCATGATCACGGCCAAGTCCTGGATAAAGCTGATGGCGTGCATGGCGAGGGGCTCCTTGAGGGTACTGGCGCTTTTCCCACTTCCGCGCGCGCCTTTGAAATGTCGCAAAGTGCGGAAGGAAAAGTCTGCCTTGATCGTAAGAAATGCCCTGAGATGGGCTTTTGAAGGTTAACACCGCGACTTCCGCCGGAAAGCCGGTGCAATATATGGAAACAGATCGGTTCGCGCGTGACGGCTAGCCGCCCACCGGCGTCCCGTTATGGATGGTCCTGCAAAGATTCCAGCACCCGCAGAGGTGCCCCCCAACCAATGCCTACAACCCGTGAGTGTGCTATGGAACCCGGAAACGCCCAGCTGTCGATGACGGTATTGATGACCCCTGACATGGCCAACTTCTCAGGCAATGTCCACGGTGGCACCCTGCTCAAGTACCTCGACGAAGTGGCCTATGCCTGCGCGAGCCGCTATGCCGGCCGCTATGTGGTCACACTGTCGGTGGACCAGGTGATCTTTCGCGAGCCGATCCATGTCGGCGAGCTGGTGACCTTCCTCGCGTCGGTCAACTACACCGGCAACACCTCGATGGAGGTGGGCATCAAGGTAGTGACCGAGAACATCCGCGAACGCTCCGTGCGCCATACCAACAGCTGCTTCTTCACCATGGTCGCCGTGGACGACCAGCGCAAACCGGCCGCCGTGCCCCCCCTGCAACCGCAGAACAGCGAGGACAAGCGCCGATTCGTACAGGCTCAGCAGCGTCGACAGATCCGACAGGAACTGGAGAAGCGCTACCAGGAAATCAAGGCAGACGCACTGTAGGCCATTTCCCGCCTTTAGGAGCGAGCAGCTGCGCTCCTACAGCCGCCAGCACTGATCATCGTGGGCACAGACATCAAAGCGCTGGTCCAACTGGCTCATGCGCTCCATATGATGATTCACGATGTCCACCATCACCGCTTTGCTGGTGTTCTTGTAGTACTGCGCCATCAACTTGTCGTTCGCCTTGACGCGCTCCACCACGGCGGCGTCCGTCGGGTTCTGCCATTGCTCCAGGATCGCATCTTCGGTGCCGCTCAGGCGCATGCGGTAAACCCGCTCATACAGCTCGAGGGTACGCGCCTTGCGGCCGGCCATTTCCTGATTTACCCGTGCATAGTTCTCACGGTATTGAGTCCAATAGGCCTCAGGCGGAGTGAACTGGCCGAACCGCGCCTTGCGCTCGGCGATTGCCTCCTCGACGGCTTGCGGGCGCTGCGCCGTGTCAGACTCCATCAACGTGATGAGTTGCATATGGGTTTCAACGATTGCGTTGATCAACGCAGTTCGGTGTGGCGTATCCGGGATCACCTTGCCGAATATCGGGCTTTTGCCCGCGCACGATGGCATGCCGTTCTCGAATATCGGCTGTGGAATGCGCACGTCCTTGCCACCGGAGCGCGTCAGGCGCTGCAACGAGGTCGTGCAGATGCCCCGCGCCATATCGAAGGTCACTTCGTACTCTTCCCCGGCCTTTGGCGTGATACTCATTGATTTGCCGCAGACATAGCTGCCGCCATTGGTGTTGATCATCAGCATGGTTTCCTTGCCGGGAGCCAGCTTGAACTCCAGCAAGCCCCTGGCCTTGGCCGGAGGGGGCACCGACATGCCGACACGCCGCCGGGTATCGACCAGGAAAATATTATTGAGCATGCCGGTGGTCTGGCCCATGCAATGTTGCGCATCGTAGACGTCGATGGTGGTGTTGGACGTATTGGAGATGAAGCGCAGTTTCGCAGCGTCCGGCTCGGTGGCGTCAGGGTAAGTGCCGTTCACACTGCAACCGCCCAGCAACGACGTCAGCACCAGAGCGGTCAGCGCCCGTGGCGAAGGGAATACGGGAGACATGGTTCTTCCTTGAAAAGCACAGGGGACTAAGAGGCGCCCGATAGTACCGGACGCTCTTTGCCTGACTCAATCAGGAATATTCCTACAATCCAATGGGAGTGGCTTCGAAACGCACGCGAGGATGGGCAATACGATCCTGGGCGCGCACCAGCTCCAACTCGTAACTGGCGCAGGCCTGGGTTTCCAACAACACTTCGTGGACCGCTGCAGCGGTGAATTCGAAGGCGGCCAGCAGGCTATCGCCCAACAGAACACGTGCCAGGAACAGCCCCGAGGTCAAATCGCCCACCCCGACCGGCTGACGTGGGAACGCCAGCAGCGGCCGTCGCAGGTGCCAACTGCCTTCGGGGGTCACCAGCAGCATCTCGAAACCGTCCGGCAACTTGCCCGGATAATCCAGGTGTTTGACCAATACGGCCTTCGGCCCACGCGCCAGCAACGCCTTGGCCATGGCCAGGCAATCGAACAGCGATTGCGGCTTGCGCCCGGCAAAGCTGTCCAGTTCCAGTTGGTTGGGGCACAGGAAGTCGGCCATGGCCGCGGCTTCGTCCAGCAGGAAATCGCTGACTTCCTGGGGAACGATGCAGCCTTTTTCCGGATGCCCCATCACCGGGTCGCACAGATACAGGGCCTTGGGGTTGATGGCCTTGATGCGCGCCACGCCAGTCAGGATCGCCCTGCCCTGATCGGCGCTGCCCAGGTAGCCGGACAGAATCGCATCGCAATTGCCCAGCTCGCCGATGGCGGCAATGCCTTCCACCAACACGGGAATCTGCTGTGGCGCCAACACTTCTCCCGCCCATTGGCCATACTGGGTGTGGTTGGAGAACTGCACCGTGTTCAGCGGCCACACGTTCACCCCAACGCGCTGCATGGGGAACACGGCGGCGCTGTTTCCGGCGTGGCCAAAGACCACATGAGACTGGATCGCAAGCAGATGAGGTGTGCGTTTCATGCGGGAGATTTCCGTAAAACCAATGAAATTCTGGCCGCGCAGTATGCGACTAAACGCAGCCTGTACGACAGACCGGCGACACAGTTAAGCTGCCCTCACTTTGTTGGAGTTTTTCGCATGCTGACCCTGGGAAACATGTTCGTGTTGATGCTACTGGCGACCGGCGCCGCCTGGGTTTGGCACAACCATGGCCTGCGCGAGCGGGCGCTGGAGCGGGTCAAGCAGCATTGCGCCAAGCTCGACATCGAACTGCTGGACGGTGCGGTGGCACTCAAGCGCATCGGTTTTGTAAAGGATGCCAACGGTCGGCGGCGCCTGGCGCGCATCTACAACTTCGAGTTCACCGTGACCGGCGAAACCCGCCATCCGGGGACCATCACACAGTTCGGTGCCCACAGCGCACAGATCGAACTGGCGCCCTACCCGTTCGAGATCAAGACGCCGTTGCCCAGTGCCGAGGTGATCGAGCTGAGCCAGTGGCGCCAGGACCACGCGTCCAAGAAGCGTCACTGACGGCTGGCGGCCAGCGCACGCTGTAACACGTCCACGTCCTGTGGCTCGCTGAAGATCAATTCGATACGCGAATCGCGGCGCCATTCGCTGGGTTGCCAGGTGAGGGGGCCGTTATCCACAGCATTGGCGGACACCCAGCCTTCGGCACTGTGGATAACCAGTTTGGCGCGGCGCCAATCAAGGCTTGTAAGCCAGTTATGCAGCTGCGGGGTGTCGAACTGCTGGCTGGGGTGCCAGCGCCAGCCAATGCTCCAGCCGCCCTCTTGAGCCTGGCTCAGGCAAATGGGCTGGTCAGGATCGGTCCAGATGGCCGGCATTTGCGCCAGGCCTTTGGGTACGGCGAAGTTGTCCACAGCCGCAGCAGCCCGCGCGTCAAGGCCAGGTAAATGCGCCAGCGGCAAATACGCCTGTCGAGTCCAGTAAAGCGGGCATTCCGGTAACTGGTGCTCGATCTGCTCGCGCTGCGCCGCATCCAGCGCTTCATCCTTGTTCAACACCAGCAACCCGGCACTCGCCAACGCCTCCTGCTGCGCTGGGGGCAGGGGCTTGTCCGCCGCCAGCGCTTGCGCATCCAGCACCAGCACGCACGGCTGGACGGCCAGCACGCTCTGCCACGGTGCTTCGCGCAACTGCTTGAGCAACTGCGCCGGATGACCCAGGCCCGAGGGTTCGATAAACAGCCGATCGGGCTTAGCCTTACGCAGCAAACGGCCAAGACCTATCTGGAACGGAGCACCGTTCACACAACACAGGCAGCCTCCGGCGACTTCGCCGAGGGCAATGCCATCGTCATCCTGAGTGAGCAAGGCGGCATCCAGGCCGATCTGCCCGAACTCGTTGATCAGCACGGCCCAGCGCTCGTTGGCCGGGCGCTGGGCAAGCAGGTGCTGGATGAGGCTGGTCTTGCCGACGCCCAGGGGCCCGGCAATCACGTGGGTAGGAATGTTCTGCAACATGAGGGGCATCGTTCGGACCGTGTAGAGCGTTTGATCCTACGCGGTTATGCGAGCCAATCCAGTGTCAGGATCAAGCGGCGCTCGTCGGCCCTCAGTGCGGGTGAACGGTGAATCAGGCCATGGCCTTCATTGCCATGCCATTTGGTGCCCTTGAGCAAGGCGACTTCGCCGCAGTGGATCTGCTCGATACGCTCGGTGGGTTCGGCATCCGGCTGGCTGAGCTTGCGACGGTCCATCACGCCTTCACGCAACCACTGGCTGCCGACTCCGGCATAGGTGGTGATCAGGCGCACCGGCACGTGGTCGACGTGAAAACGCGGGCACATGGCTTTATCCAACAGACGCAGGCGCACGCCGATACGCTTGGCACCAAGCAGACAGGCGAACGCGCTGACCAGCCACGACACATCGGCGATGAAGCCTTCGTAGCCCTCAAGATCACGACAACTCGACGCCAAACCCTGCAAGTTTGGCTCGGCGTCGTCGTTGTTGAGCTCGATGACCATGGAGTCGGCCAACGGCTCGTTGAGCGCCACCAGCAAGGCGCCGAACTCGGCGATGTGCAGCGGCAGCTGGCGCTGCCACAGCGCCAGGTTGACGCCGTCTTCGAGGATGTCGGACAGCGCCAGCGGGGTGTCACCGCAAGTCTGGCGAATCACGGGACGCAGGGGAATCACCGGGGCCAGCATCAGGCGGCTGCCTCCTCATACCAGGGGCCAAAAGGGTCGGCCAGCAAGCGCCAGCCTTCGACGCCCAGGGCCATTTCTTCATCGGTGAGCAAGCACGCATCCAACTCGGCGCGCATGCGGGTGAAGTCGATGTTCTGGCCGATAAACACCAGCTCCTGGCGGCAGTCGCCAGTGCTCAGTTGCCAGTTGCCCATGATCGCCGCGATGCTCTCTTCGTCCTGAGGCCATTGGCTTTTGGGCACAAAACGCCACCAGCGGCCGGCAAACCCATGACGCATCAGGCCACCGGCCTGGGACCAACTGCCCGCATCCTGGTGTTTGCTGGCGAGCCAGAAAAAACCCTTGGAACGCAGCAGTTTGCCGTTGACCCACGGGCGGTCGATAAAGTCGAAAAAGCGCTGCGGATGAAACGGGCGGCGAGCTCGATAAGCGGTGGAGGCAATGCCGTACTCTTCGGTTTCCGGCACATGTTCACCGCGCAATTCCTGCAGCCAGCCCGGCGCCTGGGCGGCGCGCTCGAAGTCGAAACGGCCGGTGTTGAGGATCTTGTTCAGCGGCACCTCCCCCATGACCATCGGGATGATTTCCGCCTGGGCGTTGAGGCGTTCGAGGATTGCCATCAATTCTTCACGTTCGCGGCTGCTGATCAGGTCGATCTTGCTGATGAGGATCACGTCAGCGAATTCGATCTGCTCGATCAACAGGTCGGTGATGGAGCGCTCGTCTTCTTCACCGAGGGTTTCACCGCGCGAGGCCAGGCTTTCGGCGGCCTGGTAGTCGAGCAGGAAGTTCATGCCATCGACCACGGTGACCATGGTGTCCAGGCGGGCGATATCGGCCAGGCTTTGCTCGTTTTCATCACGAAAGGTGAAGGTCTCGGCCACCGGCAAGGGCTCGGAGATACCGGTGGATTCGATCAGCAGGTAATCGAAGCGACCTTCCTTGGCGAGTTTTCCGACTTCTTCCAGCAAGTCCTCGCGCAAGGTGCAGCAGATGCAGCCGTTGCTCATCTCCACCAGTTTTTCTTCGGCGCGGTTGAGGGTGACGTCGCGCTGGACTTCGCTGCCATCGATATTGATTTCGCTCATATCGTTGACGATCACCGCCACCCGCAGATTTTCGCGGTTGCGCAGGACGTAGTTGAGCAGCGTGCTTTTACCGGCGCCGAGAAAGCCGGACAACACAGTAACGGGGAGGCGATTGGGCATCAGGTATTCCTCATCAGGGTTGGCCGGTCAAATCGCCCGTTTATGGCGTTCGCGCAGCTCTTCACGTTCTTTGGCTTCGATACACAGGGTGGCGGTAGGACGCAGCAACAAGCGCTGCAGGCCGATGGGCTCGCCGGTCTCGCGGCACCAGCCGTACTCGCCGCGTGCCAGCAATTCGAGGGCGTCGTCGATCTTGTCCAACAGCTTCTTTTCCCGCTCCAGCAGGCGCAGTTGCCATTGGCGCTGTTCTTCGGCGCTGCCCACATCGGCAGGGTCGCTGTTGGTTTCCTGCTCGCGCAGCAGCAGGAATTCGGCGTCGATACGCGCTTGCAGCTCATTGCGTTGCGCCAGCAGCAACTCACGGAAGAAGCCTTGCTGGGCTTCATTCATATAGTCGGCGGGCGGTTGGGCCAGCAGGTCTTGTTCGGTCATGGAGAGCGGTTCACGGGTCAGGCTGTGTTTTAATGTTATAGTATAACAATACAAATAAGCCAATCCCCTCTTGCTCACCACGACGAAGGGCGCAATGCTTGAACACTTCCCTGCCACGAGAAACCTGATGAAATACCTGGTGTGCGCCCTGGTTTTGGCTGCGGCGGGACCTGCCTGCGCCCAGGCCCCCAACCTGTTGGCCCACTGCACGCGCAGCGCCAACCTGCTGGCTTGTGTCGACCCATTGGGCAATGCCTACAGCGTGGCGACGGTCGGCAGTACCACGTATCTGCGCGGATACGAGGTGATAGGCAAGCGCTACTGGGCACAGACCAACAGCCGCTACGGGCAGCTGACCTTTTTTACCGGGTTGGCGTCGGACGGTGAGGCGTGGGTCGGCTACACGCGGCGCGTGGGCTGGACCACCCTCAACCGGTTTTCCAGTTCGGGTGGTGCCAGCGCAAAATTCACCTGCAGCCGTATAACGGGTTGCTAGACCTGGGCGTTCTTCTGTTCCTGCACCCACGCCATGTAGCTGTTCATCGGTGGGTTCTTCTGGAAATACTTTTTCAAGCCTTCGAACAACCCATCGGCAACCGCTTGTTGATGCCGCGCGGTAACCAGCCGCGCACTGTCACGCGCATTGGAGATAAACCCGGTTTCCACCAGGATCGACGGCACGTCGGGTGACTTGAGCACCGCGAATCCCGCCTGTTCCACGCGTTTCTGATGCAGGCTGGTGATGCCTTCCAGGCTGCCCAGGATCGAGTGGCCCAGTTGCAGGCTGGAGGCGATGGTAGCGTTCATCGACATGTCCAGGATTACCCCGGCCAGCATCGGGTCCTTGTCCTTGAGATTGAGCAGGCTGGTGGCGCCGAGCAAGTCGGCACCGTTTTCCCGTTGCGCCATGAACCGCGCCGTGGCGGACGTCGCGCCGCCTTCGGACAGGGCATACACCGACGCGCCCGAGGCGGTGATGCGTGGTGCCGCGTCCGCATGCACGGAGATGAACATGTCGGCATTGTGCTTGTGGGCGATCTCCACCCGTTTGCGCAGCGGTACGAAGAAATCGTCGTTGCGCACCAACTTCACGTCAAAGCCTTTCTCGCGCTTCAAGCGTTTGGCCAACAGTTGCGCAATGGACAGCACCACGTCTTTTTCACGCTGGCCCTTGGAGCCGACTGCACCCGGGTCCTTGCCGCCGTGGCCGGGATCCACCACCACGATGATGTCGCGCTTGGGGTGGGCCTTGTCCACGCGCGGCGCAGGTTCAGCGGCCATCTGGCGAGGCACCTGGGTGGCGCTGGTCAGGTCCAGCACCAGGCGATGACCCTGGCCGTCCTGAGGCGGCAATAGAAAGCTGTTGAGCTGCATCGGTGCGACCAGGTCCAGCACGATGCGCGTATCGCCTTTACCAAAATGCCCCGAGCGAATCGAGGTGATGCCGCTGTTCTTCAACGCCAACTGAGAGAAATCACCGCTGAGCCCGGCCCCGCTCAGGTCAATGATCAGGCGCTCCGGCGCGCTCAGGGTGAAGGTCTTGTATTGCACCGGGCCGCTGAGGTCGAACACCAACCGCAGCTTGTCGTCCGAGCGCCACAGGCGGGCGTTGCTGATCTGCGTGGCGTGGGCTGCAAATGGCAAGGTGAAAAGAGGGCTGGCCAGAAGCAGGTTAAGAAGCTGACGTCTGTGCATGAAAAGTTACCGCAAAAAGGAGCGTCCCTGCTCGACATGACTGAAAAAAGGCTGGCGCAGAAAAACCATCGTCGACACGATAGTTATACTATAACATGTCTTTTTATTTCCAATGATGGACCTGCTCATGAATGCGCTGACTCTGCCGGATATCGCCGCGCAGGCTTCACGCCAAGCCTTGCCACTCGACTGGGTAGGCATGTGCGGCATCGCCCTGCCGATCCTCATCGACGGCGAGCGTCTTGCTGCTACTGCCGATGCCGGCGTAAGCCTGGATGATGGCGCCGCCCGTGGCATTCATATGTCACGCCTGTACCTGACGCTGGAGATGCTCGACCAGCAGCCGCTTACACCTGCACTTCTGCGTAATGTACTGCAGCGTTTTCTCGACAGTCATGAAGGTTTATCTAATAACGCCTACCTGCGTATCCATACCGATCTGCTGCTCAAGCGCTCGGCGCTGGTCAGCCCGTTGGCTGGCTGGAAAGGCTACCCGGTGAGCATCCAGGCCCGCCTGGAAAACCAGATGTTCCACGTGGAACTAAAAATTGACGTTACCTATTCCTCAACCTGCCCGTGCTCCGCCGCCCTCGCCAGGCAATTGATTCAGCAGCAATTTCTGCAAGACTTCGGCAACACCCCGCTGCAGCATGAAGACGTGTTGACCTGGCTCGGCAGCGCCAACGGCATCGTCGCCACACCTCACAGCCAGCGCAGCAGCGCGCAGTTGCTGATCGAGCTGGACGGCGACCAACCCAGCCTGCCCATCACCGAACTGATCGATAACGTCGAAGCCGCCCTCGGCACCGCCGTACAAACCGCTGTAAAACGCGCGGACGAACAGGCCTTCGCCCTGGCCAATGGGCAGAACCTGATGTTCTGCGAAGACGCCGCCCGCCGCCTGAACCTCGCCTTGAAACGCTCGGATGCGGTCAACGCCTTCCACCTGAAAGTGATCCACGCCGAAAGTCTGCACGCGCACGATGCCGTGGCGGAAAGCCGCTGGACGAGAAACCCTGCATGATCACCTGCACCGCCTTACGCTGGGGCGCCCCAGGCCAACCGCTGACGCCCGCCCTCGACCTCACTCTGGAAAAAGGCAGCCTCACCGGCATCATCGGCGCCAATGGCACCGGCAAAAGCAGCCTGCTCAAGGTCATCGCCGGCCTGCAAAAGCCCTTGGCGGGCAAGGTCACGGTGGCGGTTCCACGCCGTGGCGGTCTGTCGTTTCTGCCGCAGCAACAGCACCTGGACCGCCAGTTCCCCATCAGCCTGCAAGAGCTGGTCGCCGCCGGCTTCTGGGGCACCCAGCTCTCCCCGCAACAACGCAGCCGGCGCCTTGAAGCCGTGCTGGAAGACTGGTGCCTCAGCGGCCTGGAACATCGCCCGCTGATGGCTCTCTCCGGCGGCGAACTGCAACGCGCCCTGCTCGCGCGCATGAGCCTGGCCGAAGCGCCGGTGCTGCTGCTCGATGAACCCCACGCCGCCCTCGATGAAGCAGGCCAGGCGCTGTGCTGGAAACACATCCACGCCTGGCACGATCAAGGCCGTACGCTGATCGTGGTCTGCCATGACCTTGCCTCCGTGCGCCATCACACCCAGCACGTGGTGCAGATCAAGAATACCGGCTGCCTGTTCGGCCCCAGCAAAGAGCTGATCCGCCCACAGCCCCAAATGCAGGTGGCCTGATGCACTTCGCCGCCCACCTGTGGATGCCCTTCCTCGACTTCGTGTTCATGCGTCGTGCGTTGATCGGCGGACTGGTACTTGCCTGCAGCACCGCGCCGCTGGGTGTGTTCCTGATCCTGCGACGCATGAGCCTGATCGGTGACGCCGTGGCACACGGCATCCTGCCCGGCGCCGCACTCGGTTTCTGGTTTGCCGGCCTCAGCCTGCCGGCCCTGACCATCGGCGGCCTCGGCGCCGGCTTGAGCATGGCCGGCCTGTCCGCGTGGATCACCCGTCGCACCGGCCTGCGTGAAGACGCCAGCCTCGCCGCCATCTACCCCATCTCCCTCGCCGCCGGCGTGTTGATCCTCGGCATCGCCGGCAAGCGCCTGGACTTGCTGCACCTGCTGTTCGGCTCGGCCCTGGCGGTGGATGAAACCACCCTCACCGGCATGCTCTGGGTCTCCGGGTTCAGCCTGATCGCCATGGCGGTGATCTACAGACCGTTGCTGCTGGACACTCTCGATCCGCTGTTCCTGCAAACCGTCAGCCGCCTCGGCCCACTGGCCCACGGGTTGTTCCTGACCCTGGTGGTGCTGAACCTGGTGATCGGTTTCCAGGCCATCGGCGCCTTGATGGTGGTGGGCTTGATGATGTTGCCGGCCATCGCTTCACGTTTCTGGAGCCGGCGCCTGCCGGTGTTGATCGCGGTATCGGCGGTGCTGGGAAGCCTGTCGGTGTGGCTGGGTTTGTTGTTGTCGTTCTACTACTCGTTGCCCAGCGGCCCGGCCATCGTGCTGGTGGCGGGTGCCGGGTATCTGCTGTCCGTGGTCTTCGGTCCGGTGCACGGCTTGCTGCGCCGCCCGCCCTCCCTTACATCCCAATGAGGTGTTTCCCAATGCGCGCTTTACTCGTGCTGTTCAGTCTGCTGCTGCCGTTGTCGATGGCCCAGGCCGCCGACAAACTCCAGGTGGTGACCAGTTTCAGTATTCTCGATGACATCACCCACCAGATCGGTGGCGATCACATCCAGATCAGCAACATGGTCGGCCCTGACGCCGACGCCCATACCTACGAACCAACGCCGGACGACGCGAAGGCGCTGCTCAAGGCCAAGCTGATCATCAAGAACGGCCTGGGCTTCGAGCCGTGGCTGGACCGGCTGGTGGCCAGCACTGAAACCAAGGCGACCGTGGTCACCGCCAGCAAAGGCGTGATTTCCCACACCATGGAAGAGGACGGCGAAACGATCCCCGACCCCCACGCCTGGCACAACCTGGCCAACGCCGAAATCTACGTGAACAACATCACCAAGGCGCTGGTCGCCGCCGACCCGGCGAACAAGGCTGACTACCTGCGCAACAGCCAGGCCTACCTGAAAGAAATCTACCGCTTGCTGGCCGAAGCCAAGGCCAAGTTCGGTGAGCTGCCAGCAGGCAACCGCCGCATCGTCACCTCCCATGACGCCTTCGGCTACCTGGGCCAGGCCTACGGCATTGAGTTCCTTGCGCCCCAGGGGCTGTCCACCGAACGTGAACCGTCCGCCGCCGAGGTCGCCGCGCTGATCACCCAGATCCGCAAAGACAAAGTCAAAGCGGTGTTCATGGAAAACATCAAGGACTCGCGCCTGCTCAAGCAGATCGCAGACGAAAGTGGCGCGCAGATCGGCGGCACGCTCTACTCCGACGCCCTCGCCGCGCAAGGTCCGGCCAGCACCTTTACCGGGCTGTTCGAATACAACCTCAACACCTTGTGCGCGGCCCTGGGCAAGCCATGACCCTGAGAATGCTCGATCTGGAAGGGGCTGCCGTGGGCAGCCGCTTTCCACTCGGACAGGTGCTCGACGCCCTGCCCTGGAACAGCGACGGCCTGATCGCCGCCATCGCCCAGCAACACGGCAGCGGTGAAGTATTGATGCTGGCCTGGATGAACCGCCAGGCCCTAAACGAAACCCTGGCCACCGGGCAAGTCTGCTACTGGTCACGCTCGCGTCGGCAGCTATGGCGTAAAGGCGAAAGCTCCGGCCATTGGCAACAACTGGTCGAAGCGCGCCTGGATTGCGACGGCGACGCGGTGTTGCTGATCGTCGACCAGCACGGCCCGGCCTGCCACACCGGTCGACCGACCTGCTTCTACAACGCTATCGATGGCGACTACGTTCACATCCTCACGGAGCCCCCAGCATGATCCGCAAGAACCCATCCGGCGATCTTCCCGTCATTGCCGAATCAGCCTACGTCGACAAGACCGCAATCATCTGCGGCAAGGTCATCATCGGCGAGAACGTCTTCGTCGGCCCCTACGCGGTGATCCGCGCCGATGAAGTCGACGCCAGCGGGGGCATGGACCCGATCACCATCGGCGCCAACTCCAACATCCAGGACGGCGTGGTCATCCACTCCAAGTCCGGCGCGGCGGTGACCATCGGCGAGTTCACTTCCATCGCCCACCGCTCCATCGTCCACGGCCCCTGCAGCGTCGGCGACCGTGTGTTCATCGGCTTCAACAGTGTGCTGTTCAACTGCGCCGTGGGTGATGGCTGCGTGGTGCGTCACAACTCGGTGGTCGACGGTCGCGATTTGCCCGCCGCCTTCTACGTGTCCTCCACCACCCGCATCGGGCCCGCCACCGACCTGTCGCAATTCCCGCCGGTCAGCGTGAGCGCCTCGGAGTTTTCCGAAGACGTAGCGCGTACCAACGTCGATCTGGTGCGTGGCTACAAAGCCCTGCAAAACGAGTTCTGAGCCATGAGTCGCGTGCTGATTCGCAATGCCCGCCTGGTGAATGAAGGCCAGGAGTTCGACGCCGATGTACTGGTCGCCAATGGCCGTATCGAGAAGATCGCCGCCAGCCTTGACGGCTATAACGAGCCGGTGGAAATCGACGCCCAAGGCCAGTGGCTGCTGCCGGGCATGATCGATGACCAGGTGCACTTTCGCGAACCCGGCGCGCCGGACAAAGGCAGCTTCTACAGCGAATCCCGCGCCGCGGTGGCCGGCGGCATCACCAGCTTCATGGACATGCCCAACACCAACCCGGCCACCTTGAACCTGCAAGCGCTGGCCGACAAGAAACGCCGTGCCGCCCTGCACTCGGTGGCCAACTACGGCTTTCACTTTGGTGTCAGCAACGAAAATCTGGACACCGTCGCCGCCCTCGACCCGCGTGAAGTCGCCGGGGTGAAAGTATTCATGGGAGCGTCCACCGGCAATATGCTGGTGGATGACCCGCGGATCCTGGAGCGCCTGTTCGCCGAAGTGCCAACCATCCTGCTGGCCCATTGCGAACACACGCCGAGTATCCAGGCCAACGAACAACGTCTGCGCGAGCGCTTCGGCGACAATATTCCCGCCGTCGCGCATCCACTGATCCGCGATGCCGAGGCGTGCTATCGCTCCTCATCTTTTGCCGTGGAGTTGGCCAGGCGCCATGGCACGCGCCTGCATGTGCTGCACCTGACCAGCGCCCGCGAACTGGCGCTGTTCGATGACAAGCCCCTGACCGAAAAACGCATCACCGCCGAAGTCTGCCTGCACCACCTGCTGTTCGACGACCGCGACTATCACCGCCTCGGCCACCAGATCAAATGCAATCCGGCGATCAAGAGTCGTGCCGACCGCGACGCCTTGCGCCAGGCCTTGCTGAGTGATCGATTGGACGTGATTGGCAGCGACCATGCGCCACACACCTGGGGGCAAAAACAATTGGGTTACCGAGAGGCGCCGTCCGGACTGCCGCTGGTGCAACACGCGCTGCCGGCACTGTTGGAACTGGTGGCTGACGGGCATCTGCCGCTGACCACGCTGGTGGCGAAGACCAGTCATCGCGTGGCCGACCTGTTCGCCATCCCGGATCGGGGTTACCTACGCGAAGGCTATTGGGCCGACCTGGTGCTGATCAAACCCGAGCCCCACGGCAAGCCGGTGAGCAGCGAGCCGATCCTGGCCCGCTGCGGTTGGACCCCCTTCGCCGAGCGCAGCTTTCGTCATAGCGTCGGCACCACGCTGGTCTCCGGCCACTTGGCCTGGCACAACGGTCAGGTAGTCGACAGTTGCCAGGGCCTGCCATTGCATTTCCTGCGTTAAGCGCGAGGCTTGACCGTACCGCAATCGTTGCCCAGCCACTGGGCGTGACTGTCGAGGCTGCCCTTTTGCTGAATACCAGTGGCATTGAAGGTGCCGTTGATGGTGGTGGTGAATTCCTTCTGACTCTGGAAGGTCGCCACGCCCGTGCCCTGGGCTTTCGGGCAACTGAAGCGGAATTTCCACTGGTTGCCGGTCTTGTCCGTCACTTGCTGTTTGCAGCCCGATTGCGGGTCGGTCAACGGGATAGAATCAGAGGCGACCTGCGCCGGTGTCAGGCACACCTGCACGCCTTTGCCGGCCATGGTGATGCCTTGTTTTTCCAGCATGGCGCGCTGTTCGGGGGTCATTTGTTGCTTGAGTTGACCAAGGATCAGCGACAGGTCCGGCAGGTCCTGGTTATCGACTTTCATATTGCTGGTGGTCAATTCCCACAAGCCCGGCGCCAGCATCTGCGCCTGTGCGGCCACCGGCAGCGACAACCCCATAACCATGGCTAAAGACAGCAGACGTGCATTCATCGGGTAACTCCTGGTTGATGTTGGGCGTTAGACGCCGCCAGGGCGCCAGTGTTGCACGGCAAATAAAATAGCGACATTCGTAAGCAGACATGGTCTGTTAGGCACTTGGATTGCCTGGAGTACCGTCGTCCATGGATTTCTTTGGCCCGCACCTGCTCGCCTACTTCATCGCCACGCTGCACTTTCTCGGGACTCTCGCCGCGATCCACGCGGTGCTGACCGTCAGGACCGCCCAAGGCTCGATCGCCTGGGCCTTGTCGCTGATGTTCATGCCCTACCTCACGTTGATCCCCTACCTGATCTTCGGCCGCAGCACGTTCGACGCCTACATCCAGGCCCGCCGCCAGGCCAACCAGGAAATGCACACCGCGATCACCGCGCTGAACTGGCGCCCCTGGGTCGAGGAAGCCCTCGCGGCGCGCAACTCCAGCGCGTACACCTCTTTGCGCGCCATGCCCAAGCTAGGCCGCATGCCGTGCCTGGCCAACAATGAAGTGCGCTTGTTGATCAATGGCGAGGCCACGTTCAGCGCAATCTTCGAGGCCATTCGCAACGCCAGGACGGCGGTGCTGTTCCAGTTCTTCATCATTCATGACGACGAGCTTGGCCGCCAACTGCACGCGCTGTTGAAGGAAAAAGCGGCTGAAGGCATAGACATCCACGTGCTCTATGACCGCATCGGCAGCCACGCCCTGCCCCACCGATATGTGCAATCGCTGCGGGACGCCGGGGTGAAAGTCAAAGCGTTCGCCACCCGCGGCGGCTGGCTCAATCGCTTCCAGGTCAATTTCCGCAACCACCGCAAGATCGTGGTCGTGGACGGCATCACCGGGTTTGTCGGCGGGCATAACGTCGGCGATGAATACCTGGGCAAGAAACCACCGCTGGCGCCGTGGCGCGATACCCATGTGCAGGTGACCGGCCCGGTGGTGGCGTGTTTGCAAGAGTCGTTTGCCGAAGACTGGTTCTGGGCTGCACGCGAGCTGCCGCCGCTGATCCTGCCGGACGCCTACCCGGAAGACGGCGTGCTCTGCCAATTGCTCGCCAGCGGTCCCGCCGACCCGTATGAAACCTGCTCATTGTTTTTTGTCGAGGCCATTCATGCGGCGACCGAACGCGTATGGATCACCAGCCCTTACTTCATCCCCGACGAAGCGGTGTTCGCCGCCCTGCGCCTGGCAGTGCTGCGCGGGGTCGATGTACGCCTGTTGCTGCCCTCACGGCCCGACCATCGCATCGTCTACGCGGCATCAAGCCTTTACGCGATCGAAGCCGTGCGCGCCGGAGTACGGGTGTTCCGCTACACGCCGGGCTTCCTGCATCAGAAAGTCGTGCTGGTGGACAGCGAAATCAGCGCCATCGGCAGTGCGAACATGGACAACCGCTCGTTCCGGCTGAATTTCGAAGTGATGCTGCTGACAGTCGACGAAGCCTTCGCCCGGGAAGTGGAGCTGATGCTGCTGGACGACTTCGCCCTGGCCCATGAGGTCAGCCAGCAAGAAAACCGCGAGACGCGCCGCCTGCAACAACTGGGCATGCGAGTCGCGCGGCTTATTTCACCGATTCTTTAACACACTGCGGTGAACCCTGTGGGAGGGGCTTGCCCCCTCCCACGCTTGGACCTTCATTTTTCGCAGAAACGGGGTTAGCGGTAGATATCTTCCCGCGTCCACGGCAGGTCATGGCTGCCATCGGCATGGGGTTTCACCGCCAGGATCTGGTGCAGGTTGATCCAGCCCCGGGCAAACGCATAGGCGCAACCGGCCAGGTACAGGCGCCAGATGCGTAGCGCCTGCTCCGGCACCATCTTCGCCGCCGCCTCCAGGTTGTCTTCCAGGCGCTCGCTCCAATGGTCCAGGGTACGCGCGTAGTGCAGGCGCAGGCTTTCGACGTCGACCACTTCCAGCCCGACTTCACTGATCTCGGCGGTCATCATTGCCAGGTGCGGCAGTTCACCGTTGGGGAACACATAACGCTCGATGAACTCCCCGGCGCCACGACCGACCGGGCGGCCATCGGTGTGCTTGGCGGTAATGCCGTGGTTCATCACCAGGCCGCCTTCGCGCACGGCGCCGAACAGGGTCTGGCAGTACTGCGCCAGGTTGGCGTGGCCGACGTGTTCGAACATGCCCACGCTCACCACTTTGTCGAAACGGCCGTCTTGCGGCAGGTCGCGGTAGTCGAGCAATTGCAGGTCCACCTGGTCTTCCAGGCCCTCGGCCTTCACCCGTTCCCGGGCCAGGGCCAACTGCTCCTTGCTCAGGGTGATACCAAACACCTTGACCCCGAACTCCCGCGCAGCAAACCGCGCCAACCCACCCCAACCACAACCTACGTCGAGCAAATACTCGCCCGGCTGCAGCCGCAGCTTGCGGCACAGATGGCGGAATTTGTCTTGTTGCGCCTGGTCGATGGATTCGCTGCCGGTTTCGAAATAACCGCAGGAGTACGCCATGTCCTGGTCCAGCCACAGCTGGTAGAACTCGTTGGACAGGTCGTAATGGTAGGAAATAGCCGCTGCGTCAGTGGCCTTGTCGTGGATCGAGCGCACCGGACGACTCCCCTCGTCGTCTTCGATCAGGGCGTGACTCAATTCGTCACACACCCGGATGACCTCGGAGATGGAGCCTTCCAGCTCCAATTTACCCTCGACGAAGGCTTCGCCCAATGAATCGAGCGTGGGATGGGTCAGTTTGTTAACAACCGTGGGGTCCTTCACCACGATGGTCACACTGGGCTCGGGGCCCAAGTTGAATTCATGGCCATCCCAGAGTCGAAGACGCAGCGGTAGCTGAAGATTCTGTAAGGCCGGTGGAAGTTGCGCGAGCATGAGTAGTCCCCCCTTGTTTCAGACGTCTGCTGTGAGGGTAGACCATCCGAAGACAAAGTAGGAGGCTATCGATTTGATAGCGGTCCTCTATGGGGCTCGGCGCTCGAGCAAACCATCCTGGACCCACTGTTTCAGCCACGTCACGGCTTGCAGTGGAGCACCCTCTGCATAAGTGACTGCCAGTTCCGCGCACAGTTCTGAAAAACTCCAGCCGGTGGTCACCATGCCTGCCAGGGCGCAGACTTCAGCAGGTTCCAGGCTGCGGTAATGGCACACATTCTGGTGCCGCCATACCAGGCAGATCTGCACCGGGTCCAGGGCCTGGCTATGGGGGAAGTCTGACTCATCCTTGCTGGCTCGCCAGATCGCCACGGTATTGAAGCGGCAGAAGACTTGTTGCACGGAGGGCGCCAGCGTCACCTGCAGGCCCGGCCAGTCTTCAGGGGCCAGGCTTGCCATGTCGTGAAGGGTCAGCGGTTCGCCCTGCGGCGCGTCGAATGCCAGGGTAAACGCCCACTCCAACCGCGCCAGCTCCGCCAGCGGCACACCTTGCTCCGCCACCAGATGCTCAAGGATAAACGTCGGGAAACGCTCGCCCAGCCAGCGCAGGCTGTAATGGGCCGAGGGGTAGCGCCGCACATAGGCTTCGGTCAGCGCGGCAAACTCGTCATCCCCCAGCCAATAGAGAATGGCGCTGAAGTCATGCCGCAAGACGTCCTGCAACCGCGAGATATAGGCGTTGTGATAAATCGCCAGGCCCGTGTCCACATCCAGCGTCGGCCCGCCCAGCAGGGTCGCGGCGAAGCCACTGTTGGCGACAGGTGTTTCGGATAAAAGGTGCTGTTCGAAGGCCAGCTGCCAATCGGTCAGGCGCATAACGATCTCCTGGCCAACGCCATGGCGCCCAGTTCACGGGCTTTGCTGAGCTCGGTAAGCAACTCTTCGAAGGGTGGGAAATGGTCGTCCCGCTCCAGTAGCGTCGACACCGGCCCCAGGTGCTCCAGCGTCTGTTGATAGAGGTCCCACACCGGGTCACACACCGGATGGTCATGGGTATCGACCACGTAGTCGCCGTAGTCCATGTGCCCGGCCAGGTGCAGCTGGCGGATGCTCTGCGGCGGCAGGTTGCGGATAAACGTCCAGGCATCGAAGCCATGATTGCGCGAGCTGACGTACACATTGTTGACGTCCAGCAACAACTGGCACCCCGACAGGTGGGCCAGGGCGTTGAGGAATTCCCACTCGGTGAACTCATCGGCCTTGGAACGCACGTAACTGGAGACGTTTTCCAGCACCAGCGGGCGTTCCAATGTGTCCTGCACTTGGCGCACGCGGGCGGCTACGTGATAGAGGCTTTCTTCGGTGTAAGGCAACGGCAGCAGGTCGTGCAACTGGTGGGCGCTGCCGCGGCTCCAGCACAGATGATCGGACACCCACGCCGGCTGGATACGCTCGGCGAGCTGTCTGATCTGCTTAAGATAGTCGGTGTCGAGGGCATGGGGCCCGCCGATGGACAGGGACACCCCATGCATCACCAGCGGATAACGCTCGGCTATCGCGTCCAGGTAGTACAAGGCTTTACCGCCCTGGACCAGGTAATTCTCGGAGATCACTTCGAACCAATCCACAGCCGGCGATTGTTCAAGGATCTGTTCGTAGTATTCGTTGCGTAAACCCAGGCCGTAACCCAGGAAGGGAAGAGACATGGCCATTGCGGACTCCTGGAAAAGTGTCCGCAGCGGCTTGAAGGCTCGCTGCGGTTGCACTCGGCTTGCGATTACTCGCCGACCTTGCCGCCGGCGGCGTCGCAGGCGGCCTTGGTCATGGCCTTGAAACCGTGACCTTTGCAGACAGCCTGGCCTTTACAAGCGTTTTCAGCGGTCTTGCAATCGTTCATGCCTTTGCAGGAGGTGACGCCGTAGCAATGAACAGTAGCGTCGGCGGCCTGTGCCTGGGTAGCGACACCGGCGAACATGGTGGCGGCAGCGATAGCCAGGGCAGCACCGGAAACGGCATTTTTGATGTTCATTTTTTATATTCCTCAACGATCAGTAGGGGTGTCGGGCTGAACGGATTGTTCAGTCTCGACACACCACTAGAGTGAGGCCCCTCATCCGCGTTACAGGGGTGCGCAAAAATTTCTGAAATTATTCTTCAAGCTTCAAAAGGGGCTCCTGGAAGCGCAGCAAGCGCCCGGCATTACCCAGGACCAGCAAGGTGCTGAGGTTATGCAACACCGCAGCAATCATCGCCCCGGCAGCGCCCAACCAGCCAAACGCGGCGAATATAACGATCGCCAAGGTCCAGCCCAGACCGATGATCACGTTGACCTGCAACGTCTGCCGGCACTGACGACTCAAGCGCACGCACGTCCCCAGGCGCCGCAGGTCGCTGCCGATCAACACCACATCCGCCGATGCCAGGGCGATATCCGCCCCGCCCGCGCCCATGGCCACGCCGACCACACCGGCCTTGAGCGCCAGCGAATCATTGATGCCATCCCCCACGACCATCGGCCGGAAACCGCTGCCGATTTCACCCAGCACGCGGTTGAGCTTGTCTTCCGGCAGGGCCTGGGCTTGGACGTCACTGATGCCCACATCCAGCGCCAGGCTGTCGGCGACGCTCTGGCGGTCGCCGGTGAGCAACAGTTGACGACCGAGGCCAAGGTCGCGCAGCTCTTGCAGGGCCTGGCGGGCCTCCGGCTTGACGCTATCGGCCAGCAACAGCCAGGCCAGAAACTGACCGTCCAACGCCAGCCCGGCGATGGGCCCATCGTGGTTCGGCACCGGCGTGGTCGCGATGCCCAACTGCTCGAACAATTCCGGGCGGCCCAGAGCCGCTTCGCCCTGATCGGTCTGCGCCACCACGCCGAGGCCCTGGCGTTCGCGGATATCCGTCAGCGCCAGCCTGTGTTCCTGCGTCGCCAACCCCGCCAACGCCCGGCTGACCGGGTGGCTGCTGGCCGAACCCAGGCTCGCCGCCAGGTTCAACAACACCTGCCGGTCCGGCGCCGTGGTGTCGATGGCGTGCAGACGCAGAGCGCCATAGGTCAGGGTGCCGGTCTTGTCGACCACCAGGGAGGTCAGGTCCGCCAGTTCTTCGAGGAACGCCGAGCTGCGAATCAGAATCCCATGCCGTGCCGCCACGGCGATCCCGGCAATCGCCGTGGCCGGCGCCGACAGCACCAACGCACACGGACACGCCGCCACCAGCACGGCAAGCATCGCCTGGGCATCATTGGTCACAAACCAGGTCACCGCCGCCAGCAGCAGCACCAGCACCATATAGCTGCCGGCGTACCGCTCCAGCAACCGCGTGATCGGCGGCTTGGAACGCTCAGCGTTCTGCATCAGTGCGATGACTTTGCCCAGGGTGGACTCGTTACCGGTGCGGGTCACTTGCAGGCGCAGCAACCCATCGAGGTTGATCGCCCCACCAAACACCTGCACACCCACGCTGGCTTCCAACGGCACCGACTCACCGGTAATCGGCGCCGTGTCCAGGCTCGCCTGGCCTGACAGCACCACGCCATCCGCCGGCACCCGGTCGCCGGCACGCACCTCGACGATGTCACCGGTATTCAGCGTGCCATTGTCTACTTCCCGGATGCTGCCATCGGCCTGCACCAAACGCGCATGGCTGCGGGTCAGCTTGCCCAGGGCATGGATCGCCTCCTGGGAGCCGATCACGCTGCGCTCTTCCAGCACATGACCAAAAATCATGATGATCGGCAGCAACGCGGCGGTCAGCAGGTCACCCGTGGCCCAGGCGCCGAGCATGGCCAGGGCGATCAGTTGGTCGGTGATGCCATGCAGGCTGGGGAATCGCAGGCTGTACCACGCCGAACGCATCACCGGCACTGCCACCAACAGCGATGCGACACCCAGCAGCAACTGGCTCACACCGCTCTGGTCCGGCGCCAGCCAGCGCCACACCAGGCCCAGCGCCAGCAACCCCAGGGCCAACATAGCCAGGGTCAATTGCCGGGCAGCGCTGCGCTGTTCTGCAGAGGTCAGCATGGGTGCGCTCATTGTTCGGCTCCCTGGATGATCAAGCGAGCGTCGTCTTTCGGATCGACCGTGGTCACGGAACCAGCCTGGCCGAGAATCTTCGGCAGGCGCTCGCGGTACAGGCGCAGCAGCAAGCCCGGGTCTTTCACCTGGGCCAGGCTGGCGACGGTGGCGGTCTGCGCCTGGGCATTGGCCAGGCGTTCACTGGCCTGGGCATGGGCAACTTGCACCAGGCGGTCGGCCTGCTGGGTCGCGGTCTGGGTGAGTTTCTCGGCGTCGGTGCGCGCATTGGCCACCGCCTTGTCGGCCTGCTGGCTGGCGGTGAGTACCGCATTGAAGGCATTCACCGCCGGGCCCGGCAGGCTCGACTGCACGTCGACGCGAGTCACTTCGATGCCCAACCCCAAGCCTGTGGACGCTAGCTCCACGAGGCGCTTGTTGATGCCTTGCACCAGGTCGCCGCGCAGCCGTTCGCGACGTTCGGCGGCGCCGTTGTCGGTGCCGATCAGTTCGGGGCGAGCCACCAGAATCGTGTCCAGGTCACGTGCGGCGGCCAGGGCCACGGCGCTGCGGGTCACCAGTCGATCCAGGGCGGGCAGCACATGCTCACCCTGCAACACAAAGGCGTAAGGCTCGGTGACTTTGTAGAACACCCGCACATCCAGTTGCACCACGCCGGCATCGCCGGTCAGCAGGTACCCGGAGCCGGCCAGTGCATCACTCAGCGGCGTGGCGAAACTGGCTACGCGGTCGGCCTGGGTCGCCGCATCGGAGCGCAACAGGTTCTCCACCCGACGCTCGATCACCCGGTCAGCCGCCGGCAACAGCACCACCTGCTCGAACGGCTGCGGCCACGCCAGCAACAGCCCGGCATTCTGGATGCGGTCGAGGGCGCCGAAGTGCAGCACCACGGCACGGTTCTGCGGGTCGATCTGGCGCACATTGGAAAACGCCCAGGCCAGTGCCGCCAGCACCGTCACTGCGTACAGCGCCAGAAACGTCAGGCGCCCGGCCTGTATCCATGGGCTGTCCGGGCTCTCACGCTCGGTCATGGCTGGATGTCCTTCGGTCCGTCTACCAAGGCACGGAACGGCGCAGCGTCGGTGCGCAGGATGATCTTGGTGCCCGGCGTGACCACGGTGCCCAGGGTATCCAGCGAGCGCAGCAGGTTATACAGCTGTGGATTGCCGGCGTAGGCACGGCCGTAGATCTGCGCGGCTTCGACCCGGGATTGCGCTTCGATATCGGCGGCTTTCACCGTGGCATCGGCCTGCATGATGCGCGCATCACGCTCGGCGGCAGAGCGGATCTGCGCCGCCTCGCGCTTGCCCACGGCGGTGCGTTCGGTGGCGATGGTTTCACGCTCGGCACGCATGCGGTCGACGGTGGCCGTCAGGGTGACCGACGGCAGCGTCAGCCGTTCGATACCGACCTGTACCACACGCACCCCGTAAGTATTGAGCAATTGTTGATCAATCTGCTGGCGCAGTTGTGCTTCGAAATCAGCGATGCGCACCTGGCTGGCGTCGGTGTTGATCAGGCTCGACAGGTCGAAGCTGGCCGCCGTGGTTTCCAGCGCCGAGCCGACGAAGGTGCGGATCTGCCGCGCCGCTTCATCCGGCTGGTTCTGCACCGCACGCATGAAGCGCTGCACATTGTCCGCATCGCCCTGCACCTGCCACGCCACGTAGGCCTGCACGATGATGCGCAGGCCATCGCGGCTGCCCACATCCTGCAGACCGCTGGAGGTGGTGCGCAGGCGCAAATCCACCGGGATCGCCGCTTCGAACGGCGCTGGCCAACGCCAGCCCAGGCCGGGCTCTAATAGCACCCGCGCCGGGTTGCCGAACCGGGTAATCACCGTGGCCTCGCCGGACCGCACCTGCACCAGGCTGGCGGCTGCAACTGCAAACAGCACCAGCAACGCCGCCCAGGCCATGCGCCGCCAGGGGAATGGGCCGGCAGCGTGCTCGTCACCGTGGTGATGGTGGTGATGGCCATGATGATGACCGTGATCGTGGGAATGAGCGCTCAACGGACCGACTCCTTATTGAACGGCTTTACGCGGCAGCGAAGGATCGGCCGGCAAGGTAAAAGAACGCAGATCGATCGTCGGCGCGCCATCGGCGCCCAGGCGGTGATCCAGGATAAGCAGCTTGGCGTGGGCCAGGCCCTGGCTGAGTAGACCGAGGTACTGTTCCAGCACGAACGCCTGCCCGGCGGTGGCATAGGCCTTTTGTTCAGCGGCAAAACGCAGGTCGGCCGCCTGGGCGCCAGCGTTCACTTCACGGGCGCTGGCCGTGGCCTGGTCGCGGGCGGTACTGGCTTGCAACAAGGCCTGGTTGGTTTGCTCGCTGGCCGCGCCGCGCTCGCGGGAGATCAGCGCCTGGGCGCCGATCTGCGCGGCTTGCACGCCGTGGTAGGCGTTGGCGGCACCGGCCGGCGGGTGGATCGCCTCGACCACCGTGGCGAGGATTTCCACGCCACTGTCGAGTTTTTGCAGATCGGCCTGTACGGCGCGGCCGATTTCGTCGGCCAGGCTGGTGCGTTGTTCGCCGAGCAATTCGTCGAGGGTGCGCGAGGCAAAGTCATGTACGAGGATGCGGCTGGCGGTGCTGCGGATCAGGGTCGGCACGTCCGCGCTGTTATAAGTGGCGGCGAGCGCGGCCTGGTCGCTGAGGCCGATGCGGTAGACGAAACGCACGTCCATGTTGACGATCTGGAAGCCCTGCTTGTCGCCGCTGCTGCTGGCGATCACCTGGGACTTATCGTTCACATGGCTGGCGTCCCACAAGCGGTTGGCGATCAGCGGCGCCGGGCCTTCGGCGGGCGTCAACGCCGGCGCGGCGGCGTCGCTGACACTGGTGGCCAGCTCGTGCACCACGCCGTTTTCGACGCTGATCACGCGGCCCAACGGCCAGGGCAGGCCGGCATGCAAACCGGGGCCGAATACCTGGATGGGTTTACCGAAGCGTTCATAAATCCCACGGCCTTGCAGCGGCACTTCATGCACGCCGGTCAGTGCCCAACCTACTGCCAGCACCACCAGCAGCACCGGCAGGAACGCCCGGCGCATGTAGGTAAACGCCCAGATCTGGCGCAGGTCGATGCCGAAGCGGTTATGCAATTCGTGCTGCAAGGCGAGCAAGGGTTGAGGCGGCCAGCGCAGCAGCCCGGCGATAAAACTGTGCGCCATCAGGCGGGGCTCAAGGCGGGGCTGGCGTGGGCTGAACAGCGACAACACGGCCCTCAGTACAAACTCCAGCGAGACCAGCGCGGGCAGCAGGCCGATCAACACCGCCAGGCGCAATGGCCAGATGGACTCGGCACCAGCGAACAGCAGGCAAATCGCACTGAGCACCAGGCACACAATCGCCACCCGACTCAACTGCGCGAGCTGCCCGGCTTCCGGCCATTGCGCGACGGTTTCCTGGGCCAGGCGACGTTCAAATACCAGCAAGCCAAACGCCAGGGCCAACGCCAGCGCGGCGCCGATGCTGGCCGACTGGCCGACCGGTGCAGCGGGCAACCCCAGGTTCCAGAACTCGACAATGCTGATCAACGCCAGCAACGCCCAGCCGCCAAGCCACAACACGGGCGTGCCGATCTGCGTGCCAAAACGCTGCATCAGCCGTGCATAGCGGCCGGGGTCTTCAAGCGGCACTTCAGCCGCGGGTTGCTCCATCGCCTGGGCGCGCCAGTCCGCCACCCACCACGCCGATTGCAATCCGGCCACCAGCAGCAGCAACGCCGACGCACAGTTGATCAACACAACCGGCCAGATCGACAGCGGCGCAAACAGCGCGACAAACAGCGCCAGCACCCAACCGGCAACGGCCAGCACCGTCAGGCTGATACCAGCCTGGCGCAATCGACGGGCATGAAACGACCCTTGTTGAAAACGCGGAAGGCCTTCCACCGAAGCGCCGTCAGCTTCCAGATCCACTTGCATCCACTCAACGCTCACGTGTACATAATTCGTTACGATATAACACGGAGCGTGAAATTTTTGTTCGAAAAACATTGCTTTAAGCGGTACACCGTTCCCGTGTGGGAGGGGGCTTGTCCCCGACAGCGGTGTGTCATCCAACACCGGTATCAACTGGCCCACCGCCATCGGGGGCAAGCCCCCTCCCACATTTGATCTACCGCACCGTCAAGATCGTGATTAACCCCCCATAAACGCGAGCCATCACTAGTGCCGGCAACGAATTATCGTCACACTCCAGAACAGTTTTTCGCGGGCTCACGGACAAGGAAGCGTCACCCCCCATGATTTCGATCTATCAGCTCAAGCCGCGTTTTCAAAACCTGCTGCGTCCACTGGTGCAGCGCCTCTACGACAACGGCACCACCGCCAATCAGATCACCGTTTTGGCCGGCGTGATTTCGCTGCTGGTCGGCCTGCTGATCGCCAGCTTCGCCACCCACCTGTGGCTGTTCGCGCTGATCCCGCTGTGGATGATCCTGCGCATGGCGCTCAACGCCATCGACGGCATGCTCGCCAGGGAATTCGGCCAGCAATCGCGCCTGGGCGCCTACCTGAATGAGCTGTGCGACGTAATCGCCGACAGCGCGCTGATCCTGCCATTCGCACTGATCCCAGGTGTGAGCCTGGTGCCGGTGCTGCTGGTGGCGCTGCTGGCGGTGTTCAGCGAGTACGCCGGTGTGCTCGGTCCGATGGTCGGTGCTTCGCGCCGCTATGACGGGCCGATGGGCAAGAGTGATCGTGCCTTTGTGCTCGGCGTACTGGCCACCGGCGTGGCGCTGGGCTGGCTGGGCGTCGGCTGGGTCGACGCGGTGATGTGGCTGGTGGCCGCCCTGCTCGCCTACACCCTGGTCAACCGGGTGCGCCAGGGCCTTAAAGAACAACAAGAAACCTCACCGATTGCATAAGGATTTTTGCGATGCGCGAACAGCAAGAGCACACCTTCAGTACCCATGATGGCGTCGAGCTTTTTTATCGCCACTGGCCGGCCACGGAAACCACCGGTCAGCGCCAGGCCATCGTGCTGTTCCATCGCGGCCACGAGCATTCCGGGCGTATCGCCCACCTGGTGGATGAGCTGAACCTGCCGCAATTCGACTTCTTCGCCTGGGACGCCCGCGGCCACGGCCAATCCCCCGGCGAGCGCGGCGACAGCCCCAGCTTCGCCACCAGCGCCCGCGATGTGCAGACCTTCTGCGACCACATCGGCGCCACTTACGCCATCGAGGAAGAAAATTTTGCCGTCGTCGCGCAAAGCGTCGGCGCGGTGATTGCCGCGACCTGGGTGCATGATTACGCACCGAAAATCCGCGCGCTGGTGCTTGCCTCCCCGGCGTTCAAGGTCAAGCTCTACGTGCCCTTCGCCCGGCCGGGCCTGGCGTTGATGCGCAAGTTTCGCGGCAACTTTTTCGTCAACAGCTACGTGAAGGCCAGGTTCCTCAGCCATGACCCGGAACGCGTGGCGTCGTACGACAGCGACCCACTGATCACCAAGGCCATTTCGGTCAATGTGCTGCTGGGCCTGTACGAAGCCGCCGACCGGGTCGTAGCCGATGCCCAGGCGATCCAGGTGCCGACCCAGTTGCTGGTCTCCGGCTCCGACTTTGTGGTGCACCGCAAGCCCCAGCAACAGTTCTTCGACCGCCTGGGCAGCCTGAAAAAAGAGCTGCACATTCTCCCCGGTTTCTTCCACGACACCCTCGGCGAACGTGATCGCGCCACCGCTGTGAGCAGCGCCCGGCGCTTCATCCTGCAGAACTTCGAACACCCGCTGGATCGCGCTTCGCTGCTGGACGCCGACAAACTCGGCGCCACCTGCGCCGAATCCGAAGCCCTGGCCGCACCGCTGCCGCGCAACTCCCTGCGCGACCTGTACTGGCGCATGACCCGCGCCAGCATGGGCCTGGGCAAGAACCTGTCGGACGGGGTGAAACTGGGCTTCGATACCGGTTTCGACTCCGGCAGCACTCTGGACTACGTGTACCGCAACACGCCTACCGGCAAAGGCGGGCTGGGGCGGATGATCGACACCAATTACCTCAACTCCATCGGCTGGCGTGGTATTCGCCAGCGCAAGCTGAATGTGGAGGAACTGCTGCGCCTGGCCATGGCCAAGTTGCGCGGTGAAGATCGGGAAGTGCGCATCGTGGATATCGCCGCCGGCCACGGTCGCTACATCCTGGAAGCCTTGCAGGGCGTGTCGCCGCTGCCGGAATCGATCCTGCTGCGCGACTACAGCGACATCAACGTGCGCGACGGTGGCGCGTTGATTCGCGAGAAGGGTTTGGGGGATATCGCGCAGTTCGTCAAAGGTGATGCGTTTGATCGCCTGGACCTGGCGGCACTCGACCCCAAGCCGACCCTGGCGGTGGTGTCCGGGCTGTATGAGTTGTTTGCCGATAACGGCATGGTCGGCGGTTCGCTGGCCGGGCTGGCCGAAGCAGTCGAGCCCGGCGGTTACCTGGTCTACACCGGCCAACCCTGGCACCCACAGTTGGAATTGATCGCCCGTGCCCTGACCAGCCACCGCCAGGGCCAGGCCTGGGTGATGCGCCGGCGCAGCCAGGCGGAAATGGATCAACTGGTGGAGGCGGCCGGTTTCCGCAAAATCACCCAGCGTGTGGATGAGTGGGGCATTTTCACCGTGTCCCTGGCACAGAAGATCTGAACATGCGCGAACCCGGTTTATTGAAACCCGCGGTGCTGTGGCTGCTGCTATTGGCGCCGCTGTTCTTCAGCACCTACGGCTTTGCCACCTGGGTCACCAGCCAGCGCAGCGACGTCGGCACGCTGGTGTTCGGCTGGGAAACCCATATGCCGTTCTGGGCATGGACGATCGTGCCTTACTGGTCCATCGACCTGCTATATGGGTTTTCGTTGTTGTTGCCCAACACCCGGCATGAGCTGAAGCAACATGCACTGCGCTTGCTGAGTGCCCAGGTGATTGCCGTGAGCTGCTTCCTGCTCTGGCCGTTGCGCTTTACCTTCGAACGGCCGGAACTGGATGGTGTGTTTGGCTGGCTGTTTGCGGTGTTGGCCGGGTTCGACAAACCGTTCAATCAGGCGCCCTCGCTGCACATCGCGCTGCTGGTGATCCTGTGGGTCATGTACCAGCGCCACACCCAAGGCGTATGGCGTTGGCTGGTACATGGCTGGTTCGCGTTGATCGGTATTTCGGTGCTGACCACTTATCAACACCACTTTATCGACTTACCCACAGGCGCCCTCGCCGGGTGGATTTGTGTGTGGCTGTGGCCGGTGGAACATCCGAGCCCGTTGTTGAGTGCACGGCTGACGCGAGATCCCAAGCGCTGGCGGTTGGGCGTGCGCTATGGGCTTGGCGCGGTACTGTTGGCGATTCCAGCGTTTGTACTGGGCGGTTGGTGGCTGTGGCTACTGTGGCCGACGGTTTCCCTCGCCTTGATCAAGGCCAATTACTTGGTGCTGGGGGCTTCGGGCTTCCAGAAACGCACTGACGGCCAACAGACGCCCGCTGCACTCTGGCTATATGCACCCTATCTGGCCGCCGCCTGGATCAACTCGCGCCTTTGGACACGCAAGCATCCACAGCCCGACCTGATTGTGGATAACGTCTGGCTCGGGCGTATTCCTGCCACAAGCGAGCAAGTGCCCTTCAAGGCCATCGTCGATCTGTGTGCCGAATTACCGATTAATCCACAGGGGCGGGCCTATCAATCCATCCCGGTACTCGACCTGATCGCGCCCACGCCTGCCGAATGCCTGCAAGCCGCCCAAGCCATCGAGCGTCTTCGCGCCAGCGGCCCCGTGCTGGTGTGCTGCGCCCTCGGCTACTCGCGCAGCGCTACCGCCGTCGCCGCCTGGTTGCTGCACACCCGGCGCGCCGCGACGGTAGAGCAAGCGCTGTCTATCATTCGTGCAGCACGGACCGATGTGGTCCTGCGCCCCGCACACCGAGAAGCGTTGGAGGGATTGCCCCATGCCCGCTGATATGGAACTGCAGGTGGTCGCCAGCCTGCTGCGTCGTGGCCGTTCGCTGGATCAGTTATCCACAGGCCTGACGCTGGCCGGTGTGCTGTTCGGCCTGGCCCAGTTGTTGATGGCGAGTATTTCGATCATCTGCCTGCTGCTCAGCCTGTGGATGATTATCCTCGGGCTGCTGCAAAAGTACTGGGCGCTGCGCGTGGCGTTCGACGCCGACCTGTTCGCCCTGCTGGCTCGCGACATCGAGCGCACGCCGGACCTCGACCAGGCCCTGGTGACGCTCGGCCTGCAATCGGCCAAGCGTATTGGCCGGCCCTGGGCTGAACGCCGTCGCGGCGCGCTCAAACTGTTGCGCAAACAAGCCTGGCTGCTCGGCGCGCAAGCGCTGCTGACCCTGGGCGTGATCCTCGCCAGCCCTTGGCTGCCTTTCGCCGGATAAGGAATCCCCATGTTCGAACCCGTGGTCGCCACGCTGATTACCTCCATGGCCCGCACCGTCACCGGCGCCCGCAGCCTGTGGCTTGGGTGCGCGCCGGTGCCGGTGCAACGCATCTACTTCGCCAACCACAGCAGCCACGGCGACTTTGTGTTGCTCTGGGCGTCATTGCCGCAAAACCTGCGCAAATTCACGCGCCCGGTGGCCGGCAGTGATTACTGGAACAAAAGCGCCCTGCGCCGCTACATCATCAACCGGGTGTTCAACGGCGTGTTGATCGACCGCGAACGCAAGGACCCTGTGGATAACCCTCTACAGCCGATGCTCGACGCCCTGGAAGGCGGCGACTCGCTGATCATCTTCCCGGAAGGCACGCGCAACCTCGAAGACGGCCTGCTGCCGTTCAAAAGCGGCCTTTATCACCTGGCGAAAAGTTACCCACAGGCCGAGTTGATCCCCGTGTGGATCGCCAACCTCAACCGCGTCATGCCCAAGGGCCGCGTGCTGCCGCTGCCTTTGTTGTGCACCACCAGTTTCGGCGCCCCGCTGCAATTGGAAGACGGCGAAGACAAAGCCGCCTTCCTGGCCCGTACCCGCGATGCTCTGCTCGCCCTTGCTCCGGAGCACGTCTGACATGGATAGCCAAACCCTGATGTTGTTCGGCGGTATCGGCGCGATTCTGGTACTGGCCTCGCTGATCGGCCTGATCCTCAAACTGCGCACCCGTGGCACGCCCAACGCGGTGATCGACAACCTCAACGCCCGCATCAACGCTTGGTGGGTGATGGTGGTGGTCATCGGCATCGCCTTCTGGCTCGGCACCGGCGCGGTGATCTTGCTGTTCTACGCCGTCTCGTTCTACGCCCTGCGCGAATTCCTCACCCTCACCCCCACCCGCCGCAGCGACTATCCCGCGCTGGTCGCCGCGTTCTACCTGGCGCTGCCGCTGCAATACCTGCTGATCTATTCGGACTGGTACGGGCTGTTCTCGATTTTCATCCCGGTGTACGTGTTCCTGCTGCTGCCGATCCTCGCCTCCCTGGGCGGCGACAGCACGCACTTCCTCGAACGTGCCTCGAAAGTGCAATGGGGCCTGATGATCGCAGTGTTCTGCGTATCCTTCGTGCCCGCCCTGCTCACCCTCGACATCCCTGGCTACGAAGGCCGCAACCTGTTGCTGATTGCCTACCTGGTGATCGTGGTGCAACTGTCGGACGTGCTGCAGTACGTGTGTGGGAAGTTGTTCGGGAAGCACAAGATCGCACCCAACCTGTCGCCCTCCAAAACCGTCGAAGGCTTCGTCGGCGGGATTCTCCTGTCATCCCTGATCGGCGCAGCCCTGTGGTGGACCACGCCGTTCAACCCGTGGCAGTCGTTCCTGATTGCGCTGCTGATCAACCTGCTCGGCTTTGCCGGCGGCATCGTGATGTCGGCGATCAAGCGCGACCGGGGCGTGAAGGACTGGGGGCATATGATCGAAGGGCACGGCGGGATGCTGGATCGGTTGGATTCGGTGTGCTTTGCGGCGCCGATCTTCTTTCATCTTGTGCGCTACTGGTGGACCTGAGGTCCGCTCTAAAGCCAGATAACGATCTGGCAGGTGGTGAGTTGGGCTGCGCAGCAGCCCCATGACAAACCGCGCCTCGGCGGCGCGGCGTATCAGTTGTGAGGTGCGCCTCACTTTTGTGCAACACGCCTGGCGGGACGGTGTATCGACGTCATCTTTTGTATCAAAGACGCGTGTAAGATACGCCGCACTTAGCCAGGGATGCTCACCATGTTCGATTCGTTCAAAGCGATCAGCCGCCGTATTCTCGGTGCGTTATTGACTGTGGTGGGGGCCGTCTTTGGCCAGTGGCATCCGCCGGTCTGGCTGCGTGCCGTGGGCCGTGGGCTGGCTAACCTGGGCAGCCAAGCCCGCGCTTATCCACGTCAAACCGGTGCCGGCGTAGTAGGCCTGGCGTTGCTGACGGCCGCTGGTTTCTATGGCTGGCACTGGTATTCCAACCTGCCGCAACCACATACCGCGAGCTATTCGCTGCACAAACCGAACCTCACCGACTACACCCAGCCCACGCCGGTTGTGGATAACTTGCAGGTGCGCTTCGGCGAATCCGTGGCCCCGCTGGCGGCCATCGGCAAGCCGGTCACTGAGGGTATCACCCTGAAACCTGCGGTCGCAGGCACCTGGCGCTGGGCGGACGACCGCAGCCTGTTGTTCGTCCCGGAAAAAGACTGGCCCATCGACGCCCATTACACCCTCGACCTGGCGAAGAAAAACCTGCTGGCCGATGGCGTGTTGCTGGACCAATACAGCACGCAGTTTTCCACCCAACCGTTCCGCGCCACCCTGGCGCAAAACGAGCTGTATCAGGACCCGTCCAACCCGACGCTGAAACAGCTGGTGGCGACCTTCCATTTTTCCCACCCGGTGGATGAAGACACCCTACGCAAGCGGGTGAGCGTGACCCTCGGCAAAGGCCTGGCCTACCGCGACGCCCAGTTGCCCAACCGCCCGGAAATTACCTTCGACGAGAAGAAACTCAACGCCTACGTACGCTCCGCCGCCCTGGCCACGCCACTGGAAAGCACGCCGGTCAACGCCCGGCTCGACGAAGGCATCAAGGCCCGCGACGGCGGCAACGCCAGCACTGCGCCGCTGGTGGCGGAAGTCACCGTGCCCGGTCGCTATCGCCTGACCTTCACCGGGGCCGAAGTCAGCTTTGTCGACAACCAACGTGGTGAGCCGGAGCCCGTGCTGATGTTCAGCAGTTCCAGCGCCGTGGCCGATGAGACCATCGCTGGCAAAGTACAGGCCTGGCTCCTGCCGGAAAAAGCCCAGGACGACACGCGCCCCTATAGCAGCAACGACATCGATGACGCCCTGCTCGCCCGCAGCACCAAGGTCAACCTGACCCACGTGCCCAGCGTCGAGCCGCTGAACACCCTGCACGCCTTCAAATTCAAGGCCCCGGCCGGTCGCGCCCTGTATGTGCGAGTGCCCGCCAACCTGGAAGCCATCGGCGGCTACCTGGCAAAAAATCCTACGGCGTCGCTGATCAGCATGCCGGCGTATCCGCGTACCTTGCAGTTCCTGTCCGACGGCGCCTTGCTCAGCCTCAACGGCGAAAAACGCCTGGGCTTCATGGCCCGTGGCGTGCCCGGCGCCCATGTGGAAATCGCCCGCCTGCTGCCCAACCAATTGCAACACCTGGTGGACCAGAGCAGCGGCAGCTTTGCCCGGCCGAATTTCGGCAATGAGTATTTCGATCGCATGGTCGAGCGTCAGGCGTTGGATATCCCGCTGTCCTCCAATGACCCGGCGAAAACCGTCTACGACAATGTCGACCTCAGCCACTACCTCACCGCCAACGGCGGTCGGCGCGGCATTTTCGTGCTCAAGCTCAGCCCCCAGGACGACCCGGCCACGCGCACATTCGAGTACGAGCGCAGCAGCACCAGCGACCTGCGTTTCATCGTGGTGACAGACCTGGGCATCATCGCCAAGCGTTCCAGTGATGGCAGCCATGACGTGTACGTGCAATCCATCGGCAATGGTTCACCAATGTCCGACGCGCAAGTCGACATCATCGGGCGTAACGGTTTGCCGGTGAGCAGTGGCCGCACCGACGCCGAAGGCCACGCGCACTTCGCCAAGCTGGATGAACTGCGTCGTGAGAAAACGCCATTGATGTATGTGGTCACCCGCGGCAATGACCAGTCGTTCCTGCCGATCGCCCGCCAGTCCCAGCAGTTGGATTTGTCGCGTTTCGACGTAGGCGGCCTGGAAGAAGACGGTGCGAGTGATCGTCTCAGCGCCTACCTGTTTACTGACCGCGGCCTGTACCGGCCCGGTGAAACCGCGCACCTGGGCATGATCGTGCGCAGTGGCAACTGGAAGGGCATGCTGCAAGGCCTGCCGGTGGAGCTGCAAATCACCGACCCGCGTGGGCTGGAGGTGATTCGCCAGCCGTTGAAACTGTCCGCCAGCGGCTTTGAAACCTTTGATTTCCCCAGCAGCGAAGTCGCCCCCGCCGGGGAGTACACCGCGACCTTGCAGTTGATCGGCCAGAAGCAGACGCGCACCGACCTGGGCAGCGTGAACTTCAAGGTCCGCGACTTCGAGCCGGACCGCATGAAAGTCAGCCTGAGCCTGCATGACACACCGGTGCAGGGCTGGATTGCACCGGACCAAGTGGTGGCCAAGGTCACCGCCATGCACCTGTTCGGCGCTCCGGCTGCGGGCCGTCGTGTCACCGCGAAGATGTCCCTGAGCCCGACGCTCGCGGCATTTGATCGCTACCCGGACTACCGTTTCCGCCTTAACGATTCCCTGGAAGACGCCACGACCGAAGATCTGGCCGAAACCACCGTCGACGACAACGGCCAGGCCGTGATCGACCTCAACCTGCAACGCTTTGCCAACAGCACCTATCGCTTGCAGGTGATGACCCAAGTGTTCGAGGCCGAAGGCGGTCGCAACGTGGCGGCGCAAAGTGCCCTGCTGGTGTCGTCCGCGCCCTACCTGGTGGGTGTGAAAAGTCAGGATTCGCTGTCTTACGTCGCCAAGGATGCACCGCGCCAGGTGCAATGGCTGGCCGTCGCGCCGGACCTGACACCACTGGCGGTGGACGGCCTGACCAGCGAAGTGGTCGAGCACCGTTACGTGTCGGTGCTGGTGAAACAGTCCAACGGCACCTACAAGTACGAGTCACGCATCAAGAACATCAGCCAGCCGGCGTCACCGTTGGTGATGACGAAAGAAGGCGCCAAGCAGACGCTTAACACGTCGACACCGGGCGATTTCACCCTGCAGTTGAAGGACGCCAACGGCAACCTGCTCAACCAGATCGACTACAGCGTGGCCGGGCGTGGCAACACCTCGCGCTCCCTGGAACGCAATGCCGAGCTGCAACTGCGCCTGGATAAACGCAGCTATGCCACCGGTGATGAAATCGCCATCAGCATCCGTGCCCCGTACACCGGCGCCGGCTTGATCACTATCGAACGGGACAAGGTCTACACCCAGCAGTGGTTCAAGGCCGACAGCACCAACAGCGTGCAACATATCCGTGTTCCCGCAGGGCTTGAGGGCAATGCCTACGTGAACGTGCAGTTTGTGCGCGACATGGGCTCGGCCGAGGTGTACATGAGCCCGCTGTCCTACGGCGTGGTGCCGTTCAGCATCAACCTGGATGCGCGGCGCATGGCCTTAAAGGTGGAGGGTCCGGCGAAGATCGAGCCGGGGCAGACGCTGGATATCAAGGTCAACGCTGATCGCCCGGGCCGCGCCGTGGTATACGCCGTCGATGAAGGCATCCTGCAAGTAGCGCGCTATCAGACACCGGATCCGCTGGGCTTCTTCTTCCAGAAGCGTGCGCTGGAAGTCGGCACCAGCCAGATCCTTGACCTGATCCTGCCGGAATTCAGCCGCCTGCTCAGTGGGGCGGCGCCCGGTGGCGATACGGAGGGCGCCCTGGCCAATCACCTCAACCCGTTCAAGCGTAAACACCAGCCGCCGGTGGCCTGGTGGTCCGGGCTGGTGGACTTGCCGGCCGGCGAAACCGTGCTGCATTACCAGGTGCCGGACAGCTTCAACGGCAAGCTGCACCTGTTTGCGGTGGCCGTGGACAGCGACAGCGTGGGTGTGAGCGAAGCCAGCACCGACGTACGCGGGCCGATCGTGATCACACCGAACGTGCCGGCCTTTGTGGCGCCGGGGGATGTGCTCAACGTCAGCGCCGGGGTGTTCAGCAACCTCGACGCAGCGGCGAACGTGAAGTTTGAAGTGCAGACCAGTGACGGTCTGGTGGTGCAAGGCGATAAGGGCAGCACACTGTCCCTGCAACCGCGCAAGGAAGGCACGGCCGAGTTCAAGATCAAGGTCGGCGACACCCTTGGTTCGGCGGATTTGCGCTTTGTCGCGGTGTTGCCGGATGGCAAGCGCATCCAGGTCGCCGAAACCACCTCGATCCGCCCGCTGAGCGAACATCGCGTCGCCCTGAGCCTGGGTCGCTTCGACAGCGCCAGCAAAGAGCTGAAACCGACCCGCGAACTGTTCAGCCAACTGCGCGATGTGCAACTGGGCGTGGCCGCCTCGCCGCTGGTGTGGGCCAACGGCCTCAAGCATTACCTGGACGACTACGGCTACGCCTGCACCGAGCAACTGGTGTCCAAGGCCATGCCGGCATTGATCTGGGGCGGCAATGCACCTGAAGCCGAGCAAGCGTTCGGCAGTGCAGTACGCATGCTGCGCCAGCGTCAGAACCAGGCCGGTGGCTTTGGCTTGTGGGCGGCCAACCCGGATGTGGCGCCCTACGCCAGCCTCTACGCCACCGACTTTCTGATCGAAGCCAAGGAGCGCGGGCTGCCAGTGCCGGAAGACCTGCTGGTGCGCTCGAATGCGTACCTGACCGATCTGGCCAATGGTCCCAGCGAAGGCCTGTCGGAATTGCGCAACCGCGCCTACGCCAGTTACCTGCTGAGCCGTCAGGGGATTCTGGTGAGTGGTGCACTGAGCGATATCCGCGAGCGCTACGAAAGCTACTTCAAGGACACCTGGCAGAACGACCTGGGCGCCGCTTACCTGGCAGCCAGCTACAAGCTGCTCAAGCAGGATCGCCAGGCCGATACCCTGTTCCGCAAGGTGCCATGGCGCGCCCTTGTGGATAAGTGGGACAGCGACGGCCTGTATTACGACCCGCTGGTGCACGACGCCGAACACCTGCATCTATTGGCACGACACTTCCCGGAGCTGATGGACGATGTGCCTACAGCGCTGTTGGATAAACTCGGCAAACGTCTCAACGAACAGCGCTATAACTCGCTGTCGGCGGCCCTGTTGCTGCGTGCCCTGGACAACTACGGCCAGCGTGCGCAAAGCGACATGACCCTCAAGGCCACCGCCTGGCTGGGTGACAAGCAACAGCAATTGCTGGAGATGGCCGGCCAGCCGCCGCGCGCCGCCGTGCCGGGCAACACGCAAAAGCTGGTGATGGAAAAATCCGACGGCCCGGCCGCGTTCTACATGCTCAGCGAAGCCGGTTTCGACAAGGGCGCCAAGCTCAAGCCGATCAACAATGGCCTGGACATCATCCACGAATACCTCGACCTCAAGGGCGAGCCCGTGAGCAAGGTCGCGGTGGGTGATGAGTTCCTGGTGCGCCTGCGCCTGCGCGCTACCGACCGCGATCAGGTACAGCAAGTGGCCGTGGTCGACCTGCTGCCGGGTGGCGTCGAGCCTGTGTATAACTTGCCGCCGGAGCCGGAAGCCGCCAGCACGGAGGAAAACGAGGGCGAAGAGTCCGAGTACGTGGAAGCAGACAGCCAGGAAGAGCAGAGCTGGCAAGCCCCCATCGGCGAAACCGAGCTGAGCAACTGGCAGCCGGACTACGTGGATGTGCGTGATGATCGCGTGGTGTTGTACGGTACCGCGCTGCGTGATGTCGGCACGTTCGTCTACCGTGTGCGCGCCACTAACGCCGGCACCTTCAACACGCCACCGGCCTATGCCGAAGGCATGTACGAAACCACCCTGCAAGGGCGCGGCAAAGTAGGCCAGCTTGAAATTACCAAGCCTTAAGCGCCTGGCGCCGCCGCTGCTCGTAGCGGCGGCGGTGCTGGTGGGCCTGCGGCTCTGGCCCCATGCCCCGCTGGCACAGGCTGTCAGCTCATCGCGGGTAGTGTTGGCCGACGATGGTTCACTGCTGCGCATGACGCTGGCGGATGACGGTCAATACCGCCTGTGGCTACCGCTGGAGCGGATCTCTCCTTCTCTGGTCCAAGCCTTGCTGCTCAAGGAAGACCGCAATTTCTACTGGCATCCGGGGATCAATCCCCCGGCGTTGCTGCGGGCGGCCATGGCCACCTACAGCGGTGGCCAGCGCCAGGGCGGCTCGACCTTGAGCATGCAACTGGCCCGGCGCCTGTGGGACCTGAACACCCGCCAGGTGCCGGGCAAGTTGCAGCAGATGGCGCTGGCGCTGTGGCTGGAGGCACGCTACAGCAAGCACGATATCCTTGAGGCCTACCTGAACCTGGCGCCCATGGGCGGCAATATCGAAGGGGCTGAAGCCGCAAGCCGTATCTACTTCGGCAAGTCGGCGACGCAGCTGTCGCTGTCCGAAGCGCTGGCGCTGGCGGTGATTCCGCAACAGCCGGGGCGGCGGGCGCGCTTCGGGCCCTCACTGCAAGATGCGCGACTGCGCTTGATGGCGGACTGGCGCCAGACTTATCCACAGGACCCGCGCAACGACAGCCTGCTCGATTTGCCTTTGGAAGCGCGCAACCGCCAGCAGATCCCGTTCCTCGCCCCGCACCTGAGTGAACAGCTGCTGGCTTCCCAAGCCGGCAATGAATTGAACAGCACCCTCAACCTGCCGTTGCAGCAATTGCTCGAACGCCTGATTACCGGGTTTATCGCCGAGCGGCGCAGCACAGGGGTGGAAAACGCCACGGCGATCCTGATCGACAGCCGTGACCAGAGCGTCAAGGCACTGGTGGGCTCGGCGGATTACTTATCCACAAACCTGCACGGTCAGGTGAATGGCGTGCTGTCGCAACGCTCGCCGGGGTCGACGCTCAAACCCTTTCTATACGGGCTGGCGCTGGACCAGGGGGTCATCCACCCCATGAGCATCCTTAAAGACTTGCCCAGTAACTTCGGCTACTTCCAACCGGAAAACTTCGACGGCAGTTTTGTCGGCCCGCTGACAGCGCGAGATGCGTTGATCCGCAGTCGGAACATCCCGGCGGTGTGGCTCGCCAGCCAAGTGAAGTCCCCGTCTCTATACGGATTGCTGCAACGCGCCGGCATCAAAGGCCTGCGCGACGAGAGCCACTACGGCCTGGCCCTGGCCCTCGGTGGCGGCGAGATGACCCCGGAAGAACTGGCGCGGTTGTATGTGATGCTGGCCGGTGACGGGCACCTGCGCCCGTTGCGCTATTTGCAGGAACAGCCGCAATCCACCGGCGCGCCGTTGCTCACGCCCCAGGCCGCGTTCATGGTGCGCGACATGCTGCGTCGCAACCCACGCCCGGATGGCCTGCCCGGCCGCCACTGGCGCACCGCCTGGAAGACCGGCACCTCCTGGGGCTTTCACGATGCCTGGAGCGCGGGGCTGGTCGGCCCTTACGTGCTGGTGGTGTGGGTGGGTAACTTCGATGGCCGCCCGAACCCGGCGTTTATCGGGGCCAAGACCGCTGCGCCGCTGTTCTTCCGCATCGCCGACGCCCTGCCCCTGGCCTTGCCCAACACCGTCATCAAGCCTGACAAACCGCCCGCCGGGCTGGTGCGCATCGACGTCTGCGCCGCGTCCGGCGAGCTGCCCAACCGTTGGTGCCTGCAAACCCGCAAGACCTGGTACATCCCCGGTGTCTCGCCGATTCGCGTGTCGAACCTGCACCGCCCGGTGCTGATCGACACCCGCACCGGCAAGGCCGCCTGCCCGCCGTTCGATCCGCAGTACACCCGCGAAGAAGTCTTCGAATTCTGGCCCAGCGACGTGCAACGCCTGTACCGCGCCGCCGGCCTGCCCCGGCGCACGCCGCCCAGTGTGATGAAAAACTGCCAGCCCAACCGCCTGAGTGACCAGAGTGAAGCGCCGCAGATCCGCTCGCCACTGACCCAGGTGAGCTACCAGTTGCGCTTGTCTCAACCCCAGGAAAGCATCCCGCTGAATGCCAATGCGGCCAGCGATGCGGCGACGCTGTATTGGTTTGCTGATCAAACCTTGATCGGCCAGGGTTCGCCGCAGACCACGCTGAACTGGCGGCCGGGCAAGTCGGGGGAGTATCGGTTGCGGGTCAGTGATGATCAGGGGCGCAGTGCGAGCCGGGGGTTGAAGGTGGAGTTTGTACCTTAGGGGGACTGCCGCACTTAACGTAGTTTGATTCCCCTCTTCCCCGAGTTGATGCTGGAGACCCTATCGGGCCTCCAGGGTGTGGCGGGTTACTCCACCGTCACCGACTTCGCCAGGTTACGCGGCTGGTCCACGTCGGTGCCTTTAAGCACGGCCACGTAGTACGACAGCAATTGCAGTGGGATGGTGTAGAGAATCGGCGACAGGGTGTCGTGGATGTGCGGCATGTTGATGACATGGGTGCCTTCACCGTTGGTCATGCCGGCTTTTTCGTCGGCGAACACCACCAGTTGGCCGCCACGGGCGCGAACTTCCTGCAGGTTGGACTTGAGCTTCTCCAGCAGTTCGTTGTTCGGCGCCACGGTGACCACGGGCATGTCGTCATCCACCAGGGCCAATGGACCATGCTTGAGCTCACCGGCCGGGTAGGCTTCGGCGTGGATGTACGAGATTTCCTTGAGCTTGAGCGAGCCTTCCATCGCCACCGGGTATTGCGCGCCACGGCCGAGGAACAGGGTGTGGTTCTTGTCGGCGAACAGCTCGGCGACTTTTTCCACGGTGCTGTCCATGGCCAGGGCTTCACCCAGGCGGGTTGGCAGGCGGCGCAGTTCTTCGACCAGGGTGGATTCGACGCCTTCGGCGAGGGTGCCGCGAACCTGGCCCAGGGACAGGGTCAGCAACAGCAGGCCAACCAGCTGGGTGGTGAAGGCTTTGGTGGACGCCACGCCGATCTCACGACCGGCCTGGGTCAGCAGGGTCAGGTCGGATTCACGCACCAGCGAGCTGATGCTGACGTTGCAGATGGCCAGGCTGGCGAGGAAGCCCAGCTCTTTGGCATTGCGCAGCGCGGCCAGGGTGTCGGCGGTTTCACCGGACTGGGAGATGGTCACGAACAGGGTGTCAGGCTGCACCACCACTTTGCGGTAGCGGAACTCGCTGGCAACTTCCACTTGGCACGGGATGCCGGCCAGTTCTTCGAGCCAGTAACGGGCAACCATACCGGCGTGGTAGCTGGTGCCGCAGGCGACGATTTGCACGTTGCGCACTTTGGCGAACAGCTCGGCAGCTTGTGGGCCGAAGGCATTGACCAATACCTGGTGCTGGCTCAGGCGACCTTCGAGGGTGCGTTGCACCACTGCGGGTTGCTCGTGGATTTCCTTGAGCATGAAGTGGCGGTACTCGCCCTTGTCGGCCGCTTCGGCACCGTCGCGGTATTGCACGGCTTCGCGCTCGACGGACTGACCGTTGACGTCCCAGATCTGCACGCTTTCACGGCGGATATCAGCAATATCGCCTTCTTCCAGGTACATGAAGCGGTCGGTGACCTGGCGTAGCGCCAGTTGGTCGGAGGCGAGGAAGTTCTCGCCCAGGCCCAGGCCGATCACCAGCGGGCTGCCACTGCGCGCGGCAACCACGCGGTCGGGCTGGCTGGCGCTGACCACGGCAAGGCCATAGGCGCCGTGCAGTTCCTTGACCGTGGCCTTGAGGGCAACCGTCAGGTCACCAAGGTCCTTGAGCTTGTGGTTGAGCAGGTGGGCAATGACTTCGGTGTCGGTGTCCGAGGTAAATACGTAGCCCAGGCCCTTGAGTTGTTCGCGCAGTACTTCGTGGTTTTCGATAATGCCGTTGTGGACCACGGCCAGGTCGCCGGAGAAATGCGGGTGGGCATTGCGTTCGCACGGTGCACCGTGGGTCGCCCAGCGGGTGTGGGCAATGCCCAGACGGCCTACCAGCGGCTCGCCAAGCAGCGCTTGCTCCAGCTCGCTGACCTTGCCCGGGCGGCGCATGCGCTCAAGTTTGCCGGCATTGGTGAAGACGGCCACACCGGCGCTGTCATAGCCACGGTATTCAAGGCGCTTGAGGCCTTCGAGCAGGATGGGAGTGATGTTGCGTTCAGCGACTGCGCCTACGATGCCACACATGGTGTTTCTCCTAGATGATTGCCGCGCATATCAGCGTAATGCCGCGGGCTTGGATCTGGTCGCGGGCCTCGAGCGGCAGGCGATCATCGGTGATAAGGGTATGGACACTGCTCCACGGCAGTTCCAGGTTGGGAATCTTGCGGCCGATCTTGTCGGACTCGACCATCACCACCACTTCACGGGCGACCTCGGCCATGACGCGGCTCAGGCCCAGCAATTCGTTGAAGGTGGTGGTGCCGCGCTCCAGGTCGATGCCATCAGCCCCAATGAAAAGCTGGTCGAAGTCGTAGGAACGCAGTACTTGCTCGGCGACCTGGCCCTGGAACGAGTCCGAATGCGGGTCCCAGGTGCCGCCGGTCATCAGCAGCACCGGCTCGTGTTCCAGTTCGCTCAAGGCGCTGGCCACGTGCAGGGAGTTGGTCATCACCACCAGGCCGGGCTGGTGGCCCAGTTCAGGGATCATCGCGGCGGTAGTGCTGCCGCTGTCGATAATGATGCGGGCGTGTTCGCGCAGGCGCATCACAGCCGCACGGGCGATGGCGCGCTTGTACACCGAGATGGGTTGGGTGGCGTCGCCCACCAGTTCCTGGGGCATGGTGATCGCGCCGCCGTAGCGACGCAGCAGCAGGCCGTTGCTTTCCAGGGCAGCCAGATCTTTACGGATCGTAACTTCCGACGTTTCGAAACGCTTGGCCAACTCGTCCACGCTGACTTCGCCCTGTTCATTGAGCAAGGTCAGGATGTTGTGGCGTCGTTGGGGTGTATTTCGTTTCGACATGGTAATGACAAGTTTCGTTTCGAAAGATAACGAAGGCAATCAAAACCTATTGGCGAAAGGTCGTCAAGCGGGACGCAGCAAATTTTTATACGACACAGAGCAAATGTGGGAGAGGGCTTGCCCCCGATTGATGTCTATCAGCTACAAGGATGTTGGCTGAGAGTCTGCAATCGGGGGCAAGCCCCCTCCCACATTGAATACTTGTCGCTGAGGAGACTGTGGATAACTCAGGTCTTTTTGATTTTGACCGGGCGTTCCCAGCCGTCGATGTTGCGTTGACGGGCGCGGGCTACTGCCAGTTGAGACTTATCCACATCCTGGTTGATGGTTGAGCCGGCGGCTGTGCTGGCGCCATCGTCGAGGGTGACCGGGGCCACCAACGAATTATTGGAACCGATAAACACGTCCGCCCCAATGGTGGTCTGGTGCTTATTGGCGCCGTCATAGTTACACGTGATGGTGCCCGCGCCGATGTTGGTTCGCGCGCCTACGGTGGCGTCACCCAAGTAGGTCAAGTGGCCGACTTTGGCTTCGGCGTCCAACTTGGCGTTCTTCAATTCGACAAAGTTGCCCACATGGGCCTTGGCGCCCAGCACGCTACCTGGACGCAACCGCGCAAACGGGCCAGCGTCACTGCCCTCGCCCATCACGGCACCGTCGATATGAGTGTTGGCCTTGATCACCACGCCCTTGCGCAGGGTGCTGTCCTTGATCACGCAGTTCGGGCCGATCACCACGTCATCTTCGATGACCACACGGCCTTCGAGGATCACGTTGATATCGATCAGCACGTCGCGGCCGACGGTGACCTCACCCCGTACATCGAAGCGTGCCGGGTCGCGCAGGGTCACGCCCTGCGCCATCAGGCGGCGGCCTTCGCGCAGTTGGTAATGACGCTCCAGCTCGGCCAGTTGCTTGCGGTCGTTTGCACCCTGCACCTCCATCGGGTCATGGGGTTGCTCGGTGGCGACCAGCAGGCCATCGCTCACGGCCATTTCAATGACGTCAGTGAGGTAGTACTCGCCCTGGGCGTTGTTGTTGGACAGGCGGCTCATCCAGTCGGCGAGCTTGTTGGCAGGCACTGCCAGGATCCCTGTATTGCCTTCGGTAATGGCGCGCTGGGCTTCGCTGGCATCCTTGTGCTCAACGATAGCGGCAACCTTGCCATCGGCGTTGCGCACAATGCGCCCGTAGCCGGTGGGGTCTTCCAGTTCAACGGTCAACAGGCCCATCTGGCCTGGGACTACATGCTTGAGCAGGCGTTGCAGCGTTTCGACTTCGATCAGCGGCACGTCGCCATACAGGATCAGCACGGTGTCCGCCGTGATGAAGGGCACGGCCTGCGCGGTGGCGTGGCCGGTACCGAGTTGCTTGTCTTGTAGAACGAAATTCAAGTCGTCTGCGGCGAGACGCTCACGCACCACATCGGCACCGTGACCGATCACTACGTGAATGCGCTGGGGGTCCAGTTGCCGGGCGCTGTGGATAACATGGCCCAGCATGGAATTGCCGGCAACCGGGTGCAACACCTTGGGCAGGGCCGAACGCATGCGGGTGCCCTGGCCTGCGGCGAGAATAACGATTTCAAGAGACATGAGTGGCTACCAATCCTGGGCGGTCCGGCTTCAGACCAGAGAAGTGTTTTGCTGAAAAAGAAAAAGGGTAGCCGAGGCTACCCTTTTTAATCAATCGCGCATGATGTACGACGGCTAGGCCGCTTACTTCTTACGCAACTGCTGGAGCGTGCGCAGCTGGGCTGCAGCCTCGGCCAGACGTACAGCAGCAGCGCTGTAGTCGAAGTCCGCACCCTTTTCGTTCAGGGCCTTCTCGGCAGCCTTGACGGCTTCCTGAGCGGAGGCTTCATCCAGGTCGCCAGCACGTTGCACGGTGTCGGCAAGTACCTTGACCATGTTCGGCTGAACCTCGAGGAAACCACCAGAGATGTAAAACACCTCCTTTTCCCCGCCCTGCTTGGTCAGCGTGATCGGACCTGGCTTCAAGCTGGTGATCAACGGCGCGTGGCCCATGGCAATACCAAGGTCACCGAGTTCGCCGTGTGCAATCACCATCTCTACCAGACCGGAGAAGATTTCCCCTTCCGCGCTGACGATATCGCAATGGACTGTCATAGCCATCTGATTGCCTCAACCTGATGAGCGCCCGTTTCCGGGCGCCTGGATTACAGTTTCTTGGCTTTCTCGATCGCTTCTTCGATGCCGCCGACCATGTAGAACGCTTGTTCTGGCAGGTGGTCGTAGTCACCGTTGAGGATGCCTTTGAAGCCAGCAATGGTGTCTTTCAGGGAAACGTATTTACCCGATGCACCGGTGAAGACTTCAGCCACGAAGAACGGCTGCGACAAGAAGCGCTGGATCTTACGAGCGCGGGATACCAACTGCTTATCGGTTTCCGACAGCTCGTCCATACCCAGGATCGCAATGATGTCCTTCAGCTCTTTGTAACGCTGCAGCACGTACTGAACGCCGCGAGCAGTGTCGTAGTGCTCCTGGCCGATCACGTTCGGGTCCAGCTGGCGCGAAGTCGAGTCGAGTGGATCGACCGCTGGGTAGATACCCAGGGAAGCGATGTCACGGGACAGTACGACGGTGGCGTCCAAGTGGGCGAAGGTGGTCGCTGGCGACGGGTCGGTCAAGTCATCCGCAGGTACGTATACCGCTTGGATCGAAGTGATCGAACCTTCCTTGGTCGAAGTGATACGTTCTTGCAGAACGCCCATCTCTTCAGCCAGGGTCGGCTGGTAACCTACTGCCGAAGGCATACGGCCCAGCAGTGCGGATACTTCAGTACCGGCCAGGGTGTAACGGTAGATGTTGTCGACGAACAGCAGAACGTCGTTACCTTCGTCACGGAACTTCTCGGCCATGGTCAGGCCAGTCAGTGCTACGCGCAGACGGTTTCCCGGCGGCTCGTTCATCTGACCGTAAACCAGTGCCACTTTGTCCAGAACGTTGGAGTCCTTCATCTCGTGGTAGAAGTCGTTACCCTCACGAGTACGCTCACCCACACCGGCGAACACGGAATAACCGCTGTGCTCGATGGCGATGTTACGGATCAGTTCCATCATGTTTACGGTCTTGCCTACACCGGCACCACCGAACAGACCCACTTTACCGCCCTTGGCGAACGGGCAAACCAGGTCGATAACCTTGATGCCGGTTTCCAGCAGGTCGTTGCCGCCAGCTTGTTCGGCGAACGAAGGTGCTGGACGGTGAATGCCCCAGCGCTCTTCGGTGTCGATAGGGCCAGCTTCGTCAATCGGGTTGCCCAGTACGTCCATGATCCGGCCCAGGGTCGCTTTACCGACCGGTACGGAGATGGCAGCGCCAGTGTCGACAACGTCCAGACCGCGCTTCAAGCCTTCGGTGGAACCCATCGCAATGGTACGAACTACGCCGTCGCCCAGCTGCTGCTGAACTTCCAGAGTAGTTTCCGCGCCTTGTACTTTCAGCGCGTTGTAGATGCTCGGTACGCTGTCGCGTGGAAATTCCACGTCGATAACGGCGCCGATGATTTGAACGATACGTCCGCTACTCATAGCTGGATCCTCTGAATATTTGAACCGTTAAACCGCGGCAGCGCCGCCGACGATTTCCGAGATCTCTTGGGTGATCGCAGCCTGACGCGCCTTGTTGTAGATCAGCTGCAAATCGCTGATCAGATCACCGGCGTTATCGGTAGCGTTTTTCATCGCGATCATCCGCGCCGCTTGTTCAGCTGCGTTGTTCTCGACCACCGCCTGGTACACCTGCGACTCCACGTAGCGCACCATCAAGCCGTCAAGCAGCTCTTTGGCGTCCGGTTCGTAGAGGTAGTCCCAGTGGTGCTTGAGTTCCTGATCCGGAGTCGCCACCAGTGGAATCAACTGCTCCACGGTTGGCTGCTGGGTCATGGTGTTGATGAACTTGTTGGATACCACGGACAGGCGGTCAATCCGGCCTTCCAGGTACGCATCCAGCATCACCTTCACACTGCCGATCAAATCATTGATCGACGGCTCTTCACCCAGGTGGCTGATAGCTGCAACGACGTTACCGCCGAAGTTGCGGAAAAAGGCCGCACCCTTGCTACCAACGACACACAGATCGATCTCGACGCCGTTTTCGCGGTTTACCGCCATGTCCTTGACCAGGGCCTTGAACAGGTTGGTATTCAGACCACCGCACAAACCACGGTCACTGCTCACAACCACATAACCCACACGCTTGACTGCGCGGTCGATCATGAACGGGTGGCGGTATTCCGGGTTGGCGTTGGCCAGATGCCCAATTACCTGGCGGATACGCTCCGCATAAGGACGGCTAGCAGCCATGCGCATTTGTGCCTTGCGCATTTTGCTGACCGCCACTTTTTCCATGGCGCTGGTAATTTTTTGCGTGCTTTTGATGCTCGCAATCTTACTGCGAATCTCTTTTGCGCCTGCCATGTAACACCTATCAGGTTAGCAAGCGGGAGCCTTGCGGCTCCCGCTGCGGCTTACCAGGTTTGGGTGGCCTTGAACTTCTCGATACCGGCTTTCATGCCAGCGTCGATATCGTCATTGAAGTCACCCTTCACGTTGATCTTCGCCATCAATTCGGCGTGATCGCGGTTGAAGTAAGCAATCAGCGCTTGTTCAAAGCTGCCGACCTTGGCGATTTCAACGTCGGTCAGGAACCCACGCTCAGCGGCATACAGCGACAACGCCATGTCAGCGATCGACATAGGGGCGTATTGCTTCTGCTTCATCAGCTCGGTAACGCGCTGACCATGCTCAAGTTGCTTACGGGTCGCTTCGTCCAGGTCAGAAGCGAACTGGGCGAATGCCGCCAGTTCACGGTACTGAGCCAGAGCGGTACGGATACCACCGGACAGCTTCTTGATGATCTTGGTCTGAGCGGCACCACCCACACGGGATACCGAAACACCGGCGTTCACTGCAGGGCGGATGCCCGAGTTGAACATGGCCGATTCCAGGAAGATCTGACCGTCGGTGATGGAAATCACGTTGGTCGGAACGAACGCGGAAACGTCGCCAGCCTGGGTTTCGATGATCGGCAGTGCGGTCAGGGAACCGGTTTTGCCGGTCACTGCGCCGTTGGTGAACTTCTCTACGTACTCTTCCGAAACGCGGGATGCGCGCTCCAGCAGACGGGAGTGGAGATAGAACACGTCGCCTGGGTAGGCTTCACGGCCTGGTGGACGGCGCAGCAGCAGGGAAATCTGGCGGTAAGCCACTGCTTGCTTGGACAGATCGTCATAAACGATCAGCGCGTCTTCACCGCGGTCGCGGAAGAATTCACCCATGGTGCAACCGGAGTACGGTGCCAGGAATTGCAGCGCAGGAGATTCCGAAGCACTGGCAGCCACGATGATCGTGTTGGCCAGGGCGCCGTTTTCTTCCAGCTTGCGAACCACGTTGGCAATGGTCGATTGTTTCTGACCGATAGCTACGTAGACGCAGAAAATGCCGCTGTTCTTCTGGTTGATGATCGCGTCGATCGCCAGAGCGGTCTTACCGATCTGACGGTCACCGATGATCAGCTCACGCTGGCCACGGCCGACTGGGATCATGGCATCGACAGCCTTGTAGCCAGTCTGTACAGGCTGGTCTACCGACTTACGCCAGATCACGCCTGGAGCAACTTTCTCGACCGCGTCGGTCTCGGTGTTGCCCAGTGGACCTTTACCGTCAACAGGGTTACCCAGTGCGTCGACTACGCGACCCAGCAGTTCCTTACCAACCGGAACTTCCAGGATGCGGCCTGTGCACTTGGCGCTCATGCCTTCAGCCAGACTGGTGTAAGCGCCCAATACAACGGCACCTACGGAGTCTTGCTCCAGGTTGAGGGCCATACCGTAGACGCCGCCCGGAAACTCGATCATCTCGCCGTACATGACGTCGGCCAGACCGTGAATCCGCACGATGCCGTCAGATACGCTGACGACAGTGCCTTCGTTACGGGCTTGGGAGGTCACATCGAGCTTGTCGATGCGGCCCTTGATAATTTCACTTATTTCGGAAGGATTGAGTTGCTGCATTGCTCTGCTGCCCCTTCAAACTCAAGATTTCAATGCTTCGGCAAGTTTCGCGATTTTTCCGCGAATCGAGCCATCGATAACCAGGTCGCCGGCACGGATAACAACACCACCAATCAGGGATGCGTCCTCCGAAGCTTGCAGGCGCACTTCCCGATTGAGTCGTGCACTGAGAACCTTGGCGAGTTTGTCTTGCTGTTCTTGGTTCAATGCAAAAGCACTGGTCACTTCAACGTCTACCGACTTCTCTGCTTCGGCCTTGTACAGGTCGAACAGAGCGGCGATCTCCGGCAACAGCGGGAGACGGTCGTTTTCGGCAATGACGTGAATGAAGTTCTGCACTTTCACATCAAACTTGTCGCCGCACACTTCAATAAAAGTGGCGGCCTTGTCTGCGCTCGTCAGGCGCGGGGCCTTGAGCACGCGCTGCATGGTGTCGTCTTGCGACACTGCTGCAGCCAGGCCGAGCATGGCTGACCAAGAGGCCAGCTGCTGGTGGGCCTGGGCGTGCTCGAAGGCTGCCTTAGCGTAAGGTCGGGCCAACGTGGTCAGTTCTGCCATGATCGCCCTCGCTTAAATTTCAGCAGCCAGTTTGTTAACCAGCTCCGCGTGCGCGTTTTGATCGATTGTGGCACCGAGGATCTTCTCAGCACCGCCGACCGCCAGAGCACCCAGTTGGGCACGCAGCGCGTCTTTGACGCCGTTCAGTTCCTGTTCGATCTCGGCATGAGCCGAAGCCTTCACACGGTCAGCTTCGACGCGGGCTTTTTCAACAGCCTCTTCGACGATCTGGTTACCGCGCTTCTTGGCTTGCTCAATGATTTCAGCTGCCTGTGCCTTAGCATCGCGCAGTTGATGACCCGCTTTCTCTTGGGCCAACTCCAGGTCGCGAGCTGCACGGTTGGCAGCGTCCAAGCCATCAGCGATCTTCTTCTGACGTTCGTGCAAAGCCGCGATGACCGGAGGCCACACGAACTTCATGCAAAACACTACAAAAATGAAGAACGCAACGGATTGGCCAATCAGGGTTGCATTAATGTTCACGCCAACACCTCGCTCATTCGTTGTCCATCACTCCAATCAACTCGAAAAGTTCGAGTGATTAGCCAGCGAGTTGACCAACGAAGGGGTTCGCGAAGGTGAAGAACAGAGCGATACCAACGCCGATCATGGTCACGGCGTCGAGCAGGCCGGCGACGATGAACATTTTAACTTGCAGCATTGGGACCATTTCTGGCTGACGCGCTGCGCCTTCCAGGAATTTACCGCCCAGCAGGCCGAAACCAATGGCAGTACCCAGGGCGCCCAGGCCGATCAACAGTGCAACAGCGATAGCGGTTAGACCAACTACAGTTTCCATCTTTCCTCCCGACTTTTACGTCGTATGGTTTAGGTTTTTTAGATTTTAAAGCGGTAAAACAAATCGTTTCATAGCCCGGTGGGGCCTACCTTCCCGTTTCACCGGGAAGGACATCAGACTAGTCGAGACTGGTCTTAATGGTTCTCTTCGTGCGCCATCGACAGGTAGACGATGGTCAGCATCATGAAGATGAAGGCCTGCAGGGTGATGATCAGGATGTGGAACACAGCCCACGCCCACTGCAGAACCACGCCCAGGCCGCTAAGCCAGAGCAGACCACTGCCGAACATCACAGCGATCAGAATGAACACCAGCTCGCCGGCATACATGTTGCCGAACAGTCGCAGGGCCAGGGAGATAGGCTTGGCGACCAGGGTCACGAACTCCAGCAGGAAGTTCACCGGGATCAGCAGGGCTTGAACGAAGATGTTCTTGCTGCCGAACGGGTGCAGGGTCAGTTCGCCGATGAAACCGCCGATGCCCTTGACCTTGATGCTGTAGAAAATGATCAACGCGAACACCGACAGGGCCATGCCCAGGGTGGCGTTAGGGTCCGTGGTGGAAACCGCACGGAATGGAATGTGGTGATCGCCGGAGATCAGGATGGCCAGCTGAGGAATCCAGTCGACCGGGATCAGGTCGACGGCGTTCATCAGGAACACCCAGACGAAGATAGTCAGTGCCAGCGGTGCGATCACCGGGCTGCGACCATGGAAGCTGTCTTTCACGCTGCCATCGACGAATTCGACCAGTACTTCAACGAAGTTCTGCAAAGCACCTGGCTGACCGGAAGTCGCCTTCTTTGCCGCCATGCGGAAAATCAGGACGAAGATCAGACCCAATGCGACCGACCAGCCCAGAGTATCCAGGTGGAAAGCCCAGAAGCCCATTTCTTTGGCCTCTGCTGCGGAGTGGGCAAAGCCCCAGCCGCCATTAGGAAGCTGACCGAAGGTCAGGTTCTGCAAGTGGTGCTGGATATAGCCCGAAGCGGTTGTTTCTGCCATGGTTGCCTCAAACGCCCTAAGGTTTCGAAAGTCTTGTTTTCATTAGCAGGGGAGCGAACCAGCTGACCAGTTGGGTCAACACGAAGACGCCGAATACAGCCAGCGGCGCCAATGGCTTCACACCTGCAAAGGTCAGTGCAAACAGCACTGCCGTCAAAATCAGTTTCCCTGCCTCGCCGGCATAAAATGACCGGACGATAGCCTGGGCTGCTCGGGCGCCGGAAAACCGAAAGGCCCTGTGAGCGAAATACATATTGGGCAGCAAGGCTATCAGGCCTCCGCAGAGTCCTGAATATCCGGCTACGACTCCATGCCAGTACCAAAGCGCCAATGCGGCGATCAGCAAGATGACAAATTGAGCCAATAAAACCGGAAAAACGGCCAAGCGATGGAACGGCAACGTGTTTGGCGTGCGGGTTTCCATCACTCTTGCTCCTCAATGGTCGGCTGCCGGAAATCAATAACTTGGCATAATTTGTGCCGACAAAATGCGCGCAGAGTATAGGGGCGGTTCTGCCCCTATTCAACTGCCGGGTAGTGATTTCCGATCACGCGCTACATAAGCAAATGTTTCAGCGGATGTGGGCAAGGACGCCTTGAAGCTCATCAAGGGAGTTATATCCGATGACCAATTGCCCTTTGCCTTTCTTCCCATGGCGAATTTGCACCGCAGAGCCCAGGCGCTCGGCCAGGCGCTGCTCGAGGCGGGCGATATCCGGATCAGGTTTGGCCGTTTCGACCGGTGCAGGTTTGCCGCTGAGCCATTGGCGAACCAGGGCCTCGGTCTGACGAACAGTGAGCCCCCGTGCGACAACGTGTCGCGCCCCTTCAACCTGTTGATTTTCCGGCAAACCGAGCAATGCACGGGCGTGACCCATTTCCAGGTCGCCGTGGGATAACATGGTCTTGATGACTTCCGGCAACGCGATCAGACGCAGCAAGTTGGACACGGTCACACGGGATTTACCCACCGCCTCGGCCACTTGTTGCTGGGTCAGCTGGAATTCCTGCTGCAAGCGCTGCAGGGCAATGGCTTCTTCGATCGGGTTGAGGTCTTCGCGCTGGATATTCTCGATCAACGCCATGGCGATGGCGGTTTCATCCGGCACATCGCGCACCATCGCCGGGATGGTTTCCTTGCCGGCCTGCTGGCTCGCGCGCCAGCGGCGTTCACCGGCGATGATTTCAAAACGGCCGCCGCCAATCGGACGCACCACGATCGGTTGCATCACACCCTGGGCCTTGATCGAATTGGCCAGTTCTTCCAGCGCCTGGGGGTCCATGTCCCGGCGTGGCTGGTATTTGCCGCGCTGGATCAGGTCCAGCGGCAGGTGTTGCAGCTCGCGCTCGTCGGCCTGCACCGCCTGTTCTTCAAGCGATGTGACGGTCGGACCACTCAACAGTGCATCCAGTCCACGTCCGAGACCTCGTTTCTTGACGGCCATGGGGATTCCTTAAGTTGGCTGGGCTGCAGCGGTGCGTGAATTGCGGCGCTGACGGCGAACCATCTCGCCGGCCAGCGCCAGGTAGGCAATGGCACCACGGGATTGTTTGTCATAGGCCAAAGCCGGCATGCCGTAGCTCGGGGCTTCGGCCAAACGGATGTTGCGCGGGATCACCGTGTCGTACAGCTGGTCACCGAAGTGTTCCTTGAGCTGCGCCGATACATCGTTCATCAGGCTCAGGCGCGGATCGAACATGGTCCGCAGCAAGCCTTCGATCTGCAGGTTCGGGTTGAGCAATTCGGCAATGCGCTTGATGTTATCCACAAGGTCGCTCAACCCTTCCAACGCGTAGTACTCGCACTGCATGGGGATAATCACCCCATCGGCGGCCACCAGCGCGTTCAGTGTCAGCATCGACAGCGACGGTGGGCAGTCGATCAGGATGTAGTCGTAATTCTCGCGGATTGGCGCCAGGGCGCTGCGCAGACGGCTTTCTTTCATCTGCATTTCCAGCAGCACCACTTCCGCCGCAGTCAAATCGCGGTTGGCCGGCAGCAGTTGATAACCACCATGTTCGGAGTAGTGCATGGCCTGGGCCAGGTCGCACTCGCCAATCAGCAAGTCGTAGACCGAGTTTTCCAGGCCGTGTTTATCCACACCGCTCCCCATGGTGGCGTTGCCCTGTGGATCGAGATCGATCAACAGCACCCGGCGCTTGGTTGCGACCAGGGATGCTGCGAGGTTGATGCAGGTGGTGGTTTTGCCCACGCCACCTTTCTGGTTCGCTATCGCGAATACCTTAGCCATTCTTGCTTGTGTTCCCAATCATGCCGTGCGGCGCAGTATCAGCAGATGGCGTTGGCCTTGGCAACCGGGTACGGCCAAGGCGTGTTCGCTATCGAGGTGGAAGTCTGCCGGCAATGCTAACAGCTCATCGCTTGGATGGACGCCCTTCATTGCCAGCCAGCGGGTGTCGCGGTCGCCCAGATGGCGGGTCCAGTTGCTGAAGTTCTCCATGCTGCTGAACGCCCGGGAAACGATTCCGTTGAATGGCTGTTCAGGCGTGAAGGCTTCGACGCGACTGTGGATAACTTGCAGGTTATCCAGCTTGAGTTCGAGTTTGACCTGGGTCAGGAAGCGGGTCTTCTTGCCGTTGCTGTCCAGGCAGGTCACTTGCGACCCGGGAAACAGAATGGCCAGTGGGATGCCTGGCATGCCGCCCCCACTGCCGACGTCGAGCCAGCGACCGTTTTCGATGAATGGCATCACGCTCAAGCTGTCGAGCAAGTGACGGGACACCATTTCGTCGGGATCACGCACCGCGGTCAGGTTGTAAGCCTTGTTCCATTTGATCAACAGGGCCAGGTAGCCCAACAGCAATTCGTGCTGGGCCGGGGTCAGGTCGACGCCCAACTGGCGCGCACCTGTGGATAACTCTTCGGCGTGTTGCGAGGTGACCAACGAACTCAAGCGCTTTGCTCCAACTGACGGCCCGCGCCGCGTTTTTTCAAATGAATCATCAACAGCGAAATCGCTGCCGGGGTGACGCCGGGGATACGTGAAGCCTGGCCCAGGGTCTCTGGCCGAGTTATCCCCAGCTTGCTTTGGATTTCTTTCGACAGCCCGGAAATCCCGGTGTAGTCGATATCCACAGGCAGCTTGGTGTCTTCACTGGCGCGCAGGCGGGCGATTTCATCCTGCTGGCGGTCAATGTAACCGGCGTATTTGGTCTTGATTTCGACCTGCTCGGCGACCTGTGGGTCTTCTGCACCCTGCCCGGTCACTTCGACCAGACCAGCGTAGTCGATTTCCGGACGCGACAGCAGGTTGAGCAAGTTGTATTCGTGGGTCAACGGCGTACCGAATTTTTCGGCAATCGCATCGCCCTGTTCGGTGCCCGGGCGGACCCAAGTGCTTTTCAGCCGCTGTTCTTCCAACGCGATGCTTTCGCGTTTTTTGCAGAAGGCAGCCCACCGTGCGTCGTCGACCAGGCCCAGTTCGCGACCTTTCTCGGTCAGACGCAGATCGGCGTTGTCTTCGCGCAGGATCAAGCGGTATTCCGCCCGGGATGTGAACATCCGGTACGGTTCCTGGGTACCCAGGGTAATCAGGTCGTCGACCAACACACCGATGTACGCCTCATCGCGACGCGGGCACCAGCTGTCTTTGCCCTGCGCGCGCAGTGCAGCATTGGTTCCGGCCAGCAAACCTTGGGCACCTGCTTCTTCGTAACCGGTGGTGCCGTTGATTTGCCCGGCAAAGAACAAACCGCCGATCACTTTGGTTTCCAGGCTGTACTTGAGGTCACGCGGGTCGAAGTAGTCGTACTCGATGGCGTAGCCCGGACGCACGATGTGCGCGTTTTCCATGCCGCGAATTGATTGCACGATCTGAATTTGCACGTCAAACGGCAGGGAAGTGGAGATACCGTTCGGGTACAGCTCATGAGTGGTCAAGCCTTCGGGCTCGATAAAAACCTGGTGGCTTTCCTTGTCGGCAAAGCGGTGGATCTTGTCTTCGATCGACGGGCAATAACGCGGGCCGATGCCTTCGATCACCCCGGAGTACATCGGCGAACGGTCGAGGTTCGCGGCAATGATTTCGTGGGTGCGCGCATTGGTGTGGGTGATCCAGCAGCTCACCTGTTTCGGATGCTGTTCCTTGGAGCCCATGAACGACATGACCGGGATCGGTGTATCGCCTGCTTGCTCGGTCATCACCGAGAAATCTACGGAACGCCCGTCAATACGCGGCGGGGTCCCGGTTTTCAGCCGACCGACACGCAGCGGCAGTTCACGCAGACGCTTTGCCAGGGCAATGGACGGCGGATCACCGGCACGGCCACCGGAATAGTTCTGCATGCCAATGTGGATAAGTCCGCCGAGGAATGTACCGGTGGTCAACACCACGGATTCTGCGAAGAAACGCAGACCCATTTGGGTGACAACTCCGCGCACCTGGTCCTGTTCGACGATCAGGTCATCTGCTGCTTGTTGAAATATCCACAGGTTCGGCTGGTTTTCCAGGGTTTCGCGGACTGCAGCCTTGTACAGGATGCGGTCTGCCTGAGCCCGGGTAGCCCTTACGGCCGGGCCTTTGCGGCTGTTGAGCACGCGAAATTGGATGCCACCTTTATCGGTAGCCATGGCCATCACGCCGCCAAGGGCGTCGATTTCCTTGACCAGATGGCTTTTACCGATCCCACCGATGGCGGGGTTGCAACTCATGGCGCCGAGGGTTTCCACGTTATGCGTCAACAACAGGGTTTTTACGCCCATTCGTGCTGACGCCAGTGCTGCCTCGGTACCGGCATGACCGCCGCCGATGACGATCACTTCAAAACGGGAAGGGAAATCCACCACGCACCTCGTGCCTGCTTATGTAGGTAATCAGGAATTGATTGTTGAAAGAGTTTTAGAGCTTTGGCGGCAAGTATAGGGACTTAGCCCTTCCTAAAGAACCCTTTGCACAAAATTTAACCAGCTGTGGATGAATCACAGACAATAGAAATTAAAAGAGAGAAATTTATTAAATCTTTGTTTTTATGTTTATTTCTACTGAGCATACTTTCTGTGGATAGATCTACACAGGCCTTTATTTACGGCGTGTACAGAGATTCAAAAGTCTGTGGTCATGTGCCAATGAGGCCCTTGGATAAGTCCTTTAAGCCTGTGGATTAAACAGACGGTTATCCACAGAGGCCTTTTTACTCAGGTTTCAGGGCCTGTTATCAACTGGGCACAGGGACGGTTATTCACAGAGCTTAATCCACAGAAATCGGCAAATCTGTCTGTATTCAGTCCGCCACAACGCCAACCGAAACCTTTCACTCGGTGGGGAGCACAGCAAAAAGAGATCTGTTGTGACAAAACGGCGGGGCAGTTAATAATAGCGATTATCATTAACCTACCTTGTCATGCCCTATGTCCTCTTCTTCACACACGGCTGCGGTCCAGCACATTTATGAGCAGCACCACTCCTGGCTGCGCGGGTGGCTCAAAGGGAAGCTACATAACGCCTGTGATGCGGCCGATGTGGCGCACGATACGTTCGTGCGCATTCTGGGCGGGCGGCATGCGGCACAGATCGTTGAACCACGTGACTACCTGGCGACCATCGCCAGGGGCCTTGTGATTGATCGTTACCGTCGACACGCCATCGAACAGGCCTACAAACAAACCCTGGCCGAACGGCCTGAAGCCATAACCATCAGTGAAGAAGACAAAGCCATCATCATCGAGACGTTGGTGGCTGTGGATAAAGCCTTGTCTGCACTCGGCGAGCGAGCACGGCGGATATTCATGCTGTCCCAGGTCGAGGGGCTGACTTATCAACAGATTGCCGATCAGCTTCAGGTTTCACTGACCACGGTGAAGAAGCACATGATCCGTGTATTGACTGAATGCTCACTGATCATGGCCAGCCTGTAATGGCGGCGCCCGATCGCAAAACCTTTGAGGCTGCTGCCAGTTGGTACGTACAGTTTCAATCCCAGACGCCTACCGCCGACGAGCGCCAAGCCTGGCAACAATGGCTCAACGGCGATCCCTCCCATCAGGCCGCATGGAATCAGATGGAACAGTTGCAGCGCAGTCTCGGCGCCCTGCCTCCGGATTTCACCCGCCGCGCATTGTCGGCCACACAGCAACGTCGCCAGGTACTCAAGTGGATGTTGGTGCTGGGCGGCACCGGGTACCTGGGGTGGAATGTTCAGCAACACACGCCCCTGGGTAATCTGTGGGCCGATTACCGCACGGTCGTAGGTGAACGCCGGCGTATCGAATTGGCCGACGGCACGCGGATTGACCTGAATACCGGCACGGCGATTGATGTGCTATTTGATGAGCGCCAGCGTTTGATCCGCTTGCGCGAAGGTGAAGTACTTATTCACACCGGCAAGCTGGGTGTGCAGACGCCCTTTTATGTCGAAACCCGCCAAGGCCGCGTCCAGGCATTGGGTACTCGGTTTACCGTACGCCAGTTGCAGGACTCAACCCGCGTTGGCGTTCTGGAGGATCGGGTGAATGTGTCGCCTGGTGACCAGCCCCTCCAGGCCCGGCTGCTCAGTGCCGGCGAAAGCGCAGACTTCGATCGCCAAAAAGTGCAGCCAGACACCGTTTACCGCACATCCCAGGCCGCCTGGGTCGATGGCCAACTGATTGTATTGGATGCACGCCTCGGTGATGTTATCGAAGAGCTCGCCCGCTATCGTCCAGGTGTCCTGCAATGCGACCTGGCCTCGGCACATCTGCGTGTTTCCGGGACCTTTCGCCTGGATTCCACCGACGCAGTGCTGGCCAATCTGCAGGCCACCCTGCCGATTCAGGTGAAATACTTCACTCGCTATTGGGTTTCGGTGAAGCGAATCGGTTGATCGAAAAAATATCTGCACGCGGGGTTATCTTTTTTTTACCTGACACGGCCCTACAGGTAATCACGATGCCACCTTCAGGGCTTACTCACCTATGCGCGTTCCCACCAAGCTCCGCCAGCGACTTTCCTACCACGGTATGACATGCAGCCTGCTGCTCGGCACGGCCACCACTGTCAGTGTGTTGTTATCCACGGGCGCCCAGGCCGCCAGCGCGGTGCAACACTACGTTATTGCGGCCGGCCCCCTGGATAACGCCTTGAGCCAATTTGCCGCCAAGGCGAATGTGATCCTGTCTTTTTCACCTCAACAAACCACACGTTTAAACACAGCAGGCTTGGAAGGTGACTACTCCGTGGACCAAGGTTTTGCGCTGCTGCTGCAAAACTCCGGTTTACAGGCGGTAGTCCAGGCGCCTGGCAGTTATGTCCTGCAGGCCGCTTCCACCGGCGAACTCACCCTCGCGCCCACCACAGTCAGCACTTATCAACAGGGCGGTTTCAATCAGGAGATTGCTGGGGATGTGGGCTACAAGGCGCAGAACAGCAGGGTCGGTACAAAGACCAGTACGCCGCTGTCGGAAACACCACGTTCGGTATCGGTCGTCACCGGCCAGCGTATCAAGGACCAGAAGTCGCAAACCCTGACCGAAGTGTTGGGTTACGTGCCCGGTATCTTTGCACCGCCCTTTGCCGCAGGTGATGGGCTGGCGGGCGATCTGTTCTTCATTCGCGGTTTCAATGCCACGGATTACGGCTACGGCCTGCTGCGAGATGGCCTGCGCGTACAAGGTAATCGGTACGACACCACCAGTGAGCCCTATGGCCTGGAGCGGGTCGAAATCTTCCGCGGCCCCTCTTCCCTGCTCTACGGTGAAAATGCGCCTGGCGGTCTGGTGAATCTGGTGAGCAAACACCCTACTGCTACGCCACAAGGTGAAGTGCAGTTGGGTTATGGCTCCAATAATCGGCGTCAGTTGGGTGTGGATATCTCTGGGCCGCTCAATGACAGCGGCAATATCCTCGGCCGGGTTGTGATGCTCGGTCGCAAATCCGATACGCAGACCGACCATGTGCCAGACGATCGCCTGTACATCGCGCCATCACTGACCCTGAATTTCGACGACTACAACACCCTCACCCTGTTGGCCAATTACCAGAAAGACCACACTAATCTGGAACTCGGCCTACCGGCTGCCGGCACCTTGCTTACAAATCCCAATGGCAAGCTCTCCAAGCACACCATGCTCGGCGACCCGGATTGGAATACGTTCGAACGCGAAACCTGGAGTACCGGTTACGAATTCAGCCACAGCTTCAACGATGACTGGCAGTTCCGTCAGAACTCGCGCTACATGCAGTCACGCATCAACCGCCATGAAACCTGGCCCAGTGCCCTGAATAACCGCGGCTTTGGCACTCAACTGAACATGACCGCCTATGACCGCTATAACAAGTCGATGGTCTATTCGCTGGATAACCAGCTGGAAGGAAAATTCCAGGTCGGTGGCCTGGAAAACACGGTGCTGTTTGGCGCCAGTTATGACCGCACCTCGTTCAATCAGGATTGGGATGCGGGGTTTGCCGGCACCATCAATGTGTATAACCCGGTGTACCTGCGTGACCCGTTGACGCCGGTGGCGGTGCAAAACACCCTGCTCGAGCAGCAGATGAAAGGCGTTTATGCACAGATCCAGAGCAAATACGATCACTGGCTGTTCCTGCTCGGCGGCCGTCAGGACTGGGTCGACAGCGATTTCCGTGACAAGGTGAACAAGGCCGGCAATACCGGGTCCGAAGACCGCAAGTTCACCTATCAGGGCGGGGTGATGTACCAGTTCGACAACGGCCTGACGCCGTATGTCAGCTACTCCACTGCCTTTGTCCCCGTGCAGCAGATCTCCAACGCCGGCTCGCCCTTGAAACCGATCACCAGCAGCCAGTACGAAGTGGGCGTGAAGTACGAGCCGATCGGCTGGGATACGGCAATGACGGTGTCGGTGTATGACTTGCGCAAGGAAGACGACACTTACCTTGACGCCACCACCAATAGCTATCGCCAGGTAGGCGAAAGCCGGGCCAAGGGCGCTGAGGTAGAGGTCAACAGCAATCTCACGCCTAACCTGAATGTCACCGCAGCCTATACCTACACTGACGCGAGAATTACCAAGGATTCGGCGACGTCGTTGGTCGAGGGCCACCAGATGACCGGGGTTCCGCGTAACCAGGCCTCAGTGTGGGGCAAGTACCGCTTCTTCGATGGCCAACTCAAGGGCTTGTCCCTGGGCGGTGGCGTGCGTTATTTCGACAGTACCTTTTCCTACACCGCACCCACGCTGTATGGAAAGTTGGATGCAGGAAGCGTCACCTTGGTGGACGCAGCCGTTGGCTATCAGATCGACAAACACTGGTCTGTAGATGTGAACGCCAAGAACCTGTTCGACAAGGAATATGTATCTGGTTGCAACGATGCGGGCCGCTGCTATTGGGGTGACAGCCGTACCCTGCTCGGTACGGTGTCTTACAATTGGTAGGACGCTGTGGATAACTCGGTTATTTACCGATGCAGAAGCTGGAAAAGATCCGCCCCAACAAATCATCGGAGCTGAACGCGCCGGTGATTTCGCCTAACAGCTGCTGCGCCTGACGCAGATCTTCCGCCAGCAGCTCCCCGGCGCCCGCCAGGGTCAACTGCGCCCGACCGTGCTCCAACGCTGCGCTCGCATGGCGCAACGCCTCCAGGTGCCGACGGCGCGCACTGAAGCTGCTTTCCGAGGTCTGCTCGTAGCCCATACAGGCTTTGAGGTGCTCGCGCAGCAGTTCCAGGCCTTCACCGGCCGACTTCGCACTCAGGCTGATCGTGACGTGGCCATCCGCGCTGGTTTCCAGCGCAATGGCATCTCCCGTCAAGTCAGCCTTGTTGCGAATCAAGGTGACCTTGGCCGGGTCCGGCCGGTGCTCGAGGAATTCCGGCCACAGGGCGAAAGGATCCACAGCCTCGGGCGCCGTTGCGTCCACCACCAACAGCACCCGATCCGCTTCGCCGATGGCTTTGAGCGCGCGTTCCACACCGATCTTTTCCACCTGGTCGTCGGTGTCGCGCAAACCGGCGGTGTCTACAACGTGCAACGGCATGCCGTCGATGTGGATATGTTCGCGCAGGATGTCCCGTGTGGTGCCGGCAATCTCAGTGACGATGGCGGCTTCCCGCCCCGCCAGGGCATTGAGCAAGCTGGATTTTCCCGCATTGGGCCGCCCCGCGATCACAACGGTCATGCCGTCTCGCAGCAAAGCCCCCTGCCCGGCTTCACGCAGCACTGTGGATAACTCATCGCGAACTTTATCCAGCATCGCCAGTACGTGGCCATCGGCGAGAAAGTCGATTTCTTCTTCCGGAAAATCAATCGCCGCCTCGACGTAGATACGCAGGCTGATCAACTGCTCGGTCAAGTTATGCACACGCAGGGAGAAAGCACCCTGCAGGGAGCGCAATGCATTACGTGCCGCTTGTGCAGAACTGGCTTCAATCAGGTCGGCAATTGCTTCGGCCTGGGCCAGATCCAGCTTGTCATTCAAAAATGCCCGCTCGCTGAATTCCCCTGGACGTGCCAGGCGGCAGCCCAATTGCAGGCAGCGTTGCAGCAACATATCCAACACAACCGGACCGCCGTGTCCCTGCAACTCCAGGACGTCTTCCCCGGTGAATGAATTCGGCCCAGGGAAATAAAGCGCTAACCCCTCGTCCAGCACGTTGCCGTCAGCATCCAGGAACGGGCCGTAATGCGCATAACGTGCCTTCAACTCACGGCCACTCATGGCTTTGGCTGCCACACTCGCAAGCGGCCCCGAAATTCTAACGATGCCGACACCGCCGCGACCTTGAGCGGTAGCGACAGCAGCGATGGTTTCACGAGGAGCGCTCATCAACAGGTTCCAGACCAAAAGTGACAGAAAGCAAAACGCCCCACTAGGGGGCGTCTTGAGTGGTTATCCACAGAGTAAGTTACGCAGAGGCTTTTGCGGTAGCCGCTTCGATCTTGCGTGTGATGTACCACTGTTGGGAGATAGACAACACGTTGTTGACCACCCAGTACAGCACCAGACCAGCTGGGAACCACAGGAAGAAGAAGGTGAAGATGATCGGCATCATTTTCATCACCTTGGCCTGCATCGGATCCGGCGGAGTCGGGTTCAGGCGCTGCTGGATGAACATCGTCGCGCCCATGATGATCGGCAGGATAAAGAACGGGTCTTTGATCGACAGGTCGGTTATCCACAGGATGAACGGCGCCTGACGCATCTCTACGCTTTCCAGGAGCACCCAGTACAGCGACAGGAACACCGGCATCTGCACCAGAATCGGCAAGCATCCACCCAGCGGGTTGATCTTCTCTTTCTTGTACAGCTCCATCATGGCCTGCGACATTTTCTGCCGGTCATCGCCATGTTGTTCTTTCAGCGCCGCCAGTTTCGGAGCCACGGCACGCATGCGCGCCATCGACTTGTAGCTGGCTGCCGACAGCGGGAAGAAGATCCCCTTGATCAGCATGGTCAGGAAGATGATCGAGAAGCCCCAGTTACCCACAATGCTGTGGATATGTTGCAGCAACCAGAAAATCGGCTGGGCGATGAACCACAGGAAGCCGTAATCCACAGTCAGCTCAAGACCTGGGGACAACTCTTTCAGCACAGCCTGGCTTTTCGGGCCGGCGTACAGGATAGCGCTGGTTTCAGCCTTGGCGCCGGGTGCGACGATCAACGCCGGGCCAGTGAAGCCAATGATGTAGTTACCCTGGCTGTCCTTGCGGGTTTGAACCAGGTTGGCCTCACCCTTGTTCGGGATCCAGGCGGTCACGAAGTAGTGCTGCAGCCAGGCAACCCAGCCGCCTTGCACGGTTTCTTTCAGCGAGCCCTTGTCGATATCTTTCATCGACACTTTTTTGTACGGTTCGCTACTTGTCCACAGGGCGGCGCCCAGGTAAGTCGCGGTGCCGGTGGCAGTGCTGGATGAAGGATCGGAGCTGGCGTCACGCTTGAGCTGGGCAAACAGGTTGCCGCTCCATGGTTTGTCGCTTTCGTTGTCGATCAGGTAAGTGACCTTCAAGTCGTACAAACCACGGGTGAAGCTGAAGCGCTTGATGTAGTTGACGCCGTCGAGGCTGAATTTCAGGTCGACGTTCAACTGGTTCTGGCCATCAGCCAGTTGATAAGTCTTCTGCTCGGTCGAGTAAATCGGACGACCGGTAGCACGTGCATCCGGACCATTGGTGCCGGTCAGGCCGCTTTGCGCCAGATAAGTACGCTCACCACCGTTATCGAACAGTTGGAACGGAACATCCGGATGGTCTTGGCGACGTGGATACAGCGGCAGTTTCAACTGCGCGATATCACCACCTTGTGGGTCGATAGCCAGGTCGAGCACATCCGTTTTCACGTGGATGAGGTCTTTGTTGGTGACCACTGGCGTTTCTAACGGGGCGCTTGTCTCGCCATTCGCGCTGGGAACATCGGCACTCGCGGACGCATTGTTACCCAGCGGGGTGTCCGGAATAGCCGGCGCAGCCTGGTTGGTAGCAACATTCTGAGTCGGCAGGGCAGCCTGGCCATAGTCCTGGTTCCACTGAAGAACCATGACGTAGGACACGATTGCCAGGGCGACGATCAGGATCGTGCGTTTAATATCCATGATTACTCGGCCATCGAAGAAGAACGGGAGGTAGGGATAGGTGGAACCGGGTCATAACCACCGGGATTCCACGGATGACAGCGACCTAAACGACGAAAGGTCAGCCAGCCACCGCGCAGAAGACCATGGTTTTCTATGGCCTCTAACGCGTAGCAGGAACAACTGGGGTAGAAACGACAGTGGTTGGCCATCAGAGGACTAATGGCATAGCGATAAAACTGGATCGGAACGAGGGCCAGTTTACGCATCAAGGCTGTCTACCCCTACAGTTTCGGTGCTGACTGCTGGTGCTGGCTTGTGGGTACGCGCCAAACGTTTCCAGAGCTTGCCGAAATGCTGAATCAATTCGGGGTTTTCTACATCCCCCAAGCCTTTGCGCGCGACGATAACAATATCCCAACCAACCAGAGTGTCCTGGTGGAGGCGAAACGATTCGCGCATCAGACGCTTGAGGCGATTGCGCTCAACGGAGAGCTTTACGCTCTTCTTGCCGATCACCAACCCGAGTCGGGGGTGATCCAGATCGTTGTTACGCGCAAGGAGCAGGAGATTTTTCCCCGGAACCTTGCCGGTGGGGGAGTCAAAGACTGCCTTGAAATGCCGGGGGGTTAGCAGACGCTTTTCCCGACTGAAGTCCTGACTCACCACCAGTACCGGATTATCAAACTGCCAGACGCGCACGACCTTTGGCGCGACGACGCGACAGGACAGCACGGCCGTTCTTGGTAGCCATGCGAGCACGGAAGCCGTGGGTGCGGGCGCGTTTGATGGTGCTTGGTTGGAAAGTACGTTTCATGGCGTTGTTACCTGGTTCGTCCACAACGGGCCGGAATGGCCCCCGTTTTAAGAGACCGGCGATTCTAGTGAAAGCAAGCCTCTAGGTCAATTTCCAACCAGCTTTTCCTTTAATTAGATCTCCACAGGCCATCGGCTCTTTTCTGTCCGCTTGGCTTCCAGTGCTCATGGGATAGATATAAAAATAAAGAAGGAAGTTATTTAAAGCTTTTCTGTAAAGCTTATAAAAGCTAGACAGGCATTCAGCTGTGGATAACTTCCTTTAGGCCATATACCACGTGATGTACAGAGAATGACAACACGGGGGAGAAACGGTGCTCTGCCTGTGCTGCGCTGTCGGATAAGCTGTGTGTGGAATGGGCTGTTATCCACAGGCTGGTTACCCACAGACTTTCGCCCCCACTTGTGCAACGATCTCAGGGCCGCTTATCCACAGAGCTTATGCACAGACCATTGGTCGCCTTTATTGCTGTTAAGACGTTGATTTTGGCTGGCCTGTGATCAAGCTACATGTGGATAAGTGGACGGCTCGCCGCTACAATGGCGGCTGTTTTTGCCTCACCGGCTTTCAACTTAGGGGATATCCGTGTCAGTGGAACTTTGGCAGCAGTGCGTGGAGCTTTTGCGCGATGAGCTGCCTGCCCAGCAATTCAACACCTGGATCCGTCCGCTACAGGTCGAAGCCGAAGGCGACGAGTTGCGTGTCTACGCACCCAATCGTTTTGTTCTCGATTGGGTCAACGAGAAGTACCTGAGCCGCGTTCTCGAATTGCTCGATGAACATGGCAACGGCCTCGCGCCCGTGCTCTCCTTATTAATAGGCAGCAAACGCAGCTCTGCACCTCGCGCTGCGCCGAATGCGCCATTGGCTGCTGCGGCGTCGCAAGCCCAGGCAGCCGCCGCACCGGCCGCCAGTGCGCCTGCTCCTGCACCGGCATCATCCAAATCGTCTGCGAGAAAAAGCGCGCCAGAAAATGAAGAGCCGTCCCGCGACAGCTTTGACCCGATGGCAGGCGCCGCGTCCCAGCAAGCCCCGGTCCGCGCCGAACAGCGCACCGTCCAGGTCGAAGGCGCGCTCAAGCACACCAGCTACCTGAACCGTACGTTCACCTTCGAGAACTTTGTCGAAGGTAAATCCAACCAGTTGGCTCGCGCAGCCGCCTGGCAGGTCGCCGATAACCCCAAGCATGGCTACAACCCGCTCTTCCTTTATGGTGGCGTTGGCTTGGGTAAGACTCACTTGATGCACGCTGTGGGTAACCACCTGTTAAAGAAGAACCCGAATGCCAAGGTCGTGTACCTGCATTCGGAGCGTTTCGTGGCAGACATGGTCAAGGCCCTGCAGCTCAACGCGATCAACGAGTTCAAGCGGTTCTACCGCTCGGTTGATGCGTTGCTGATCGATGACATTCAATTCTTTGCCCGTAAAGAGCGTTCCCAGGAAGAGTTTTTCCACACCTTCAACGCCCTGCTCGAAGGTGGCCAGCAGGTCATCTTGACCAGCGACCGTTATCCGAAGGAAATCGAAGGCCTGGAAGAACGCTTGAAGTCGCGCTTCGGCTGGGGCCTGACTGTTGCGGTAGAGCCGCCGGAGCTTGAAACCCGCGTCGCGATCCTGATGAAAAAGGCCGATCAGGCCAAAGTCGACCTGCCACACGATGCCGCCTTCTTTATCGCCCAACGCATCCGCTCCAACGTGCGTGAGCTCGAAGGTGCACTCAAGCGGGTCATCGCGCACTCACACTTCATGGGCCGCGATATCACCATCGAGTTGATTCGCGAATCCCTCAAAGACTTGTTGGCGCTGCAGGACAAACTGGTGAGTGTGGATAACATCCAGCGCACCGTGGCCGAGTACTACAAGATCAAGATTTCCGACCTGCTGTCCAAGCGCCGTTCGCGCTCGGTTGCACGTCCCCGTCAGGTGGCCATGGCGCTCTCCAAGGAGTTGACCAACCACAGCCTGCCGGAAATCGGTGATGTGTTTGGCGGACGCGACCACACCACGGTCTTGCACGCGTGCCGCAAGATCAACGAACTTAAGGAATCCGACGCGGATATTCGCGAGGACTACAAGAACCTGCTGCGTACACTGACTACTTGATGACACCAGCGCAGCTTATTAAGGCAAGGGACTAGACCATGCATTTCACCATTCAACGCGAAGCCCTGTTGAAACCCCTGCAACTGGTCGCAGGCGTCGTCGAGCGCCGACAGACCTTGCCGGTGCTCTCTAACGTATTGCTGGTCGTCGAAGGCCAGCAATTGTCCCTGACCGGTACCGACCTGGAAGTCGAGCTGGTCGGTCGTGTACAGCTGGAAGAACCCGCCGAGCCTGGCGAGATCACCGTGCCGGCGCGCAAGCTGATGGACATCTGCAAAAGCCTGCCGAACGATGCGTTGATCGACATCAAGGTTGATGAAGCGAAGTTGGTCGTCAAGGCCGGCCGCAGCCGCTTCACCTTGTCCACCTTGCCGGCAAATGATTTCCCGACGGTTGAAGAAGGCCCGGGTTCTCTGACGTGCAGCCTGGATCAGAGCAAGCTGCGTCGCTTGATCGAGCGCACCAGCTTCGCCATGGCCCAGCAGGATGTACGCTACTACCTCAATGGCATGCTGTTGGAAGTGTCGGAAGGTATTATCCGCGCGGTGGCCACCGACGGTCACCGTCTGGCGATGTGTTCGATGCGTGCCGATATCGGCCAACCGGATCGTCACCAGGTGATCGTGCCGCGCAAGGGTATCCTTGAGCTGGCGCGTCTGCTTACAGAGCCGGAAGGCAACGTCAGCATCGTGCTGGGGCAGCACCATATCCGCGCGACTACCGGCGAATTCACGTTCACTTCCAAGCTGGTTGACGGCAAGTTCCCGGATTACGAGCGAGTGTTGCCTAAAGGTGGCGACAAGCTGGTGCTGGGCGATCGCCAAGCGCTGCGTGAAGCGTTCAGCCGTACCGCGATCCTGTCCAACGAGAAGTACCGTGGTATCCGTCTGCAACTGGCCAACGGTCAGTTGAAAATCCAAGCGAACAACCCGGAGCAGGAAGAAGCGGAAGAAGAAGTGGGCGTTGACTACAACGGCGGTTCACTGGAAATCGGCTTCAACGTTAGCTATCTGTTGGACGTACTGGGTGTGATGACCACCGAACAGGTTCGTCTGATTCTGTCGGACTCCAACAGCAGCGCCCTGGTGCAGGAATCCGACAACGATGACTCGGCTTACGTTGTCATGCCGATGCGCCTGTAACCATGCTCAGCAGAAGCTAGATGTCCCTCAGTCGCGTCTCGGTCACCGCGGTGCGCAATCTGCACCCGGTGACCTTCTCCCCCTCTCCCCGCATCAATATCCTCCACGGCGCCAACGGCAGTGGCAAAACCAGCGTGCTGGAAGCCATTCATCTGTTGGGGCTTGCCCGTTCCTTTCGCAGCGCTCGCCTGTTACCCGTCATCCAGTACGAACAATTGGCGTGCACGGTGTTTGGCCAGGTCGAACTGGCTGAAGGCGGGCACAGCAGCCTGGGCATATCCCGAGATCGCGGTGGAGAGTTCCAAATCCGCATTGACGGGCAAAATGCTCGCAGTGCCGCGCAGCTGGCGGAAATTCTGCCGCTGCAATTGATCAACCCCGACAGTTTTCGTTTGTTGGAAGGTGCCCCGAAAATCCGCAGGCAATTCCTCGATTGGGGAGTGTTCCACGTGGAACCACGTTTTATGGCCACGTGGCAGCGCTTGCAGAAGGCCCTGCGGCAGCGGAACTCATGGCTGCGGCATGGTACACTTGACGCCGCTTCGCAAGCGGCCTGGGACCGTGAACTGTGCCTGGCCAGCGACGAAATAGATGAATACCGCCGCGCCTATATCAAAGCCTTGAAACCAGTCTTTGAGCAGACCTTGAGTGAGTTGTTGGACCTCGAAGGGCTGACGCTGAGCTACTACCGTGGTTGGGACAAAGAGCGTGAGCTGAGTGCAGTGCTCGCGACGTCCCTGCAGCGGGATCAGCAAATTGGTCATACCCAGGCCGGACCACAGCGGGCTGATTTGCGCCTTAGATTAGGCGCTCACAATGCTGCGGACATCTTGTCCCGTGGCCAGCAGAAGTTGGTGGTGTGCGCACTGCGGATTGCCCAGGGCCACTTGGTGAGCCAAGCCCGGCGCGGTCAGTGTATTTATCTGGTGGACGACTTGCCGTCGGAACTCGACGAGCAGCACCGCCACGCGCTATGCCGCTTGTTGGAAGAATTACGCTGCCAGGTGTTTATCACTTGTGTAGACCACGAATTATTGAGGGAAGGCTGGCAGACGGAAACGCCAGTCGCTTTGTTCCACGTGGAACAAGGCCGTATCACCCAGACCCACGACCATCGGGAGTGAAGGCATGAGCGAAGAAAACACGTACGACTCGACCAGCATTAAAGTGCTGAAAGGTTTGGATGCCGTACGCAAACGTCCCGGTATGTACATTGGCGACACTGATGACGGTAGCGGTCTGCACCACATGGTGTTCGAGGTGGTCGACAACTCCATCGACGAAGCTTTGGCCGGTCACTGCGACGACATCAGCATCATCATCCACCCGGATGAGTCTATTACCGTGCGTGACAACGGTCGCGGTATTCCAGTAGACGTGCACAAAGAAGAAGGCGTCTCGGCGGCGGAGGTCATCATGACCGTGCTCCACGCCGGCGGTAAGTTCGACGACAACTCCTATAAGGTCTCCGGTGGTTTGCACGGTGTGGGCGTTTCGGTAGTGAACGCACTGTCCGAAGAGCTGATCCTGACCGTGCGCCGTAGCGGCAAGATCTGGGAACAGACCTACGTCCACGGTGTTCCACAAGAACCGATGAAAATCGTCGGCGACAGTGAAACCACCGGTACGCAGATCCACTTCAAGCCATCGGCTGAAACCTTCAAGAATATCCACTTCAGCTGGGACATCCTGGCCAAACGGATTCGTGAACTGTCGTTCCTTAACTCCGGCGTGGGTATCGTCCTCAAGGACGAGCGCAGCGGCAAGGAAGAGCTGTTCAAGTACGAAGGCGGCTTGCGTGCGTTCGTTGAATACCTGAACACCAACAAGACTGCGGTCAACCAGGTGTTCCACTTCAACATCCAGCGTGAAGACGGCATTGGCGTGGAAATCGCCCTTCAGTGGAACGACAGTTTCAACGAGAACCTGTTGTGCTTCACCAACAACATTCCTCAGCGCGACGGCGGTACTCACCTGGTGGGTTTCCGTTCCGCACTGACGCGTAACCTGAATACCTATATCGAGGCCGAAGGCCTGGCCAAGAAGCACAAAGTCGCCACCACCGGTGATGATGCGCGTGAAGGCCTGACCGCGATTATTTCGGTGAAAGTGCCGGATCCCAAGTTCAGCTCCCAGACCAAAGACAAGCTGGTGTCTTCCGAAGTGAAGACTGCCGTTGAACAGGAAATGGGCAAGTATTTCTCCGACTTCCTGCTGGAGAACCCGAACGAAGCCAAGCTGGTCGTTGGCAAGATGATCGACGCTGCACGTGCCCGTGAAGCGGCGCGTAAGGCACGTGAGATGACCCGTCGTAAAGGTGCGCTGGATATCGCTGGCCTGCCAGGCAAACTGGCTGACTGCCAGGAGAAGGACCCTGCCCTCTCCGAACTGTACCTGGTGGAAGGTGACTCTGCTGGCGGTTCCGCCAAGCAGGGTCGTAACCGTCGCACCCAGGCCATCCTGCCGTTGAAGGGTAAGATCCTCAACGTCGAGAAGGCGCGCTTCGACAAGATGATTTCTTCCCAGGAAGTTGGCACCTTGATCACAGCGTTGGGCTGCGGTATCGGCCGCGACGAGTACAACATCGACAAGCTGCGCTACCACAACATCATCATCATGACCGATGCTGACGTCGACGGTTCGCACATCCGGACCCTGCTGCTGACCTTCTTCTTCCGTCAGTTGCCGGAGCTGATCGAGCGTGGCTACATCTACATCGCCCAGCCGCCGTTGTACAAAGTCAAAAAAGGCAAGCAAGAGCAATACATCAAAGACGACGACGCCATGGAAGAGTACATGACGCAGTCGGCTCTGGAAGATGCCAGCCTGCACTTGAACGATGAGGCTCCGGGCATCTCCGGTGAAGCGTTGGAGCGTCTGGTTAACGACTTCCGCATGGTGATGAAGACCCTCAAGCGTCTGTCGCGCCTTTACCCTCAGGAGTTGACCGAGCACTTCATCTACCTGCCAGCCGTAAGCCTGGAGCAACTGGGCGACCACACGCACATGCAGGATTGGCTGGCCCAGTACGAAGTGCGTCTGCGCACTGTCGAGAAGTCCGGCCTGGTGTACAAAGCCAGCCTGCGTGAAGACCGTGAACGTAACGTATGGCTGCCGGAGGTCGAACTGATCTCCCACGGCCTGTCGAACTACGTCACCTTCAACCGCGACTTCTTCGGCAGCAATGACTACAAGACCGTAGTAACGCTGGGCGCACAACTGAGCACCCTGTTGGACGACGGCGCTTATATTCAACGTGGCGAACGCAAGAAGCAGGTCAAGGAATTCAAGGAAGCCCTCGACTGGCTGATGGCCGAAAGCACCAAGCGCCATACCATCCAGCGCTACAAAGGTCTGGGTGAAATGAACCCGGATCAGCTGTGGGAAACCACCATGGACCCTGCTCAGCGTCGCATGCTGCGCGTGACCATCGAGGACGCCATTGGCGCGGACCAGATCTTCAACACCCTGATGGGTGATGCGGTCGAGCCTCGTCGTGACTTCATTGAAAGTAATGCCCTGGCGGTCTCCAACCTGGACTTCTGATTCTGATAGTCTGCTGAACCCAAAAGGCCAACGCTATGCGTTGGCCTTTTTTATTGGGTGTATATCGGCTGTCTGCTGAATGCTCCACGTGGAACATTCTGGTTTTCAGCCCTGTTGCGAGGGCACCGCTACACTTTCCAATCGGTAACCGTACCCATAGATCGTCAACAGCTGCCACCCCCTATCCGCGGTCAGTCCCAACTTATTACGCAGTCGATAGATGTGCGTATCGAGCGGCCGCGACGACACCATTTCTTCGTGGGTCCAAAACCGCTCATAGAGATACTCTCGGGAAAGCGGTCGGGCCAGGTTGGCAAACAAGCAACTGGCCAGACGGTACTCGCGTTCGGTGAGGTTGATCGGTTTTCCCGCCCGGGTCACGGTCAACTCCGCATCATCAAAGGTCAGGTCGTTGAAGCTCTGCACTTCATGGTTGGCTGATTTCTGCAGGCCGTGGCGACGTAGAACCGCCGTCACCCTCGCCTTCAGTTCATTGGGACGGAAGGGCTTGCTGACATAATCATCGGCACCACTGTTCAGCGCAGTGACGATATCGCTCTCTGCATCGCGGCTGGTCAGCATGATGACCGCAGGCGGCGACTCCATGTGTTCACGGGTCCAGCGCAACAGAGCAATACCGCTGATATCCGGCAATTGCCAATCGAGTATCAACAGGTCGAAGGTTTCCCGGCGCAATTGGCGTAGCAGGTCTTCACCGCGTTCGAAGCAGTGCAGGGTCCAGGGTTGTTCGGCGGTGCTGGGGATTTGTCGCAGTGTCTGTTCCACCCGTCGCAGTTCCGCGGGTTCGTCATCCAGTATTGCGACACGCATGGGTGGGTCCTTTCTTCTTGAAAAATACGGCAGCCGTCAGCCGGGTTAGTGATGGGCACGTACTGCGCAGATGCCGGTCTCTGAATCTGAAGAATTGTGTTCAGATCCGTCGACCCCTTGGATCTCTCGGTACGCTGGCATCAATGTGCGATTAACCCATTGAAAGTCCTTGATACCGATGTGGGAAAGATACCGGCTCCCGCCCATAAGGAAAAGGATCAGCCGACGCATGCGCTGCCGTACACTCCTGCGTGCTGGTGTCAGATACCTTCTGGAACCCAATCTTGATGAGCACCATGATCCTTTCTTCGAACCGCCTGTGCCGTGCCCTCCCCTCATTGTTGATCATGGCTGTAGGCTCTGCAGGGGCGGTTGGCAAGACGCGCACGCCTTACATTGATGATCACATGCTGTGTCGCCCCCAGCCCCTGCCGGCGGTGGTTCAGCATCTCACCGGGGAAGCCTGGAAAATTGATACCAAGGGCCAGGCGAGCCTTTTGCTGGAAGGCATGACCATTGATGAACAGGAAGGCGTGAAGACCTCGGCGTCCGCGTTCGTCAGCCTGTTGCTCGGTGACGGATCCCGCGTGGTGTTGCCCGCAAGTTCACAGGTTCGATTGCATCTGGAGCGCAAGCTGTCGATTCCCCAGGTTGTACTCGAACAGGGCCAGGCGGAAGCGTATGTGATCAAGCGTGCCAGCGACCATGATCGTTTTCAGATCGTGACCCCCGTGGGGGTGTTGGGCGTACGCGGCACGCATTTCCGGGTGCGTAACGACGCAGAGCAATCGGTGCTCGAAGTGTTGGATGGGCAGGTTGCCGTCAGCCGCGAGGCAAAAAACCAGCCGATGGAACAGGAGGTAAAAATCGGTGCCCGGCAAGGTCTGCTGTTCAGGAAGCAGGGAGACCTGAAACCGGTTGAGCTACTTGCTGCACCGAAGCTCGTGGGTCAGGACGGCCAGAAAGGTGATGCGCCGGTCTGGAGCCTGTACCTGCGGCCTTTGCCCGGAGCCCAGCGATACCGGGCACAGGTCGCTACCGACAAAGCCTTCATGGACATCAAGCAGGAAAACTTTTCCAGTGCGCCGAAAATGAGCTTCACTGGGCTCAAAGCCTCGTTCTACCACGTGCGCCTTTCGGCCTACGATGAAAACGGGCTGGAGGGAGAAACCGGGGTCTATGACATCTTTTACTACCCACCCACCACCCAGGCACATTGACCTATGAAGCTCTGGGGCAAGACCGAGAAACGCCAGCCCACCCATGCCCAGCGCCTGTTTCATGGTCTGGTGCGCGAGTGGTTGTGGATCGGGTTGCTGTTGCTGCCTGTTACCGTCTATCTGTCGTTGAGCCCAGGCCTGGCGTTGAATAATCCGCTGTACGACAGCCTTCGGCGCCTTACCCCGCTTCCTGTAGACCCGCGCATCCTGCTGGTGACCATTGATGACGCCAGCCTGAAAAAGCTTGGCCAGTGGCCCTGGCCACGCAGCTTGCACGCCGACCTGATCAACCGCCTCAGCGTCGGTCAACCGGCGGGTATCCTCTTCGATGTGATCTTCAGTGAGCCCGGCGATCCCGCCAATGACAAACGCTTGGCCGAAGCGGTATGCAATGCAGGCAACGTCTTGCTGCCTCTGGTACGTGAGGGCACTTCAAGTTATAGCCAGCCCGGTGGTCAGATGCTGGCGTTGCATAAGTGCGCCAAGGGCGTGGGCCACATCAATGTCGAAGCGGACAGCGACGGCGTGGTCCGCAGCCTGTATCTACGTGAAGGCCCTCCCGAGACGACGGCACCGCAACTGGCCTGGCTGGCCTATGAGATGAGCGGCGAGCTATCGGACATGCCGGGCGAGCCGCAGCAGGCGATCGCACAACACTGGCACCGTGAACACGCCATCCGCATCCCGTTTATCGCACCCCATACCCATTTCCCCAGCGTGTCCTACGTCAGCGTATTGCGCGGTGAGGTTCCTCCCGAGCAGCTACGAGGCCGCCTGATCCTGGTGGGTTCAACGGCTTCCGGTATGGGGGATCGGTTCGTCACCCCCCTCTCCTCCACGGTCGGTACAACGGCGGGTGTGGAAATCCAGGCCAATGTGCTCAACGGCTTGCTGCAAGGTCGCAGCATTGTCGACCTGCCGGGCTGGCTCGCGGCGCTGATGGCGACCTCCCTGGTGGCGTTATTGCTGGGCCTGCTGCTCTATCGCCCGCGCTATGCACTGTGGATGACCCTGGGCTGCATGATCGCTGCGTTGCTCGGCGCCTGGGCCTTGTTGCGTCTTGGCCACTGGTGGTCGCCCGCCGCGTGCCTGATTGGTTTGCTGCTCAGCTACCTGATCTGGAACTGGCGTCGCCTGAGCGTGATCCTCGCCTACTTCGGCTGGGAATTGGCACGCCTGGATAACGAACCCAAAGTCCTGCCCGAACGCCGCCGTGCGCCCGCCAGCAAAGGCGACGTGCTGCAAGCGCGTATCTTTGCCCTGGAGCAGGCCGTAAGCCGCACGCGGGATACGCGGCGCTTCATGGCCGATGGCCTGGAGTGCCTGCCGGTAGCGACGCTGATTACCGACCCCATGGGTAACATCCTGCTGGCCAACCGCATTGCCCGCGAGGTGTTCGGCAATGACCTGGTCACCGAAAACCTGCTGGAACAATTGGCCGACCTGGGCTACCCGCCGCTGCACAATGGTGTGCGCCCCGCCCTCTCGGCGCTGGAGCTGGTCGAGTTCCGCGACATCCATCAACGCAGCCTGCGCATGGAATTGGCACCCTTGCTGCCGGCCGAAGGTGATGTTGCACTGGGCTGGCTGTTGAGCCTGACGGATTTGAGCAAGGAGCGTGATGCGCAACAGCACCGCGAAACCATGTTGCGTTTCCTCTCTCATGACTTGCGTGCACCGCACTCGGCGATCCTCGCGCTGCTGGATGTGCATAACGGCGAGTCCCCAGTCTTCGCCCAGATAGAACAACAGGTTCGCCGCGCCCTGGGCCTTACCGAATCCTTCGTGCAACTGGCGAAGGCCGAAGCTGACGGTTACCAGTTCCAGCCGACGCTATTTGCGATGTTGGTGATGGACGCCTTTGATCAGGTGGCGCTGATCGCCCAGCTCAAGGGGATCCACCTGGTTCATGATCTGGATGAGGCCGACGAGGGCATGGTCTCCGCTGACCAGTCGCTGCTCACTCGTGCGTTGTTCAATGTGCTGGAGAACGCGATCAAATACTCCTCTTCCGGTACCACCGTCAGGTTGCGGCACAGCAGTGCGCAGGGCTGGTTGGAATGCCGTATCAGCGATCAGGGGCCGGGGATTGCGGCAGAGGATTTGCCGGAGCTATTCAGCCAATACCGGCGCTTTGAGTCCGCTCAGGGTAGTGAAGGATTGGGGTTGGGGTTGACCATGGTCAAGGCGGTAATCGAGCGCCACGGTGGACATATCCGTTGCGAAAGCGTGGTAGGCAAAGGCACCACGTTCAGCCTGCAACTACCGCTGCTGGAAGACTGAAAAAACGTACTTTTCTGCTGTGCATGAAAAACCGGTCGCAAGGACCGGTTTTTTTATGCGGAAAAACTTATGCACCTTTTCAGCGATTTTATGAGCTTGGGAAATATGCAATAAAATCAAGATTTTATGATTAAAAAAGCACAATTCGCCAACAAACCGTACACAGGTTATCCACAGATGCTCAGGTCACCGGAGTGTCGACCACAACAGGCTCTGGCGGCAGCGAACCCATTGCCCGTTGCTGCGCTTCATTCCACGCCTGAGCGCGGTCATTCAGCGCTGCAATGGCACGTGGGCCTTCACCTTCTGCGTACATCGGTTCGCCAATCACCACGGTGATGATGCCTTCGCGCTTGGCCCATCCGGTCTTTGGCCAGAACTTGCCGGCGTTATGGGCAATCGGCAGCACGGGCAAGTTGGCGTTGACTGCCAAAGCCGTACCCCCGCGTGAGAACTTGCCTACGGTGCCGTAGGGCACGCGAGTCCCTTCCGGGAAGATCAGTACCCACACGTTATCCTTGAGCAGTTCATCGCCCTTCTTGGCCACGTGCTTGAGCGCTGCCTTGGGGTTGTCGCGGTCGATGGCGATCGGACGCAACATGGCCATGGCCCAGCCGAAGAACGGCACATACAGCAACTCACGCTTGAGCACCTGGCTCAACGGCGAGAAGTACGCCGAGAGAAAGAACGTCTCCCAAGTGCTCTGGTGGTTCGACAGAATCACGCACGGCTGGTCCGGGACATTTTCCGCGCCCCTGATCTCGAAGCGGATGTTCAGGAACACCTTGGTCAGCCACAACGCGCAGCGGCACCAGTAAACGTTGATGAAGCGGTAGCGCGCCTTGAACGGCAAGAAGGGCGCAATAAAAAAGCTCAGGGTGCACCAGAGAAACGAACTGGTGCCCAACAGCAGGTAAAAGAAAAAGGTTCTGATGGCCTGCAAAATCGACATGGCGGCATTTACCGTTGCGGGACAACGCCCGCCTGTTAAAAGCGCACTCCCGAACAGTCCTTGGTCAGGAAGTCGAGGGCGGCTAGTTGTTGATAAGTTCTGCGGCAACGGCCGCCAGATCGTCAAAAATCAAGGTGCCTACCGGCAGGTTTTTCGCCTGGGTCTTTTCGCCTTTCCCGGTCTTGACCAAAACTGGCTGAGAGTCGACGGCTTTGGCCGCCTCCAGGTCACCGAGGCTGTCACCGACGAACCATAGCCCAGCCAAGGGCACCTTGTAATGTTCTGCAATGGTTTTCAACATGCCAGGCTTGGGTTTGCGGCAATCGCAGCCCTCATCCGGCCCGTGGGGGCAGTACACCACCAGCCCCACCTCACCGCCCTGCTCGGCCACCAGTGCACGCAGGCGTGCGTGCATGGCGTCCAGGGTGGCGATGTCGTAGTACCCGCGAGCAATTCCGGACTGGTTGGTGGCGATCGCCACCGTCCAGCCGGCTTTGCTCAACTGCGCGATGGCCTCGATGGAGCCGGGCAGTGGAATCCATTCCGCCACCGACTTGATGTAAGCGTCGGAGTCGTAGTTGATCACCCCGTCCCGATCGAGAATCAGCAGTTTCAACATGGTCAGCTCAGCGTCGAAATGTCAGCGATGTTGACGAACAAGCCACGCAGGCGCGCCAGCATGGCGTAGCGGTTTTTCCGCACGCCGGCATCGTCGGCATTGATCATCACCGCTTCGAAGAACGCATCCACCGGCTCACGCAAGGTGGCCAGGCGCGCCAATGCTTCGGCGTAGTTGCGCTCAGCGATCAGCGGCTTCACCGCGTTTTCCGCCTTGGCGATGGCCGAGTTCAGCGAGAACTCCTTGGCATCGGCAAACAGGCCAGGGTCGACGTCAGCGTTGCCCAGGCCTTCGGCCTTGCTCAGCAGGTTCGACACACGCTTGTTCACGGCGGCCAGGGCGTCGGCTTCCGGCAGTTTGCGGAACGCCTGCACGGCTTGTACGCGCTGGTCGAAGTCCAGCGCCGAACCCGGCTGCAGGGCACGTACCGACAAGTACACCGACACGTCCACGCCTTCGTCTTCGTAACGCGCACGCAGGCGGTCGAACACAAACTCCAGCACTTGCTCGGCCAGGCCGGCCTGTTTGACCTTGGCACCGAACTGGCCGACCGCGAACACCACGGCCTGGGTCAGGTCGAGGTCCAGCTTTTTGTCGATCAGGATACGCAGCACGCCCAGGGCCGCACGGCGCAGGGCATACGGGTCTTTGCTGCCGGTTGGCAACATGCCGATACCGAAGATACCCACCAGGGTGTCCAGCTTGTCGGCGATGGCCACGGCTGCACCGGTCAGGGTGCTTGGCAATTCAGCGCCGGCACCGCGCGGCATGTACTGCTCGTTCAGGGCCAGTGCCACGTCGTCCGGCTCGCCGTCGTTGAGGGCGTAGTAGTAACCGGCTACGCCTTGCATCTCCGGGAACTCGCCGACCATCTCGGTGGCCAGGTCGCACTTGGACAGCAGGCCAGCGCGGGCAGCCCAGGCGGAGTCACCACCAATGCGCGGCGCAATGTAGGCGGCCAGCTTGGAAACCCGCACAGCTTTGTCGTAGACGCTGCCGAGTTTTTCCTGGAACACCACGTTCTGCAGGCGCAGGTTGAAGTCTTCCAGCTTCTGTTTCTTGTCTTGCTTGAAGAAGAACTCGGCGTCGGTCAGGCGCGGGCGCACGACTTTCTCGTTACCGGCGATGATCTGCTGCGGGTCCTTGCTCTCGATGTTGGCCACGGTGATAAAGCGCGGCAGCAATTTGCCGTCCACGTCCAGCAGGCAGAAGTACTTCTGGTTGTCCTGCATGGTGGTGATCAGGGCTTCCTGCGGCACGTCGAGGAAACGCTCCTCGAACGAGCACACCAGCGGCACTGGCCATTCAACCAGCGCGGTCACTTCGTCGAGCAGGCTTGGCGGCACGATGGCGGTGCCCTCCTGCAGGCGGGCCAGTTCTTCGGTGCGCTTGCTGATCAGCTCGCGACGCTCGTTGGCATCAGCCAGCACATAGGCAGCGCGCAGATCGTTGAGGTAGTTGGCCGGCGAAGTGATACGTACCGCTTGCGGATGATGGAAGCGGTGGCCACGGGAGTCACGGCCGGCCTTCTGGGCGAGGATGGTGCAGTCGATGACCTGGTCACCGAGCAGCATCACCAGCCATTGGGTTGGGCGTACGAACTCTTCCTTGCGTGCACCCCAGCGCATACGCTTGGGGATCGGCAGGTCGTTCAACGAATCTTCGACGATGGTTGGCAGCAGGCTGGCGGTCGGCTTGCCCGTGATGACCTGGCTGAACCGCAGTTTCGGGCCGCTCTGGTCGATCTCACTCAGTTCCACGCCACACTTCTTGGCGAAACCCAGGGCGGCCTGGGTCGGGTTGCCTTCGGCGTCGAAAGCGGCCTGGCGCGGTGGGCCGTCGAGGTTGATGCTGCGGTCCGGCTGCTGGGTTTCCAGTGCGGTCAGCAACACGGCCAGGCGGCGCGGCGCGGCATAGACTTTTTTCGCGGCGAACTTCAGGCCGGCGGTTTGCAGGCCCTTTTCGATACCGGCCAGGAACGCATCGGCCAGGGTGTTCAGTGCCTTGGGTGGCAGCTCTTCGGTGCCCAGTTCAACCAGGAAATCTTGAACACTCATTGTGCAGCCTCCAGCTTAGCCAACACTTCATCACGCAGGTCCGGGGTGGCCATCGGGAAGCCCAGCTTGGCGCGAGCCAGCAGGTAGGCTTGGGCGACGGAACGCGCCAGGGTGCGTACACGCAGGATGTATTGCTGGCGCGCGGTTACCGAGATGGCACGGCGCGCGTCCAGCAGGTTGAAGGTATGGGAGGCCTTCAACACCATTTCATAGCTTGGCAACGGCAGCGGCTGGTCGAGCTCGATCAGGCGCTTGGCTTCGCTTTCGTAGAAATCGAACAGTTCGAACAGCTTGTCGACGTTGGCGTGTTCGAAGTTGTAGGTGGACTGCTCCACTTCGTTCTGGTGGAACACGTCGCCGTAGGTGACCTTGCCGAACGGGCCGTCAGCCCACACCAGGTCGTAGACCGAGTCCACGCCCTGCAGGTACATGGCCAGGCGCTCGAGACCGTAGGTGATCTCGCCGGTCACCGGGTAGCACTCGATACCACCGGCCTGCTGGAAGTAAGTGAACTGCGTCACTTCCATGCCGTTGAGCCAGACTTCCCAGCCCAGGCCCCAGGCGCCCAGGGTCGGCGATTCCCAGTTGTCTTCGACGAAACGGATGTCGTGGACCAATGGGTCCAGGCCCACATGCTTGAGCGAGCCCAGGTAGAGTTCCTGGAAGTTGTCCGGGTTCGGCTTCAATACCACCTGGAACTGGTAGTAGTGCTGCAGACGGTTCGGGTTTTCGCCGTAGCGGCCGTCAGTCGGGCGACGACTGGGCTGCACATAAGCGGCGTTCCAGGTTTCCGGGCCGATGGCCCGCAGGAATGTAGCGGTGTGGAAAGTGCCGGCGCCTACTTCCATATCGTAGGGCTGAAGTACCACACAACCTTGCTCGGCCCAGTATTGCTGGAGGGCGAGGATCAAGTCTTGGAAGGTACGCACGGCTGGCGTAGGCTGGCTCACGAAATTCACCTGTTACTTGGGCTGCGATTTAAAGAGCGGGAGTATACCCGATTCGGCCCCGCCACCACTCCCTGGAGCCTTATGCCACGCTGCTTTTGGTGTTCTGAAGATCCGCTGTACATGGCTTATCACGATCAGGAGTGGGGAACGCCGCTGCGCGATGCGCAGGGTTTGTTCGAGTTGCTTTTGCTCGAAGGGTTCCAGGCGGGCCTGTCCTGGATCACCGTTTTACGCAAACGCGAGCATTATCGGAAGGTCTTGTTCGGGTTTGATGCGCAGCGGTTGGCCCAACTGAGCGACGCCGAGATAGACGCGCTGATGCTCGATCCGGGCATCGTGCGCAACCGCCTGAAGCTCAACGCCACTCGGCGCAACGCCGCTGCCTGGCTGGCGCTGGAGGACCCGGTGGGTTTGCTCTGGTCCTTCGTCGGCGGCAAACCCAAGGTCAATCACTTCAAGGACCGCAGCGAAGTCCCGGCGATCACGCCCGAAGCCGAAGCCATGAGCAAGGCCCTGAAAAAAGCCGGTTTCACCTTCGTCGGGCCGACCATTTGCTACGCCTTCATGCAGGCCTCGGGCATGGTCATGGACCACACTCAGGATTGCGACCGTTACGCGGACTTGGCCAACGCCGGTTAGAATGCGCGCTTTGCGCACCACACACGATCAGGAGTGACCTGTGGAAAAGTTTAAAGGCGCCTTGCTGGTAGGCGCTCTGAGGTTGTTTGCCCTGCTGCCCTGGCGCGCTGTCCAGGCGGTTGGCACGGCCATCGGCTGGATCATGTGGAAAACCCCCAACCGCTCCCGTGACACGGTGCGGATCAACCTCTCCAAGTGCTTCCCGGACATGGACCCGGCTGCCCGTGAGCGCCTGGTCGGCCAGAGCCTGATGGACATCGGCAAGTCCCTCACCGAAAGCGCCTGCGCCTGGATCTGGCCGGCCCAGCGCTCCATCGACCTGGTACGTGAAGTCGAAGGCCTGGAAGTGCTGCACGAAGCCCTGGCCTCGGGCAAAGGCGTGGTCGGCATCACCAGCCATCTGGGCAACTGGGAAGTGCTCAACCACTTCTATTGCAGCCAGTGCAAGCCGATCATTTTCTACCGCCCGCCCAAGCTCAAGGCGGTGGATGAACTGCTGCGCAAGCAGCGCGTGCAACTGGGTAACCGCGTGGCCGCGTCGACCAAGGAAGGCATCCTCAGCGTGATCAAGGAAGTGCGCAAGGGCGGCCAGGTGGGGATTCCCGCCGACCCGGAGCCGGCCGAATCCGCCGGGATCTTCGTGCCGTTCTTCGCCACCCAGGCGCTCACCAGCAAGTTCGTGCCGAATATGCTTGCTGGCCACAAGGCGGTGGGCGTGTTCCTGCATGCACTGCGGCTGCCGGATGGCTCGGGCTACAAGGTGATTCTGGAAGCGGCGCCGGAAGACATGTACAGCACCGATACCGCCACGTCCTGCGCGGCGATGAGCAAGGTGGTGGAACGTTACGTCGGTGCCTACCCGAGCCAGTACATGTGGAGCATGAAGCGCTTCAAGAAACGCCCGCCGGGTGAAGAGCGCTGGTACTGATTCAAGATCAACGCAAAACCAATGTGGGAGGGGGCTTGCCCCCGATAGCGGTTGCTCAGTCAAATATGTATCGACTGACACACTGCCATCGGGGGCAAGCCCCCTCCCACATGTAAGTCTTGCTCAGGCTTGGCGATCGAGTTTTTTCAGGAACACGGTCATCTCTTTCTCTGCCTGCTTGTCGCCGTGAGCAAGCGCCGCTTCTATCCCCTTCTCCCACGCCAGCCGCGCCGCTGCACGATCTTCCAACCCCAACAGCGCCTTGCCCAACAACTTCCACGCCGCCGAATACTTCGGGTCGAACTCGACGCACTTGCTCAAATGCTCCGCTGCCTTGGCGTTGTCCTTCAGATCCAGATAACCCTTGCCCAAGCCAAACCGCAGCAGGGCGTTATCCACACCCTTGGCGAGCATTTTCTCCAGGGATTCGAGCATGCCGTTCACTCCATTCGATCAGAAAAAGCTCAACCCCACGTGGAACAGCTTCTCCACATCGCGGATATGTTTCTTGTCCACCAGGAACAGAATCACATGGTCCCCGGTTTGGATCACCGTATCGTCGTGGGCAATGATCACCTCTTCGTCACGGATGATCGCGCCAATGGTGGTACCCGGCGGCAAGCCGATATCGCGGATGGCCTTGCCGATCACCTTGCTCGACTTGGAGTCGCCATGGGCAATCGCCTCGATGGCTTCCGCCGCACCACGGCGCAGGGAGTGCACGCTGACGATATCGCCACGGCGTACGTGGGCGAGCAAGGTGCCGATGGTGGCCAGTTGCGGGCTGATGGCGATGTCGATATCACCGCCCTGGATCAGGTCCACGTAGGCCGGGTTGTTGATGATGGTCATCACCTTCTTTGCGCCCAGCCGCTTGGCCAGCAACGACGACATGATGTTGGCTTCGTCATCGTTGGTCAGTGCCAGGAAGATGTCGGCGTCGGCGATGTTTTCTTCCATCAGCAGGTCGCGGTCCGAGGCGCTGCCTTGCAGTACGACGGTGCTGTCCAGGGTGTCGGACAAATGCCGGCAACGTGCCGGGCTCATCTCGATGATCTTCACCTGGTAGCGGCTTTCGATGGCTTCGGCCAGACGCTCACCGATCTGCCCACCGCCGGCGATGACGATGCGCTTGTAGGTCTCATCGAGACGGCGCATTTCGCTCATCACCGCGCGAATATTCGCCTTGGCGGCGATGAAAAACACTTCGTCGTCGGCCTCGATCACCGTATCTCCCTGGGGCAGGATCGGACGGTCACGCCGGAAAATCGCCGCGACGCGGGTTTCCACATTCGGCATATGCTCGCGCAACTGGCGCAGTTGCTGGCCCACCAGCGGGCCGCCGTAGTAGGCCTTTACCGCGACCAGTTGCGCCTTGCCGCCGGCAAAGTCGATCACTTGCAGAGCACCCGGGATTTCGATCAGGCGCTTGATGTAGTGGGTTACCACCTGCTCCGGACTGATCAGTACGTCTACCGGAATCGCATCGTTGTCGAACAGCCCGGCGCGAGTCAGGTAAGCCGCTTCGCGTACGCGGGCGATCTTGGTCGGCGTGTGGAACAGGGTGTGGGCCACCTGGCAGGCGACCATGTTGGTTTCGTCACTGTTGGTCACGGCCACCAGCATGTCGGCGTCATCCGCACCGGCCTGGCGCAGCACGGTCGGGAACGAGGCGCGGCCTTGGACGGTGCGGATGTCGAGGCGGTCGCCGAGGTTGCGCAGGCGCTCGCTGTCGGTGTCGACCACGGTGATGTCGTTGGCTTCGCTGGCCAAATGTTCGGCCAAGGTGCCACCAACCTGCCCTGCCCCAAGGATGATGATTTTCATCCGGTCACTCCCTTTAACCCGTTCAGCCGCGCGCGGCGGCGATCTTGATCAGTTTGGCGTAGTAGAAGCCATCGTGTCCGCCTTCTTGCGCGAGCAACTGGCGGCCGTGGGGCTGCTTGATGCCAGCGGCGGTGGCGAGGTCCAGCTCCCGTGCACCGCTGGTGCGGGCGAGGAAGGCTTCGATCACCTCGGTGTTTTCCGTCGGCAAGGTGGAGCAAGTGGCGTAGAGCAGGATGCCGCCGACTTCCAGGGTCGGCCACATCGCGTCGAGCAACTCGCCCTGCAGCACGGCCAGGGCGGCGATGTCATCGGGTTGGCGGGTGAGCTTGATGTCCGGGTGGCGACGGATTACGCCGGTGGCGGAACAGGGTGCATCGAGCAGGATGCGCTGGAAGGGTTTGCCGTCCCACCACGTAGCGGTGTCACGGCCGTCGGCGGCAATCAGCTCGGCGCTGAGGCCCAGGCGCGCCAGGTTTTCACGCACGCGCACCAGGCGCTTGGCTTCCAGGTCGACGGCGACGACACCGGCCAAGTCCTTTTCGACCTCCAGAATGTGACACGTCTTACCGCCTGGCGCGCAGCAGGCGTCGAGGACGCGTTGGCCCGGTGCCAGGTCGAGCAGGTCGGCAGCCAGTTGTGCGGCCTCGTCCTGCACGCTGATCCAGCCTTCGGCAAAGCCCGGCAGGTTGCGCACATCGGTGGCCGCTTCGAGCACGATGCCGTCGACGCTGTACACGCAGGGCGTGGCATTGATGCCGGCGGTAGTGAGCAATTGCAGGTAGGCATCACGGCTGTGGTGACGGCGGTTGACCCGCAGGATCATCGGCGGATGCGCATTGTTAGCCGCGCAGATGGCTTCCCACTGTTCGGGCCAGAACGCCTTCAGGGATTTTTGCAGCCAGCGCGGGTGAGCGGTACGCACCACCGGGTCATGTTCCAGCTCGGCCAGCAGCGCTTCGCTTTCGCGCTGGGCGCGGCGCAGCACGGCGTTGAGCAGAGCCTTGGCCCAGGGCTTTTTCAGTTTGTCGGCGCAACCGACCGTCTCGCCGATGGCTGCGTGGGCCGGCACACGGGTGTAGAGCAACTGATAGAGGCCCACCAGCAGCAGCGCTTCCACATCGGCATCGGCGGCCTTGAACGGCTTCTGCAGCAACTTGGTCGCCAGTGCCGACAGGCGTGGCTGCCAGCGCGCGGTGCCGAAGGCCAGGTCCTGGGTGAAACCGCGATCGCGGTCTTCGACCTTGTCCAACTGGGTCGGCAATGAACTGTTCAGCGACGCCTTGCCGTTGAGGACGGCGGCGAGAGCCTTGGCGGCAGCCAGACGTGGGTTCATTGGGCCGTCCCGAGGATGGTGCCTACAGCAAATTTCTCACGACGGCTGTTGAACAAATCACTGAAATTAAGCGCCTTGCCACCCGGCAATTGCAGACGGGTCAGGCACAGCGCCTGCTCGCCGCATGCGACCAGCAGGCCGTCCTTGCTGGCGCCGATGATTTCACCTGGAGCGCCTTTGCCCTCGGCGAGTTTGGCGGCCAACACTTTTACGGCTTCGCCATTGAGGGTGCTGTGGCAGACCGGCCAGGGGTTGAAGGCGCGTACCAGGCGTTCCAGCTCCACGGCCGGGCGGCTCCAGTCGATACGCGCTTCGTCTTTGTTCAGTTTGTGGGCGTAGGTGGCCAGGCTGTCGTCCTGGACTTCGCCCTCCAGGGTGCCGGCGGCCAGGCCGGCGATGGCCTGGATCACGGCGGGCGGGCCCAGTTCGGCGAGGCGGTCGTGCAGGCTGCCGCCGGTGTCTTCGCCGGTGATCGGGGTGGTGACCTTGAGCAGCATCGGGCCGGTGTCCAAGCCCGCCTCCATGCGCATCACGGTTACGCCGCTTTCGCTGTCGCCGGCTTCCACGGCACGTTGGATCGGCGCCGCACCGCGCCAGCGTGGCAGCAGCGAGGCATGGCTGTTGATGCAGCCCAGGCGCGGGATATCCAGCACCACTTGCGGCAGGATCAAGCCGTAGGCTACGACCACCAACAGGTCAGGCTTCAGTGCTGCCAGCTCGGCTTGGGCTTCGGTATTACGCAGGGTCGGCGGCTGCAGCACGGGAATATTGTGCTCCAGCGCCAGCTGCTTGACCGGGCTTGGCATCAGTTTTTGCCCGCGACCGGCCGGGCGATCCGGCTGGGTGTACACCGCGACGATGTCATAAGGGCTGGCAAGCAGGGCCTTGAGGTGTTCGGCGGCGAATTCTGGAGTGCCGGCAAAAACAATGCGCAGTGGCTCGGTCATGGGAGGTCTCGGTTAAAAGCAGTCACAAAAGAAAAAGGCTTGCCGCAGCAAGCCTTTGGAAGAAGGGCATCAAGCTTGCTGGCGATGCTTTTTTTCCAGCTTCTTCTTGATCCGGTCGCGCTTGAGCGTGGACAGGTAATCGACAAACAGCTTGCCGTTGAGGTGGTCGCATTCGTGCTGGATGCACACCGCCAGCAGGCCTTCGGCAATCAGCTCGAACGGCTTGCCGTCGCGGTCCAGGGCCTTGATCTTCACGCGCAGCGGGCGCTCGACGTTCTCGTAGAACTCGGGCACCGACAGGCAGCCTTCCTGATACTCGCCCATCTCGTCGGTCAGCGGTTCGAACTCGGGGTTGATGTACACCATCGGTTCGCTGCGATCTTCCGACAGGTCCATGACCACGACACGCAGGTGTACGTTGACCTGGGTCGCGGCGAGGCCGATGCCCGGGGCTTCATACATTGTTTCAAACATGTCATCGACCAACTGACGAACCTTGTCGTCCACTACGGCCACCGGCTTGGCGATCGTGCGCAAACGCGAGTCGGGAAATTCGAGGATGTTCAAAATAGCCATAAGCGTAATTGCTGCACATGTGAGGTAAAGGCAAATCGGCGTTGGGATGGACCCAGACAGCCGGTGTGAAACGCCCCGAAGCCGCGAAGGCCCTGGCATTTCACGCGAACGCACATAATAAAGGAGATTCACCCCATGAGGAAATCGCTACTCGTCTTGCTGCTGTGGGCCCCGTTTGCCATGGCCCTGCTGCCCCAGCCCGTCCAGCGCCTGGATCAATCGACACAACAGGCCATCCAGCGCTTTTTACTCCACAACCGCATTCTTGATTCGCCACAGGATCTGGACAGCGCGCCGTACATTGTTGCCGCTGATGCGGGTCGAGTGCTGGGGGGCAACGGTGAGCGGGTGCATGCCAGGGGCAACCTGGATCCTTCCCAACCCCATTACGGAATATTCCGACGCGGCAAGGTCTACACCGACCCGCAGACCCAAGAACTACTGGGCATCAACGCCGACGATATCGGCACTGCCCGCTTCGTCACGGCTGGCGACCTCACCACCCTGGCCGTGCAGCGAGTGACCCAGGAGGTGCGCCCGGGTGACCGCTTGCTACGCGCGCAATCTCCTGTCGATCCGGCCATCCTTGAGGTTATTTCAACGGCACCCTTCATCGAAGGGCACATCATCGATATCCCCAAGGGTGTCACCCAGATCGGCGTGCTCGATGCTGTCACCCTGAACAAAGGCCGCCGTGACGGCCTGGTCGAAGGCCAACTGCTCAGCGTGATCAAGGCTGGCGCCACCGTGCGCGACAGCCTCACCGGCACGCCGACCCGACTCCCCGATGAACGTGCCGGCACCCTGCTGGTATTTCGCACCTACGAAAAGCTCAGTTACGGCCTGATCCTCAATGCCTCGCGACCACTGGCGGTGATGGACCGTTTCGAGACTGCGCATCAAACACAATGAATAGGTTGCTAAATAAGTTACCAACAGAGTTATCCACAGCTTGTTCCGGTCAAGGATGATCAAATGAATTCGATAAACAGTCATGAAATATCCCCGTCAGAACTGGAAGCCCGACTACGCTTGCACAGGCTGCCGGAACTGGGCCCCAAGCGTTTTCGCTTATTGATCGAAGCGTTCGGCTCTGCGTCAAAGGCCATCAGTGCTCCCGCCAGTGCCTGGCGTTCGCTCGGGTTGCCGGCCATCAGCGCCGATGCCCGGCGCAGCCATGAAATCCGCGAGGGCGCCAGCGCGGCATTGGCCTGGCTGGGGTGCCCTACCCAGCATTTGCTGATGTGGGACCAACCGGAGTACCCCGCACTGCTCGCCCAGATTGACGACGCGCCGCCGCTGTTGTTCGTCGCTGGTGACCCTCTGATCCTGGAAAAACCGCAACTGGCGATGGTGGGAAGCCGCCGCGCATCCCGTCCTGGCATGGACACTGCCGCTGCATTTTCCCGCAGCCTGGCGAGCGCGGGTTTTGTCATCACCAGCGGCCTGGCCTTGGGTATTGACGGCGCCGCCCATCAAGCCGCATTGGACGTGGGCGGCCAGACAATCGGCGTCCTCGGCACCGGGCTCGAAAATTTTTATCCACAGCGCCACCGACGGCTGGCGGCGGCGATGATTGACCAGGGCAGCGCCGTGGTTTCCGAGTTTCCGCTGGACGCCCCGCCTCAGGCCGGCAACTTTCCCAGGCGTAACCGCATCATCAGCGGGCTGTCCCTTGGCGTATTGGTGGTGGAGGCGAGCATGGCCAGTGGTTCGCTGATTACGGCCAAGCTGGCGGCCGAGCAGGGCCGTGAGGTGTACGCGATTCCGGGCTCCATCCATCATCCCGGCGCCAAGGGTTGCCATCAGTTGATTCGCGACGGTGCGGTATTGGTGGAGACCATCGAGCACATTCTTGAAGGCTTGCGCGGCTGGCAGGCGCTGTCCCGTCCGGCGCCGATGCCGGTGACCCATCCGCTGGTAGCGCTGCTGCACGCGGCGCCGCACACCAGTGAAGCGCTGGCGATTGCCAGCGGGCGGCCGTTGTCCCAGGTGTTGGCGACGCTTACGGAGCTGGAGCTTGAAGGCCAGGTCATCTGCGAAAGCGGGCGCTGGCTTGCGCGCTGCTAGGTTTTGTAACGAAGATCGGTAAACTGCGCAGAGCTTTAGTCTGGAGAGTGAACAATGGTCAACCGGTGGCGTGTGCTGGAAACCGCACGAGAAATTCGCGCAGGCGCAGTGATTGCCTACCCAACCGAAGCGGTTTGGGGCCTGGGCTGCGACCCGTGGAACGAAGAAGCAGTGGACCGTTTGCTCGCCATCAAGAATCGCTCGGTGGACAAGGGCCTGATCCTGGTGGCGGACAGCATCCGCCAGTTCGACTTTCTCTTCGAAGACTTCCCGCAGGAATGGATCGACCGCATGGCCGCCACCTGGCCCGGGCCGAATACCTGGCTGGTGCCCCATCAGGACTTGCTGCCGGAATGGGTGACAGGTGTGCATGACACGGTGGCGCTGCGGGTGACGGACCATCCGCTGGTGCGGGACTTGTGCTCGCTGGTGGGGCCGTTGATTTCCACCTCGGCCAACCCTCAGGGTCGCCCGGCTGCGCGTACGCGGATTCGCGTGGAGCAGTACTTCCGTGGCCAGGTGGACCTGGTGTTGGGCGGCGCCCTGGGTGGGCGCAAGAACCCCAGCCTGATTCGCGACCTGGTGACCGGCGAGGTTGTGCGGCCTTCCTGAGACCGAGGGCGGCCATCGCGGGCAAGCCCGGCTCCCACACCTGATCCGCGTCTTTCATGACAACGCGGTCAAGTGTGGGAGCCGGGCTTGCCCGCGATGAGGCCCTTACAGACTCCAGATATCGGTTGCCTTACGGCAGCAGAATGGTCGACCCCGTCGTGCGCCGTGCCGACAACTCAGTCTGCGCCTTGGCTGCCTCTGCCAGCGAGTACCGCTGGTTGATATCAATGCGCACCTTGCCGCTCTTGATCATCGAGAACAGGTCATCGGCCATCGCCTGCAGGTTCTGCGGGTTGTTGGCATAGGTCGCCAAGGTCGGCCGGGTGACGTACAGCGAACCCTTGGCCGACAGGATCCCCAGGTTCACCCCATCCACCGCGCCCGACGCATTGCCGAAACTCACCACCAGCCCGCGGGGCGCTACGCTGTCCAGCGAGGTCAGCCAGGTGTCCTTGCCGACGCCGTCATACACCACCGGGACTTTTTTGCCGTCGGTCAACTCCAGCACGCGCTGGGCGACGTTTTCCTTGCTGTAGTCGATGGTTTCCCAGGCACCGAGGGATTTGGCCAGGGCGGCCTTTTCCGGCGAGCTCACCGTACCGATCAGCTTGACGCCCAGGGCCTTCGCCCACTGGCACGCCAGGGAGCCTACGCCGCCGGCAGCTGCGTGGAACAAGATGGTTTCACCGCCTTTGAGTTCATAGGTCTGTCGCAGCAGATACTGCACGGTCAGGCCCTTGAGCATGGCACCGGCGGCCTGTTCGAAGCTGATATCGTCCGGCAGGTGCACCAGGTTGGCGGCGGGCAACACATGCAGTTGGCTGTAGGCGCCCAGCGGGCCACTGCCGTAGGCCACGCGATCGCCGACTTTGAATTGGGTGACTTCACTGCCGACGGCATCGACCACGCCGGCGCCTTCTGCGCCCAGCCCCGATGGCAAGGCCGGCGGCGCGTACAGGCCGCTGCGGAAATAGGTGTCGATGAAGTTCAGGCCGATCGCCTCGTTACGCACGCGAACCTGCTGCGGGCCAGGCTCGGCCGGCGTGTAGTCCACATACTCAAGCACTTCGGGGCCGCCATGGGCGCTGAACTGGATACGTTTGGCCATCTGCACTTCTCCTGGGTTCGAATCGCGTAGCCCCCTATCGGACTCCTAAGCTTGATCTTCGTCAACTGCGACGCACATGGGTGCGGTGTTATCCTGTGCGCCCATTTGCCGCCGACGCCCAATGGCCTCGCGTAGCTTTGCCCGATTCAAGGTGATGCCATGACTACCCGCACCGAGGCTGTAAAGGCCTACCTGCTTGACCTGCAAGACCGCATTTGCAGCGCCCTGGAAACCTTCGAGACGGACACTCGCTTTATCGAAGACGCCTGGACCCGGCCTGCCGGCGGCGGCGGTCGCACCCGTGTGATCGAGAACGGTACGGTGATCGAAAAAGGCGGCGTTAACTTTTCCCATGTGTTTGGCAGCGGCCTCCCTCCTTCTGCCAGTGCGCATCGGCCCGAGCTGGCCGGTCGCGGTTTCGAGGCCCTGGGCGTGTCGCTGGTGATCCACCCGCACAATCCTCATGTGCCGACGTCCCACGCCAACGTGCGGTTTTTCATCGCAGAAAAAGAAGGCGAAGAACCGGTGTGGTGGTTCGGCGGTGGCTTCGACCTCACGCCTTACTACGGCAACGAAGAAGACTGCATCCACTGGCACCGGGTGGCCGAGCAGGCCTGTGCGCCGTTCGGTCCTGACGTGTATTCGCGCTACAAAGCCTGGTGCGACACTTACTTCCACATCAAGCACCGCAACGAACCGCGCGGTATCGGCGGCCTGTTTTTCGATGACCTGAACGAGTGGGGCTTCGACACCTGCTTCGCCTTCATCCGTGCCATCGGCGATGCCTACCTCGACGCCTACCTGCCGATCGTGCAGCGCCGCAAGGCCATCGCCTACACCGAGCAACAGCGCGAATTCCAGGAATTCCGCCGAGGCCGCTACGTTGAATTCAACCTGGTCTACGACCGTGGCACCTTGTTCGGGTTGCAATCGGGCGGGCGTACCGAGTCGATCCTGATGTCGCTGCCGCCGCAAGTGCGCTGGAGCTACGACTGGAAGGCCGAGGCCGGCAGCGAAGAAGCACGCCTCACCGACTACTTCCTGCAAGACCGTGACTGGCTTGGCCTTGACGCACCCAAGGCGGCTGTCTGATGGACCGTTATGTCGTCTTCGGCAACCCCATCGGCCACAGCAAGTCGCCGCTGATCCACCGCATGTTCGCCGAGCAGACCGGCGAGCAACTGGACTACAGCACACTGCTGGCGCCCTTGGATGATTTCACCGGCTGTGCCCGTGAGTTCTTTCTGCAGGGCCGTGGCGCCAATGTCACCGTGCCGTTCAAGGAAGACGCCTACCGACTGGCCGACACCCTGACCGAGCGCGCCCAACGTGCCGGTGCGGTGAATACCTTGAGCAAGCTGGCAGACGGCAGCCTGTTGGGCGACAACACCGATGGCGCCGGCCTGGTGCGCGATCTCACCATCAACGCCGGGCTGAGCCTGCAAGGCAAACGCATCCTGCTGCTGGGCGCGGGTGGTGCGGTGCGTGGCGCGCTGGAACCGTTGCTGGCCGAGCAGCCGGGCTCGCTGATCATCGCCAACCGCACCGTGGAAAAGGCCGAATTGCTCGCCGAGCTGTTCGACGACCTGGGCCCGGTATCTGCCAGCGGTTTCGACTGGCTGCGTGAGCCGGTGGACGTGATCATCAACGCCACGTCCGCCAGCCTGTCAGGCGATGTACCGCCGATTGCGGGTAGCCTGATCGAGCCGGGCAAGACCTTTTGCTACGACATGATGTACGCCAAGGAACCGACCGCGTTCTGCCGTTGGGCGACGGAGCACGGTGCAGCGGTGGCGATGGATGGCCTGGGCATGCTGGTGGAACAGGCGGCGGAAGCCTTCTACCTGTGGCGCGGCGTGCGCCCGGATTCGGCGCCTGTATTGGCTGAACTTCGCCGCCAGTTGATCTGACACTGATCCAAATGTGGGAGGGGGCTTGCCCCCGATGAGGGAGTGTCAGTTGATACATCCATGGCTGACACACCGCTATCGGGGGCAAGCCCCCTTCCACATTGTTGATCGTTTTCAGTCTTGGAACTGGATGGGGCAATTGTCGGCCCCTTCCAGCTTTCTCAACTCTTCCACCACCTGCGGCCTGGCCCGGCGCAGCGTCAAACTGCGGCCCAGCCCACGCAAGCGCCGAGCCTCCTGGTGCAGCATCTCCACCCCTGAATAGTCGATAAAGTTGATCTGCTGCGCCTCGATCACCACCCGCTCGCCCTGCAGGCTTTGCAGACGCACTTGCAGGTAATGGCTGGCGCCGAAAAAGATCGAGCCGCCCACGCGCAGCACATCCTCATCGCCATCTCGCCACTGTTGTACCCGTGGCTGGGAGGTGCGCTTGAGGTAGAAAAACAGCGACGCCAGCACCCCTGCATAAATGGCGGTTTGCAGCTCCAGCAACAAGGTGGCCACACACGTCAAGCTCATCACCACAAACTCGGCGCGACTGACGCGGAACAGCGCACGAATGCCGCGACGGTCCACCAGCCCCCAACTGATCAGCAAGATGCTCGCGGCCATGCTCGGGATCGGGATATGGGCGATCAGGGCCGCGCCAAATAACGCGAACAACGCCACCCATAACGCGGAAAACACCCCGGCCAACGGCGAGCAGGCGCCCGCCTCGTAGCTGAGGCCGGAACGTGTGAACGAGCCGGCTGACAGGTAGCCGGAGAAAAATCCGCCCACGATATTGGATAGACCCTGTGCACGGACTTCCTGGTTGGCGTCGAGCAATTGCTGTGAGCGCGCCGACAACGAGCGGGCAATCGACAGGCTGGTCACCAACCCGAGCATGCCCACCGCCACGGCGCTCGGCAGCAGGCGCAGGAGCATGTCCAGGTCCATCGGCAACGGGCTGAACGGCGGCAGTTTGCCCACAAACGAACTGACCAGCGCTACGTGCCCGAACATCGCTGGCCACAGCCACGCCACCAGGCTGCCAAGTGCCAGCGCAATCAACAGCGTTGGCCAGCGAGGCACCAGGTACTTGAGCAGCGCGCCGACCAGCAACGTGCAAAACCCCAGTAAGAGGGACGCGTGGTCCCATTCGCCGCTGTGATGGATCAGTGCCAACAAGCTATTGATGGCGGTGGCCTGGCTTGGCAGATCCAGCCCCATCAGGTTGGGCAACTGGCCGAGGGCGATCACCACGGCGGCACCCAAGGTGAACCCGAGCACCACCGAGTGCGATACAAAATTTACCAACGCGCCGAAGCGCAGCATGCCCAACAGCCACTGGAAAACGCCGGCGAGGAAGGTCAGCAGCAGGATCAGGGTGATGTAGTCCTGTGACCCCGGCACGGCCAATGGACTGACGCTGGCGTACAGCACAATGGAAATCGCCGCCGTGGGCCCGCAGATCAAGTGCCAGGACGAACCCCAGAGGCAAGCGATCAGTACTGGGATGATCGCGGCGTACAGGCCGTACTCGGGTGGGAGACCGGCAATCAGCGCGTAGGCAATCGACTGTGGCAGGGCGAGGACTGCGCCACTGAGGCCGACGATTGCATCCCGGCCGACGCTGGCACGGGTTTGGCGCGGGAGCCAGCTGAGGAAGGGAAAGAGTGTGTGGCGGTTGGGCCGGGGCATCGCGGACTCGGATCGGAAGGTTTGCATCAGAGTATCAGTACACACAGGGCCTATGTGGGAGGGGGCTTGCCCCCGATGAGGGTGTGTCAGTTGATACATCCATGGCTGAGACACCGCTATCGGGGGCAAGCCCCCTCCCACATTTGAATTGCATCAGGCCTCAGAGTCTGGCTTTAACTGCAGGGAGTGCGTCTTTACCGTCCAGTGTTTTTACACCCTCAAGCCACTTATCCAATACCGCCGGATTGGCCTTGATCCACGCCTTCGCCGCATCGGCGTTGCTGACCTTGTTGTTGGCGACCTCGGCCATGATGCCGTTCTCCATCTCCTGGGTAAAACTCAGGTTGGTCAGCAGTTTTCCTACGTTCGGGCAGGCCTGTGCGTAACCCTTGCGGGTCAAGGTATACACGCTGCCAGTGTCACCAAAGTATTTCTCGCCACCCTTGAGGTAGCGCATTTTCAACTGCACGTTCATCGGATGCGGGGTCCAGCCGAGGAAGGTGACGAATTTCTGTTTCTTCACCGCTCGCGACACTTCGGCCAGCATCGCCTGTTCGCTGGACTCGACCAGCTTCCACTGGCCCAGGTCGAAGTCGTTCTTCTTGATGATTTCCTGCAACGAGATATTTGCCGGCGCGCCGGAGCCGATGCCGTAGATCTTCTTGTCGAACTTGTCGGCAAACTTGTTCAGGTCGGCAAAATCATGCACCCCGGCGTCCCACACATAGTCGGGCACAGCGAGAGTGAACTCGGTGCCGTCGAGGTTTTTCGCCAGTTGCACCACATCGCCATTGGCCACGAACTTGTCGTAGAAGCCTTGCTGCGCCGGCATCCAGTTGCCGAGGAACACGTCCACCTGGCCGTCCTTGAGCCCGCCGAAGGTGATTGGCACCGCCAGGGTGTCCACCTTCGGTTTGTAGCCCATGCCGGTCAGCAGGAAACCGGCGATGGCGTTGGTGGCTGCGATATCGCTCCAGCCCGGATCGGCCATTTTTACCGTTTCACAACTGGCGTCCGCGTACACGTTGGCGCTGGTCAGTACCAACAGGCTCAACATCACAGTCAACTTTTGCATGGCCTTCCCTCTGTATTTATTGGTTTTGGCAGGGTTGTGGATAACGTGCCTTGCGCTCCAGGTCGTCGAGGTCGATATGGTTGCGCATGTATTGCTGACTGGCGTCCACCAGTGGCTGGTGATCCCAGCTCTTCAGCTTGCCCTGGGTGAGTGCCTCGAATACCAGGCGACGACGGCGTTGACTGGCGAGCACCTGCTGGTGGATCGCCGGGATGTCCCATTTGGCCCGCGCCTCACTCAAAAACGCCTCGAACAGTGGCCGGTGTTCCGGTGACTGGCTGAGGTTCTCCCGCTCGTGCGGGTCGTTGTGCACATCGAACAGTAGACAAGGGTCGTCTTCGCTGTAGATGAATTTGTAGGCGCCTCGGCGAATCATCATCAGCGGGCTGATGGTGCCTTCGGCCATGTATTCGCCGAACACTTCGTCGTGCCCGCCCTGCCCTTGCAAGTGCGGGACCAGAGAGCGGCCGTCCAGCGGCAGGCGCGGGTCCAGTTCGCCGCCGGCCAGTTCCACCAGGGTCGGCAGCAGGTCGGCGGTGGACACGGCTTGCGTCACTCGGCCCGCCGCGAATTGCCCCGGCGCACTGACCAGCAGCGGTACGCGCGCGGCCATTTCGAACCAGTGCATTTTGTACCAGAGCCCGCGCTCGCCGAGCATGTCACCGTGGTCGCCGGAGAAGATGATGATGGTGTCATCGGCCAGGCCGGTGTCTTCCAGGGTCTGCAGCAGCTTGCCGACATTGCTGTCGATGTAGCTGCACGCGCCGAAGTAGGCGCGGCGCGCATCGCGGATCTTATCCACGGGCAGCGGTTTGTCCCACAGGTCGTAGACCTTGAGCAGGCGCTGGGAGTGGGGGTCGAGATCAGCCTGGGCAGGCGTTGCAGGCCGGGGGATGTCGGCGTCGTCGTACAGGTCCCAGAACGGCTTGGGAATGGTGTACGGGTCGTGCGGGTGGGTCATCGATACCGTCAGGCAGAACGGACGTTCGCCGTCTTCGCGGATATGGTCGAACAGGTATTGCCGGGCCTTGAACACCACCTCTTCGTCGAAATCCAGCTGGTTGGTGCGCACGCACGGGCCGGCTTGCAGCACCGACGACATGTTGTGGTACCAGGTGGGGCGCACGTGCGGCTCGTCCCAGTTCACCGCCCAGCCATAGTCGGCGGGGTAGATGTCACTGGTCAGGCGTTCTTCGTAACCGTGCAGTTGGTCGGGACCGCAGAAGTGCATCTTGCCCGACAGCGCGGTGCGGTAGCCGAGGCGGCGCAGGTAGTGAGCGTAGGTCGGCACGTCGGCGGGGAAATCGGCGGCGTTGTCGTAGGCGCCGATCTTGCTCGGCAACTGGCCACTGACCAGGGTAAAGCGCGACGGTGCGCACAGCGGGCTGTTGCAGTACGCGGCATCGAACACCACGCCCTGTGCGGCGAGGCGGCTCAGGTTGGGCAATTTGATGGGGGAAGGTCCGTAGAACGGCAGCATCGGCGCGGCCATTTGATCGGCCATGATGAAAAGAATGTTCTTGCGCTTCATGATCTATCGGCATTCCATAGGCAGTGTTTATGCGAATGAGCATGCAGCCCATGGAAAATGGGGTAAAGCCCATGAAAAGCAATGTCTAGGATAAGCACCGCTTATGTATGAAGCTCTTGGCGACCTGTCCCTCGATCTGCTGCGCGCGTTCGAAGCCGCAGCGCGCCACCGCAGTTTTACCGCCGCTGCCATGGAACTGGGCACCACCCAGCCCGCGATCAGCCAGCAGATCAAGCGCCTGGAAGAACAACTGGCGATCCGCCTGTTTGATCGCATCTACCGTGGCATTGAGTTGACCGATGCCGGCGCCCTGTTGTTCGAGCATGTGCAGGGCGGTTTGCAGGGCATCAACCAGGGACTGAGCCTGATTACCCAGCAGGATCAGCATGAAGTGCTGCAAGTGGCGACCGACTTCGCCTTCGCCGCTTATTGGTTGATGCCGCGTTTGCACCGCTTCCACCAGGCCAACCCCCAGGTGGACGTCAGCCTGGTGACCAGCGAACGCAACCACGCGACCTTGCGCAGCGATATTGATGTGGCGGTACTGTTTGGCGACGGCCGTTTCAAGCAGGGCGATAGCCTGTGGCTGTTCAACGAGGAAGTGTTCCCGGTGTGCAGCCCGCAGTGGCTCAAAGAACAGGCCACGCCACTGACTAAGCAAAATTTGCACGATTTTCCGTTGTTGCACCTGCGCCAGGAAAACAACAGCCAGTGGTTCGACTGGAGTGGCGTGTTTCGCGAACTGGGCATCACCACTGCGCCCACTCCCGGCCAGTTGCGCTTCGATAACTACACCCTGTTGATCCAGGCTGCGATTGCCGGCCAGGGCGTGGCCATCGGCTGGCGCCATCTGGTGGACAACCTGCTGGAGCAGAACTGGCTGTGCCGACCGATCCACGACACGGTGATCTCGCGTTTCGGCTATTACGTGGTGCAACCCCAGCGCAAACGCCGAGGGCAGTTGGTGGAGCGGTTTGTCGACTGGCTGGTGGCCGAGCAGGCCAGCAGCGCGCAGTCGCTGACCGGACTGGCCCTGCCATCGATTGCGGTCTAGCATCTGGCGCATATTGGATCCGGAGTCCGTCATGCAACGTATCAAGGGCTATCACGCCCATATCTACTTCGACGCGAACACTATCGAACAGGCGCGCACCTTGTGTGAAGACGCTGCCAAACTGTTCCCGCTGCGCATGGGCCGTGTGCACGAGCGGCCTGTAGGGCCGCACCCGGACTGGAGCTGCCAGTTGGCGTTCGACCCGGAATACATCGGTGTGGTGTTGCCGTGGCTGGTGATCCATCGCAATGGCCTGGTGGTGTTCCTGCACCCCGATACCGGCGATGACCTGAAGGACCACACTGACTATGCCGTCTGGATGGGGGCAATGCGGGAGCTGAACTTGTCAGCCTTTTCTTAAATTAAATCCCTAAATATGGGATTGATATTTATATATTGAGACTTTCTGCGCCGTAGGTTTATATTCGCTGCATCCGCTCAGAACTCAGGTGAAGCGATGCAGGCGCAATTGATCGCGCTCGATTGGGGTACCAGTTCCCTTCGTGCTTATAAACTCGGCCCCGTCGGCGCAGTGCTGGAACAGCGCTCGCTGGCGTGGGGCATCATGCATTTGCCCAATGAACCCCGGGACATTGCTGGCGTGCGTTGCAGCGATGGCTTCGAGTTGGCGTTCGATGCGGCGTGTGGTGACTGGCTCGACGCCGAGCCCGGTTTGCCGGTGATTGCCTGCGGCATGGTCGGCAGTGCCCAGGGCTGGAGCGAGGCGGCTTATCGCAACACCCCTGTCGATGTCGCCAGCCTTGGCCAGGCGCTGCACAAGGTGCGCAGCCTGCGTGGCGTGGATGTGCATATCGTGCCGGGCGTGATCGAGCAGATCGGCTTGCCCAACGTGATGCGCGGCGAAGAAACCCAAGTGCTGGGCGTGCTTCAAGGGCTGAGCACCAATGGGTTGATCGGCCTGCCCGGCAGCCATTCCAAGTGGGTCGAGGTGGTCGATGGCTGCATCACTCACTTCGACACCTTCATGACCGGCGAGCTGTTTGCGGTGTTGAGCAAGCACAGCATCCTCGGGCGTACCCAGCAACAATCCGCGCAATTCCAGGCTGACGCCTTTGACCGCGGCGTGCAGGTGGCGCTGTCCAAAGACGGCGAGCGCGGCGTGCTGTCGACGCTTTTCAGTGCGCGCACCCTGGGCCTCACCGCTGAACTCACTGCCGAGCAGCAGCCCGATTACCTCTCCGGCTTGCTCATCGGCCATGAACTCGCCGGCCTGCCCGGCAGTGCCCGGCACAAGCCGATCATCCTGGTCGGCGCCGCGCCCCTCTGCGCCCGCTATCAACGCGCCCTCGCCCTCTGCGGCTTCGCCCACGTCAGTCTGGCGCAGGAGGCCACCGAGCGCGGACTGTGGCAATTGGCGGTGGCATCCGGGCTCACTCAACCTGTATTAGAGGCCTGACATGCTCAAGCACGCACTCGCACAAAACGGTTTGATCGCGATTCTGCGCGGCATCCGCCCGGACGAAGCCCAGGCCGTCGGCCAGGTGTTGTACGAGGCCGGGTTTCGTGTGATCGAAGTCCCGCTGAATTCGCCCGATCCTTACACCAGCATCCGCACCCTGCGCGACAGCCTGCCCGCCGATTGCCTGATCGGCGCAGGCACGGTGTTGCTGCCTGAGCAGGTCGAGCAGGTGAAGGCGGCCGGTGGCCAGGTGATCGTGATGCCCCACAGCGATGCCAAGGTGCTGCGAGCGGCGAAAGCCGCAGGCCTGTTCCTGTCGCCAGGTGTGGCGACACCGACCGAAGCTTTCGCCGCCCTGGCCGAAGGTGCTGACGTGCTGAAGCTGTTCCCCGCCGAGCAGATGGGCCCGGCGGTGATCAAGGCGTGGCTGGCGGTACTGCCGGCAGGCACCTTGCTGCTGCCGGTCGGCGGCATTACCCCGGACAACATGCAGGTGTTTGTCGATGCCGGCGCCAAAGGGTTCGGGCTGGGTTCCGGGTTGTTCAAACCGGGTATGACAGTGGATCAGGTAGCGAGCCGTGCCCAGGCTTATGTCGCCGCCTGGAAAGTCCTGAGCTGACATCAAGTTCCGCGCCCCTGGCGCTGCATCTATAAGAGAGACAAGAGATGAAAATCACCAAACTGACGACCTTTATCGTCCCGCCGCGCTGGTGCTTCCTCAAGGTCGAGACCGACCAGGGCGTGACCGGCTGGGGTGAGCCCGTGGTCGAAGGCCGCGCCCATACCGTGGCGGCTGCCGTCGAAGAACTGTCCGACTACCTGATCGGCAAAGACCCGCGCAACATCGAAGACATCTGGACCGTGCTCTATCGCGGCGGCTTCTACCGCGGCGGTGCGGTGCACATGAGCGCCCTCGCCGGTATCGACCAGGCGCTGTGGGACATCAAGGGCAAGGCCCTCGGCGTGTCCGTCAGCGACTTGCTCGGCGGCCAGGTGCGCGACAAGATCCGCGTGTACTCGTGGATCGGTGGTGACCGCCCAGCCGACACCGCCCGCGCTGCCAAAGAGGCTGTGGCTCGAGGCTTCACCGCGGTGAAGATGAATGGCACCGAAGAACTGCAATTCGTCGACAGCTTCGAAAAGGTCGACCTGGCCCTGGCAAACGTCGCCGCTGTGCGTGATGCGGTCGGCCCCAACGTCGGCATCGGCGTCGACTTCCATGGCCGTGTGCACAAGCCCATGGCCAAGGTGCTGATGAAGGAGCTGGATCCGTACAAGCTGATGTTTATCGAAGAGCCGGTGCTCAGCGAAAACTACGAAGCGCTCAAGGAACTCGCGCCGCTGACCAGCACCCCGATTGCCCTGGGCGAGCGCCTGTTCTCGCGCTGGGACTTCAAGCGTGTGCTCAGCGAAGGCTATGTCGACATCATCCAGCCCGATGCTTCCCACGCGGGTGGCATCACCGAAACCCGCAAGATCGCCAACATGGCCGAGGCCTATGACGTGGCCCTGGCACTGCACTGCCCGCTGGGTCCGATTGCCCTGGCGGCGTGTTTGCAACTGGATGCGGTCTGCTACAACGCGTTTATCCAGGAGCAAAGCCTGGGCATTCACTACAACGAGAGCAACGACCTGCTCGACTATGTGCGCGACCCCGGTGTGTTCGACTATGACCAGGGCTTCGTGAAGATCCCCAACGGGCCGGGGCTGGGCATCGAGATCAATGAGGAATACGTGATCGAGCGCGCGGCCATCGGCCACCGCTGGCGCAACCCGATCTGGCGGCATGCCGACGGCAGCTTCGCCGAGTGGTAAGCACCCTGCAGGAGCCGGGATGCCGGCTCCTGCAAGCCCTCAATAAGCATAAGAAGAGGCAACCCCCATGCACCCTGAATCCTTCACCGGGCAGGCTTCTTTAGTCACGCCTACCAAAAAGCGTTTTTTCATCATGGTGCTGCTGTTCATCACCGTGGTGATCAATTACCTCGACCGCAGCAACCTGTCGATTGCAGCCCCGGCGCTGACCAGCGAACTGGGCATCGACCCGGTTCAGGTCGGGCTGATTTTCTCCGCGTTCGGCTGGACCTACGCAGCCATGCAGATCCCTGGCGGCTGGCTGGTGGACCGCGTGCCGCCGCGCATTCTCTATACCGCCGCGCTGATCTTGTGGTCCATCGCCACCGTGATGCTCGGCTTCGCTGCCAGCTTTATCGCGTTGTTCGTGCTGCGCATGGCGGTGGGTGCCCTGGAAGCCCCGGCGTATCCGATCAACAGCCGCGTGGTCACCACCTGGTTTCCCGAGCGCGAACGCGCCACGGCGATTGGCTTCTATACCTCCGGGCAGTTTGTCGGGCTGGCATTCCTCACGCCGGTACTGGCCTGGCTGCAACACGCCTTCGGCTGGCACATGGTGTTTGTCGTCACCGGTGGCGTTGGCATCCTGTGGGGGATCATCTGGTACGCGGTGTATCGCGAGCCGAAGGATTTCAAAGGCGCCAACGCCGCTGAAATCGAGCTGATCCGCGAAGGCGGCGGCCTGGTGGACATGCAGGAAAAAACCGCCAAGGCCCCGTTCAGCTGGGTCGACCTGGGGATCGTGCTGAGCAAGCGCAAACTCTGGGGCATCTACCTGGGGCAGTTCTGCCTGAACTCCACGCTGTGGTTTTTCCTGACGTGGTTCCCCACCTACCTGGTGAAATATCGCGGGATGGACTTCATCAAGTCCGGCCTGCTGGCATCGTTGCCGTTCCTGGCGGCGTTTGTCGGCGTGCTGTGTTCCGGGATCTTTTCCGACTGGCTGATTCGTCGCGGTGCGTCGGTGGGGTTTGCGCGCAAGTTGCCGATCATTGGCGGGCTGCTGATTTCCACGGCGATCATCGGCGCCAACTATGTGGACTCGACGGCCTGGGTGATTGCGTTCCTGGCGGTGGCGTTCTTTGGCAATGGCCTGGCGTCGATTACCTGGTCGCTGGTGTCGACCCTGGCACCGGCCCGCCTGTTGGGGCTGACCGGTGGGGTGTTCAACTTCATCGGCAACCTGTCGGCGATTGCCACGCCGATTGTGATCGGCTTTTTGGCCAGCGGTGATTCGTTTGCGCCGGCGATTACCTACATCGCGGTGCTGGCCTTGCTCGGGGCGCTTTCCTACGTGTTGCTGGTGGGTAAAGTCGAGCGGATCGAGTTGTAAAAAAGGGCGACCCTTGCGGTCGCCCTTTTTCCTTTTGGCTCAGGGCACCGACATCTCGTTACGGAACACATTCAGCGGGTCCCAGCGCTGCTTGGTGCGGCGCAGGCGGCTTTCGATCATGAGGTCGGGGAAGAAGATCTTGTACCACTGCGGGTTGGGTCCCTTGCTGGGATCGCCGTCGATAAACAGCATGTCGCGGTCGGGGTAATTGATGTAGCACCCTTCGAACTGGGCATTGACTGGAACGCCGTTGTCACTGGCAAATGCTGCGAAAAACAGTCCCTGGATCCATTGCGCATGGGCTTGATCCGAAGCGCTGCTTTCGTCACGCCAGTAGCATTGTGGTTGCCACTTCAAGTAGGACGAACGCTGTGCAACCGATGATTCCCGCCGCACGGCGGCGCTGGCCTGATTGATTTGCCCGCCGAAGGACTGGATCTGGATCAGGCTTTGAGTCAGCCGTTTATCGGGATCGTCCCACGTCAGCGTGTCCCAGATCGCCTGCAGCACAGTGGCGGTGAAAATACCCTTCTGGTAGGCCGACTTATACCGGCCACGCTGGTTGGGCCCTGAGCCGTTGAGTGTCTGCTGGCAATGCAGCCAATCCATTCGACGGGTCGCCGCCAGGGCAGACGCCAGTGAATTGATCGTCGGCCCTGGCGGGTTGCTGCGTGGCAAGTGGGTCGCTGGGGAAGGATTCAGGCATTCGGTAGCGGGAATGCCAATGGCATTGAGCATCGAGCTGACAAAGTCTTCAAAGGGCGCTTGATCATTCAGCTCGCCCTGCTTGTCCACGTAATGAACATCCATCGTGACGTTGCCAGTGTTCTGATGGCGCATCTCCAGTTTGGTCGCCAGGCCCCAGGTGTCCGGGTTGGCCTGGTTGCGGGCAAACCAGCCCTGATAGGCCGCCAGCAATCTGTCGAGGGCTGGCTTGGTCAGCAGGGACCAGTCCCATTCCAGTACCAGCCACAGCACTTCCTTGGGGGCTTGTGGCAAACGTTCGAAGTAGTAACTGGTGATAATCCCGAACTGCCCGCCGCCTGCGCCGCAGCAGGCGGCGAACAGATCCAGTTCGTCCTGTTGGGTGCTATTGCGGGCGACATGCACAGGGACCAGGCCGTTGCCCTGGGCGTTCGGCACCAGGATGTCGACGCCGCTCAACCAATCGCACACCAGGCCATCCTTGCGTGACAGCAGCCCGTAGCCACCGCCGCAAATATGCCCACCCAGCCCGACCGAATAGCACGAGCCGCCGGGCAAGCTCGTGTTGGCCAGTTTGTACAGCGCCACATAGGCATCCCAGTTCTGGCCGCCCGCTTCCAGGCGGTAGCTGTAGCGATGAGGCGAGGCGGGCACCAGTTGTGAGGCAATCTGCCCCGTGGCGTCGTAGACCACTTGGTTCAGTTGGCTGATATCGATGATCGAGAGCACTTCGTTGGGACTGTCGGGCATTTTGTTCGCGACAAAACCCTCATAGCAGTGGCCACCGCTGCGCACCGTAATCCGGCCATCGGGGATCGCCAACGCCTGGGCGGCGGCGTCGATGATGTCCTGGGGGCTGTAACAGAGATAAATCAAGTTGGCGCCGTTCGACGACGATTCACCCTGCACATTGCCCAGCGGCCAGCGCAGGTTGAAACCTTTTTGCAGCGTTGAATGACGACGATCCGCAGCGGTAATGAGATCAAATGCCATGATGTACTCCAAAGAGCCAAGAATGACTTCTGATGCGACTAACTTAACGACCGGGAGGGCAAGGAATGCGGGGCTTGCGCAGGCGGTTAGACGGCAATAGGCATGAAGTGCGTTGAGGGAGGACGCAATGTCCACCCTCAAGCCTAGCGGAAAAAGCTGAAAGCGCCGGGCGCTTACTTACGGGCGTTACGCACGCCTTCCGACAGCGCCGCACACAGGCTCAACACGCCGTCGATGGCTTGCTGGTCGTTCTTGGCATTGGCGATGTGATCGATCAGCGCCGAACCCACCACCACACCGTCGGCCAGCCGGGCGATGGCCGCCGCTTGTTCCGGTGTGCGGATACCAAAGCCGATGCTGATCGGCAGGTCGGTATGGCGGCGCAGACGGGTCACGGCTTCTTCGACGTGTTCCAGGGTCGCCGCACCGGCACCGGTCACGCCGGCGACCGAAACGTAATACACGAAGCCTGAGCTGCCGTTGAGCACGGTAGGCAGGCGTACGTCGTCGGTGGTCGGTGTGGTCAGGCGGATAAAGTCGATGCCTGCGGCCTGGGCCGGGTCGCACAGCTCGCCGTTATGCTCGGGCGGCATGTCGACCACGATCAGGCCGTCGACCCCGGCTTCCTTGGCGTCGGCGATGAACTTCGGTACGCCGTATTTGTGGATCGGGTTGAAGTAGCCCATCAACACCAGCGGCGTGTCGTTGTTGTCCTGGCGGAACTCGCGGACCATCTGCAGGGTTTTCACCAGGTTCTGCCTGGCATTCAACGCACGGATGTTGGCCAGCTGAATGGCCGGGCCGTCCGCCATCGGATCAGTGAAGGGCATGCCCAGCTCGATCACATCGGCACCGGCGGCCGGCAGGCCTTTGAGGATCGCCAGGGAGGTGTCATAGCCAGGGTCGCCAGCGGTGACGAAGGTTACCAGGGCGGCACGGTTCTGTTCTTTCAGCTGGGCGAAGCGGGTGTGCAGGCGGCTCATCAGTGTTTCTCCTGCTGCGACTGTTCCATATGGTGCATGACGGTTTGCATATCTTTATCGCCACGCCCCGACAGGTTGACCACCATCAGGTGATCCTGCGGCAGGGTCGGGGCGCGCTTGAACACTTCGGCCAGGGCGTGGGCGCTTTCCAGGGCCGGAATGATCCCTTCCAGGCGGCAGCATTTGTGGAAGGCGTCGAGGGCTTCGTCATCGGTCACCGAGGTGTACTGGACGCGGCCGATGTCATGCAACCAGGCGTGTTCCGGGCCGATGCCGGGGTAATCCAGGCCGGCAGAGATGGAGTGGGCGTCGATGATCTGGCCATCGTCGTCCTGCAGCAGGAAAGTACGGTTGCCGTGCAGTACGCCAGGTACGCCACCGTTGAGGCTGGCGGCGTGCTTGCCGGTTTCGATGCCGTGGCCGGCAGCTTCCACGCCGATGATCTCCACGCTCGTGTCATCCAGGAACGGGTGGAACAGACCCATGGCGTTGGACCCCCCGCCGATGCACGCCACCAGGCTGTCCGGCAGGCGGCCTTCCTGGGCTTGCAGTTGGTCGCGGGTTTCCTTGCCGATCACGGCCTGGAAGTCGCGCACCATGGCCGGGTACGGGTGCGGGCCGGCCACGGTGCCGATCAGGTAGAAGGTGCTGTCGACGTTGGTTACCCAGTCACGCAGGGCTTCGTTCATCGCGTCCTTGAGGGTGCCGGTGCCGGCGACCACCGGGATCACTTCGGCGCCCAGCAGCTTCATGCGGAACACGTTGGCCTGTTGGCGCTCGATATCAGTGGTGCCCATGTAGATCACGCATTGCAGTCCAAAGCGCGCAGCCACGGTGGCAGTCGCCACGCCGTGCATGCCGGCGCCGGTCTCGGCGATGATGCGTTTCTTGCCCATGCGCCGCGCCAGCAGGATCTGGCCGATGCAGTTGTTGATCTTGTGTGCGCCGGTGTGGTTCAGCTCTTCGCGCTTGAGGTAGATCTTGGCGCCGCCACAGAACTCGGTCAGGCGCTCGGCAAAATACAACGGGCTTGGACGACCGACGTAGTCACGTTGGAAGTAGGCCAATTCCTCGTTGAACGCCGGATCGATCTTGGCCGCTTCGTATTCTCGGGCCAGGTCTAGGATCAACGGCATCAGGGTTTCAGCGACGTAACGGCCGCCGAACGCGCCGAACAGGCCGTTGACGTCTGGGCCGTTGCGTAGATCGGTCTGGGACTGAGTCATGGGACGCTCCAGGAGAGAATGGGTGTAGGAAGCAATGAGGGCCACTCTACCCCTGACGTCCTGCGCTGAAAACCGATAAGATCGCCGCAACCTGTCAGGAAAACTCACAGATGAGTCGAGACCTTCCACCCCTCAATGCCTTGCGTGCCTTTGAAGCCACCGCCCGTTTGAACAGCGTCAGCCAGGCAGCCGAGCAATTGCATGTGACCCATGGGGCGGTCAGCCGGCAGTTGAAAGTGCTGGAGGAGCACTTGGGCGTGAGTTTGTTCGTCAAGGAGGGGCGCGGCCTTAAACTCACAGATGCCGGTACTCGTCTACGTGACGCCAGCGCCGAGGCGTTCGAGCGGCTGAGGGACGTGTGCGCCGAACTGACCCAGAGCAGTGCCGACGCACCGTTCGTGCTGGGTTGCTCGGGCAGCTTGCTGGCGCGCTGGCTGATCCCGCGCCTGGGGCGCTTGAACGCGGACCTGCCGGACCTGCGTCTGCACCTGTCGGCGGGTGACGGTGACCTTGACCCGCGCCGCCCCGGCCTGGATGCCCTGTTGGTGTTCGCCGAGCCACCCTGGCCTGCGGATATGCAGGTGTATGAACTGGCCAGCGAACGCATCGGCCCGGTGATGAGCCCGCGTTTCGCCCGCTACGAGCGGCTGCGCCGGGCACCCGCGTCGGCGTTGTGTGGTGAAGCGCTGTTGCACACCACCTCACGTCCGCAAGCCTGGCCCAGTTGGGCGCGGCAACACGGCATCGAACCCGGCGCGTTGAAACACGGCCAGGGGTTTGAGCATTTGTATTATTTGCTGGAGGCGGCAGTGGCCGGGCTGGGCGTTGCGATTGCGCCAGAACCGCTGGTGGTCGAAGACTTGCGCGCGGGTCGCCTGGTGGCGCCGTGGGGTTTCAGTGAAACCCCGGCGCACCTGGCGTTGTGGCTACCCAAGCGCGCCGCGGACGGACGCGCCGGGCAACTGGCGCAGTGGCTCAAGGCTGAGCTGTTGCGCCAGCCAGATTAGTCACCGCGCTTGCACAGCAGGTAGGCGGCCAGCAGGCCCAGTGCGCCTACGGCAACACCGGCTGTAGTCCATGGGTGTTCTTGTGCGTAGTCCCGGGTTGCAACACCGGTTTCGCGAATTTTGACTTTGCTTTCTTCGTAGGCATCGCTGATCAGGTGGCGGGAGTGCTTGAGGGCATTCTCGGCATTGCTTTTCAGGGCCTTCAAGGTTTTGCGCGATTCGTCAGACGCATCGTCCTTGAGGCTTTCCAGAGACTTGAGCAGGCTCGAAATCTCGGCTTCCATGCTTTCCAGCGACGCTTTGCGTAAAGAAGTGTTGGCCATGTGGACTCTCCTGAAGTGATTGAGTGGCGTGTGTAGATACCGACTGCGGCCATTTCAGAAAGTGCAGTTAATCTGAACTTTCAGGTAGGAACGGTCGCCAGAAGCAGTACGAACATTGACTGCTACGCTTGCTTAACGACCCTTAGGAGAACTGCCATGAGTGATCATCACACCTACAAGAAAGTCGAATTGGTTGGCTCGTCGACCACCAGCATCGAAGACGCGATCAACAATGCCATCGCTGAAGCCAACAAGAGCATCAAGCATCTCGAGTGGTTTGAAGTGACTGAAACACGTGGCCATATCGAGAATGGCAAGGTTGCGCACTATCAGGTCACCCTCAAGGTAGGGTTCCGAATTGCCAGTAGTTGATCGCAGCGGTTGAACTTGCTGACTGGCCGATTGCCATAACCTGCGCTACAACCAATGGGTGCCGATGCCGCAAGCGTCGGCACGCTCTTTTTGATCAGCGCAAGGAAAGTAACGGATGAAGAAGTTCCTGTTAGCGGTAGGTTTGTTGAGCATTGCAGGCACAGCCCTGGCGGCGGGCAAGCCTTGTGAAGAGCTGAAAAGCGAGATTGCGGCGAAAATCGACGCCAAGGGCGCTTCGGGTTATTCGTTGGAAGTTGTGGATAAAGGCGCTGCAGCCGATGGCTACACGGTAGTCGGCAGCTGCGAAGCCGGTACCAAGGAAATCGCCTACAAGCGCGGTTAATCCCGTGTTGCAGACGTAAAAAACCGACGCGAGTGCGTCGGTTTTTTTTCGCCTGAGGGTTTTAGCCCTTCATCACTTGCGCCAGCAGTTCGTAGGAATGAATCCGATCGGCGTGCTCGTACAGGTCGCAGGTAAAGATCAGCTCATCGGCGCCGGTTTGTTCGATCAGCACCTCCAGCTTGGCGCGGATCTTTGCCGGGCTACCGACCATGGCGAGGCCGAGGAAGCTGCCGACCGCGTCTTTTTCATGGGGCAGCCACAGGCCGTCCATGGTTTTCACCGGTGCGCGCTGCACCAGGCTTTGCCCGCGCATCAGCGCGAGGATGCGCTGGTAGACCGAGGTGGCGAGGTATTCAGCCTGTTCATCCGTATCTGCAGCGACCAGCGGAATGCCAAGCATCACGTAAGGCTTGTCCAGCACGGCCGAAGGCTTGAAGTGATTGCGATACACGCGAATCGCCTCATGCATCAGGCGCGGTGCGAAATGCGAGGCGAAGGCGTAAGGCAGACCGCGTTCACCTGCCAATTGCGCGCTGAACAGGCTGGAGCCCAGCAGCCAGACCGGTACGTTGGTGCCGGTACCGGGGACGGCGATCACCCGTTGGTCGGGGGTGCGTGGGCCGAGGTAGGCCATCAGCTCCGCCACATCTTCGGGGAAATCGTCGGCACTGCCGGAGCGCTCACGGCGCAGGGCGCGGGCGGTCATCTGGTCGGAGCCGGGTGCGCGGCCCAGGCCCAGGTCGATACGGCCGGGGTAGAGGCTTTCCAGGGTGCCGAACTGTTCGGCGATCACCAGCGGCGCATGGTTGGGCAGCATCACGCCGCCAGAGCCGACGCGGATCGTCGAGGTGCCACCGGCCAGGTAACCCAGCAGCACCGAGGTGGCCGAACTGGCGATACCGTCCATATTGTGGTGTTCAGCTACCCAGAAACGGTTGTAGCCGAACTTTTCTACATGCTGGGCCAGGTCCAGGGAATTGCGCAGTGACTGCGCCGGACTGCCGTTGGCGCGCACGGGCACCAGGTCGAGGGTCGAGAACTTTACGTCGGACAGCGATTTCATAAGCCTGCTTCTCCAAAGGGGCCGCAGGCTTTTTAGACGAACCAAAACCTGCCGCTTCATGTGCATGCTCTATGCAATGAGGGCATATACCCGAGATTCAATAGCAGGCCAGGAAATTTCCTACTGAATCGCTAGGTTTTTCTCACAAGATGAACTTTGCCGGGCCGACTATCCTCAGAACCCTTACTGACGCAAAACCACCGTTCGAGGAGACCGCTATGAGTATCGTTAAAAAAGCATCCGCGCATTGGGAAGGTGACCTGAAGACTGGCCTGGGCTCCATTTCCACGGAAACCGGCGTACTGCGCGAAGCGCCCTACGGCTTCAAGGCCCGTTTCGAGGGCGGCAAGGGCACCAACCCGGAAGAACTGATCGGTGCGGCCCACGCCGGCTGTTTCTCCATGGCGTTTTCCATGATTCTCGGCGATGCCGGGCTCAAGGCTGACAGCATTGATACCCAGGCCGAAGTGACTCTGGACCAGGTTGACGGTGGTTTTGCGATCACCGCTGTGCACCTGATCCTCAAGGCCAAGATTCCGGGCGCGAGCCAGGCGCAGTTCGATGAACTGAGCAAAAAAGCCAAGGAAGGGTGCCCGGTGTCCAAAGTGCTGAACGCAAAAATCAGCCTGGATGCCACCTTGGTCAGCTGACACAGCCCGTCCAATGTGGGAGGGGGGCAAGCCCCCTTCCACATTTAGCCCTGCGTTAGATCAGAACTCGTGTTTTGTAAGTGTGGTCCTATTACCATGCAGCCTAGGCGCACACCCGTGCGCAATGCATTCAGGGAGCTTCACACATGAAACGTTTTGCCTTGGCGATCATCTGCGGTGTATTGGCCACATCGGCTGTGGCCGCGCCAAAAGACTGCGAAGAGCTCAGGAAAGAGATTGAAGTGAAGATCCAGGCCAAGGCGATTCCTTCGTACACCCTGGAAATCATCACCGCCGAAGAAGCCAAGAATCACGACAGTGCGATGATTGTCGGTTCGTGCGAAAACGGCACCAAGCGCATCATCTACCAGAAAAACAACAACTGATCAGATGCAGTTGACGCTGCGTTCCTCCGCGAGCAACTGACGCGCCGAATCGTACAACCGGATGTTCGGCGTGAAGGCCAGCGAGCGTCCTTCCAGCACATAACGCTGGCCAGCCTGGAAGTGGTCATATTCCAGGGTCATGAAGCAGGTGCGATACATCATCTGGCTGAGCCCACCCAAACCGCCGCCGGCCGGGACTTCAAAGTCGAAGCGCACCATCAGTTCATGATGGCCGGGTGGCATTTGGAAGAAACGTCCGTCATCCAGGTTCTTGCCGTCCAGGCGCTGCGCCATGACCAGCTTGGAGCCCGGCGTCGGCGTAGTGAAATCGACCCACGCCTGTTGCGGATCCATCGGTGGTACGGGTGTTGTCGTGCAGGCGCTGAGGAACAAAGCGGCGACGGGTAACAAGAGCTGGCGCATGGCAGGCACTCAACGGGAAGATAGAATTGAGCCTGCTGCGACGGCGGCAGACCTCTCATGAGTATAAACACGTCGCGCCATGGAAAAATTCTGCCTGGGCGCGATAGTCTGGCGAGCAAATTACCCAGGAGCGGTCGGGGCATGGTCAGGCGTTTTCTTCCAGGGTTGATGGTGGTGCTGCTCAGCGGCTGTTCCAGTGTCAACTATTACAGCCAGTTGGCCAGCGGTCAGTGGCAATTGCTGCGGGCCCGGGAGCCGGTGGCGCAGGTGATCGCCGACCCTTCCCGCCCACCGCTGTTGCGCGAACACCTGGCGCAATCGCAAAAGGCGCGTACGTTCGCCAGTGAACACCTGCATCTGCCTGACAACCAGAGTTACAGGTTGTACGCCGACATTGGCCGACCCTATGTGGTCTGGAACGTCTTCGCCACGCAGGAGTTTTCCCTGTCTCCTGAAACCCATTGCTTCCCCATTGCGGGCTGTGTGGCCTATCGCGGCTACTACAACCAGGGTGCGGCGCGTGGTGAGGCGGCGTTGTTGAAGCAGCGAGGCATGGACGTGTCGATCGGCGGTGTCGAGGCCTATTCCACCTTGGGCTGGTTCAATGACCCGATCATGAATTCGATGATGAACTGGGGTGATGAGCGGCTGGCCACGTTGATCTTCCACGAACTGGCGCATCAGCGTTTCTATGTGAAGGACGACACCGAGTTCAATGAGTCGTTTGCCAATTTCGTCGAGCAGGAAGGTACGCGTCAGTGGCGCGCTGCACGTGGCTTGGCGCCGCAGAGCCTGTGGGCGTCGAAGCAGCGTGATGAGTTCATTCAGCTGATCCTCGATACCCGCCAACGATTGGAAAAACTCTATGCCCAACCCTTGGCTACCGATGTGATGCGCCAGGCGAAGGCGGCCGAGTTCGAGCGTCTGCGTCGCGATTACCGGCAGCTGCGCGATAGCCAGTGGGGCGGTGACAAACGGTATGACGCGTGGATCAACCAACCCATGAACAATGCGCGGTTGTTACCGTTCGGGCTGTATGACCAGTGGGTGCCTGTGTTTGCGGCGTTGTTTGCGCAGGAAGGTGGGGATTGGCTGAGGTTTTATGCGGCGGTGGAGAAGCTGGGCGGATTGCCGATGGAGCAGCGCAAGACGGCGTTGAGGCAGTTGCAAGGTATTGGCCTTCAGGGCCTCATCGGGGGCAAGCCCCTCCCACATGCTAATTTGTGAACACACTCCACTGTGGGAGGGGGCTTGCCCCCGATAGCGTCCTTAAGTGCGCTGCAAAAATGCCTGGTGCATCTGCGCCAACGTCTCGAAATGCCAGGTCGGCGCCTCGGCATCCAGCTCCTCGAAACTGCCGAACCCATACCCCACCGCCGCCGAATCCAGCCCATTCTTGTGCGCGCCGATCAGGTCATGCTTGCGATCACCAATCATCAAGGTGGTGGCCGGGTCCAGGCCTTCCTCGCTCATCAGGTGGGCGATCAGTTCGACTTTGTTGGTGCGCGTCCCGTCCAGCTCGCTGCCGTAGATCACCTTGAAGTGCTTGGCAAAGTCGAAATGCCGGGCGATTTCGCGGGCAAACACCCAGGGCTTGGAAGTGGCGACGTAGAGCTGGCGGCCTTGATCGTTCAATGCTTCCAGCAGCGGCATCACGCCGTCGAACACACGGTTTTCGTACAGGCCGGTGACCTTGAAACGCTCGCGATAGAAATTCACCGCTTCCCAGGCCTTGGCCTCGTCGAAGCCGTAGAACTGCATGAACGCCTGCAGCAAGGGCGGGCCGATGAAGTGTTCGAGTTTGGTCAGGTCCGGCTCGTCGATACCCAACTTGCCGAGGGCGTACTGGATCGAGCGGGTAATGCCCTCGCGTGGGTCGGTGAGCGTGCCGTCCAGGTCGAACAGGACGGTTTGGTAAGGCAAGGTCATCGGTCGAATCCTTCAGCCAGGTGCAGGTCTTTGAGCTTCACGTAGTTCGCGGCGCTGTAGGTGAAAAAGGCGCGTTCCTTGTCAGTCAACGGGCGAATCTGTTTGACCGGGCTGCCGACATACAGGAAGCCGCTTTCAAGTTTCTTGCCCGGCGGCACCAGGCTGCCGGCGCCGATGATCACGTCGTCCTCGACCACGGCGCCATCCATCACGATGCTGCCCATACCGATCAGGATGCGATTGCCGACTGTGCAGCCATGCAGCATGACCTTGTGGGCGATGGTCACGTCGTCGCCGATCAGCAGCGGGAAACCGTTCGGGTTGAACGGCCCGGCGTGAGTGATGTGCAGCACACAGCCATCCTGCACGCTGGTGCGCGCACCGATACGGATGCGGTGCATGTCGCCACGGATCACGGTCAGCGGCCAGACCGAGCTGTCGGCGCCGATTTCGACATCGCCGATCACCACCGCCGAAATATCGACAAAAGCCCCGGCGCCCAGGGCCGGCGTGTGGTTCTGATAGGTGCGAAGGGTCACGATAGCCTCTCTCTCTTCTGCTGATAGCTGCGGTGGGTGTTGATTGTAATTAAGATGGCCCCATCTTTGTTCTTACATGTTTCTTCAGCCAAGGTGCCAACCGTGAGCGCGAACAACCCTCTTCTGCAGTCCTACGACCTGCCGCCGTTCTCGGCGATCCGTGCCGAGCACGTCCAGCCGGCCATCGAACAGATCCTCGCCGACAACCGCGTTGCCATCGAAGGCATCCTGCAAAGCCAGGGCAAAAATCCGACATGGGCCGGCCTGGTGCTGGCCATGGACGAGCTGAATGATCGTCTGGGCGCCGCGTGGAGCCCGGTCAGCCACCTCAACGCCGTGTGCAACAGCGCCGAACTGCGCGAAGCCTACGAAGGCTGCCTGCCGGCATTGAGCGCCTACTCCACCGAGATGGGCCAGAACCGTGCGCTGTTCCAGGCCTTCGAAGCCCTGGCTAACAGCCCGGAAGCCGCCGGTTTCGACGTGGCGCAGAAAACCATCCTGGAACACTCCCTGCGTGACTTCCGCCTGTCGGGCATCGATCTGCCGCCGGAGCAGCAAAAACGCTACGCTGAAGTGCAGAGCAAGCTGTCGGAACTGGGCAGCAAGTTCTCCAACCAGTTGCTGGACGCCACCCAGGCCTGGACCAGGCACGTCACCGATGAAGCCACCCTCGCCGGGCTGACCGACTCGGCTAAGGCGCAAATGGCCGCCGCCGCCCAGGCCAAAGGTCTCGACGGCTGGCTGATCACCCTCGAATTCCCTAGCTACTACGCCGTCATGACTTACGCTCAGGACCGTGCCCTGCGTGAAGAAGTCTACGCGGCCTACTGCACCCGCGCGTCGGACCAAGGCCCGAATGCCGGTCAGAACGATAACGGCCCGGTGATGGAACAGATCCTCGACCTGCGCCAGGAACTGGCCCAGTTGCTGGGTTATGCGTCGTTCTCCGAACTGAGCCTGGCCACCAAGATGGCCGAGTCCAGTGACCAGGTGCTGAGCTTCCTGCGTGACCTGGCCAAGCGCAGCAAGCCGTTTGCCGCCCAGGACCTGCAACAGCTCAAGGCCTACGCCGCCGAACAAGGCTGCGCCGACCTGCAAAGCTGGGACAGCGGTTTCTACGGCGAAAAACTCCGCGAGCAGCGCTACAGCGTGTCCCAGGAAGCCCTGCGCGCCTACTTCCCGATCGACAAAGTGCTGGGCGGCCTGTTCGCCATCGTGCAGCGCCTGTACGGCATCGAGATCGCCGAGCAGAAAGGCTTCGACACCTGGCACCCGGATGTCCGCCTGTTCGAAATCAAGGAAAACGGCCAACACGTGGGCCGCTTCTTCTTTGACCTGTATGCCCGCGCCAACAAGCGCGGCGGTGCCTGGATGGACGGTGCCCGCGACCGTCGTCGCACCATCGACGGTGTGCTGCAAAGCCCGGTGGCCAACCTGGTGTGCAATTTCACCCCGGCCGACAGCGGCAAGCCTGCCCTGCTGACCCACGATGAAGTCACCACGTTGTTCCACGAATTCGGCCACGGCTTGCATCACCTGCTGACCCGCGTAGAACACGCAGGCGTGTCCGGCATCAATGGCGTGGCCTGGGATGCGGTGGAACTGCCGAGCCAGTTCATGGAGAACTGGTGCTGGGAGCCGGAAGGCCTGGCGCTGATCTCCGGCCACTATGAAACCGGCGAGCCGTTGCCCCAGGACCTGCTGGAAAAAATGCTCGCGGCGAAGAATTTCCAGTCCGGCCTGATGATGGTGCGCCAACTGGAGTTCTCGCTGTTCGACTTTGAATTGCACGCCACCCACGGCGATGGTCGCAGCGTGGCGCAGGTGCTGGAAGGCGTGCGCGATGAAGTGTCGGTGATGCGTCCGCCGGCCTACAACCGCTTCCCCAACAGCTTTGCGCACATCTTCGCGGGCGGTTATGCGGCGGGTTATTACAGCTACAAGTGGGCCGAAGTGTTGTCGGCGGATGCCTTCTCCAAGTTCGAAGAAGACGGCGTGCTCAACGCCGAGACCGGCCGTGCCTTCCGCGAAGCGATCCTGGCGCGTGGCGGCTCCCAGGAGCCGATGGTGCTGTTCGTCGACTTCCGCGGACGCGCGCCGTCGATTGACGCACTCTTGCGCCACAGCGGCCTGAGTGAGGACGCGGCAGCATGAGTGAAAGGCCTGTGATTACCAAAAAGCAATTTATCGCCGGGGCGGTCTGCCCGGCATGCAGTGAGCCGGACAAGCTGAAGATGTGGACCGAGGACAACGTGCCGCACCGTGAGTGCGTGGCCTGCGGCTATACCGACACGCTGAATGATCAAGGGTTGTCGGTGCCCAAGGAATTGGGCACGCGGGTCAATACCACGGCGTTGAAAGCACCGGCGGACCCGAAGGTGCAGGCGGTGCAGTTCTTTCCTAATCCGAAGTTGAAAAAAGACTGACGGGCGGCCCTCTGTAGGAGTTCGACCAGCCGGGCTCCTACAGTTATTTCTCGTCTTTTCCCGTAGTCGTGATCCAATCCTTCATCGAGCACAACGCGAACGCGCTGGTGCTGCAATCGCCATTCGCCAAGGCCGTGCGTAACTTGTCGATATCGGCCCTCATCATGTAGCGAACGCCGTCCTTGAAGCCATTGCTGGTGCCAAACCCGCCCAAGGTCATTTCGTTCAGCGCGTCTTCCTTGCTCCATCCCTGAATCACTACCCGATACATCGCCGCCATCAGGCCAGTGCGGTCAGAGCCGTGCTTGCAATGCATCAGCACCGGGCCGTTGGCTTCGGCTTCCCGGATGGCCCTCAGCGCCGCCAACACGTCCGTATCATCTACATGGTTGGTGCGATACGTCAGTTGAACCTGACGGATGCCAGGCGATTTGAGCCAGTCGGCATCCGACTCCGGCAGGAAGTTGATCACGGTGCCGATCTTCAGTTGTTCCAACAGCGGCCCGGCGTTGCGATCCGGTAGTGCGCTGCGGTAGAGGGTGGGCGTCATCTGGTGCAAGTTGTATTGATTACCCACAGGCTGGGCCCACTCCGGTGAACGGATGGAGACGGTGTCGTCGGCTTGAGCGTAAGCGCAGGTGAACATCGCGATGATCGCGAGGCCGAGGCCCGACAACCATTGATTCTTGAGCATGGGTGACATAACCGAGCAAGGAGTGGGTGGTGCTCAGGTTCGTCCAGAGGGGGTCAATGAGGCGTGAGGAGGCCGTCAAAGAATCGTGAATCCTCAGTCTTTAGTCGCTGAAACGGTTCTGTGAATTCATAGCCTGCTATCATTTGTAACTATTGATTGCCTAAAAGGCCAAGCCGCTCACTAGAAGCCGGCCGATATTCCCGTGACCACATGATGAGGTGCCACCATGTCTGATCAAGATCAAGACAACCCCCGGCGTGACTTTTTGCGCAAATCCTTGACCTTGATCCCGGTGGTCACGGTTGCCAGCACTGGCCTTGGCGGCTCGATGCTGATGGCAACGCCTGAACCGGCGCAGGCCGCTCCCGCCAAGCCTGTGGTGAGTGAAAAGGCCTACGAGCCTGCTTACTTCACGGCTGAGGAGTGGGCGTTTATCAACGCCGCCGTCGAGCGCCTGATTCCCGCCGATGAGCAAGGCCCGGGCGCCCTGGAAGCCGGTGCGCCGGAATATATCGACCGTCAGATGAACACCCCGTACGCCAGCGGCGCGCTGTGGTTCATGCAAGGCCCGTTCAACGCGGATGCCGCTCCAGAGATGGGCTGGCAGTCCAAACTGGTGCCCAAGGACATCTATCGCCTGGGCATTGCCGCGACGGATGCCTGGTCGAAAGCCTTCAACGGTAAAGCTTTTGCTGCGCAAGACAGCGCTACCCGAGACGATATGTTGCGTCGTCTGGAAGCTGGCGGCAGTGAAGTGACGGCGCATTTTGAAGCGGTGCCGCCCAAGATGTTCTTCAACCTGTTGCTGCAAAACACCAAGGAAGGGTTCTTTTGCGACCCCATCCACGGTGGCAACAAAGGCATGGTCGGCTGGACCATGATCGGCTTCCCCGGCGCTCGTGCCGATTTCATGGACTGGGTTGAACGCAACGAGCAATACCCCTTCCCGGCAGTTTCCATCCGCGGTGAGAGGGCATAAACGTGGCGACCATCATGAAGAAAGTGGATGCAGTGATCGTAGGCTTCGGCTGGACCGGCGCGATCATGGCCAAGGAGCTGACGGAAGCAGGCCTCAACGTGGTTGCGCTGGAGCGTGGCCCGATGCAGGACACTTACCCGGACGGCAACTATCCCCAGGTCATCGACGAACTGACCTACAGCGTGCGTAAAAAACTCTTCCAGGACATTTCCAAAGAGACCGTGACCATTCGCCATAGCGTGAATGACGTCGCCCTGCCCAACCGTCAGTTGGGCGCGTTCCTGCCGGGCAACGGTGTGGGCGGCGCGGGCCTGCATTGGTCGGGGGTGCATTTCCGTGTCGACCCGATCGAGCTGCGCATGCGCAGCCACTATGAGGAACGCTACGGCAAAAACTTCATCCCCAAGGACATGACCATCCAGGACTTCGGCGTGAGCTATGAAGAGCTGGAGCCGTTTTTCGACTACGCGGAAAAAGTCTTCGGCACCTCCGGCCAGGCCTGGACCGTAAAAGGTCAGCTGGTAGGCGAAGGCCGTGGCGGCAACCCGTATGCACCGGACCGTTCCAATCCGTTCCCGTTGGAAGCGCAGAAGAATACGGTCTCCGCACAGCTGTTTCAGAAAGCGGCTGCCGAGGTGGGTTACAAACCCTACAACCTGCCGTCCGCCAATACCTCGGGGCCCTATACCAACCCCTACGGTGCGCAGATGGGGCCGTGCAACTTCTGCGGTTTCTGCAGCGGCTATGTCTGCTACATGTATTCCAAGGCCTCGCCGAACGTGAACATCCTGCCGGCGTTGCGCCAGGTACCGAACTTTGAGCTGCGGCCCAATTCCCACGTACTCAAGGTCAACCTCGACAGCACCAAGAGCAAGGCCACCGGCGTGACCTACATCGACGCCCAGGGCCGGGAATGCGAACAGCCGGCAGATCTGGTGATTCTCGGCGCCTTCCAGTTCCACAACGTGCGTTTGATGCTGTTGTCGGGCATCGGCAAGCCCTACGACCCGATAACCAATGAGGGCGTGGTGGGCAGGAACTTCGCCTACCAGAACATGGCCACCATCAAGGCTTTCTTCGACAAAGACACTCATACCAACAACTTCATCGGTGCAGGCGGCAATGGCGTGGCCATCGATGACTTCAACGCCGACAACTTCGACCACGGCCCCCATGGCTTCGTGGGTGGCTCGCCGATGTGGGTCAACCAGGCCGGCAGCCGGCCGATTGCCGGTACGTCCAACCCGCCAGGCACACCGGCCTGGGGCAGCGCGTGGAAACGCGCCACCGCCGATTACTACACCCACCAGGTGTCGATGGATGCCCACGGTGCCCATCAATCCTACCGGGGCAACTACCTGGATCTGGACCCTGTTTATCGCGATGCCTACGGCCTGCCGCTGCTGCGGATGACGTTCGACTGGCAGGAAAACGACATCAAGATGAACCGCTTCATGGTCGAGAAAATGAGCAAGGTCGCCGAGGCGATGAACCCCAAGGCGATTGCCCTGCTCGGCAAAAAGGTCGGTGAGCATTTCAACACGGCGTCCTACCAGACCACCCACCTCAATGGCGGCGCGATCATGGGCACCGACCCGAAAACCAGCGCGTTGAACCGCTACCTGCAGTGCTGGGATGTGCACAACGTGTTTGTCCCAGGTGCGTCCGCTTTCCCACAAGGCCTGGGCTACAACCCTACCGGCCTGGTGGCGGCGCTGACCTACTGGTCGGCGCGGGCCATTCGCGAGCAATACCTGAAAAATCCCGGCCCACTGGTTCAGGCATAAGGAGCGATGACCATGAAAGCACTTGTTATCGCCACCTTCGCCCTGTTCAGCAGCTGCTCTGTCAGTGCGGCTGAAACCGATTTGATCAAGCAAGGTGAATACCTGGCCCGCGCCGGTGATTGCGTGGCCTGCCACACCGCCAAAGGCGGCAAGCCCTTCGCCGGCGGGCTGCCGATGGAAACGCCGATCGGCGTGATCTATTCCACCAACATCACCCCGGACAAGACCGGCCTGGGCGACTACAGCTTCGAAGACTTCGACAAGGCCGTGCGCCATGGCGTCGCCAAGAGCGGTAGTACGCTTTACCCGGCGATGCCCTACCCGTCTTATGCGCGTGTCAGCGACAGCGATATGCAGGCGTTGTATGCGTATTTCATGAAGGGTGTCGAGCCGGTCGCTCAGCAGAACAAGGACAGCGATATTCCGTGGCCCTTGAGCATGCGCTGGCCGCTGGCGGCGTGGCGTTGGATGTTTGCGCCGGCTGTCGAAGCGCATCAGGCGCAAGCCGCCGCCGACCCGGTGGTCAGCCGTGGCGCCTACCTGGTGGAAGGCCTTGGCCATTGCGGCGCATGTCACACGCCACGGGCCCTGACCATGCAGGAAAAAGCCCTGAGTGCCGCTGACGGCAACGCCTTCCTGTCCGGCAGTGCGCCGCTGGAGGGCTGGATCGCCAAAAGCCTGCGCGGTGACCACAAGGACGGCCTCGGCAGTTGGAGTGAGGAGCAGTTGGTGCAATTCCTCAAGACCGGCCGCAGTGATCGCAGCGCGGTGTTTGGTGGCATGAGCGACGTTGTCGTCCACAGCATGCAGTACATGTCGGAGGATGACCTGACGGCTATCGCCCGTTACCTCAAGAGCTTGCCGGCGGTGGACCCCAAGGACCAACCGCATCAGTACGACAAGCAGGTGGCCGAGGCGCTGTGGAAAGGCGATGACCGCAAGCCGGGCGCGTCGGTATACATCGACAACTGCGCGGCCTGCCACCGTACCGATGGGCATGGCTACACGCGGGTGTTCCCGGCGCTGGCGGGCAACCCCGTAGTGCAGACGGCGGATGCCACGTCGTTGATCAACATCGTGTTGAATGGCGGCACCTTGCCGGCTACCCACGCGGCGCCCTCGACCTTCACCATGCCGGCGTTCGCCTGGCGTCTGTCGGATCAGGAAGTGGCGGATGTGGTCAGTTTCATTCGGGGCAGTTGGGGCAATAAAGGTGCGCCGGTGAAAGCCAACGAAGTGGCGGACCTGCGCAAGAACGATATGCGCACCACCTCGGGCGATGACCTGGGCCAGGTCACGCAACGGCACTGATCCCTGGCTGACCGCCAAACGGCACTGGTCAGAAGCCCTGCGCCTCGATACTGTATATAAAAACAGTATCGAGGCGTTTTCATGTCTACTCCGTTGCCGCCCCGTGGCCGGGGCACGGCCACCAACCTGCACAACCGCTTCGCACCGACTGTCAGCGTGGTCGAGGATGACGGCTGGTTCCAGGAAGTGCCGCCGACCCAGGGCACTGAAGTGCGCATCGAAACGGCCAAGACCATCATCACCCGCAACAACTCGCCGGACTTGCCGTTCGATCGTTCGATCAACCCCTACCGTGGCTGTGAGCACGGCTGTATCTACTGCTACGCGCGGCCGAGCCATGCCTATTGGGACATGTCGCCGGGGCTGGATTTCGAAACCAGACTGATCGCCAAGACCAACGCCGCCGATGTGCTGGAACAGCAGTTGTCGAAACCGGGTTACGTGTGCGCGCCGATCAACCTTGGGTCCAACACCGACCCGTACCAACCGATCGAGCGCGAGTACAAGATCACCCGGCAAACCCTGCAAGTGCTGCTGCGCTATCGCCATCCGGTGACCATCATCACCAAGGGCTCGCTGATATTGCGCGATCTGGACCTGCTCACCGAGTTGGCGCGCCAGCGGCTGGTCGCCGTGATGATCAGCCTCACCAGCCTGGACGACGAACTCAAGCGTATCCTGGAGCCACGCACGGCGGCGCCCAAGGCGCGCCTGCGCGCGATCCGGGTGATGCGTGAGGCGGGGATCCCGGTGGGCGTGCTGTGCTCGCCGATGATTCCGATGATCAATGACAGTGAGCTGGAAAGCCTGCTGACCGAAGCTCACGCTGCGGGCGCGCAAAGTGCGGCGTACATGATGCTGCGCCTGCCGCTGGAGGTGGCGCCGTTGTTCGAGGAGTGGCTGGCGGCGCATTACCCGCAGCGTGCGGCCCATGTGATGAGCCTGGTGCGCCAGGTGCGTGGCGGCGAGGTGTATGACAGCCGCTTCGGCGTACGCATGCGTGGCGAAGGGCCGTTTGCCGACTTGCTGGCGCAGCGCTTCAGCAAAGCCATCAAGCGGCTGGGGCTCAACCGGCGGGAAGGGTTTGACCTGGATTGCACGGCGTTCTGTCCTCCGGGCAGGCAGATGGCATTGTTGTAGACTGACAGGGCAGAACGCACCGTTCCTGTAGAAGTGGTCGCGTTTTGACATCACTGAAACCCGCGATCTAGAGCGGTTCATTCAGTTTGAGTTAAGTTTCGGCGGTTACCTTGTTCAGCGAGTGACTGATGAGTCGGCACTGTGGCCCCTGGCGTTTTACAACTAATCCACTGGCCAAGCGTCCAACTGACTTGAAAACTCCCCTGCATTAATCAAGAGGATGAATCATGAGTGACAAGGATAAACAGCCGTTGGCTGCGTCGGCTTCTGCCCCTCAGGTGGCTGAAACCGCCGATGCAGCGCTGAAGCATATCGTTGACGGCTTTTTGCATTTCCATCACGACGTCTTCCCCCAGCAGGAAGAACTCTTCAAAAAACTCGCCACGGCCCAGAGCCCACGGGCGATGTTCATTACCTGCGCCGACTCGCGCATCGTGCCTGAGCTGATCACCCAGAGCTCTCCTGGCGATCTGTTCGTGACGCGTAACGTCGGCAACGTCGTACCGCCTTACGGCCAGATGAACGGCGGTGTTTCCACGGCCATCGAGTACGCGGTACTCGCCCTTGGCGTGCAGCACATCATCGTTTGCGGGCACTCCGATTGTGGCGCCATGCGCGCGGTGCTCAACCCTGACAGCCTGGAGAAGATGCCGACGGTCAAGGCCTGGCTGCGGCATGCCGAGGTTGCCAAGACCATGGTCCATGACAACTGCGACTGTGCCAATGAAGGCGAGAGCATGAAGGTGCTCACCGAAGAAAACGTCATCGCCCAACTGCAACATTTGCGCACCCACCCCTCCGTGGCTTCGCGCATGGCCAATGGTCATTTGTTTATCCACGGTTGGATCTACAACATCGAGACCAGTGAAATCCGCGCCTACGATGCCGACCAGTCGACGTTCCGACCGTTGAGCGGCGACGGACCGATCCCTTGCGCGACGCCTAAAGCGCGCTTCTAACACACTTCCCTGCCGGGTAAAGCGGTGGCTGCCATGGACGCAGCCAGGCTTTACCGCGCCCGGCGAATGCCTCGGGAGAGTCATCATGCGTGCTGCTCAATTGAAAGCTGTATTGCCAAGGGAGCTGCTCGCTTCCGTGGTTGTGTTTCTGGTCGCCCTGCCCTTGTGCATGGGGATTGCGATCGCCTCTGGCATGCCCCCGGCCAAAGGCTTGATTACCGGGATTATCGGTGGCCTGGTGGTGGGCTGGTTGGCGGGCTCGCCGTTGCAAGTCAGTGGCCCGGCGGCGGGCCTGGCGGTGCTGGTGTTCGAGTTGGTGCGCCAGCACGGCATGCTGATGCTCGGGCCAATCCTGCTGCTGGCGGGATTCCTGCAACTGGTTGCCGGGCGTTTGCGCCTGGGCTGCTGGTTTCGCGTCACGGCACCGGCGGTGGTGTACGGCATGTTGGCGGGGATTGGCGTGCTGATTGTGCTGTCGCAGATCCACGTGATGCTCGACGGCGCGCCCAAGCCTTCGGGGCTCGACAATCTGGCAGGCTTCCCGGCGGCACTGGCCGACGCAATCCCGACCCTGGGCGGTGGCCTGGGCTGGCAGGCCGGGTTGCTCGGTTTGTCGACGATGCTGGTGATGTACGCCTGGGACAAATTGCGCCCGCAGCAGCTGCGCTTTGTGCCCGGTGCTTTGCTGGGCGTGGGCCTGGCCACGGTTGTCAGCCTGGTGCTGGCGTTGCAGGTCAAGCGTGTCGAAGTCCCGGAAAACCTTGCTGATGCCATCGACTGGCTACGCCCCAGTGACCTGTTGAACCTTGCCGATCCCCAACTGTTGATCGCCGCATTTGCCGTGGCGTTTATCGCGAGCGCTGAAACGCTGCTGTCTGCGGCGGCGGTCGACCGCATGCACAGCGGTCAGCGTTCGGATTTCGACAAGGAGTTGTCTGCTCAAGGGGTGGGCAACATGCTCTGCGGCCTGGTCGGCGCCTTGCCGATGACCGGCGTGATCGTGCGCAGCTCGGCCAACGTGCAGGCCGGTGCAACCACGCGCTTGTCGGCGATGTTCCATGGCCTGTGGCTGCTGGCGTTCGTGCTGTTGCTGTCGAGTTTGCTGCAAAGCATCCCGGTGGCGAGCCTGGCGGGTGTGCTGGTGTACACCGGTATCAAGCTGGTCGACATCAAGGCCTTCAAGGCACTGGGACGCTATGGGCGGATGCCGATGTTTACCTACGCGGCCACGGCGCTGGCGATCATCTTTACCGACCTGCTGACCGGCGTATTGGTGGGCTTCGGGCTGACGTTGGTCAAGCTGGCGTTCAAGGCTTCGCGGTTGAAGGTCAGCCTGATCGACCTGCCTCAGGACGGTGAGATGGAACTGCGCCTGACCGGTGCGGCGACCTTTCTGAAAGTGCCCGCGTTGACTCAAGTCTTGTCGACGGTGCCTGCCGGGACGACCGTGCATGTTCCGCTGAGCAACCTGAGTTACATCGACCATTCCTGCCTGGAATTGCTGGAGGAATGGGGGCGGGCCAATGCGGCCAAGGGCTCGACGTTGGTGATCGAGGCGCGCGGGTTGAAGCGTCGGCTGGAAGGCCGGGTGAGGACGACGACGGGGATAGGCTCCGCGCCAGCTTGAACAGCAAAACAACGCCTGTAGGAGCCGGCAAGCCAGCTCCTACAAGGCGGGATCAGGCCGGCTGATCCAGCGCCAACTCAACCCCCAGCTGTCGCGACAGGCATGGCCAACGCTTCCACGCGGCTTCCGTGTCGGGGCTCTTGAGCTGTTCGCGATAAGCCTCCACGGACTCCAGCGCAAAGCTTTCTTCGTTGAGCATCTCATCCACTGCGTGGTGTACCGCTTCATCCAGCTGGTTGGCGAAGGTTTCGCCGATCAGCTGATGGGCAATGACATTGGCCACCGTGGTATCGGCCGGAATCAACGGCTGGCCGAAGTGCTTGATATACAGATCGTTGACCTCTTCGACCAGGCGATGAGCCAGGTAGGCCTCATCCAGCAGGCCATCGAGACCTTCATGGCCGGCCAGGATGGCAGGCGGTTGCAGGAAGAAGTGCTCGGCGATTTTCAGTACCGGTTTGATCTGGCTTTCGATACCGGCCTCGCGGGCCACGTCGTTGGCGGCGTCCAGCAAGTCCGGGACCAAGTCGATGTAGGCGGTGACAAAGCGGGTCATGACAATGTTGCGATCACCGTCAGCCAGGGAGATGGCCGAATGCAGGTGCGGCAATTGTTTTTCCAGTTGCAGGGCAAGCTGGCCAGTGCTGGCTTCGTGTTGATGGGCACGGGAAATCTGCTCGCGCAATGCGGCGGTGTTCATGAAAGCTCCAGTGATGCAGGCGTAGGAAAAGGGAGAAGATAAGGTAGCTCGTTTATACGAGCGCCTCAGACGCATTTGTCATAATTATTTCATGGTTATGCGCCCGCGTTATATCGAATTGCCATCGTTCGTCGGATAAACGATTCCGTGCCCGGTTCTATTGACTCCAGCCAGTCATTTCTACTCATTTGCCCCTACACATTGCGGGGTTGCAGAGCCTGTCTATACTCGGATTTGTAAGCGATTAGCTGATGACGCCAGACTGCATAAGCAGGCAAGGCCAGGCGGTTGTAAGCAGTATGGAAGCCGCTCCCTTCGACGCAGGTGCAAACCGGCGGGATAACAAGAACGATAAGGGGAACCCGCAATGATGCGACATCCACATGTTTGGATGGGCCTCCTGTTGTGGTCGGTATTCGGCCAGGCACATGCCGCCTGGACAACGAATATGGCGCCAGGGGCGACAGAAGTCAGTCACGCTGTGTTCGACCTGCACATGACCATATTCTGGATCTGTGTGGTGATCGGCATCATCGTGTTTGGCGCGATGTTCTGGTCGATGATCGTTCATCGCCGGTCTACGGGCCAGGTCGCGGCCAAGTTCCACGAGAGCACTACCGTGGAGATCCTCTGGACCGTCGTGCCCTTGCTGATCCTGATCGCGATGGCCATTCCGGCCACCAAGACCCTGATCAATATCTACGACAGCAGTGAGTCGGATATCGATATCCAGGTCACCGGCTACCAGTGGAAATGGCATTACAAATACCTGGGCCAGGATGTGGAGTTCTTCAGCAACCTGGCCACGCCCGCCGAACAGATCCACAACCAGGCGACCAAGGGCGAACACTACCTGCTGGAAGTCGACCAGCCGCTGGTGTTGCCGGTGGGGGCCAAGGTGCGCTTCCTGGTGACCGCCGCCGATGTGATCCACTCCTGGTGGGTGCCGGCGTTTGCGGTCAAGCGCGACGCGATTCCCGGCTTCGTCAACGAGGCCTGGACCCGTGTCGAGAAGCCCGGCATCTACCGTGGCCAGTGCGCCGAGCTGTGCGGCAAGGACCACGGCTTCATGCCCATCGTGGTCGAGGTCAAGTCCAAGGCCGACTACGACACCTGGCTCGGCGAGCGCAAGGCAGAGGCCGCCAAGCTCAAGGAGCTGACCTCCAAAGAGTGGACCCTGGAAGAGCTGGTGGCCCGTGGCGACAAGGTCTACCACACCACCTGCGTGGCCTGTCACCAGGCCGAAGGCCAGGGCCTGCCGCCGATGTTCCCGGCGCTCAAGGGTTCCAAGATCGCCACCGGTCCCGCCGCCGATCACCTGAGCCTCGTGTACCACGGCAAGCCCGGCACCGCGATGGCGGCGTTCGGCAAGCAGCTCTCGGAAGTGGATATCGCCGCCGTGGTGACCTACGAGCGTAATGCCTGGGGTAACAACAAAGGCGACATGGTCACGCCTAAAGACGTGCTGGCCATCAAGCAGGCGGAAAGCAAATGACCTCTCTCATGGCATTGACCGCGACCCGCCCCGCCCACTCGCTTGCAGGAGAACGACCATGAGCGCTGTGATCGACGACCATGGTCACGCCGACCATGCCCACGGCCCCGCCAAGGGCCTGATGCGCTGGGTGCTGACCACCAACCACAAAGACATCGGCACCATGTACCTGTGGTTCGCCTTTGCCATGTTCTTGCTCGGCGGCTCGTTCGCCATGGTGATCCGGGCCGAGCTGTTCCAGCCCGGCCTGCAGATCGTGCAGCCGGCGTTCTTCAACCAGATGACCACCATGCACGGTCTGATCATGGTGTTCGGCGCGGTGATGCCGGCGTTTGTCGGCCTGGCCAACTGGATGATCCCGTTGATGATCGGCGCGCCCGACATGGCCCTGCCGCGCATGAACAACTTCAGTTTCTGGCTGTTGCCGGCGGCCTTCCTGCTGCTGGTCTCGACGCTGTTCACGCCAGGCGGCGGGCCGAACTTCGGCTGGACCTTCTACGCGCCGCTCTCCACCACCTACGCGCCGGAAAGCGTGACGTTCTTTATCTTCGCCATCCACCTGATGGGTATCAGCTCGATCATGGGCGCGATCAACGTGGTCGCCACCATCCTCAACCTGCGCGCGCCGGGCATGACCTTGATGAAAATGCCGCTGTTCGTCTGGACCTGGCTGATCACCGCGTTCCTGCTGATCGCGGTCATGCCGGTGCTGGCCGGGTGTGTGACCATGATGCTGATGGACATCCACTTCGGTACCAGCTTCTTCAGCGCGGCCGGCGGCGGTGACCCGGTGCTGTTCCAGCACGTGTTCTGGTTTTTCGGCCACCCCGAGGTGTACATCATGATCCTGCCGGCCTTCGGCGCCGTCAGCTCGATCATCCCGACCTTTTCGCGCAAGCCGTTGTTCGGCTACACCTCGATGGTCTACGCCACGGCGAGCATTGCATTCCTGTCGTTCATCGTGTGGGCGCACCACATGTTCGTGGTGGGCATCCCGTTGGTGGGCGAGTTGTTCTTCATGTACGCCACCCTGCTGATTGCCGTGCCCACCGGGGTGAAGGTGTTCAACTGGGTCAGCACCATGTGGCAGGGCTCGCTGACCTTCGAAACGCCGATGCTGTTCGCCGTGGCCTTCGTGATCCTGTTCACCATTGGCGGTTTCTCCGGGCTGATGCTGGCGATTGCCCCGGCGGACTTCCAGTACCACGACACCTATTTCGTGGTGGCGCACTTCCATTACGTACTGGTGCCCGGCGCGATCTTCGGCATCTTCGCCTCGGCCTACTACTGGCTGCCGAAATGGACCGGCCACATGTACGACGAAACCCTCGGCAAGCTGCACTTCTGGCTGTCTTTCGTGGGCATGAACATGGCGTTTTTCCCAATGCATTTTGTCGGGCTGGCGGGCATGCCGCGCCGGGTGCCGGACTACAACCTGCAGTTCGCTGACTTCAACATGGTCTCGTCGATCGGCGCGTTCATGTTCGGCGCCACGCAGATCTTCTTCCTGTTTATCGTGATCAAGTGCATCCGTGGCGGCCCGCCGGCGCCGGCCAAGCCCTGGGATGGCGCTGAAGGCCTGGAGTGGAGCATCCCTTCGCCGGCGCCATACCACACCTTCACCACGCCGCCGGAGGTCAAATGAACACGCCTTGGCACTGCTTACACGGCCAATGTGGGAGAGGGCTTGCCCCCGATGGCGGTGTGTCAGCCGACATCATGATTGGCTGTAAAACAGCTATCGGGGGCAAGCCCCCTCCCACAATGGCCTCATTCACATTGGGTGGGCGTCATGGCTGAATACTTGCCGATCAAGCGCCTGGTCACACGGCTGCTGATCCTGGTGGTGGCGATGTTCGCCTTCGGCTTTGCGCTGGTGCCGATCTACGACGTGATGTGCAAGGCGTTCGGCATCAACGGTAAGACCGCCGGGCAGTATGAGGGCGAGCAGGTTGTCGACCCGACGCGCCAGGTGCGCGTGCAGTTCCTGTCTACCAATGCCATCGACATGGTCTGGGATTTCTATGCCAAGGCGGACGAAGTGGTGGTCAATCCGGGCGCGGTGACCGAGATGCTGTTCGTGGCCCACAACCCGACCGACAAGCCGATGACTGCCCAGGCCGTACCGAGCATTTCCCCGGCCGAAGCGGCGATGTATTTCCACAAGACCGAATGCTTTTGCTTCACCCAGCAAGTGCTGCAGCCGGGCCAGCGGATCGAAATGCCGGTGCGCTTCATCGTCGACCGCGACATGCCCAAGGATGTGAAGCATCTGACCCTGGCGTACACGCTGTTCGATATCACTGCGCGCCAACCGCCGGTGGCTGTGCATACCGGCGGCTAGCTACTGTTTGCCCCCTCAATCAGGAGAGCGAATACATGTCGACTCATGATACGTACTACGTACCAGCGCAAAGCAAATGGCCGATAATTGCCACGATTGGCATGCTGGTCACCGTGTATGGACTGGCTGTGTGGTTCAACGACCTCAAGGCGGCACGCCCGGAATCCCATGGCCCGTGGATCTTTTTTGTCGGTGGGCTGCTGCTGGCTTACATGCTGTTTGGTTGGTTCGGTGCGGTCATCAAGGAAAGCCGCGCCGGTTTGTACAGTTCGCAGATGGACCGTTCGTTCCGTTGGGGCATGACCTGGTTCATCTTTTCCGAAGTGATGTTCTTTATCGCGTTCTTCGGTGCGCTGTTTTATGTGCGGCACATGTCCGGCCCGTGGTTGGGCGGTGAGGGTCACAAGGGCATTGCGCACATGCTGTGGCCGAACTTCGAGTTTGCCTGGCCGTTGCTCAACAACCCTGACCCCAAAATGTATCCCGCGCCTGAAGGCACCATCAGCCCGTGGGGTCTGCCGCTGGTCAATACCATCCTGCTGGTGAGCTCCAGCGTGACCATTACCATCGCCCACCATGCCCTGCGCAAAGGTCATCGCGGTGCGTTGAAGATCTGGTTGGCGATCACGGTGCTGTTGGGGCTGGCGTTCCTGGGGTTCCAGGCCGAGGAGTACATCCACGCCTATAAAGAGCTGGGCCTGACGCTGGGCTCCGGCGTGTATGGCGCGACGTTCTTTATGCTCACCGGCTTCCACGGCGCCCACGTGACCATCGGCACCCTCATTCTGTTCGTGATGCTGATGCGCATCCTCAAGGGGCATTTCAATGCCGAGCACCAGTTCGGCTTCGAGGCGGCCAGTTGGTATTGGCACTTTGTGGACGTGGTGTGGATCGGGCTGTTTTTCTTCGTTTACGTGCTGTGAGGCGGCTTACCACGGCGCATGAGAAACCAGTTGGCCGCTGAAAAAGCCCCAGGTGATCAAGGCCAGGGTGATCACGGCCAGTACGACACGCACGGTCAGGGCGTTGACGAGGCGGTTGGAGTTGCCCTCGTCCTTGACCAGGAAGAACAAGCCACTGAACAGGCTCACGACGGTCGCGATCAGCATCAGGGCAATAGCAGCTTTGAGCATGGTCGGGCTCCACGGGGATGGGCGGGCAATGAAAACAAGTATAGCCAGCGCCGCAAAACGCTTTCGTCCAGGGATCGCACCCACCTTAGTGGTGCTGGTACTGCTGCCCCTGATGGTGGGGTTGGGGTTCTGGCAACTGTCGCGCGGCCATGAAAAGCAGCTGCTGGTGGACAGTTATGCCGAGCGGCGCGCAGCGGAGCCGATCAGCAGTGCGCAACTCAATGACATGGCCGACCCGGCCTTTCGCCGCGTGCGCTTGCGCGGGCAGTTGGATGCCGGGCACAGCGTGTTTCTCGATAACCGCATGCGCGACGGCAAGGCCGGCGTAGAGCTGCTGCAACCCTTCCACGATCAGGCCAGCGGCCTGTGGCTGTTGCTGAATCGCGGCTGGCTACCCTGGCCGGACCGGCGCACGCCACCGGTATTCAGTACCCCGGAGCAGCTCATGAATCTGGATGCCTGGGTCTACGTCGCCCCTGGCGAAACCTTCCAATTGCACGCCGACCCCGTCAGCGCGCAATGGCCACGCCTGCTGACGGCGCTGCACCCTGCCGCGTTGTGGGCGCAATTGGGCCGCAGCGGTTTCGCCTATGAGCTACGTGCCGAGCCCGGCCCCGGCACTTACGAAACCAGCTGGCCCATCGTGGCCATGGGGCCGGAAAAACACCTGGCGTATGCCGTGCAGTGGTTCGCCATGTCGCTGGCGTTGCTGGCGCTTTACCTCTACCTCGGATGGCACAACAAAAAGGAGAAGCCCCATGGGAGCGGCCATGAATCCACCCAACATGTCTGAGGTGCCTGATCGGCGCAAAGGCCGTTGGCAACTGATTCTGATCCTGATGATGGTGATCGGCCCGATGGCGCTGGCCACTTTCATGTACAAGCTGCAGTTCTGGGTGCCGCAAAGCCGCAGCTACCACGGCGAGATGATCGGCAACGGCCAGACCCGCGCCGACATTGGCGTGCCGGCCGATGAGCAGCGCTGGCAACTGCTGGTCACCGCGCCCGCCGCCTGCGCCGCCGATTGCCAGCAACTGGTCTACCTTGCGCGTCAATTGCAGATTGGCCTGGGGCGCGATGCCTCCCGCGCCAGCCATGCCCTGGCCAGTGCGCAGCCGCTGGACAGCGACTATGACGCCAAGCTCAAGGCCGAGTACCCGCAACTGCAACGCTACCCGCTGGATCTGTCGACCTTCAGTAAAAACGCCGCTGCACCGGGGGATGCTCAGCTGTGGATCGTCGACCCCCACGGCAACCTGGTGCTGCGCTATGACACCAAGGTCAAAGGCAAGGACTTGCTCAACGACCTGCGCCACCTGCTGAAACTGTCGAACATCGGATAGGGGCATCGTCATGGCCAAACCTGGATTTCGCCTCGCGTTGTTTGCCACCTTGCTGGCGCTGATCGTTGTGCTGCTCGGCGCTTATACCCGCCTGACCCATGCGGGTCTGGGCTGCCCGGACTGGCCCGGCTGCTATGGCTTCATCGGCGTGCCCAACACCGAAGCCCAACTGGCCCACGCCGAGCTGCACTTCCCCGATACGCCGGTGGAGGCGGACAAGGGCTGGGCCGAGATGACCCATCGCTACTTCGCTGGCACCCTGGGCTTGCTGATTGTGTTGCTGGCGGCGCGTTCGTGGAGCCATCGGCGCGATCCGGGCCAGCCGGTGAAGCTGCCGCTGTTTGTACTGGCGGTGGTGTTCGCCCAGGCGGCATTTGGCATGTGGACGGTGACATTGAAGCTGTGGCCGCAGGTAGTGACGGGGCATCTGTTGGGTGGCTTTGCGACCTTGAGCCTGCTGTTCCTGCTGACCCTGCGTTTGTCCGGCGTATTGCCCGCGCTGATCGTGCCCAAGCGCCTGCAATATTGGGCGACGGCAGGCCTGGTGCTGGTGATCGGCCAGATTGCCCTGGGCGGTTGGGTCAGTTCCAACTACGCGGCGGTGGCCTGTATCGATTTGCCAACGTGCCATGGGCAGTGGTGGCCGGCAGCGGACTTTGCCAACGGCTTCCACCTGACTCAACACATCGGCCCCAATTACCTCGGTGGGCAGTTGGACAGCGAGGCGCGCACCGCCATCCACCTGACCCACCGCATCGGCGCCGTCATCGTCAGCCTGGTGCTGCTAGGCCTGGCCTGGCAGTTGCGCGCAGTCGGCATGACGCGGTTGGCCGGCTTGCTGTTGATCGCCCTGGCGGCGCAAATCTGCCTGGGCCTGAGCAATGTGTATTTCCACCTGCCGCTGCCGGTTGCGGTAGGGCATAACGCGGGCGGTGCGGCGTTATTACTGACGCTGGTACTGGTCAACTATCACGCGCGCACCAGTCTGGTCCGGGTGCGCAACCAGTTGCCGTTCGGCTGGCGCTTTATTCCACGCAAACACGTATCGGGCCTCGTTACCCTTAAAGGAGAGATGCCATGGCGACCTTGATCGGCGCACGTCACGGCCAGGCCATCTGGCGTGATTATCTGGAGCTGACCAAGCCCAAGGTGGTGGTGCTGATGCTCATCACCTCGCTGGTGGGGATGTTCCTGGCGACTCGCGCTGGTGTGCCGTGGACCGTGCTGGTGTTTGGCAACCTGGGGATTGCCCTGTGTGCAGGCGGCGCGGCGGCGGTCAACCATGTGGTGGACCGACGCATCGACGCGGTAATGGCGCGCACTCACAAGCGGCCGTTGGCGGAGGGCCGGGTGTCACCGCTGGCGGCGTTGGCCTTTGCTTTGTTTCTGGCTGTTGCCGGGTTGGCCCTGTTGCTGGCATTCACCAATCCGCTCGCAGCCTGGCTGACGCTGGCCTCGCTGCTCGGCTATGCGGTGATCTACACCGGTTTTCTCAAGCGTGCGACGCCACAGAATATTGTTATCGGCGGCTTGGCCGGTGCAGCGCCGCCCTTGCTGGGTTGGGTCGCCGTCACCGGGCATGTCAGCGCCGAGCCTCTGCTGCTTGTGTTGATCATCTTCGCCTGGACCCCGCCACACTTCTGGGCCTTGGCCATCCATCGCAAGGAAGAATACGCCAAGGCCGATATCCCGATGCTGCCGGTGACCCACGGCGAGCACTACACCAAGGTGCATATCCTGCTCTACACCTTTGCCCTGCTGGCGGTGAGCCTGATGCCCTATGTGATCCACATGAGCGGCCTGCTGTACCTCGGCTGCGCCCTGGTATTGGGCGGGCGCTTTCTGCAATGGGCCTGGGTGTTGTACCGTGGCGGTCGGCCGCACGCGGCGATCAACACCTTCAAGTACTCTATCTGGTACTTGCTGCTGCTGTTTATCGCCCTGCTCGTAGACCACTACTTACTGTTGAACCTATGACTCGAACTCAAAAGACTGTCTTCATCCTGGTGGCCCTGGTGGCACTGATCATGGGCCTGACCGTTAACAAAGTGCTCTCGGGCAAGGGCCAGGGCGACCCTACCGCGCTGATCGACGCAGGTATCATCCTGTTGCCGCAAAGCCGTCAGTTGCCGCCGGTGACCATGACCAACCAGGACGGCCAGCCGGTGCTGGTCAACGAATTGAAAGGCAAGTGGAGCCTATTGTTCTTCGGCTACACCTTCTGCCCGGACATTTGCCCGACTACCCTCGCCCAGCTGCGCCAGATCAAGAGCGAGCTGCCTAAAGAGGCTGTGGATAAGTTGCAGGTGATTTTGGTCAGTGTGGACCCGAACCGCGATACGTCGACCCAGCTCAAACAGTACCTGGGCTACTTCGACCCGCAGTTCCAGGGCCTGACGGGCGCGAATGTGGAGGAGGTGCAGAAGGTCTCGAATGCGGTGAGCATTCCGTTCATTCCGGCGGATACCAGCAAGCCCAACTACACCGTCGACCACAGCGGCAACCTGGCATTGATCGGGCCGGATGGGACTCAGCGCGGGTTCATCCGTGCGCCGTTGAACAACCAGAAGCTGGTGGCGCAGTTGCCGGGGTTGTTGAAGCGTCAGTAACAGGCGACACATAACAAATGTGGGAGGGGGCTTGCCCCCCGATAGCAGTGGGTCTGCCACCAGATGCAGTGACTGACACTCAGCAATCGGGGGCAAGCCCCTCCCACATTTTTTGATCTTCAGCGTGTTGGAGATCGAATCAGATCAGAACGCCGGCTTGATCGCGCCTTTGTACTTCTCTTCGATGAATTGCTTCACTTCAGGCGTGTGCAGGGCTGCAACCAGCTTCTTCACGGCGTCCGAGTCCTTGTTGTCTTCGCGGGTCACCAGGATGTTCACATAAGGCGAGTCGCTGCCTTCGATCACCAGCGCATCCTTGGACGGGTCCAGCTTGGCTTCCAGCGCGTAGTTGGTGTTGATCAGCGCCAGGTCGACCTGGGTCAGTACGCGCGGCAGGGTGGCGGCTTCCAGTTCGCGGAATTTCAGGCCTTTCGGGTTGGCGGTGATGTCCTTGATGGTCGACAGGATGTTGGTCGGGTCCTTCAGGGTGATCAAGCCGTTCTTGGCCAGCAGCAACAGGGCCCGGCCGCCGTTGGTGGCGTCGTTGGGGATCACCACATTGGCGCCGCTTGGCAGTTCGTCCAGCTTCTTGTACTTGCTGGAGTAGGCGCCCAGGGGTTCCAGGTGCACCGCGCCGACGCTCACCAGGTGGGTGCCCTTGGCTTTGTTGAATTCATCCAGGTACGGCTGGTGTTGGAAGAAGTTGGCGTCCAGGCGCTTTTCCGCGACTTGTACGTTCGGCTGCACGTAGTCGGTGAAGACTTTGACCTGCAGGTCCACGCCTTCTTTGGCGAGGGCAGGTTTCACGAATTCGAGGATTTCCGCGTGTGGGACCGGCGAAGCCGCGACCGTGATGGTCTCGGCGTGGGCGGAAAACGCGGCAACGGCGGCGAAAGCAACCAGTAGTTTCTTCATCCAACAAGCTCCTTGTTCGGGCATGTGCCGGCTTATCCCCGGCAATGGCCGTTATTTTCGAGAAAAGTGCACCACCAGCTTGTCGCCGACGGTTTGCAGAATTTGCACCAGGATCAACAGCATCACCACCGTGACCACCATCACGTCAGTCTGGAAACGCTGGTAACCGAAACGGATCGCCAGGTCACCCAGGCCGCCGGCACCCACCACACCGGCCATGGCCGTGTAGGACACCAGTGTAATCGCGGTCACCGTAATCGCCGCGAAAATGCCTGGGCGCGCTTCGGGCAGCAAGGCGTTGGTGATGATCTGGCGCGTGCTGGCGCCCATCGATTGCGTGGCTTCGATAATGCCGCGGTCCACTTCACGCAGCGCGGTTTCCACCAGGCGTGCGAAGAACGGCGTCGCGCCCACCACCAATGGCGGAATCGCACCAGCCACACCCAGCGAAGTGCCGGTGATCAATACGGTGAACGGGATCATCACGATCAGCAGGATGATGAACGGCAGCGAACGCAGGATGTTCACGATCAGCGACAGCAGCGCGTACAGGCCCTTCTGTTCGAACAGTTGGCGCGGGCTGGTGAGGAACAGCAGCACGCCCAGGGGCAGGCCCAGCACTACGGTGAAGAACAGTGAGCCGAACAGCATGGTCATGGTGTCGCCGGTGGCGAGCCAGATTTCGGACCAGTCGATATTGGCGAAGAAACTCAACAGGACGTCCATTAGCGCAGGATCTCCATGTGGACGTCAGCAGCGGTGAAGCGCGCAAACGCAGCTTCCATGTCGCCACCGGTGACGGCGAGGGTCAATTGCCCGTAAGGGATGTCTTTGATGCGGTCGATACGACCGGCGAGGATGCTGTAGTCCACGCCCGTTTCGCGGGCGACGGTGCCCAGCAGTGGCGCGTAGGTCGCTTCGCCCTGGAACGTCAGGCGCACGATGCGGCCGGGTACGTGAGCGAAGTCATCGCGTTGCTCGTTTTCGTCGACCTGCTCGGACTCTTGCACGAAACGCTTGGTGGTTGGGTGCTTGGGGTGCAGGAATACATCGGCCACCGAGCCTTGCTCGACGATCACGCCGGCGTCCATTACGGCCACCTGGTCGCAGACACGGCGGATCACGTCCATTTCATGGGTGATCAGCACGATGGTCAGCTTCAGCTCGCGGTTGATCTCGGCCAACAGTTGCAGCACCGAGGCGGTGGTCTGCGGGTCGAGGGCGCTGGTGGCTTCGTCGCACAGCAGGATCTTCGGCTTGGTCGCCAGGGCGCGGGCGATGCCGACGCGTTGTTTCTGGCCGCCGGACAACTGCGCCGGGTACTTTTTGGCGTGGTCCGACAGGCCGACGCGGGCGAGCAGTTCTGCGACGCGCAGGTCGATGTCCTTGCGCGACAATTCGCCGGCCAGGGTCAGTGGCAGTGCCACGTTGTCGGCGACGGTCTTGGACGCCAGCAGGTTGAAGTGCTGGAAGATCATCCCGACCTGCTGGCGGAAACGGCGCAGGCCGTTGGCGTCCAGGGCGGTGACTTCTTCGCCATCTACCCTGATGGTGCCGCCGCTCGGTTCTTCGAGGCGGTTGATCAGGCGCAGCAGGGTGCTTTTGCCCGCGCCGGAGTGGCCGATGAGGCCGAACACCTGGCCGTTTTCGACACTCAGACTGGTGGCGTGCAGCGCGGGAATATCCCTACCGGCGACGCGGTAGGTTTTATGGACGTTTTGAAACTCGATCACGTAGCGAACCTTGTGGGGCGCATGGAAAAGGGATCAGCGGTTAGCCGGGCGCGCATTTTAGCCTGTCTGTATAGCGTTTCTTAGCATTTATTTCGTATTCAACCAGCGATTTGGCAATAACGCGATCAAAGGTCATAAAAAAGGAACGGTACAAAACCGCGTCAGTCACTACTTAAGCAACTCGATTTCCCAGGTGCCGTGCCTGGGGTTTTGCTCAAACGAGCCGGGGACCGCTCTGGCCACTTTGAATAAGGAGTTTTGACTGATGAGTAGCAAAAAGCCAAAGAGCGAGCTAGCGGGCACCGACACCCTGGATCGTGGTAACACCAACGCCAAGCTGCAGGCCCTGGAGGCCTTCCGCTCCGATGCGACCGGTCAGGCCCTGCGTACCAATCAGGGCGTCAAGATTTCCGACAACCAGAACACCCTGAAAGTGGGCTCCCGTGGCCCATCGCTGCTGGAAGATTTCATCATGCGTGAAAAAATCACGCACTTTGACCATGAGCGTATCCCGGAGCGCATCGTGCATGCCCGTGGCACCGGTGCCCATGGCTATTTCCAGACCTACGAGAACCATTCGGCGCTGACCAAGGCTGGTTTCCTGCGTGACCCTGGACATAAAACGCCGGTCTTCACCCGCTTTTCCACTGTGCAGGGCCCGCGTGGTTCGGGTGACACGGTGCGTGATGTACGCGGTTTTGCCGTGAAGTTTTTCACCGAAGAAGGCAACTTCGACCTGGTGGGCAACAACATGCCGGTGTTTTTCATTCAGGACGCGATCAAGTTTCCTGACTTCGTGCACGCCGTGAAGCCCGAGCCGCACAATGAAATTCCTACAGGCGGGTCGGCGCACGATACCTTCTGGGACTTCGTCTCGTTGCAGCCTGAATCGGCGCACATGGTGATCTGGGCGATGTCTGACCGTGCCATTCCAAAGAGCCTGCGCAGCATGCAGGGTTTTGGCGTGCACACCTTCCGCCTGGTGAACGCCGAGGGGAAATCCAACTTCGTAAAATTCCACTGGCGTCCTACGGCGGGTACTTGCTCGCTGGTGTGGGACGAAGCGCAAAAGCTGGCCGGTAAAGATACCGACTACCACCGCCGCGACCTTTGGGAAGCCATTGAGATGGGCGACTACCCTGAGTGGGAATTGGGCGTGCAGGTGATTCCCGAGGAAAAGGAGCATGCGTTCGACTTCGATATCCTCGACCCGACCAAGCTGATCCCTGAGGAGCTGGTGCCGATCACGCCGCTGGGCAAGATGGTGCTCAACCGCAACCCGGACAACTTCTTCGCTGAAGTCGAGCAGGTCGCGTTCTGCCCAGGCCATATCGTGCCGGGTATCGACTTCTCCAACGATCCACTGCTGCAAGGTCGGCTGTTTTCCTACACCGACACGCAGATCAGCCGACTCGGCGGGCCGAACTTTCATCAGTTGCCGATCAACCAACCGGTGACGCCGCTGCATAACAACCAGCGCGATGCCATGCACCGCAGCACCATCGATAAAGGGCGAGCCTCTTATGAGCCGAACTCCATCGATGGCGGCTGGCCGAAGGAAACGCCACCGGCTGCGCAGGATGGTGGTTTTGAGTCCTACCCTGAGCGCATCGACGCGCACAAGATCCGTGAGCGCAGCGAGTCGTTCGGCGATCACTTCTCCCAGGCGCGTCTGTTCTTCCACAGCATGAGCAAGCACGAACAGGAGCACATCATTGCGGCTTACAGCTTTGAGCTGGGCAAGGTCGAGCGCGAGTTTATCCGCGCGCGTCAGGTCAACGAGATCCTGGCCAACATCGACCTGGAACTGGCCAAGCGCGTGGCGCAGAACCTGGGGCTGCCCGCGCCGACCCAAGGCACGGTGCCTGTCCGTAAAACCCAGCCGGAACGTTCGCCGGCATTGAGCCAGGCAAACCTGCTGCCGGGTGATATCAAAACGCGAAAAGTGGCGATTCTTGCCGCGAACGGCGTTGATGGTGCTGCAATTGATGCGTTGAAGAAGGCACTGGAAGCCGAGGGCGCACATGCCAAGCTGCTGGGGCCAACCTCGGCACCGGTAAAAACGGCTGATGGTAAAAGCCTGAAGGTGGATGCCTCCATGGAAGGTATGCCGTCGATTGCGTTCGATGCGGTATTTGTCCCTGGCGGGAAACACTCTGTTAAAGCCTTGAGTGGTGATGGCGTGGCGTTGCACTTCCTGTTGGAAGCGTACAAGCACTTGAAGGCGATTACCGTCGCCAACGACGCTAAGTCATTGCTGGATCTGTTGAAGCTTGAGGCGGATGCGGGACTGATCGTCGGGTCGGATGCCAAGGCGTTCAAGGCATTCTTTGCCGCGATTGCCCAGCACCGGGTCTGGGATCGTGAGCCTAAGGCCAAGGCGATTCCGGCTTAAGTCTTTGGTTGTTTGTTAGATCGTCATCGGGGGCAAGCCCCCTCCCACATTTTGAGCTGTGAATACATTCAAAGTGCGGGAGGGGCTTGCCGCCGATGGTTTTATTCCGCCTTGCGCGGAATAAGCACAACCTGCGCCGGAATCTTCTTCAGAATCTGCCGGTGAATCTTCAGGTCATACCCCGAATCAATTCGCTTCACCCGTTTGGTCAGCAACGTGGCCAGCCACGGGTAATCCTCTGTGCGCGGCGCCTGGATGCTCACATCGCATTGGTAATTCACCACGTCGGTGGCAATTGCATCCAGCTGATGGCGCAGTTCTTCGATGTTGGTGAGGTTCAACGCCACGGTGGTGCTGGGCGCCGTGGGGTCGATGACCTTGGCGGCGGGCTTGGCCTCGGCGGCTTTCAGGTCGGCTTCGGCTTTGTCCAGTTCGGCCTTGCGCGCATGGCTGATGGCGCTGTTGACGCCACCGGTCAGCGCGGGTGCCTTGGGCATCAGGGCGCGGGCACGGCTCAGGGCGGTCGCCGCAGCGTTTACGTCGCCCTTTTGCAGCACGATCTGGCTGCGTTGCAAGTAGGCTTCAGCCAACTGCCGCTGGTAGGTTTCCAGCGCCGGGTCGTTGGACGACTGGGCTTGCAGCGCCGCTAGCTGGTCTTCTGCGGTGGCCAGTTCGCTGCTGGCCAGGTTTTGTTCCAGCTGTGCGATGGCCGCAGCGCGTGCGTCCGGGGCCTCGGGGGCGGCGGGCGGTGTGCTTTGACAGGCGCCCAGCAGCAGGGAAAATGCGGCAAGGAGCAGATAACGGGAGGTGAACGGCTTCATTCCTGCGACTCTCTATTTGCGCAAAAAGCGAGCAAGTCTACACCCCTCGACGGGGCAGGACAAAACTCAGCAGAAACAGGGCGGCGGCCGTGACCACAATCGACGGCCCGGCCGGCGTGTCCTTGAACCAGGACAACGCCAGGCCCCCGCACACAGCGAGCATCCCCAGCAGGCTGGCGCCCACCGCCATCTGCTCCGGTGAGCGGGCGTGGCGCTGGGCAGCGGCCGCAGGAATGATCAGCAGCGACGTGATCAACAATACGCCGACAATCTTCATCGCGACAGCGATCACCACGGCGATCAATAACATCAGGGCCATGCGCAGGGCCGGCACGGGCAAGCCTTCTACCGTGGCCAGCTCTTCGTGCACGGTAATCGCCAGCAGCGGGCGCCACAGCGCGACCAGCAGCGCCAGTACGGCCGCGCTGCCGCCGAGGATCCACGCAAGGTCGCCGGGGCTGATCGCCAGCAGGTCGCCGAACAGGTAGGCCATCAAGTCGATGCGCACTTCATGCATGAAGCTCAGCACCACCAGGCCCAGGGACAGGGTGCTGGGTGCCAGGATGCCCAATAGGGTGTCGGAGGCCAGGGGCTGGCGCTGTTGCAGGGTCACCAGCAGTACCGCTAATAACAGGCAGCCAACGGTCACGGCGATGGTCGGGCTTACATCCAACAGAAAGCCCAGGGCCACGCCCAGCAGCGCGGCGTGCGACAGGGTGTCGCCAAAATAGGCCATGCGCCGCCAGACCACGAACGAGCCCAACGGGCCCGCCACCAATGCCAAAGCCAAGCCTGCCAGCAGGGCGTAGAGCAGAAAATCAGCCATGCTTGCAGCTATCTCCATGAACGTGGGTATGAGGGGCGGCGGGGTCATCGACGACGGCGCCATGCAGGTCGTGGGCGTGGTCGTGATGGTGGTGGTAGATCGCCAGGCTCTGGGCGTTCTTGCCGAACAGCTCGACGAACGCCGGGTCGCCGCTGACCTGTTCCGGATGGCCCGAGCAGCACACGTGGCGGTTGAGGCACACCACCTGGTCGGTGGTGCTCATCACCAGGTGCAAATCGTGGGACACCATCAATACGCCGCAGCCATGGCGGTCGCGCAGACGGGTAATCAAGCTGTACAGCTCGGCCTGGCCGGCGACGTCGACGCCCTGCACGGGCTCGTCCAGCACCAGCAGTTCCGGCTCGCGCAACAGGGCGCGGGCCAGCAGCACGCGCTGCATTTCGCCGCCGGAAATGCTTTGCACCGGGCTGTCGATCACCTGTTCGGCGCCGACTTCCCTGAGCGCCGCCTGGGCGCGGGCACGGTCTACGCCGGGTACCAGGCGCAGGAAGCGCAGGACTGACAATGGCAAGGTTGGATCGACATGCAGCTTCTGCGGCATGTAGCCGACGCGCAGCTTGGGCTTGCGCCACACACTGCCGGTGTCGGGCTTGAGCAGGCCCAGCACGGCACGCACCAGGGTGGTCTTGCCGGCGCCGTTGGGGCCGATCAGGGTAACGATCTGCCCCGGCTCCACGCTCAGTGCGATGTTATCCAGCACGTTTTGCCCGGCGAACGTGACCCCGACCTGCTCCAGGCGGATTAACGCGTTGCTCATCAAGCCCCCTGGCAGCCCGAGCACAGGCCGACCACTTCGACCGTTTGCCCTTCGACCCGGAAGCCGACCTCGGCAGAACTCTTGATGATGGCGTCGCTGATGCTTTTTTGTTCAAGCTCGATGGCGGCGTGGCACTCGCGGCAGATCAGGAACTGGCCCTGGTGCGCGTGTTCCGGGTGGCTGCAGCCGACAAAGGCGTTAAGCGAGGCGATGCGGTGCACCAGGCCGTTTTCCAGCAGGAAGTCCAGTGCGCGGTACACGGTGGGCGGCGCGGCGCGGCGGCCGTCCTGCTCGCTGAGCACGCCGAGAATGTCGTAGGCGCCCAGCGGCTTGTGGCTCTGCCACACCAATTCCAGCACGCGGCGGCGCAGTGCGGTCAGGCGCAGACCCTTCTGTGTGCACAGGGTGTCGGCTTCCGACAGCGCGGTATGCACGCAGTGAGAGTGGTCGTGGGGACGGCTGGCAAGCGGTGTTTTAGGCATGAGCGGCGACAGATATTTGATAGAGACGTTATTATGTTACCCGTTCCTACGCCATTGAGTGGTCATCGTGTCCCGACTTTTTCCCGTTTTTGTCGTATTTGTCACCAGTTTGTTCATGGCTGGCGCCGCTCAGGCCGAGGTCAAGGTGTTGACCAGCATCAAGCCGTTGCAGTTGATTGCTGCGGCGGTGCAGGACGGCGTGGCGGTTCCGGAGGTGTTGTTGCCACCGGGCGCGTCGCCGCATAACTATGCGTTGCGACCATCCGACGTACGGCGTGTGCAGTCGGTGGACCTGCTGTACTGGATCGGCCCGGACATGGAGAGTTTCCTGCCGCGCGTGTTGAAAGGTCGTACGGCAACAACGGTAGCAGTGCAGGACCTGCCGGGCATGAAGCTGCGCCGTTTTGCCGAAGATAGCCACTCCCACGCCGATGAAGCCGACGAACATGACCACGATCACCGCCCAGGCAGCCTGGACGCGCACTTGTGGCTGTCCACGATCAACGCACGGGTTATTGCTGCACGCATGGCCACTGACCTGGCTGCTGCCGATCCGGCTAATGCCTCGCGTTACCAGAGCAACGTGAAGGCCTTCGACGAGCGCCTGGATGCCCTGGATGCTCGCCTGAAAGCCCGTCTTGCGCCGATCGATGGCAAGCCCTATTTCGTGTTCCATGAAGCCTTCGATTACTTCGAAGACGCTTATGGGCTCAAGCATGCCGGCGTGTTCAGCGTGGCCGCTGAAGTCCAGCCTGGCGCCCAGCATGTCGCGGCGATGCGTACCCGTTTGCAGGAAGTGGGCAAGACGTGCGTGTTCAGTGAACCGCCGTTGCGTCCGCGCCTGGCTGAAACGCTGGTGGCCGGGTTGCCGGTGAAGTTGGCAGAGTTGGATGCGCTGGGGGGTTATACCCCGGCTACCGCTCAAGGCTACGAGCAAGTGCTGGATAAGTTGGGCAACGACTTGGCGGGTTGCCTGGAATCGCTCTGACAGCAAACGACGACCAAATGTGGGAGGGGGCAAGCCTCCTCCCACACTTTTTGATCTCACAGGCTTTTAGAGGGCAAATGGCAGTTGCACGGTGACCCGCTGACGCTGCATCAGTCGATGCTCGAACTCCGCCGGGTCGTGGATCAGCACATCCTGTCCCGCAAAGGATTCAGCCGCGATCAGGCGTGACAGCCAGAATCGCACACAGGCCACGCGCAACATCGTCGGCCACAGCTCGGCTTCCTTCGCGGTAAACGGCCGCAGCCCTGCATACGCTCCCAGCAAGGCCCTGGCGCGTTGCCCATCAAGCACGCCATCGGCGTCCGAGCACCAGTCATTCAGGGCGATCGCCACGTCGTACAGCATCGGGCCGGAGCAAGCGTTGTAGAAGTCGATCAGGCCGGTGAGGTGCGTGCCTTCGAACATCGCGTTGTCGCGGAACAGGTCGGCGTGCACGTTGGCGCGTGGCAGGGCGAGGATCTCGGCCTTGTGCGCTGCGATCTCGGTCAGAGCATCCTGCAACAGGCGTTGCTGTGCGGCGTTCAGGTGCGAAATCAGTTGCGCGCCTTCACTGAGCATCCAGTCCAGGCCGCGATCGGTCTTGCGCTCGAGGACTCTCTCGCCCTGCGTCGCCAGGTGCAGATGGCCCAGCAGGTCACCGACCTGGGCGCAGTGCTGGGCGTTGGCGTCCTTGATGTGCTTGCCGGCCAGGCGCGGTTGCAGCAGTGCCGGTTTGCCTTTGAGTTCGCGCAAGGCCACGCCGTCGGTGGTGCGCAGGGCGTAGGGCACCGGCAGGTCGGCGTCGTGGAGTACGTCGAGCAGTTCGATGAAGAACGGCATTTGCGCAACCGGGCCACGCTCGACCAGGGTCAGGACAAACTCACCCTGCTCCAGGCTGATAAAGAAATTGGTGTTTTCGCTACCGGCGGCAATCCCCTGGAAGTCGATCAGGCGGCCGAGGCCGTAAGGGGCGAGAAAGGTTTCCAGCTCGGGCCGAGCCAGGGGGGTGAACACAGACATGGTTAAAACTGCCAGTACGGGCGCCGCGGTGCGCGGCGCCAATTGAAGTTAAGAAATCATTTCCATTCGAAGATCTTCCATGACGGGATCAGCATATCCGGCTGGTCAGAACGGATGAAGTTCGCATCGGTTCCGTCCGCGCGCACCAGGAAATAAGGAGGTGCGCCCTTCGGGATGACCTTGATTGCGTAAAGGAAACCGTTCTGGCGGTACTCCTGAATGGTCTTGTCGCCTTCCGTGCGAATGGTCACTTCCGGATCGCCCCCAGGCGCATCGTCTGCCGCCACGGCAGCCATCGGAGCGAGTGCAATCAAGCCAGTCAACAGCAGGCGATTGAATGTACGCATGATAACCTTGTCCCTTTGTCGTCATTGGTCCGGCTATTCTAGCGCCTGACCCGCCGAAAAGGTTGATTCTGCTCATGAGCCAAGCACCCCTCGTCCTGGTGGACGGTTCTTCGTATCTGTACCGTGCCTTCCACGCATTGCCACCGCTGACCACTTCCAAAGGCCTGCCCACCGGCGCGGTCAAGGGCGTGTTGAACATGCTCAAGAGCCTGCGCAAGCAGTACCCGGACAGCCCGTTCGCGGTGGTGTTCGACGCCAAGGGTGGGACCTTTCGCGATGACATGTACGCCGAATACAAGGCCAACCGCCCGAGCATGCCCGATGACATGCGCGTGCAAATCGAGCCGTTGCACCAGAGCGTGATCGCGCTGGGCTTCCCGTTGCTGTGCGTCGAAGGCGTCGAGGCCGACGATGTGATCGGCACCCTGGCGCGCAGCAGTGCGGCGGCTGCCCGCCCCGTGGTGATCTCCACCGGTGACAAGGACATGGCGCAACTGGTCGACGGGCACATTACCTTGGTCAACACCATGACCGGTAGCGCGATGGACATCGAGGGCGTGAAGGAGAAATTCGGTGTCGCTCCCGAGCAGATCATCGACTATCTGGCGCTGATGGGCGATTCGTCCGACAACATCCCGGGTGTTCCGGGTATCGGTCCGAAGACCGCTTCCGGCTTGCTGGTCGGCGTGAACGGCGGCATCAAAGAGCTTTATGAGCAGTTGGATATTGTGCCGACCTTGCCTATCCGAGGCGCCAAGACGTTGCCGGCCAAGCTGGAAGAACATCGGGAGAGTGCTTTTCTTTCCTACCAGTTGGCGACGATCAAGTGCGATGTACCGTTGGATATCGGTCTGGATGATTTGCACCTGATCGAGCCGGATCGCGAGAAGCTGCTGGAGTTGTACACGCTGCTGGAGTTCAAGAGCTGGATTGATGAGGTCCAGCGCGATGCCAAACGCGTGGAACTCAAGGCTGCGCCGGTTGCCGAGCAAGCCGTCGAGGCAGTAGCACCGGCAGAGGCCACCTACACCACCATCCTCGATCAGGCGACGTTCGACCTTTGGCTGAAGAAGCTCAACGACGCGAAGTTGTTTGCCTTCGACACCGAAACCACCGGTATCGATGCCCAGCAGGCGCAGCTGGTCGGCGTCTCCTTCGCCGTGCAGCCCCATGAAGCGGCCTACATCCCGTTGACCCATTCCTACATCGGCGCGCCGGAGCAGTTGGACCGCGACACCGTCCTGCTGGCTCTGAAACCGCTGCTGGAAGACCCGACCAAGCTCAAAGTCGGCCAGCACGCCAAGTTCGATATGAATATCCTGGCCAACTGCGCTATCGGCGGCGACCCGGCGCAGGGCATTACCGTGCGTGGCATTGCGTTCGACACCATGCTTGAGTCCTATGTGCTGAACTCCACGGCAACCCGTCACGACATGGACAGCCTGGCCAAGAAGTACTTGGACTACGACACTGTTGCTTTCCAGGACATCGCCGGCAAGGGCGCCAAGCAGCTGACCTTCGATCAGATCGCCCTGGAGCAGGCCGGCCCTTATGCGGCGGAAGATGCCGATGTGACCCTGCGTCTGCACCAGGCTTTGTTTGCACAGTTGACGGCCATCCCGAGCCTGGCGAGCGTGCTCACGGATATCGAGATTCCATTGGTGCCGGTGCTGGCCCGTATCGAGCGCCAGGGTGCACTGGTGGACAAGGACCTTCTGGGTATCCAGAGCATCGAGCTGGGCAACAAGATGGTCGAACTGGAGCGCCAAGCCTTCGAGATCGCCGGCGAGGCGTTCAACCTCGGTTCGCCCAAGCAGCTCGGCGCGATTCTTTACGAAAAACTCGGCCTGCCGGTGCTGAAGAAAACCGGCAAGGGCCAGGCCTCCACCGCCGAAGAAGTGCTGGCCAAGCTGGCTGAGGATGACTATCCGCTGCCCAAGGTGCTGATGCAGTACCGCAGCATGAGCAAGCTGAAAAGCACCTACACCGATCGCCTGCCGGAACAGATCAACCCGCGTACCGGACGTATCCACACCTCCTATCACCAGGCGGTGGCGGCGACCGGGCGCTTGTCTTCCAGTGATCCGAACCTGCAGAACATCCCGGTGCGTACCGCCGAAGGGCGGCGGATTCGCCAGGCGTTTGTTGCACCCAAGGGCTACAAGCTGCTGGCGGCGGACTATTCGCAGATCGAGCTGCGGATCATGGCGCACCTGTCCAAGGACGAGGGCTTGATGAACGCCTTCCGTCACAACCTGGATGTGCACACCGCCACGGCGGCCGAGGTGTTCAAGGTTGAGCTGGGCGAGGTCACCTCCGACCAGCGCCGCAGTGCCAAGGCGATCAACTTTGGTCTGATCTACGGCATGGGCGCGCAGAAGCTGGGCAAGGACATCGGCGTCGATACCAAGACGGCCAAGGCCTACATCGATGTGTATTTCGCCCGTTATCCGGGGGTTCGCGAGTACATGGAGCGCACCCGCGCCCAGGCCGCTGATCAAGGCTACGTGGAAACCTTCTTCGGCCGTCGCCTGTACTTGCCCGAGATCAACTCCAACAAGCCCCAGGAGCGCGCGGCCGCTGAACGCACCGCGATCAACGCGCCGATGCAGGGCACGGCGGCCGACATCATCAAGAAAGCCATGGTGTTGGTGGACAACTGGCTGACCGATTCGGGCCTGGATGCCAAGGTGATCCTGCAGGTGCACGATGAATTGGTACTGGAAGTGCGCGAAGATCAGGTCGCGCAGGTCAGCGAAAAGATTCGCGAGCATATGAGTGCGGCCGCGAAGCTGGACGTGCCGCTGCTGGTGGAAGTGGGCGTCGGCAATAACTGGGATGAAGCGCACTGACGTGCGGGCGCTGCCACCGCGCTGTGTGGTGGCAGAGTGCTTTAGTGCGGAAATCGCCGTTGGTTATTTCAAATAGTTTTTCTGACTTGCCGGAACTTAACCCGTGAACTGCTACTCAGAGTTACTGAATGGGTGGTGAAGCCCTTCAATGCTCCTATGTTGTGTTAAGTGTTGGCAGATATCTGGACCCCGCCCTAGCGGTCCGGAACTTGAACCCCGAACTTCCCCTCCCCATACGAAGTCCGGGGTTTTTTTTGCCCGCAGAAAAGTTATTCCGCGAGTTCCGCGCCTTTGTCCGCCAATTCCATCCAACCGGCCAGCACGGTGTAAGCATCTTCCAGGCCCATGCGCTTTGGTGCAGAGAACAGCTGGATCGTGATCGCGTCGCCCCAGCCCTTACGGATTTCGGACTGCACTTTGAGCAAGGTGTTCTTGGCCGCGCCGTAGGTCAGCTTGTCTGCCTTGGTCAGCAGGATATGCATCGGCATGCCGCTGGCGACCGCCCAATCGAGCATCAACAGGTCGAAATCGGTCATCGGATGGCGGATGTCCATCATCAGAATCAAGCCTTTCAAACTCTCCCGGCCACCCAGGTAAGCCTCCAGGTGACGCTGCCAGTGCAACTTCAGCGGGATAGGTACTTTTGCATAACCGTAACCCGGCAGGTCGACCAGACGCCGATCATCGTCTAGCTTGAAGAAATTGAGGAGTTGCGTGCGGCCCGGGGTTTTCGAGGTGCGCGCCAGGCTCGCGTGAGTCAGGGTGTTCAGCGCGCTGGACTTGCCGGCGTTGGAACGACCGGCAAAGGCGACTTCAAAGCCTTCGTCATCGGGGCATTGGTCAACTTTGGCGGCGCTGAGCATGAACGTGGACTGTTGGCACAGGCCGAGGATGGGATTCTTGAGTTGCATGAGATTTCCGATGTGGGCGGTGCCGAGAAAGGGTGCGGCAAGCGGTGTCGTTTCCGTTTCAGTAGCGCCAGTATATAATGCCGCAGATTTTGTGTGTGCTTTGTCCCAGCGAAGGATGAAGTTCACGGGAGCGATAGACCTTTATTGCGCATTAGAACGCAGAACGCTCTCAAACCCTGAAATGGTCGACGTATGACCAAGTGGTTGCTCGCTATCGGTGCCCTGGTCCCGCTTTACGGCGTTCAGGCTACACAGGATCCGGAAGCGGTGTACAACCGAGTTTGCGTGGCTTGCCATGCCGGCCAGTTGCCCAGCGCCCCCAGACGGGGTGACCAGGCAGCCTGGGCGCCAAGACTGGCGCAGGGCATGGACACGCTGGTGCTACACGTGACCCAGGGTTTCAAGGCAATGCCGCCGCGTGGTTTGTGCATGGACTGCAGTACTGAGGATTACCAGGCCATCATTGAATTGATGGTGAGTAAACCCGGTAGATAACTCTTAAACCCCTTAGCCGTAGTTGGATTAGCTGATGAACAAACTGATCGTGAGTCTGCTGTTGACCTTGGGCATCACCGGTGTTGCCCATGCTGCAGGCGACGCTACAGCGGGCCAGGCGAAAGCCGCCGTATGTGGTGCTTGCCATGGACCGGATGGTAACAGCCCGGCACCGAACTTCCCCAAACTGGCCGGCCAGGGCGAGCGTTACCTGACCAAGCAGATGCAGGATATCAAGTCCGGCAAGCGCACGGTCCTGGAAATGACCGGCTTGTTGACCAACCTCAGCGATCAGGACCTGGCAGACATCGCGGCGTATTTTGCCAGCCAGAAAGGCAGTGTGGGAGCTGCTGATCCGAAACTGGTGGCCCGCGGCGAGAAACTGTTCCGCGGTGGCGACCTGGATAAAGGCCTGCCGGCCTGCACCGGTTGCCATTCGCCCAATGGCGCGGGCATTGCCGCCGCCGGCTTCCCGCACTTGAGTGGCCAGCACGCCACCTACATTGCCAAACAGCTGACCGATTTCCGTAAGGAAGAGGCCGGGCGCACCAACGATGGCGACGCGGCGATCATGCGCACCATCGCCCGCAAGCTGAGTGACGAGGACATTGCGGCGGTCTCCAGCTACATCCAGGGCCTGCACTGAGGTGCACGCAACGTTAACACTCGATTAATCCCGCGATGCAAGCATAAAAAGGGTGGCCCAGGCCGCCCTTTTTTGTGGCCGGTGCCGTTACACTAACGAACTCATGCCCGCGCGGACCTGTCACAACAAAGGTCGCGTGAGGCGACTTTATTTGTCCAGGAGTAAAGCATGCGTAATCTGATCCTCAGCGCCGCTCTCGTCACTGCCAGCCTCTTCGGCATGACCGCACAAGCCGCCGACGTGCCGCTTGAAGCCGGTAAGACCTACGTTGAATTGGCCAATCCGGTTCCGGTTTCCGAACCCGGCAAGATCGAAGTGGTGGAGTTGTTCTGGTACGGCTGCCCGCATTGCTACGCTTTTGAACCGACCATCAACCCATGGGTTGAAAAACTGCCCAAGGACGTGAACTTCAAGCGCATTCCAGCCATGTTCGGCGGCCCATGGGATGCCCACGGCCAACTGTTCCTGACCCTGGAAGCCATGGGTGTCGAGCACAAAGTCCACAAAGCGGTATTCGACGCGATCCAGAAGCAAGGCAAGCGCCTGACCAAGCCGGACGAAATGGCTGACTTCGTGGCCACCCAAGGTGTCGACAAGGACAAGTTCCTGGCCACCTTCAACTCCTTCGCTATCCAGGGCCAGATCAAGCAGGCCAAGGAGCTGGCGCAGAAGTATGGCGTGCAAGGCGTACCGACCATGATCGTCAACGGCAAATACCGTTTCGACCTGGGCACTTCCGGTGGTCCTGAGCAGACCCTCAATGTTGCCGACCAACTGATCGCCAAAGAGCGCGCAGCCAAGTAAGGGGCCCGTCATGCGCCGCTGGGGTACCGAACGTGTGGTTGGCCTGCATGATCCGCAGGTCAATGAACATCACCTGGAGTCCACGGGCCTGCCGGCAGACAGCCGCCTGCGCCTGCTCAGCTTCAATATCCAGGTAGGCATCAGTACCGAGAAGTACCGGCACTACCTCACCCGTGGCTGGCAGCACCTGCTGCCCCATAACGGACGTGCTGGCAACCTGCAAAAGATCGGCAACCTGCTGAACGACTTCGACCTTGTCGCCCTGCAGGAAGCTGATGGCGGCAGCATGCGCTCCGGCTATATAAACCAGGTGGAACACTTGGCCCAGCTGGGTGCCTTCCCCTATTGGTATCAGCAGCTCAACCGTAACCTCGGGCGCCTGGCGCAGCACAGCAATGGTGTGCTCAGTCGCTTGAAGCCCTCAGTCATCGAAGATCACCCGTTACCCGGACCCAAGGGGCGGGGTGCGATCCTCGTGCGCTTTGGCGAAGGCCCGGAGGCCTTGGTGGTCGTGATGATGCACCTGGCACTGGGCGCCCGCACTCGCACGATGCAACTGGCTTACATCCGCGAGCTTATTGGCAATTACAAACACCAGGTGCTGATGGGGGACATGAATACCCACGCCAGCGACCTGTTGCAGAATTCTCCGTTGCGCGACCTCGGCCTACTGGCGCCGCAAGCCGAAGCCACGTTTCCCAGTTGGCGCCCGCAACGCTGCCTTGACCATATCCTGCTCAGTCCTACCCTCACACTCGAGAGTGTGCAGGTGCTGGCGCAGCCCATCTCCGATCACCTGCCGGTCGCGGTAGAGATTCGTCTGCCGGGTTCGCTCACGGCTGATGCATTACCCGCGTTGAGCCCTGGCCCCCGCGGACCCCTTGCATGAGCGACGACGCCCAGCGCTGGAAAGAGAAATACCTCAAGAGCATCGAGCAACAGGAAAAACTCGAACGCCGCTGGGCTGCCCGCCTCGACCTGCTGCGCCGTGGACTGGTGCGCAGCACGCTGGCGGCTGAGGGCACTGACCGCGCCGTCGACCAATGCATGAAGGAAATGCGCGACGTCGTCCGTACCGATGATATGGACGCCGCCCTCGCCGCCTTGCTGCCGCGCCTGGAAAAAGCCGTGCTGGATTCGGAGCAGCGCCGCGAAACCCGGGTCGACCAGATCAGCACCGCGCTGACTTCCCTGGTCGCGCAACTACAGAAACTTCCATTGCCCCGTGAGGTGGCCCGGCCGCTGAAGACGTTCGCCAAGCAGTTGGACGGCCGCGTCGGCCAGGCGCGAGAGATCCCGCTGTTGCTCAGCGAGTTGAGCGGCCTGCAGGGCCAGGCACTGAACAACCTGGAGCCGGACGGCGAAACCGCGCGACCAGGCCCTGGGCTTTTGCAGCGCCTGTTCGGCGCCAAGGACATTGCGAACGAAGCGGTGGCGGACGAATCGACCCCCCGACCGGCCCCGCAGCCTGCGGCGACCAAGCCAGTCGCTGTCGAGCCACAGCCGTCCGAGCAATCCGAGGAGCTGACGCAAGCGTTGCGTGCCTTTGCGCCGCAGCCTCAAGAAACCGCCGCTCCGGTCATCGAGCCCGTAGCCCCCGCCCAGGAGGCCGAGCCCTCCAGCGAAACCTTCGTTTATGAAACCCCGCCTCGAGCCGACGCTATTGAAACACCCGGAGCGCGTGTCGAGCCCAAGCCTCAAGACGAAGAACCCGCACCGGAAAGCGCCCTCGCAGCCTTAATCGAAACGCCTGAAGTTCAGGTCGAGACCCCGGATGAGACCACCATTGGCAGCTTGTCGCTTCCACCGGTGCTAGAAGAGCTTGATCCTGACGAATTGCAAGCGGATGGAGCCTATGCCCTGCCCGACTCGCCAGAACCGTCCTACAGCTCCGTGGCCAAGCACATCGAAGACACTCTGCTCGGCCTGCTCGAAGAACTCTCGTTGCCCGAACGTCACCGACCCCAGGCCGAAGCCATGCGCGAGCGCCTGGCCCATGGTTTGAACTGGTACGAACTGCTGCCGATCCTCGACGATCTGGCAGTCTTGATGCTGGCGATCACCGACAGCGGCCAGCATGAGTTCGAGGCTTACCTCAAGCAGCTCAACGAACGGCTCGAGGCGTTTCAGGGTCACTTGCAAGTCGCCAGCGAGGGGCATGCCGACAGCCGCTCCGCCGCCCGTGAGCTGGACACACAGATCCGCGAACAGGTCGATGGCCTGCAAAGCAGCGTGCAGGAAGCTGCCGACCTGGACAGCCTCAAGCACGTGTTGGAAAGTCACCTTGAGGGCCTGCTCGGTACCATGGATGAGCATCAGCAGCAGCGCGACCTGCGCGAGCAGGAGACGGCGGCACGCCTCAAAGGTCTGGCTGAGCGGGTTGCCAACATGGAGCAGGAAGCCCAGGGCTATCGCGAGCACCTGGAGGTGCAGCGCCAGAAGGCGTTGATCGATCCGCTCACGGGCCTGCCCAATCGTGCCGCCTGGAGCGAGCGCCTCGATTATGAGGTAAACACCTGGCACCAGCACGGCAACAACCTGTCGTTGGCGATGCTGGACCTGGATCACTTCAAGCGTATCAACGATGGCTACGGCCACCTCGCCGGCGACAAGGTGCTGAAGATCATCGCCAACGTGCTGCGCAAGCGCCTGCGCCCGACCGACTTTATCGCGCGCTTTGGTGGTGAAGAGTTTGTCTTGCTGATGCCCGACTCATCCCTGGCGGATGCCCTGGCCGTGGGCGAGGTGTTGCGTGCGGCGATTGAAGCGTGCCCGTTTCACTTCAAGGGCGAGCCGGTGACGATCACCGTGTCCATGGGCGTGGCGCAGTTCCAGCCGGGAGAGCGCAGTGATCTTGCGCTCAAGCGTGCCGATGAAGCGTTGTATCGGGCCAAGGCCGCGGGGCGCAACCAGGTACAGGCTGCCTGAAAAATGTTCCATTTTGTGATTTGACCGCTGGCTTGCGATCGGTACGTTACACTGTTGCATTATCGTCTTCTGCGTAACGTCTACCGCCATGAAATCCTTGTACTTCGCTTTTGTGTTCCTTGTGCTCGCAGGCTGTGCCAGCGGCCCTCGCCTAAACACCAACCACCCCTCGGTGAACCACGACAACCGCGTGCAGTTCGTGATCGTGCATTACACCTCGACCAACCTTGAACGCTCGCTGGCATTGCTCACCCATGGTCAGGTCAGCAGCCATTACCTGATCGGCGACGACGCCTCGGCCACCATCTACAAGCTGGTGGACGAGAGCCAGCGCGCCTGGCACGCGGGGGAAAGCGAGTGGATGGGCCGCACCTGGCTCAACTCCAGCTCCATTGGCATCGAGATCGTGAACCCAGGCTACAAGGACACACCTACGGGCCGCTTGTGGTACCCCTACTCAGAGGCGCAGGTGAAGTCCCTGGTGGTGTTGCTCAAGGACATCAGCAAGCGCAACGGTATCGACCCCAAGAATATTATTGGTCACAGCGATATCGCGCCGTTGCGCAAGCTCGACCCAGGCCCGCTGTTCCCCTGGAAGCGGCTGGCCGCCGAAGGGTTGGGCGTTTGGCCGGATGCGCAGGCCGTTGCGCGCTTTCAGGTGCAATACGCCGCCGAGCTGCCAAGCATCACCTGGTTCCAGGAAGAGCTGGCCCGCCTGGGCTACCAGACGCCCCAGACCGGCGAGTTGGATGTCGCCACGCGCCATGTGATCGCGGCGTTCCAGATGCATTTCCGGCCGTCGCTGTTCGATGGCACGCCGGATGCAGAAAGTGCAGCCATTCTGCGTACGTTGAACCGAAGCTAGAGCGGCAGCGCCATATAGAACTGAGTGCCCTGCCCCGGTCGCGAGTACACGCCCATGCGGCCACCGTGCAATTGCACGATTTCCTTGCACAGCGCCAGCCCCAGGCCGGCGCCGCCTTTCTTGCGGCCCACCTGGACAAAGGGTTCGAAGATCCGCCCCTGCTGCCCGTAGGCGATGCCCTCGCCGTTATCCTCGACGCTGACGATCACCCGCTCGCCATGGCGCCGTGCCTGCAGGCGTATCTGCCCGCCCGCGGGAGTGTGGCGCAGCGCGTTGCCCAGTAGATTGTCGAGCACCCGCTCGAGTTGGACCTGGTCTGCATACAGCCGAGGCAGGTCGGATTGGGCTTCCACCAGCAGTTCGATATCTTGCGCGTTGGCGGGCTCGGCGAAGCGTGCGCGAGCGTGTTCGAGCAGATCGGTGACGTCGCACGGCCCCAGCGTGAGTTTTTGCAGGCCGTTCTGGTAGCGTGAGAAGTTGAGCAGGTCGTTGATCAACTGCATCAGGCGCTGCATCTCTTCATTGACGGTATCCAGCAAGTCCGCTTCACGGGACTCCGCCGGGAACTTCGCACGTTCGCGGAAGAGTCCGAAGGCCATATGCATGCCGGTCACCGGCGTACGCAATTCATGGGAAGCGCGCAGTACGAACTCGCTGCGCACCCGCTCGAAGGCGCGTTGTTCAGTCACGTCATGCAGCACCATCACTGCGCCGAGAATATGTCCCTGGGTATGGCTGACCGGGGTCAGGCTGTAGGTCAGCAGGCGCAGTTCGCCCTCGACCTCCACTTCCAGATCCTCCGGCGCCCGCTCTAGGTTGCCGCCGCGCAGCACCAGGTGCAGTTGCTCATCCAGCTCCGGACGCGACAAGGCTTCGCCCAGGCCTTGGCCGAGGCGCTCCTCGTCCCAGCCCAGTTGGCGCTGAGCCACGGGGTTGAGATGCTCCAGGCGGCCTTGGCGGTCAATCATCAGCAAGCCATCGTCGATGCTGTCGAGCACAGCCTGCAAGCGCTGTTGGCCGGCCAGCAGTTCATCCACATTGGTCGCCTGATGCTGGCGCAGAGCTTCGGCCATGATGCCGAAGCGGCGGGTCAGCTGGTTCATTTCTGCTGCCGAGGAGATTGGCAGCGTCACCTCGAAATCCCCTTGTCCGATCTTGTCTGCCGCTTTGGCCAGCGCTTCGATCGGTCCGCCAAAACGCCGCGCGATGCCATGGGCTGTCACAAACCCGATGATCAGCACGGCAAGCCCCACCAACCCCAGTAATCCGGCGACCAATAACGCGCGTTCGCGGGACTTGTGCTCGCTGTTGCTGATGTTTTCCAAAGCCTGCTTGTGTTCGGCGATCAGGCCATTGCGCAGCGTGTTGAAGGTGTCGGTGAGTTTGTCCTTGGCGCCGGGCGGCGGCGTCGGTTGCTGGGATTGATCAAAGGCCTCCAGCAGCGCCTGATATTGGCCTCGGGCCTGACTGAAGCCCGTCCCGCGACCGTCGCGCTGTTCATGGGCAATGCCTTGATCCAGCAGGTCGAAGTAGCGCCGTTCCGAGGATTGCAGCGCCTCTGGGTCCGGCCGGTCTTCCAGCATCATGATCAATTGATCGCCCAGGCTCTGGCGTAGCTTGAGGCCCAGGTCCAGGGTGACGAAGTTGCTGCGAATCAGGGACTCCTGGGTCTTGGCCATTTGCATGACACTTACCAGGCCCAGGATCAAACCCAGCAGGGCAACGGTAATCAGCGCTGAGATGCTCAGGAATAATCGAGTGCGCAACTTCATCGCTAACTTCATAGAGTACAGCTCACAGGTTGTACTGTTTGCGTTTGCGGTACAGGGTCGACGCGTCGATGCCGAGGGTGCGGGCCGCCTGGTCCAGGGTATCGCTGGTGGCAAGCACTGCGCCGATGTGGGCTTTCTCCAACTGGTCCAGACTGAGTGCCGCGCCAATGCGTGGAGCATTGTTGCTAGGTTGTTCGGCCATGCCCAGGTGGCTGATTTCCACCTTCTCCTGCGGGCAAATGATGCTGGCGCGCTCCACCACGTTACGCAGTTCGCGAATGTTGCCCGGCCAGCGGTAGTTGAGCAGCGCTTCGCGCGCTTCATCGCTGAAACCGCGTGCTGGTCGGGCATATTCCTTGACGAAGCGCGCCAGGAACCGGTCGGCCAGGGTCAGGATGTCTTCACTGCGCTCGCGCAACGGTGGCAGATGCAAGGTGATTACATTGAGGCGGTACAGCAAGTCTTCACGGAAGCGGCCGTCACGCACCATGTCTTCCAGGTTCAGGTTGGTGGCGGCGAGGATGCGCACATCGGCACGGCGGGTGACAGGGTCGCCCACGCGCTCGTACTCCTTGTCCTGGATAAACCGCAGTAACTTGGGTTGCAAGGTGAGGGGAAAGTCGCCGATCTCGTCGAGAAACAGCGTGCCGCCGTCCGCTTGGTTGACGCGGCCCAGGGTGCTTTCACTGGCGCCGGTAAACGCCCCTCGACTATGGCCGAACAGCTCGCTTTCCATCAGTTCTGCCGTCAAAGAGGGGCAGTTGATGGTCACGCAGGATTTCTTCGAACGCTTGCTCCAGCCGTGAATTGCGCGGGCCAGTTCGCCTTTACCCGTGCCTGACTCGCCAAGGATCAGGATGTTCGCATCTGTCCCAGCCACCTGGCGCGCCGTTTCCAGCACCACCATCATTGATGGGCTGTGAGAGTCGAGGCCGTCTTTCGGCTGGCGCACTTCGCCCTCCAGGGCTTCGAGCCGCGCAGACAGTTGGCGCACTTCCAACTGCTTGGCGGTGGCCAGGCGCAGTTGATCGGGGCTGCAGGGTTTTACCAGGTAGTCAGCGGCGCCGGCCTGGATAGCATCGACGGCGGTATCGACTGCCGAATGGGCGGTGACGATCACCACGCGCATCCAGGGCGCCTGGATTCGCATCTGGGCCAGCACATCCAGGCCATTGTCTTCGCCCAGGCGCAAGTCCAGGAAGCACAGGTCGAATACCTGGCGTTGCATCAAGGCGTCGGCCTGGGCCGCGCTGTTCGCAGTGGCGACGGTGTAGCCTTCATCTTCCAGGCAATAACGGAAGGTGCGGAGGATCGCAGACTCATCGTCCACTAAAAGAATGCGGCCTTGAAGTTCCTTGGCTGATTCCATCTGTCCCGCGCTCCTTAAACTATGAATGATGGTGTTTAGTCCCGGAATAATCGGGCAAGTTGCATGGTTTATTCTGATCGATAAATAGCAGTGTCGTGCAGGTATCTGCATCACTTCCTACAAAGCCCCGTCTGATGCCGTTTTCATGCCGTCTTGCCACTTCGGCAACACCCTCTTCGTTTTCTATCCCTCGACCCGACCGCTGGCCATCGTGCATTTCGCACGGCATCCACGGGGGCATCGTGCAGGATGCTGGAGGGTGCATGAGTCTTTAGTTCATAACCATCTGATTTTATTGGGTTTTATTTTGTAAAAAAACTGGCACGCGCTCTGCAATAGCTCTTCCAACGAATAATCAAAATGCGGGAGAACAACAGCATGACTCGCCAAAGCCTCAGCCAACTGCGTGTATCGCCACTGCGCTTGCAGCAAGGCCTGTTTGCCAGCCTGGCCCTGATGGTCACGCTGATCGGTGGCCAGCAGTTGCAACATTGGCAGCAGAGTCAGCCGCAGATCCCCCAGTTTGAACGTCCGTCCATGACCCAGACCCATTTCCGTTCCGTTGGCAGTGTTGCTGCCGATGCAACAGCCCCGCAACTGCGGATGGTTGACCAGGAGTCTTTCCTGAGTGAGCTGCCATCCCAGGAGCGTTGGGTGTTCTAGGCACCAAAAGGCCACTTTCGTGGCCGCAAAGCACTACCGCTGTTACCTCTATAAAGAAGCATAAGGAGAATCACCATGTTGAGTTGGGCAATCACATTTCTGATCATCGCCATTGTGGCTGCAGTCCTGGGCTTCGGTGGTATCGCGGGCACTGCCACGGGTATCGCAAAAATTCTGTTTGTGGTGTTCCTGGTGATGTTCATCGCTTCCTTCTTCTTTGGTCGTCGCGGCCGAGGCTGAAAATGACCACTTTGTCCTTCAAAGCCATTACTGTCGCCCTGCTACTGGGCGGCAGCGGCTTGGCGATGGCTGCCAACGACGGCCAGTCCCGAGCCAACGAATTGCTCAGCGCGGACCCGCAATACCGTGAGACCTGGCAAGGCGTGGTGAAGAAAGAAGAGCGCCTGCCGGAATGGGTGATAAACCTGTCCGGCACCGCTGAGCAAATGAATGCCGTGGAAGAAGATGGCGACAAGTATCTGGTCGGGCCGCTCTGCGAAACTGCGGACACCTGCCTGAACAAGCGCCTGATCGTTGCCTTCAGCCTCGACAAGGAAGATGCCTACGCCATGTTGGTGGAAGTCCCGGCCGGTCTGCCTAAGGACAAGTCGCCAACGCGGCACGCCGATTACCGTTTTATCGGTAAACCGGATGAAGGCATGCAGAAGCTGCTGATGGAGCAGCTGAAGAAAGATCCGAATTGGTACTAGGTTCCGTCTGACACGCGTGTTGTCTGCGGGGCCGGCGTCTATAGAAGGAAGCCCTCGCTTCTTTCTGTTTGCACCGCTCGCCAAGGGCGGTGCATGACCAAGGGGCCGGGTTGCTCTGATCACCTGCGATCGGCGCGACCTACGGGTACAGGGAGTGCCTGCGCAAGGGCCGGGTCAGGCGAAAAGCTGCGACGCAGGTTCACAAGCCATCGGCTTGCTGAACTTGCGGCGGGCTTTAACGCTCCTTCTTCCGTTGTTCATGCCGCCCTTAGTCGCAAATCACTTTTCTGCTCATCTCCAAACATTACTTAGTGTGTCGGGTAGACCATCTATCGATAAATTTTCGTGGGTGCCATAGGACATTTCCGACACTAAATGATGGAATTCTCAGGCATTTCCGCCAGGTCCCCAGAGACGTCCCGTATCTCTGAGCGAGCCGGGTTTGGCCGGTTCACGGCATTTTTGTCGGACAAAATGTCACATTTGAACTGACCGTTCGGACAGTTATTATTAAAAAATCTCATGCCGATTCGGCATAGGGTAGGCGTTTACGGCATTAGACGTCGAACCCTTGCATGGGAATAGTTGCGCCTTTTTTCGCCTGCCAGTAAGCCATTTCGGCCATGCTGCGGTGACCTTCCATGGAGGCAGATGCACACACTTTTTCGCTCTCGAGCGTTGCGGCTGGCGCATTTGCCTTAAGTTCACTTGAAGTAAGGGTAATGACATGAAGAAGGCAAAGCTAAGCCTCGCCTGGCAGATCCTCATCGGTTTGGTGCTGGGGATCGCAATCGGTGCAGTGCTTAACCATTTCAGTGCTGAAAAAGCCTGGTGGATCAGCAACGTATTGCAGCCAGCGGGCGATATCTTTATCCGCCTGATCAAGATGATCGTGATCCCGATTGTGATTTCCTCGCTGATCGTCGGCATTGCCGGTGTGGGTGATGCGAAGAAACTCGGGCGCATCGGCGTCAAAACCATCCTTTACTTCGAAATCGTCACCACCATCGCTATCGTGGTCGGCCTGCTGCTGGCCAACCTGTTCCACCCGGGCGCGGGTATCGACATGAGTACCCTGGGTACCGTCGACATCTCCAAGTACACCGCCACCGCCGCCGAAGTGCAGCATGAGCATGCGTTTATCCAGACCATCCTCAACCTGATCCCGTCGAACATCTTCGCCGCCGTCGCCCGTGGCGAGATGCTGCCGATCATCTTCTTCTCGGTGCTGTTCGGCCTTGGCTTGTCGAGCCTCAAGCCTGAGCTGCGTGAGCCGCTGGTGACCATGTTCCAGGGCGTGTCCGAGAGCATGTTCAAAGTCACTCACATGATCATGAAGTACGCCCCCATCGGGGTCTTCGCACTGATCGCGGTGACCGTTGCCAACTTCGGCTTTGCCTCGCTGCTGCCGCTGGCCAAGCTGGTGATCCTGGTTTACGTCGCCATCCTGTTCTTCGCTTTCGTGATCCTCGGCCTGATTGCCCGCCTGTTCGGCTTCTCGGTGATCAAGCTGATGCGCATCTTCAAGGATGAGCTGGTACTGGCCTACTCCACCGCCAGTTCCGAGACCGTGCTGCCGCGTGTGATCGAGAAGATGGAAGCCTACGGCGCGCCGAAAGCCATCTGCAGTTTCGTGGTGCCGACCGGTTACTCGTTCAACCTCGACGGTTCGACCCTGTACCAGAGCATCGCGGCGATCTTCATTGCCCAGCTGTATGGCATCGACCTGTCGATCGGCCAGCAACTGATGCTGGTGCTGACCCTGATGGTCACCTCCAAAGGCATCGCTGGCGTACCGGGTGTGTCCTTCGTGGTGCTGCTGGCCACCCTGGGCAGCGTGGGCATTCCGCTGGAAGGCCTGGCGTTCATCGCCGGTGTCGACCGCATCATGGACATGGCGCGTACTGCACTGAACGTGATCGGCAATGCCTTGGCCGTGCTGGTGATCTCCCGTTGGGAAGGCATGTACGACGACGCCAAGGGCGAACGCTACTGGAACTCGCTGCCGCATTGGCGCACCAAGACCGCCGCGCCGGCCGCCCAGGCCACCCGCAGCTGATAGCGTGACGGCTTAAAGACAAACCCCGGAAAATTCCGGGGTTTGTCGTTTCTGCCAGCCCCGCTATCATTCGCCCCATTCTTCGGGGGGATTCAACTGATGCTCAATGGCCTGTGGCTTGGCTTCTTTGTCGTGGCAATGGTGTCGGCACTGGCGCAATGGCTGGTCGGCGGTAACGCCGGGATATTCGCGGCAATGGTCGAAAGCATTTTCGCCATGGCCAAATTGTCGGTGGAAGTCATGGTGCTGTTGTTCGGCACCCTGACGCTGTGGCTGGGTTTTCTGCGCATCGCAGAGAAAGCCGGGATCGTCGATTGGCTGGCCAAGGCCCTCGGCCCGCTGTTCCGCCGTTTGATGCCGGAAGTGCCCGCCGGCCACCCGGCCATCGGCTTGATCACCCTCAACTTTGCCGCCAACGGCCTGGGCCTGGATAACGCCGCCACCCCCATCGGGCTCAAGGCCATGAAGGCCTTGCAGGAACTCAACCCCATCCCCAACACCGCCAGTAACGCGCAGATCCTGTTCCTGGTGCTCAACGCGTCTTCATTGACGCTGTTGCCGGTAACCATCTTCATGTACCGCGCCCAGCAAGGCGCGGCGGACCCGACGCTGGTGTTCCTGCCGATCCTGCTCGCAACCAGTGCGTCCACACTGGTGGGGCTGCTCTCGGTGGCAATCATGCAGCGCCTGCGGCTGTGGGACCCGGTGGTGCTGGCGTACCTGGTCCCCGGTGCGCTGGTCTTGGGTGGTTTCATGGCGTTGTTGGCGACGCTCTCCGCCACGGCGCTGGCCGGGCTGTCCTCGATCCTTGGCAACCTCACCTTGTTCGGCCTGATCATGCTGTTCCTGGTGATCGGTGCGCTGCGCAAGGTCAAGGTCTACGAGGCGTTTGTCGAAGGCGCCAAGGAAGGCTTCGACGTGGCGAAGAACCTGCTGCCGTACCTGGTGGCGATGCTCTGCGCCGTGGGGGTGTTGCGAGCGTCGGGCGCGTTGGACTTCGGCCTTGAAGGCATACGCCATGTGGTCGCCTGGACGGGCATGGACACGCGCTTTGTCGATGCCTTGCCGACCGCGATGGTCAAGCCGTTCTCCGGCAGTGCCGCGCGGGCGATGTTGATCGAGACCATGCAGACCCAGGGCGTGGACAGCTTCCCTGCACTGGTCGCGGCGACGATCCAGGGCAGTACCGAGACCACTTTCTATGTGTTGGCGGTGTATTTCGGCTCGGTGGGCATCCAGCGCGCGCGGCACGCCGTGGGCTGTGCGTTGCTGGCGGAGTTGGCCGGCGTCGTTGCGGCGATTGCGGTGTGCTATTGGTTCTTTGGTTAAGGCTCGGATTGCTATCGGGGGCAAGCCCCCTCCCACAGGTTGATCTGTGAACACATTCAAATGTGGGAGGGGGCTTGCCCCCGATGAGGCCCTCAGTGTTTAGCTGCACTATTGCCTTGCTGAACAACCCAATCCACCACCTGCTTATTCAACTGATCCCCCGCCTGCCCAAACCCGGCGACCACCGCCGGCACCTTGGTGTCGCTCACCGGCTGCCTCACCTCAAACCGTCGGCTGGCCACGATCCGTTGATCACTGCCGCGTACCAGCCGCGCATCCAGGCGAATCACCACCTCTACCGCTCCGCCGTGATATTCACTCTGGAACGCCTGCAATTGCCCACCCAGTTCGTAGTCGGACTGCAGGTTGGTGTCATCGGTGCTCAGCAGCGTCACCCGGCCATCACGCTGGAAGCCGTCCATGAAGCGGTTGCGCAACAGCACCGGCGCCGGATCGCTCCAGCGCGAGTTCGCATAGCTGCTGATCAGGTCGCCAGTGGGCACCACGGCAATGCGCGGGCTGTCGAGAAACTCGCTGGTCTGCGGCTTGTTCACACGCAGTGACCAGCTGACCGGCGCGCCCTGGCTGGCGGTCTGCGCCGCGGCAAGGCGATACACATCCGAAGGGTCGGCCTTGGGCAGAATCGAACACGCGCTCACCAGCGCCAGGGCCAAAGGGGCGATCATTGTGTAAGCACGCTTCATGGCGTGAACTCCTTGTTCTTGTCGCTGCCCAGCAAGTAACCGCTGGGGTTGGCTTCCAGGCGGCGGGAGATGGCGCGCAGCGAACCGAGGGTTTCGCGCAGCTCGCGCACGGCCGGCGCAAGTTCGTTTAGGCCTTGCATGCCGCTGTTCACCGAGTCCTTGTTGTTGGTCAGCAAGGTGTTGATGGTCGCGGTGCTTTGTTCAAGGGATTTCATGGCCTGCTCGGCGCTGCCGAAGGCCTGCTTGCCTTGTTCGTTGAGCAAGCCATTGGCGTTGCGCATGAGCACGGTGGTCTGTTCCAGCGCCGCAGTCGCCTGCTTGCTCACCTGCATCAGTTGCTGCATCACCACCTTGATATCGCCGCGCTGGTCGGCAATCGCGCCGGTGGTTTGCTGCAGGTTCTCCAGGGTGTTGCTCAGGCGTTCGACGTTCTCGCGGGAGAACATGTGATTGGCGTTGTGCAACAGCAGGTTGACGCTGGTCATCAGGTCGTTGCTGTTGTTCAGTAAGCGCGCGATGGGCGATGGCGAGGCGATGATCTGCGGCAGGTTGCCGTCCTTGCCCTTGAGCTCGGGACTCTGCGGGGTGCCGCCACTGAGCTGGATGATCGAGGTGCCGGTGATACCGGTCAGGGCGAGCTTGGCCTGGGTGTCTTCCTTGATCGGCGTCTGCCCGGCCAGGCGGATGCGCGCGAGCACGCGGCGCGGGTCCTTGGGGTCCAGGCTCAGGCTGATCACGTCGCCCACCTTGATCCCGCTGTACTGCACCGAGCTGCCCTGGGACAGGCCGCTGACCGCCTCGTTGAAGATCACTTCGTAGTCCTGGAAGGCGCTGTCGACGCTGGACTTGGCCAGCCACAGGCCGAACAGCATCGCGCCGACCACCACGATCACACTGAACAGACCGATCATCACATGATGGGCTCGGGTTTCCATGTCATACCTCGTTGAGCGATTGAGCGGCATCCAATGCCGCGCGGCCACGGGGGCCGTGGAAATATTCGTGGATCCACGCGTCGTCGGTTTCCGAGACAACATCGATGGCATCGGCCACCAGCACTTTCTTCTGTGCCAGCACCGCCACGCGGTCGGTAATGGTGTACAGCGTGTCCAGGTCGTGGGTGACCAGGAATACGCTCAGGCCCAGCGCATCGCGCAGCGTCAGGATCAGTTGGTCGAATTGCGCTGCACCGATGGGGTCGAGGCCCGCCGTGGGTTCGTCGAGGAACAGAATGTCCGGGTCCAGCGCCAATGCGCGGGCCAGGGCGGCGCGCTTGATCATGCCGCCGGACAGCGACGCCGGATATTTGTCCGCCGCCGACAATGGCAGCCCGGCCAGGGCCAGCTTGACGGCGGCCAAGTGCTCGGCGTCGCGGCGGCTGAGGCCGGCGTGTTCGATCAAGGGCAGCGCGACGTTTTCGGTAACGGTCAGCGAGGAAAACAACGCGCCCTTCTGGAATAGCACGCCAAAGCGTCGTTCCACCAAAGAGCGTTCGTGCTCCGGCAGGCTCGGCAGGTTCTTGCCGAACACCCGCACCTCACCTTCGCTGGGACGACGCAGGCCGACAATGCTGCGCAACAGCACCGACTTGCCGCTGCCGGAGCCGCCAACCACTGCGAGGATCTCGCCCTTGTACAAATCCAGGTCGAGGTTTTCATGCACGCTCTGGCTGCCAAAGCGATTGCACAGGCCACGCACTTCAATCACCGCCTCACTGGGCGCTCGGTGTAGACGACTCACCAGCCCATCTCCATGAAAAACAGCGCGGCCACGGCATCCATCACGATCACCACAAAGATCGATTGCACCACGCTGGAGGTGGTGTGGGCACCGACCGATTCGGCGCTGCCGCTGACCTTGAAGCCTTCCAGGCAACCAATCGCAGCGATCAGGAACGCAAAGATCGGCGCTTTCACCATACCCACGAGGAAGTGCTGCACGCCGATGTCCGATTGCAGCAGCGAGAGGAACATCGCCGGCGAAATATCCAGGGCCACCGCGCACACCACGCCGCCGCCGATGATGCCCGAGAGCATTGCCAGGAACGTCAGCATCGGCAGCGCCACCAGCAGCGCCAGCACGCGGGGCAGTACCAGCAGCTCCATCGGGTCCAGGCCCAGGGTGCGGATCGCGTCGATTTCTTCGTTGGCCTTCATCGAGCCGATCTGTGCGGTAAAGGCACTGGCGGTGCGGCCGGCGATCAGGATCGCGGTGAGCAAGACGCCGAATTCCCGTAGGAAAGAGAACGCCACCAGGTCTACCGTGAAGATCGTCGCACCGAAGCTCTTGAGCACCGTGGCGCCGAGGAAGGCCACCACCGCACCCACCAGGAACGTCAGCAAAGCCACGATGGGCGCGGCATCCAGTCCGACCTGTTCGAGGTGCGCAACCATGGGCGTCACGCGCCAGCGCTTGGGGCGCAAGATGCTACGGGCGAAGGTTTCGAGAATCAGGCCGACGAAACCCAGGAGTTTCTTGGTGTCCTGCCAGACCGTGTCCACCGCACGGCCGATACGTGCCAGAACCTGAATGCCCGCCGCTTCTTCCGGGGCTTTTTCCGGCACGCAAAAATCATTCAGGGAACGGTAGACGGTCTTGAGCAGCGCGCGGTCGGCGGCAGACAAGCTGCAATCGGTCTGCTCGGCGGACTGCTCGATGCGGGTCGGTCCCAGCAGTTCCACCAGCAACGAGGCGCCGGCGGTATCCAGGGCGCCGAGGCCGTTGAGGTCGATGCGCGCGCCGGCGTCGTATTGGCCGTCGAGCTTGTCCGACAGCTTTTTCAGGCTGGCATAATGGGCAAGCGTCCAGTCCCCCGTAATCCGCAGTTGTGGCGGGGTGGTGGACGTATCGAGGTGGGCTGCGCCGGCCGTTGTAGGGGGGGTCATAAGCTCCGAGCTTGTTTGGCTATCCACAATTCCTACGTAATAGCACGATACGGCCTACTTTGGGTTGTCCGTTTGTGCTGAGTCCGTCACCTTGAAGCGCAGCACACCGATCACCTGCCCGTCTTCGGTCAGCACCCGTACCTGCCAGCGGCCCACGGCGTCGGCCGGGAAATTCTGTTTGTGGGTCCACGCGCGGTAACCCTCTTTGCGCCCGCCATGGATATCCAGGGCGATGCGGTCGACCTCTTGGCCGTTGAATTTCCACACGTGGTAGATGCGTTCATCCAGTCCACGCGGCGCATTGATCGCGGTATAGGCGTACAACCCACCGCTGCGCAGTTGGGCGGCAGTGACTTCCTTGAGATCGTCGCCTGGTGTGCGGTCCTGCAGTTGGGTGCTGATGGCCACTTCGGTCATCCACAACGTGGCCGGAGGCACCCAACTGCGCAGGAACCACCCGGCGCAGCCGATGGCGGCGGTGACCCCGAGCAGCATCGCCCAGCCTTTGACGCTACGCAGCGGCAGGCTTACCGCCAGGCTGGGGATCGACAGTGCCATGGCCACGCCGAGGGCCAGTTTGTAACTCTCGGCGGTGGTCAGGTGCAGGATGATCGGCAACGCGGTGAGCAGCGCCGCGAACAGCGTAAAGGTGTGCAGTGCAAGGAACAGCGAGCGCTTGGGCGCCAGCCACTTGTAGTACAGCGGGTCGGTGATCGAGATCAGCGCCGCCGCGCCAAGCAAGCCCGTGAATACTGATTGGCCACTGTTCCACGCGGTGGTGACGAAAAAGAACGGCAGCACGAAAAACAGACTTTCCTGGTGGATCATCTGGGTTGCGTAGCGCAACAGCGGTTCGGGGATTTCGCGCTTGAAAATCCTGGTGAACAGCTGGGTGAAGCTGTTTTCCAGCATCAGCCACAGCCAGCTCACCAGCATGATCACCGCAATCCAGCTGGCCATGCCCTGCTGGCGATCCACCAGGATGAAGCTGCCCACGCCTGAGATAAAACCGCCGAGTGCAATCACCCCTGGGTAGCGCTTGATCAGCTCGAGGATGCGCTGGATTAAGTGGGTCAGGTTTGGCATTCGGCGGTTCACAGTCTTATAGGAAAAAATCCAAGACAGAATAACGTCTTAGGCCGTTGTCCGGTGCCTCATTGCGCAATCCGTTTGCGATAAAGCCGCACGCCGATCAGCACAAAGGCGATCAGTCCCAGCACTGCGGCGCCGATCCAGCTCAGCATGTCGTAGCTGAGCAGCGGTTTTTCGATACGCCAGTAACCGGGCTGCTTGAACACTTCACGCATGGCCTGGTTGGTCTGGTCCAGGCTCACGGCCTTGATGCGCTTGGCCGGGTCACTGAAGTGGCCGTTGTTGTAATCGCCGGACGCGCTCCAGTAGTAGTCGGCCAAGGCGCTGTTGCCTTGCACGGCCCACGCCTGGCGCGCAATGGCAGCTTGTTGCAGTCGCGCAAATACCGCTGGGTCGAGGCCGTCCTTGAGCAGTCGGGCCTTGAGGTCCTGGAGTACGTGTTCCGCTTCGGGGAGGTTTTCCCGCTCTAAGTCGGCATTCAGGCTGAGGAAACCGACACCGCCGAGTACTTCGCGCTCGCTCCAGGGGCCGTAGGACAAACCGTGCTTGAGACGCAGTTGGCGGTACAGCGCCCAGTCGAGGTAATCCTTGAGCAGGTCGTAGGTTTCATCATGCCCCTCGTCCAGCATCGGTTCGGGAAATAACCAGTGCAATTTGGCGCTGTTGCCGACCCAGCCGTGGATCAACTCGCGATGGCTGGCAGCGGCGTGTTGTATTTCCGGCAGCGTCGGATGCTCAGTGGGGTCGACCGGGTCGAGTTGGCCGTAGGTGCGTTCCAGGTAGGCGGGCAGCAGTTTGTCGAGGTCGCCGACGATAATCAGGGTCATGTTGTTGGGGGCGTACCAGCGTGCGCGCAGGTTCTCCAGCTGGTCGCGGGTCAGGTGATCGACCTCGGCGCGCTCGGCGCATTTGAGCCCCAGTTCGACGGCCAATTGGTTGCTGGCGGTGTGGCCCAGGTCTTGGCGGTCCAACAGGCGTTGCAGGTGTGAGTAGTGGCCGCCGTCTTCGCGCTCCACTACCCGCTTGGCGGCGTTGATATTGGCGTCGGTCAGTTCGGTGCGGGTGATGATCGCCAGCAGCAGGTCCAGCACTTTGCGCTGGTTTTGCGCGGGCGCCTCGATCACAAAGGTGGTATCGGCGTTGCTGGTGTAGGCATTCCACTCGCCGCCCAGGGCTTGCATACGGTCTTCCAGCTCGGCTTCGCCACCGCCGTCGATGCCGCTGAACAGCAAGTGTTCGAGCAGGTGCGGCAGCTCTTTGTCTGCGCAGTTGAAGTCATCCAGGCCTACACCGACCACCAGGCGGATCGCTACATGCCCGCGTTCGGTGCCGGGTTTGAGCAACAATTGCAGGCCGTTGGGCAAGGTGTAGCCCTCGACTTGCAGGCGGTCAAAGGCAAAGGCGTGGGCAGATCCCATGAGCAGGCAAGCGAACAACAGGCGACGCATAACAAGCTTCCTGGCGAGTGAGGTCATTTTTAACTGACTTCACGGGCCACCGTACGTTCAGGGCGAATGTGTGATGTCGGCAATATCTTCGGCGGAGAGCGCGCCGGTGTCAGACGTTTCCAACACTACATAAGCACTGCTGCAAAACAACGAGTTCAGGCGTTTCATATCGGCAATCAGTTCCAGGTGCAGGGAGCTGGTCTCCAGGCTCTGGACGATCTTGCGCTGAAGGCGGCTGACATGGGCGTGGGCCAGGCGCCGTTCCTGAGCGCGGAAGCGGCGCTTCTCGCGCAGCAACTGGCGGGCGCTTTCCGGGTCGGCACTGAGGAACACCGACAACCCCAGGCGCAGGTTGGCGATCAGCTGGCTGTGCAGGCCGGTGAGTTCTTCCAGGCCCACTTCGGAGAACTGACGACGCTGGGAGGTTTTCTGCTGCTGGACTTTGCGCAGCATGCGCTCGATCAGGTCGCCGGCCAGTTTCAGGTTGATCGACAGTTCGATGATCTCGGCCCAGCGCCGATTGTCATGTTCACTGAGGTCTTCCCGGGGCATCTGGGCCAGGTAGAGTTTGATCGCGCTGTACAGCGCTTCGACATCATCGCTGAGGCTGCGCATTTCCTGAGTGATCGCGGTCTGCTTGCCGCGCAGCACTTCGAGCATGGCGGTGAGCATATTGTCGATCAGGTCGCCCAGGCGCAGGGTCTCGCGGGCAGCGTTGGCCAGTGCCAGGCTGGGTGTGGCCAGGGCGGCCAGGTCCAGATGGCGTGGTTTGGCCTTGCCGTTCACCTCTTCGCGCTCAGGCAGCAACCAGGCACACAAGCGGGCCATCGGGCCAATGGTCGGCAACAGGATCAGGCAACGGCTGACGTTGTAGAGCAGGTGGAAGGTGATGACCATGCCTTGCGCGCTGTAGTCCAGGCCATCCATCCAGCGTACGAGCGGGTCGAGCACCGGGATGATCAGCAGCAGGCCGATCAATTTGTACAACAGGCTGCCCAAGGCTACCTGGCGTCCGGCGGCGTTCTGCATGCTGGTGCTGAGGAACGCCAGCACGCCGCTGCCGATGTTGGCGCCGATCACCAGGCCGATGGCCACGTGCAGGCCGATCACACCGGCGCCGGCCAGGGTGGCCGTCAGCAGGACGGCGGCCAGACTGGAATAGGAAATCATCGCGAACAAGGCGCCGACCAGAGCGTCGAGCAGGATGTCGCCGGTCAGCGACGCGAAGATGACTTTGACGCCCTGGGCGTGGGTAATCGGCCCGGCCGCTTCCACAATCAATTGCAGTGCGAGGATGATCAACCCGAGGCCGATACCCACCCGGCCCAACTGCCCTGCCCGCGTCTGTTTGCGTGACAGGAAGAAGATCACCCCGAGAAAAATCAGCAGTGGCGACAGCCAAGACAAATCAAACGTCAGCACCCGCGCCATCAGCGCGGTACCGACATCGGCGCCGAGCATGGTCGCCAGGGCGGGCATCAGCCCCATCAGGCCTTGGCCGACAAAGGACGTGACCAGCATTGCCGTGGCGTTGCTGCTCTGCACCATGGCCGTCACCAGGATACCGGCGATAAACGCCAGCCAGCGCTTGGACATGTTCTGCCCGATGACTTGGCGCAAGTTGGAACCGTAGACCCGCAGGATGCCGGTACGGACGATATGCGTGCCCCAGATAAGCAGGGTCACGGCGGAAAGCAGATTGAGCAAGGTCAGCATGCTCGGCCCCCCGTGTGGGTGCGCTCGAAAATGAGCGAAGGAAAGTTGCCGCGTGCCGCTCTACGTCTTGTACTTAAGCTGTAGTTGGCGAATGCGCTCTGCGCCAGCATCGCATAGCTAAAGTGGGGATTGAAATAAAACTGTCATGAAATCAGCTTTTTGCGGATAAAAATAAGGGGCCTGTGCAGGCCCCTTAATTGTCTGGCTCGGGTTTATTGACCCGGAATGTCTTTGCGCAGTTTCACAGGATCCTGCTGTTTCTTCTTTTTCGCGATCGCGGTGCGCATCTTGATGTTCACCGCTTCCACCGCCAGCGAGAACGCCATGGCGAAGTAGACATAGCCTTTTGGCACATGCACATCGAAGGATTCGGCGATCAGCACGGTACCGACTACCAGCAGGAACGACAACGCGAGCATCTTCAACGACGGGTGCTTGTCGATGAATTCGCTGATGGTGCCGGCCGCCAGCATCATCACCAGCACCGCTACGACAATCGCCGCGACCATCACTGGCACGTGGGAGACCATGCCGACCGCAGTGATCACCGAGTCCAGGGAGAACACGATGTCGATGATCGCGATCTGGATGATGGTGTAGATGAACTTGCCACCGGCGCCCTTCGGCTCGTCGTGGGTTTCGTCTTCACCTTCCAGCGCGTGGTACATCTCCTGGGAGCTTTTCCACAGCAGGAACAGGCCACCGAAGAACAGGATCAGGTCGCGACCGGAGATGCCTTGGCCGAAGACCACGAACAGGTCGGCGGTCAGTTGCATCACCCAGGTGATCGACAACAGCAACAGGATGCGCGTGACCATGGCCAGGGCCAGGCCGAAGATCCGGGTGCGTGCCTGCATGTGCTTGGGCATGCGGCTGACCAGGATCGAAATCATGATGATGTTATCGATGCCCAGGACGATCTCGAGGGCCGTCAGGGTGAAGAAGGCAATCCAGATCTCCGGATTGGTCAGCCATTCCATGTGTATTCCTTTAAGCGAGTGTTAAACCGCGCAAGCTGCAGCGCCGCGCGGTTGGGTGTTTGGGATTATAGAGTGCTGAAAAGCGGAATAATCCCCATCAGCAAAGCGGCGACCATTATGCACAGGCATACCAGCACTGCCCACTTGAGGGTGAAGCGCTGGTGATCGCCAAATTCGATACCTGCCAAAGCGACCAACAGGTAGGTCGAGGGTACCAGTGGGCTCAACAGGTGCACGGGTTGTCCGACGATCGACGCACGTCCCATTTCTGCAGCCGTGATGCCGTAGTGGCTGGCGGCTTCGGCGAGTACGGGCAGTACGCCATAGTAGAACGCGTCGTTGGACATGAAGAAGGTGAACGGCATGCTCACCAGTGCGGTGATCACCGCCAGGTAAGGGCCCAATGCATCAGGGATGACCGCCAGCAGGCTCTTGGACATGGCATCGACCATGCCGGTGCCCGACAGGATGCCAGTGAAGATACCGGCCGCGAAGATCAGCCCCACCACCGCCAGTACGCTGCCGGAGTGGGCGGCGACGCGGTCTTTCTGCATCTGCAGGCACGGGTAGTTGACGATCATCGCGATACTGAACGCCACCATGAACAGCACCGGCAGCGGCAGCAGGCCGGCGATCAGCGCGCACATCAGGGCGAAGGTCAGCGCGCCGTTGAACCAGATCAGTTTCGGGCGACGGGCGTCCGGGTATTGGGAGACGCTGATCTCGCTGTGGTCGATCTCATCGCCTTGCAGGTGCAGTTCGCCCAGACGTGCGCGCTCGCGCTTGCCGTACAGGTAGGCGATCGCCAGGATCGCGACCACACCGGCGGCCATCGCCGGGATCATCGGCACGAAAATGTCCGAAGGGTCCACATGCAATGCACTGGCGGCACGAGCGGTCGGACCACCCCAAGGGGTCATGTTCATCACGCCACCGGCGAGAATGATCAGACCAGCCATGATCCGTGGGCTCATGCCGATGCGCTGGTACAGCGGCAACATGGCGGCCACGCAGATCATGTAGGTGGTGGCGCCGTCACCGTCCAGGGACACGACCAGGGCCAGTACAGCGGTGCCGACCGAGACTTTCAGCGGGTCGCCCTTGACCATTTTGAGGATCTTGCGCACGGCCGGGTCGAACAGGCCGGAGTCGATCATCAGGGCGAAGTACAGAATGGCGAACATCAGCATCACGCCGGTCGGCGCAAGCTTGGTGATACCGGCCAGCATCATTGGGCCGATCTCGGGTGCGAAGCCACCGAACAGCGCGAACAGGATCGGCACGATGATCAGGGCGATCAGCGCGGACAGGCGCTTGGTCATGATCAGGAACATGAACGTGATGACCATGGCAAAGCCAAGGAAAGTCAGCATAGGAATACTCCAGGCGTAGCGCGGCTAGGGAATGGCGAACCGCGTGGCGGTCAGCGCAGAACGAAAGGCACGAGGCGTACGGGTGGAGTTGGGGCGAACAGGCGGGTACGGGCGGACATCGGGAATCACCATTGTTGTTGTTAACAGCCGGTCTGTTGCCGGCAGTGGGGGCGATCCTAGACGGGTAAGCTTTCAGCCAGCTTTCGCTGAGTAAACGGGTGACGAAGGGAATGCACGCAGTCTCTGGATTTATGTAGATCAACATGTGGGAGGGGACTTGCGTAAGCGTCCACGCATCCCGTCTTGCGCAGCTAAGTCGGTTGCCATCGATGCGGCAACAAATCCCCAATCTCACTCGCCCGCTGCGTCGGCAGGCGAGTAAGAACGTCCTTCAGATAAGCATATGCATCGTGGCCGTTGAGCTTGGCCGACTGGATCAAACTCATTAGCGCAGCAGCGCGTTGGCCACTGCGTAGTGAGCCAGCAAACAACCAGTTCTTTCGCCCTAGCGCCCATGGCCGTATCTGATTTTCGAGGTGGTTATTGTCTATGGGCACCGTGCCGTCGTTCAGATAACGGCTCAACGCAGCCCAACGTTTAAGGCTGTAATCCAGCG
>NZ_FOQS01000024.1:0-8409 GCF_900113815.1 Pseudomonas sp. NFPP04 | reverse complement strand
GGGCGAGGTTTTGAAACGCTCGGATTCCAGGCGCTTGAGCCAAAGACAGAAGCCGTTGCGCTCCCAATAGAGGATTTTCACCCGGTTGCGGGAGCGATTCAGAAAAACGAAAAGTACCGGGTCGAAGACGGCCACCTTGATATCCAGCTCGACCAGGGCGGCCAGGCCGTCGATGGATTTTCGGAAGTCCACGGACTTGGGGTAAAGGTAAACTTTTTCGACTTTGGCGTCGGGACGCATCATGAGGTGCTGGCTCCAGAAAGAGATCGGGAGCGCAGCATCGGGCTTCAATGGGCGGCTTTGAATGTGTGGGTGATGGATCGGTTACAGTTGAAGAGCGTCTGGCTGTTGAAGCGGGTGCTCAGCGTATCCAGGACCGCTTGGTTATAGGCCTGTTCCCGTTCTGTTTGAACCGGTTAATGGGGTCTGACCCTGGGGAGTCACGTTGTTAGGCACGAAAACCCCGTTTGGTACGGCGCTAGGTGTGTATGTCGGCGGAGTGGGTTATAAGGGCTACGGCTTTTACGAGGAGGCTAAGGGTGACGATTAGTAAGTTGATGTTCTCGGCAATAATGGCGGCGGGTGTTTTAGTCGTAATGCTTTCCATAGGATGCCTGCTGGCATTGTTGCCAGTCCTGTTTATTTCTGCAGGGTTTGAGGTGGAATTTGATGTGGTATTTGTATGGTTGGGAATGCCATTCTCGATTTTTTTTGCGTTAAGTTGGTTTTATAAGTATGCAGACTTCGCAAAATCAATCATCTTTAGGCATTAGTGAGTCCCGTTTCTGTTAGCAACGCATGGGGTAAAGCGGGCTTGGCGAAAAGGCCGTTGACTATTGTACTCAGCGTCCAAAGCGACAGTTGAAAGATGAGGCGTTCCGGAAAGTCTATACCGTTGAATCGTCACGCCGCATGGTAAATAAATCAAAAAAGCAGACGGACTCTGAGGGATCCCCACACATTCACCCTAAGCCCCGGAGAGCGATCTTGAATCTGCTCTGCTGGCGAAGTCTTAGGCTTGGCGAGGTCGGTGCGCGGAGTCTCGGTGACTCGAATGATGAGCGGGCGTTGCGCGTTGTGCTAACGCTTTTAAAAGCTAGAGAGGAGTCGATTGTTATTCACAGGTTTCAAGCCTGGAACGATAACCAGCTATCAGCAGTATTATGATAAGCAGGGAAGTCGGTTAAAATATGAAGCTGGGGAATGGAAAAACTGGGAGTGATGGTGAATGACTTTATTAGTTTCTGATCTTATGGCTGAGTTGAGTCCTGGCTTGAGTGCGGCTGGTTTTTATTTGGGCGAAGATTTTTCCTGTGTTCAGGAAAAAATTGGCGCTGTGGAGTGGTACGACTCAAACTCCGCTCTTAATAAAATTTTGCTCGAAAGTTCAGGTTGGATTGGCGTTCGAACGGCGGTGGGCTCCGCCATCGGTATAGGTGCAGTCGTGGAGTCTTTCAGCTATCGGAATGACTGGGTTTCATTGGATTTTGGGGAGGGCAATAAGCTATATAGGATAGTGGTTGGTAGAGGCTATCAAGGGAAGTTTAAAGTGGTTATGCCTGGCAGTGACCTACTGCTGCTTGAGGATTTTTACGAGTTGGATTTTAATGAAGTGGATGATGAGTTTCTGATTATTGAAAATGGTGAATATATAGAGGGGATTAGCTTTATTACCGACTATAGAGCACCCTTGGAGTATGAGTCTAATCAGAAGATCGAATTGATATCGGTGCATGACTGGTCGTTTCAATAGAAGTAACTTTGAACCAAGTATACTGGGGCGATCAAATAAAGAGTTTAAACGGCGTCAGAATCCGCGCAGTAAGACCCCGCGTAGTAAATGGGGTCTGACCCTGAGGAGTCCTTGTTGGCCACAGCCGACACGGCGGCTACGCCACCGCATCGTCAGGGGCTACCGAACGGGCATCAGATAGGTAATTCGCCACTGCATGCAGGCTCATCAGAGTCGATAGGGCAGACGGTCAACGTCACGCCCAGCGCATGTACGATCACCAGCGAAAATAGGGGGCAGACCCTGAGGGATCCCGGTGGTGGTGATGGATGCGAAGTCTTCGGTGAATAATGGCGTGAGTAAGGCCGGTACGCCGCATGGGGACCCGAGGACGCGGTTGGAGGGGCAGCTGGGTAATAAATCAATTGCTGACTCTGATCCTGCCTTACGTGATGCTTTGCAAGCGGAGTTGGACTCAGGAAAAGCCAAGGTTCAAGGTTTAACAGTCAAAGTCGGTGTTCCCGACCCCGGTAAAACAGGTGTAGCAGAATTTAAGGTGGAACCATGGACCAAGAAGTAATTCAGTGCGAGCGCTCGGGCGTAAACCCAAAATGGCCCTCCTACAAAAGTGTGCTGGTGCGCATAGCCAAGGGACCACACGTCTCAGATGAATACGAGTTGAACGGCATCCGTGAATATGTTGAGCGCGGTGATGCATTTGCGAAGCCATCAATGCCTGTACCGAATAGTGACAACGTTACGCGTAGTAGCTCTGAATGGATGGCCGTTACACGAGCCCACAAGGTATTGGCAACCGCACCAGATAATCCGCAATGGCTTCTGGAATTGGCCCATTGGCTGCGCTATTACCAAGTAGGCATTTGGCAGTTGTTCTTCTGGGCGGGCCAGTTCGACATTATTGCCAAAGCGGCAGGCAATGATCGACGGCGCCAGAACTACAGCATCCAAACCGCCACTAATATGATGGCCGCTATGGCGATGTTAGGCTGGAAGGATGCCGTCATCCATCAGGGCTATCTCACCCATGCGGCTCTCAACCGTGGGCATCAATTAGTGATTGAGTACGAGGAGCAACACCGCCGCGCCCAAGCCTTTATGCTGCGTGTGTTTGCCGATTGGGTGGGCGATGTCTCGCATCAATGGCCTGCTTATGCTTACGACGAACCCATCTATGAAGCCTTGTTGGCCAAGTGGCGCACTCCCTGCCCCGACGACCTGATGCCCAGCCTGTTGGCCGCGTGTGACCGCCACACTTGGCAAACCGGCAAAGAGAGCCAGAAGAATTCCTACGACTTCAATCAGGATTGGCACTTGGAGCGCGTGCCCGTGGAAATTCTCTATATCTTGCGCCTGCGCCAGTGGGAAGGTTTAGCCAATCCGCAGAAGATTGATCATCCGCTGCTGACCGCGCCCTTTGACCAATTGCCGCCCGAGCAGCCTGTGCCTGAGTTGGACGAGTTGATGCAAGGTGTACTCAACCGTGCCAGAGAAGACTGGCCAAATTACGATGACGTGCTGTCTTTGCCAGCGCTGAAAGGTTGAATACGAGAAAGGGACAGATTTATTTGTTATTCATTTGCTATGGCTGAATAGAAAATAAATCTGTCCCACTTTTTTATTCCCAATTGGAAGACCGGTTCGCTTGTAAATGATGGGGTGTTGGGCGAGCAACTGGCCCTTCAAACCCTCAATGGAAAAACCGGCCTCAATTTCAAGCCATTGCAGAACGGTAGCAACCACGGCTGTGATGGCTGCGCGGTGGCGATCAATGGCGATACGATTACCGTGGTAGTGATGGATGCGAAGTCTTCGGTGAATGGCGTGAGTAAGGCCGGTACGCCGCACGGAGATCCGGCGACGAGGTTGAGAGGGTGGTTGGGTAATAGCTCAATTGCCGATTCGGACCCAGCATTACGTGATGCTTTGCGAGCAGCGCTGCGTTCTGAAAACGTCAAAGTCCAAGGCGTGACCGTCAAAGTCGGTGTTCCTGCCCCCGGAAAAACAGGTGTAGCAGAATTTAAGGTGGAACCATGGTCCAAGAAATAATTCAGTGCGAGCGCTCGGGCGTAAACCCGAAATGGCCTTCTTACAAAAGTGTGCTGGGGCGCATAGCCAAGGGGCCACATGTCTCGGATGAATATGAGATAGCCGGTATTCGCGAGTACGTTACCCGCGAGGATGCTTCGCCGAAGCTTTCAATGATGGTTCCAAACAGAAACAATGCAACAGATGCTCGTGCAGAATGGATGTCGGTGACAAGGGCTCACAAAGTACTTGCCACTGCAACGGGAAACCCGCGATGGCTTTCCGAATTGACACACTGGATGCGTTACTACCAGGTAGGTATTTGGCAATTGTTTTTTTGGGCGGAGCAGTTTGACGTTTTGGCTAAAGCCGTAGGTAATGACAGACGCCAACAAAACTACAGTATCCAAACCGCTGCCAACATGATGGCCGCTATGGCGATTCTGGGCTGGAAGGAAGCTGTCATCCACCAAGGCTATTTGACCCATGCGGCGCTCAACCGTGGTCATCAACTGGTCATCGAGTATGAAGAGGAGCACCGCCGCGCCCAAGCCTTTATGCTGCGTGTGTTTGCCGATTGGGTGGGCGATGTCTCGCATCAATGGCCTGCTTATGCTTACGACGAACCCATCTACGAAGCCTTGTTGGCCAAGTGGCGCACTCCCTGCCCCGACGACCTGATGCCCTGTCTGTTGGCCGCGTGTGACCGCCACACTTGGCAAACCGGCAAAGAGAGCCAGAAGAATTCCTACGACTTCAATCAGGATTGGCACTTGGAGCGCGTGCCCGTGGAAATTCTCTATATCTTGCGCCTGCGCCAGTGGGAAGGTTTAGCCAATCCGCAGAAGATTGATCATCCGCTGCTGACCGCGCCCTTTGACCAATTGCCGCCCGAGCAGCCAGTGCCTGAGTTGGACAAGTTGATGCAAGGTGTGCTCAAGCGCGCAAGGGAAGACTGGCCGCAGTACGATGAAGTGCTGTCTTTGCCAGCATTGAAGGGTTGAACAGGTGCAAAAGCCACAGCGGGTTCTGTAGACAAGCAAGCGATGCCTAGTTTTTCCAATCAATTCCCAGATCATCCAACCGTTGTTATAACGCTAATCTCAGATACAAAATTGACCCAAAGCGCAGAAAGATATAGCTAAGTCGTTCTTCAGGATGGTCAGTTAGTGAACGGGCGAAGGTTTAATGATGTAGGTGGTGGTCACATTGACCTAGCGAATGGCAAACCCGTTGTTGCTGCGGGATAAGTAAAATTGTGAGCGGAAAAGTTAAATGTATTGATAATGCATAAGCATACTATGACCCCTCTGGTCGGGCTGCTCAAGCCGCAGCAGAAGAAGCTTTTTCTAAAAAAGGGTTTGAAATGGGAGAGGAATATATAGAAAAGTCTGGGTGCCAGATTCTGGCAATTCCAGAAAAGGTGTTTGGGGGGCGAAATGAATGACGTCATTAAAGAGTTTGATGAGCTTTGTGATATAGCTATAGCCGCTTTTGGTGAAGAGCTAGATATTACCTATGAGAGGTCCTTGATAAATATTTTGGAATTTGTAAAAAAACATCCTGGCTGTAAAGAATATTTCATAAATAGATTTAAGTTGATTTTAGTGTCTCGGGGGTCTCCATTTGAAGTTGTGGCATTTTGCATGCGTGAGCTTCAGTGGCCCGAAATTAAAGAATTTGTCATTTCAAACATGAATCCTTCTGAGGACCCTCGTAGTGAGGCCCTACAAAGTACATTAACCGCATACGACGAACGTTGGCCTGATGCGGATCTTTACAGTTACTATGGTGGGGATTAATGGGTCCAAAGCAACTGGTGGCGCTGTCAGAAAGTTAGATGATCTAGCTACTAGTGGCTTAAGTTCAGCGTCAAACCTGCTAAGTGGAACAGGTCTTGGTGGTTTCAAGGTCGACTCAAGTGCAGGCGACATCACTGCTATAAATTCACAGTTTGGCAGTTTGGTTTCATTCAGAGAAATTGATACGGCTATTGCAGATGCTGCCAATTATGATGGTTTTTATAAAGAAAGCGGGTTCAATGATCAGGGGTATTACTGGCGGGCATCTTTTTGGTAATGGAAATAAATGGACTGCTGTTGAAGTGGTTGAGCAGCTGAATGTAAAAACGGTGTGGATGGCCCGCCAAAGCAAATTATTTGGAATGTTGTGGATAAGGGGTAAATGGGGTCTGATCCCAATTAGTCCCAGTAAATGGCGGCTGACCCTGAGCAGTCCCGTTAGAGTAGTTGGAGAGTAGCTGTGAACGAGTCTGATTTTAATGATGTTAAGAGACAACTGATTCGGTACCTCTCAACCGGGCTTGTCGAAAATGCAATAGAATATTTCAAGGCCTGCTCGCATTCACTGTCTGATTCTGCATGTGCTGAATGTTTAGGTGATATATGTTTCTATCAGCGTGACTTTGGTCAGGCTATTAAGCATTATGAAGTCGCTACCCAGTTGGCCCCTGATCAAGTCATAGCTCGATATCTTTTCCTTGCAGGCGTATCGAATGAGCGTGCGTCAAATGTTGTCGACGCATTCAAGTATTATCAGGCCGCCATTGAAGCCGAACCTTCATTTGTCGATACGTATCTTGAACTAGGTGCGATGTTGGTTAAGGTGGGAGATCTTGAAGGCGCCTTGCAGTGTTATGAGGATGCTATGAAAATAAAGCCTACAGACTTGGCTATTCATGAAAGTCTGGTGTCGATTTTGGGGGAGCTTCACAAGCGCACTCCGGAAAAATATGCTGATAAGTATTTAGGGGTCAACGCGGAAACTGAAAAAGTTAAGCATTCCGGAACGTCGACACCCTCGAACCGTCACGCTGCGTGGTAAGTAAAATTGATAAAGGGGATCCTAAACGGGGCGGATTTATTGAGTTTGAGGTAGGTGACGAAACGAATCGAGTGATGATGCTGTATCTAATTCGGGCCGACAATCGCCTTGCGCTGAATGGCGGGTTGATGGGGTAAATGGTGTCTGACCCTGAGGGATCCCGACCAAGTCAAGTTCCATCAGATTACGTAATGATTGACGGGAAGAAAGTTATCGCAAACACTAGGAGTTCAACTGCTTTGATAGAGGCAGGCGTTCCTAAAAATCCATGGTATGGAACCAATAAGACAGGAATAAAGGCATATGATAACTTGACCTTTGATGATTTGGTAAGGCAACAGCTTAATAACAACTACGGCGGCTCTGTAGATAAGGCTAGAAAATGATTGAAAAAATTAAATTGTCAAATCCTAGGCAACTGCTTGATCTCGATCAGTTGTTGCCTGGTGGCGGTGAAAATAGATTTGAGATTTTTTATTCGGGAACAACTCTTGAATTGGATGTTTATTATGATGATGAGAATTCAAGTGCTGGAGAGATTAAAAAGAGTATTCGTTTCTTAAAGGTTTCATATTTTTTAAAGCAGCCATTTCCCGGTTATAGTTTTTTTAGTTGTAAGGATGATGGTGATATTTCAATGCTTGGGTCTCTTGTTGAATATGGATATTCAGATATTATAGCCATGCAGCAGGGCAAAGAGCTTTCAAGTGGTGACAAGCATTACAGGCTATTTCTGCATTCTGTAGGTGTTGCGTTATATGTAGTTGCAAAATCAGTAGAGGTTTGAGTTTGTGAGGTGGTAAGTTGTTGAAGGTAGGGTGTGTTCACGTGATTTAAGCATGTATAAAAGGCCTGATTTCTTGGTGTTAGTGGTTAGGCTTTGTAAGTGTTAAGGGCTGTTTCTTGTTTGTTTTTGGGGTCTTGTACCGTTGTATGGGAGAGGAAAAGTTGTCGTTGGGGAATTCTGTCTATCTATTATCTTCGATAATAAAGTTACGCGGTACGTGATTGGTTGACCAAGTGTTGTTTTCGGCCCGAAAGAATTTGAAACTGCTTGGATCAATTCGTAGTCTAGAACTTGTCCCTCTTTAGCTGCCCCTCAATTAGTAAAGCAATTTTCGCCCAACCTTCTGTATCTAGCTTAATGCCGAAGGTTACTCGGTAACTGACAGAGGGCGCCTCCTTTTCCTACAGGTCATTGAAAAGTCCTGCTTTGACAAGCCCCTCCAACCCGACTAACTTTCCTAGCGTGACGCACTCATGCGACCCACGCTATGCAGCTAACCTATTTTCTGCGCCACATTTCGTCGTGGCCCCAGTGCGCCTAACAGCTAGCAAGTGACTGTTAATCATTGGCTTCCTGGTTCGAGTCCAGGTCGTGGAGCCAGATAGCGACATAAAGAGAAGCCTGCAGAGATGCAGGTTTTTTTTGCCTTGGTTTCTCCTTGGCTATCAACGCGTCCAGTCTGGCAAGCCGGTACTAGGGCTGTGAAACTGTGGCGGTGCGAGGCACGGCTGCTTGGCGAATCGTGTAGCGAATATGCAGGATAACGTCCGTCAGGCTTATCAGTAGCTCGCGTTGACGCGTCGTGGCGTTCGGAAATGACAGCACGAAGACGCCCTCGTTGATCGGTATACCTTCGAACGGGAAATACTTGCCGTCATTGAAATCAAGTTGGAACTGGCCATTGTCATCAAGCCCGTGGGACAACGCTATCGCCTTGCAGCCGTCAGCGAGCGAATGGGTGGAGGCATACTGAAGCACTGCTTGGACCTCCTGGTAAGGG
>NZ_FOQS01000026.1:0-3043 GCF_900113815.1 Pseudomonas sp. NFPP04 | reverse complement strand
TTCTATGCGATTGGCCGCGATGGGTTGCTGCACAGCCTGCTGGGCACCACCCATCGCGTACACCAGAGCCCGCACATGGGCTCGGCCTTGCAGAGTCTGATTTCCGCAGTGGTGGTGCTGATTTTTGCTGCGATGGATGCCGACCCGATCCTGCAATTGTTCGCCTGGCTGTCGAACCTGGCCACGTTGTGCGTGATCTTGCTGATGGCGCTGACTTCCGTCGCGGTGTTGGTGTTCTTCCGGCGCCATCCCGAACTCAAGGTGGGGATCTGGCGTGCACGGATTTTCCCCGGTTTCTCCTGCCTGGCCCTGTTCGCAGTGCTGGCGCTGGCGGTGGTGCACTTCGATGTGCTGACCGGGGCCAGCCAGCTCCTGTCCTATGGCCTCTGCGCAATCATTCCCCTGGCCCTGCTGGGCGGTGTGTACCTGGCGGCCCGCTTGCGCAAGGCGTCGCCGGAACGCTTCCGGGCGTTGGGCAGCCACAAGCTCTAAGGCGTGCCCTGCAGCTGGCTCCTCCCCCGTCAAACCCGGAAATGGCCCACCAGCTGCTGCTGGTGACTGGCCATTTCGCGCAGTGCATCACTGGCCTTCGCGGCCTCGTGCATGCGCTGGCTGAGGGTTTCGCTGATGCCCCGGATATCGCTGACCCGGTGGCTGATGTCGTCCACCACTGTGCTTTGCTCCAGGGCCGCGCTGGCAATCTGTTGGTTCATCTGTTCGATCACATCCACGGCCTGGGAAATACCCGCCAGCGCGGCGCGGGTCTGTTGCACCTGGACCACGCTGCCGCTGGCTTGATCACGGCTCAGTTGGGTGCTGTGCACCACGTCCTCACTCAGCTGTTGCAGCGTTTCGATCACCGTGCGTACCTGTTCCACCGAGCGCTGGGTGTTGCTCGCCAAGTGCCTGACCTCATCGGCCACCACCGCGAAACCCCGCCCTTGCTCGCCGGCCCGGGCGGCCTCGATGGCGGCGTTCAACGCCAGCAGGTTGGTCTGCTGCGCAATGCTGCTGATGACATCCAGCACCTGGCCGATCTGGCGGCTGCTGTCGGCGAGGGCGGTGACTTGCTGGAGCGTGGCGTCCAGGCGCTGATCGAGCGCCTCGATGCTGCGCTCGGCTGTGGCGAACACCGCCTGGCCTGATCGGCTCGCGCTTTCGGCGGCGGTGGCGGCATCGGCGGCGCTGTGGGAGTGGCGCGCCACCTCCTGGGCACTGGCGCTCATTTCATGCAGGGCGGTGGCCGCCAGCTCCACTTCGCGGTACTGGCGTTGCATGCCGGTGCTGACGTCGCGGGCAACCCCCGAGGAGGTGTCGGCGCTGTCCCGGGTGTCGCGGGCGGCGGTTTGAATGGCGCGAATCATCGGTTGCAAGGTGTCCAGGAAACGGTTGAAGCCACCGGCCAGCCTGCCCAGTTCGTCGCGCCGCCCGGCGGGCAAGCGTTGGGTGAGGTCGCCGTCGCCTTCAACGATGGCATCCAGCAATTCGACCATCTTGAGCAGTGGGCGTGTCACGCCGTAGGCGGTCACCCAGATCAGCAGCATACCCAGGCCGCTGGCGAGCAGGCCCAGGCCAAGGTTGAAACCGTTGGCGGCGCGGCTTTTGCTGTCCAGCTCGCTTTGCATCTGCCGGGCGGGAGCCTGCACCAGGGCTTGCGGCACTTTGATTTGCAGGTGCCAGCCGGGGTTGCCGTCCACCACCTGCAGGGGCTGGCGGATATCGACAGTGTCCCCCGCGACGGCGCCGCTGCGTCCTGCGATCTGGCCGGCGGGCGACAGGATGCTCACTTCGCCGGCGCCCGAATACAAATCCTGGCCCAACTGGGCGGCGAGCTTTTGCAGGGTGTCGAGGCTGACGTCCATGCCGACCACGCCGAGTACCTGGCCGTTGGCGATCAGCGGCACGGAAATACTGCTCATCAGTACATCGCGACCTTCCACTTGGCTGGTGTAGGGCTCCACCACGCAGGTGCGCCGTTGCGTCTGGGGGCAGCGGTACCAATCGGTGTCCGGGTCGGCGCCAGGGAGCGCATGGTTGGCGGTGATCTGTTCTTCGGTCAGCACATTCTGCACCAGCTGCCCCGGCAGGCTCTGTGACCAGTACAACGCAAAGCGCCCGGTTTCATTGCCGGCCAGGGCGCGTTGCCCGACAAACTCGGCGTCTGCGCCGGCCAGCGCGCCAGGCAGCAGCACCACGTACAGGCCGAGCACGTGCTGCTGTTTGAGCAGGGCCTGGCGGGTCACGCTGACCAGCGCTTCGCGCAATTGCGCGGCGCTGAGGCGGCCCTCGAGGGTTTGCTCGCGCAGTTGCAGGACCTGCTCGGCGAACCCTTCGCCTACCAGGGCGCTGTCATTGAAAAAGCGCTCCACGTGTTGGCCATGGGCAACGGCCTGGGCCTGCAGGCGCGCCTCGGCGGCTTGCCAGAGCAGGTGACTGCTCTGCTGCTTGAGCAGATCGGCGCTCTGTTGATTCTGGTACAGGCCGGCACCGATCAGCGCGCCGACCACCACCAGCAGGCACAGCCCGCTCAGCAGGGTGATGCGCCATTGGAGGGTGAGGTGAATTGAACGCATGGCTGAGGTTCCTACGCAAGGCATCCGGGAGAAGGGCGGGGTGACGCGAGCATGCGGCGGGACGCGATAAGCGGCTATCCCGAATCGGCAAACCCTGTGGGCACGCCGTGGGTGGCTTGACCTGTTTTGGGGCGGCGCTTCGGATGCTACCGATTTGGGATAGCGAGCGGCTCAGGGGCGGGCATAGGATCAAATTCAGCGTGCAACCAAAACAACAACGCCAGAGGGCACCGATGCCGTTTGATCGGGCCCAATCCAACAGCGACTGCCTCATACAATAAGGTCAAAAAAATGAGTGTATCTATCCCGGTCAACAGCTCCACGGAGCTCAAGCGTGGCGCCCTGGGCGTGGGCTTCATCATTTTCTTTGTGGTCTCGGCGGCGAGCCCGTTGAGCGTGATCGCCGGTGGCTTCCCGATTGGCATCATGCTTGGCAACGGCGCCGGTACCCCGGCATTGCTGATCCTGGC
>NZ_FOQS01000030.1:0-1374 GCF_900113815.1 Pseudomonas sp. NFPP04 | reverse complement strand
TTTCGTCTTCACACACCGCAATCTGATGCTCGTTAGAGTAGTCAAATTGCTTGGGTGTTATATGGTCAAGCCTCACGGGCAATTAGTATTGGTTAGCTCAACGCCTCACAGCGCTTACACACCCAACCTATCAACGTCGTAGTCTTCGACGGCCCTTCAGGGAACTCAAGGTTCCAGTGAGATCTCATCTTGAGGCTAGTTTCCCGCTTAGATGCTTTCAGCGGTTATCTATTCCGAACATAGCTACCCGGCAATGCCACTGGCGTGACAACCGGAACACCAGAGGTTCGTCCACTCCGGTCCTCTCGTACTAGGAGCAGCCCCTCTCAAATCTCAAACGTCCACGGCAGATAGGGACCGAACTGTCTCACGACGTTCTAAACCCAGCTCGCGTACCACTTTAAATGGCGAACAGCCATACCCTTGGGACCGGCTTCAGCCCCAGGATGTGATGAGCCGACATCGAGGTGCCAAACACCGCCGTCGATATGAACTCTTGGGCGGTATCAGCCTGTTATCCCCGGAGTACCTTTTATCCGTTGAGCGATGGCCCTTCCATACAGAACCACCGGATCACTAAGACCTACTTTCGTACCTGCTCGACGTGTCTGTCTCGCAGTCAAGCGCGCTTTTGCCTTTATACTCTACGACCGATTTCCGACCGGTCTGAGCGCACCTTCGTACTCCTCCGTTACTCTTTAGGAGGAGACCGCCCCAGTCAAACTACCCACCATACACTGTCCTCGATCCGGATAACGGACCTGAGTTAGAACCTCAAAGTTGCCAGGGTGGTATTTCAAGGATGGCTCCACGCGAACTGGCGTCCACGCTTCAAAGCCTCCCACCTATCCTACACAAGCAAATTCAAAGTCCAGTGCAAAGCTATAGTAAAGGTTCACGGGGTCTTTCCGTCTAGCCGCGGATACACTGCATCTTCACAGCGATTTCAATTTCACTGAGTCTCGGGTGGAGACAGCGCCGCCATCGTTACGCCATTCGTGCAGGTCGGAACTTACCCGACAAGGAATTTCGCTACCTTAGGACCGTTATAGTTACGGCCGCCGTTTACCGGGGCTTCGATCAAGAGCTTCGCGTTAGCTAACCCCATCAATTAACCTTCCGGCACCGGGCAGGCGTCACACCCTATACGTCCACTTTCGTGTTTGCAGAGTGCTGTGTTTTTAATAAACAGTCGCAGCGGCCTGGTATCTTCGACCGGCATGGGCTTACGGAGCAAGTCCTTCACCCTCACCGGCGCACCTTCTCCCGAAGTTACGGTGCCATTTTGCCTAGTTCCTTCACCCGAGTTCTCTCAAGCGCCTTGGTATTCTCTACCCAACCACCTGTGTCGGTTTGGGGTACGGTTCCTGGTTA
>NZ_FOQS01000029.1:0-1452 GCF_900113815.1 Pseudomonas sp. NFPP04 | reverse complement strand
CTGCACTACAACCGCCATCGCTACTACAATCCGGATGTTGGTCGTTACCTGACGCCGGATCCGGTGAAGCTGGCTGGCGGAATTAACACGTACCTGTACGTGCCTAATCCTACGGGCTGGATAGACCCAATAGGATTTGCCTGCGCGCGCGGTAATTGTCCGGGACAAAGAAGCAAATTAAAAAAACCACACGAGAAAGCGCCCCCTGAAATAGGAGATGTGGTTCACTCAGTCACTTATGAACAGGCTTTAAACAAAGCTCTAGTGTGGTTATTAGAAAATAATTTCCGGGCAGAAATACCAAAGCCAGGAAAATTCGGAAAAAGAAAAGGGGATCCCATAGGAATGCAAACATCCGATAGACAAACTGGCTTTCGTGTTGAATACGACCAAAATAGTGGCGCACATATCAATGTATGGACCCATAAAAAAAACGGCCCACATTTTACATTTGAAGGAGACGAAAAATTGGTGATCCAGCTAATTAAAAGGTTTGCAAAGTAATGAGCTATCTTGACGATGAAATCATTGACGACTTCAAAAAAATCAACATAAAAATCACCACCCTAACAAAAGTCAAACATGACCTCATGGTAGAAAACATCAGTCAAAACATCCCATTCTCCGTAACAAATATCGCATGGAACTTATTGAAAGATAGTATCTATCTGGGTTTAGCAACATCACAAACGTCAATGGATGCACTTGCAGAAAAAATCACACACACCACAAAAGCGGACATCATTATTATAGGCGACGCCACCGATGAGGCTTATTCAATAGGTATCAAGCAGCTCTCCCCAGCATTGAGGATATTTTCGACGATTCCGCAGCATACATACATAACTCAAGAAGGCTTAGATTGGATAGCAGGCATATCTTTTGAAGGCCATATATATTTTTGCAAACTCTAACCCCCCAAAAAACACAATCCGACATCAAGAAAAAACCGAGTAAAAATAAATGTTCCAAAACACATGCTAGATAAAACTGAAACCCAAGGGTTGCTGCGTTTACCTATCGAATTTATACATCGACTTTGATTGCGGGCCTGATGATAGGGTCGACAGTTTTGACCTCTGGCGGTTATATGTTTACGCATATTAGCTGCCGCAAAAATATAAAAAGTACACCGACAAAGAGTACCTGGCGCATGAATTCGATGAATACTTGAAACTGGGCAAAGCCAAGAAAATCCCAGGCTCCATGTCCAGTCTGTACTTCATTCAGCAATGAACATGACTGCCCAGCCTGATGAGCAATCAGGCCCTCACCCCCACGCCACCACCAACAACCCCACCCCCAACACCAAACACAACGGCGAATAAAAATACGTATACCACCTCGCGAACCCCGCTGTAAGCGATCCATAAACCCACCTATCCCAAGGTGAGTCAACGGTTTACCGTGGCATCTCCGGTGAGCAGTTCCACGGCAGCAAGGCTTCGTAGT
>NZ_FOQS01000031.1:0-1036 GCF_900113815.1 Pseudomonas sp. NFPP04 | reverse complement strand
GGTGACTGCGTACCTTTTGTATAATGGGTCAGCGACTTATTTTCAGTGGCGAGCTTAACCGAATAGGGGAGGCGTAGCGAAAGCGAGTCTTAATAGGGCGTCTAGTCGCTGGGAATAGACCCGAAACCGGGCGATCTATCCATGGGCAGGTTGAAGGTTGGGTAACACTAACTGGAGGACCGAACCGACTACCGTTGAAAAGTTAGCGGATGACCTGTGGATCGGAGTGAAAGGCTAATCAAGCTCGGAGATAGCTGGTTCTCCTCGAAAGCTATTTAGGTAGCGCCTCATGTATCACTGTAGGGGGTAGAGCACTGTTTCGGCTAGGGGGTCATCCCGACTTACCAAACCGATGCAAACTCCGAATACCTACAAGTGCCGAGCATGGGAGACACACGGCGGGTGCTAACGTCCGTCGTGAAAAGGGAAACAACCCAGACCGTCAGCTAAGGTCCCAAAGTTATGGTTAAGTGGGAAACGATGTGGGAAGGCTTAGACAGCTAGGAGGTTGGCTTAGAAGCAGCCACCCTTTAAAGAAAGCGTAATAGCTCACTAGTCGAGTCGGCCTGCGCGGAAGATGTAACGGGGCTCAAACCATACACCGAAGCTACGGGTATCACGTAAGTGATGCGGTAGAGGAGCGTTCTGTAAGCCTGTGAAGGTGAGTTGAGAAGCTTGCTGGAGGTATCAGAAGTGCGAATGCTGACATGAGTAACGACAATGGGTGTGAAAAACACCCACGCCGAAAGACCAAGGTTTCCTGCGCAACGTTAATCGACGCAGGGTTAGTCGGTCCCTAAGGCGAGGCTGAAAAGCGTAGTCGATGGAAAACAGGTTAATATTCCTGTACTTCTGGTTATTGCGATGGAGGGACGGAGAAGGCTAGGCCAGCTTGGCGTTGGTTGTCCAAGTTTAAGGTGGTAGGCTGAGATCTTAGGTAAATCCGGGATCTTAAGGCCGAGAGCTGATGACGAGTTACCTTTTAGGTGACGAAGTGGTTGATGCCATGCTTCCAAGAAAAGCTTCTAAGCTTCAG